>NZ_JADYVZ010000059.1:0-2824 GCF_020194195.1 Bradyrhizobium sp. BRP19 | reverse complement strand
TCGGCTGTGGCCTTTTGACGCAATGACACGAGCTGCCACATGGAGTCGGTCTCAATAGCACGTCACAAAAACTGCCCTCAATGTGGCTCTGCATTGGTCCACCTCGAGTGGCATGAACGCATCGGTGCGCGGGGGGTCCAAGATCTCTGGCGCTGCTGGAACTGCAGGAATGAATTCATGACCGTTTGCACTTCTGACGATACGGATCCTCCTGCCGCTGAGATCACGAAGCTCTTCTTTACCAGCCTGTTAGTCTGATCATGACGCCTGACCCGCTAACACTTGCATCCGAGCGGACTTGGCAATCCAAAGCAGGGCGGAGGGTCGCTTAGGCGAAAACGATTGGACCGTAGGCTGCTCAGTAATACGCTGCGCGACCCTCCCGTCATAAATGCAGTTGGAATGTCCTTATGAGGCTCGTACGTGCAATCGTCGGCTTGGCCCTGTCGGCAGTGGGATTGTACGTTATTATCGGTGAGCACTTCGCTGGAACATCGGCGGACGCTACACTCAATGCTCGGCTCTACATCGTTCGCGCCCCAATCGAAGGAAAGGTAACGCTTGCCGTAAAGAGCATCGGCGCGCGCATTAGTCCCGGCGAGCTCATAGCAGAAATCAACGACCAACGCTTCGATACCGCGAGGCTTCTTGAGCTTGATCGCGATCGCACGAACCAGCAGATCGAGCTCAACCGTCTCGTTGGCCAGCGAGAGGCCTTGTCCGCATCCAGGTCTCGCTTCGATGTTCAATCAACTGATTACCAGCCCGGAAGGGTTCGGCAGATTGAGGCTCGAATTGCCGAAACGAAAGCAGCTCAAGACGCTGCGGCCACACGCCTTCGTCAAGCGGACGCAGAATGCAAGCGAGCAAACGAACTGAGCACGCGTGGTGTACAGACGGCGGCGAATTTGGATCGCGCTCGTGCAACTTACGACGTCGCGCAGCAAGAACTGGAGAGTGCGCAGCAGCGAGTGAAATATTTGGAGACGGAACTTACGTCCGCTCGCGAGGGCGTCTTCATCGGGGAGTCCTATAACGACGCTCCCTCCTCGGCCCAACGTATCCGAGAGCTCGAGCAGCGGTTGGCCGAGCTAAATGTCGACAAGGAGCAGGTGAAAGCACGTATTGTACAGCTCGACCGGCAAGTCGATGCCGAGCGTCTTCGTGTCAATAATCTGAGCTTCGCTACCCTTAATGCCAGCGTCGTTGGTCTGGTCTGGGACATACTAATAGACGATGGCCAATACGCGCGGCGCGGCCAGGATCTCGTCAAGATCGTAGACTGCAGTACCCAGATTGTCACCGCGGGCGTCAGCGAATCTCTCTACGACGGTCTCTCGGTGGGAACGGCCGCGCAATTTCGGTTGTTTCGAGATGATCGTATTTTCAATGGAACCATAACCCGCCTTGGCGGATCCGGTGCGGCCTCGCTCTACACCAATTTTGCTGTGGGTCCAAGTGCGCAACATCTCCAGCGCTTTGATGTCACAGTGACAGTTCCAGACCTTGCAGGAGAGGCAGATCTCGGCTGCGCGATTGGACGTACTGGACGCGTCATCTTCACAGCTGGCCCAATCGCACAATTCCGTCGCTTTATAACGCGGTACGGACTCTGATGATTCTGCTGTCGCCACTCGTTGCTGCCTTCGCAGGCGCCGCCTTCATAATTGGGCTCTGCCTTACCGTCTTTCCGTTTCTCAATCCGATGAAGTGGTATTGGCGCGCTCTGCTCCTGGGGACGGCTGCCGTACTGTCTTGGCGTTATATGGCTTGGCGCTTCACCGAAACGCTGGCGCCCCTCGACTGGACTGCGGACGCGCTGTTCAGTTGGGCATTCGCCATCCTCGAAGCTCTGACGATGCTTTCCTCTACCATCGCGTTTTTCATACTGTCGCGGGTGAAAGAGCGGTCGGCAGAAGCAGACCGGTACTCCGAATGGTGGCTGCCTGGAGAAGCGCCGCGTGTGGACGTCTTTATCACGACTTACAACGAGCCGTCGGAAGTGCTCGAGCGCACGATCATTGGCGCGGCGCAAATCCGCTATCCACGGCTTCGGATTTTTATCCTCGACGACGGCGCCAGGAATTGGGTGCGGCAACTTTGCGAGCTGCACGAAATCGGATATCTCGCACGCTCGGATAAGGAGCACGCTAAAGCGGGAAACGTTAACCATGCACTTCGCGCGTGCGCCCGCGATCCAGCCCCCCCGGTCTTTGTCGCTGTACTTGACGCAGATTTCGTTCCCCATGCGGACTTCATCGAGCGGACGCTAGCGTTGTTTCACGAGCCAAGCGTCGCACTCGTGCAACCCCCGCAGCACTTCTTCAATCCTGATCCGATCCAACATAACCTTGGAATAAGCACCGCATATCCGGATGAACAACGTCATTTCTTTGACAACGTCGAGCCAGCGCGGGACGCTTGGGGGATTGCCATCTGCTGTGGGACATCATCCGTAATGCGGGTACCGGCCGTCGAGCAGATTGGCTGGATTCCAACACAAAGCGTAACCGAGGACTTCCTACTCACCCTCAAGCTTGCGGAAAACGGCTGGCAAACTGTGTACCTTAACGAGCCATTGACTGAAGGTTTGGCTCCCGAAGGACTGAAAGAGTATATTACTCAGCGTGGACGGTGGTGCCTCGGCTTGATGCAAATTGTCCGCAACTCATACAGCCCCTTTGGCATGCGCAGCCTTGGTCTGATGCATCGAATCGGGATCCTCGATTCATTGCTCTACTGGCTCAGCACTTTTCCCTTCAGGCTTGCCAGCCTGATTTGCCCACTGTTGTACTGGTGGTTCGGCATCACCATCGTGAACGCG
>NZ_JADYVZ010000058.1:0-2998 GCF_020194195.1 Bradyrhizobium sp. BRP19 | reverse complement strand
CAAACGCTGGTGTCGCTGACCCTTGCGCGCGGCGAAGTGCCCGTGATGGTCGCATTGCGTCTCTTTCTGCCCGAGAGTTGGACAGGCAATGTGTCTCGTTTGATGCGTGCTCGGGTGCCGATCGAACGTAAGCGTCGTGCTCAGGCCACGGCTTTGAGGGCTTGAGCGCGGTAGGACCAGGGCAATAGCTGGTCGATGTCGCGGTTGGGATGCCCTTTGACGATCCTGGTCAGGACGTTGGTGAGATAAGCGAGCGGATCGACGTCGTTGAGCTTGCAAGTCTCGACCAGGGACGCGACGACAGCCCAGTGTTCGGCACCGCCGTCGGATCCGGCAAACAGCGCGTTCTTGCGACTGAGCTTGATGCCACGGATTGATCGTTCGACGGTATTGTTGTCGAGTTCGATGCGGCCGTCATTGATGAAGCGCGTCAGTCCCTGCCAGCGCGAGAGGGCGTAGCGGATGGCGTCGGCGAGCTTGGTCTTCTGGCTGATGAGAGCCAGTTTGGCGCGCAGCCATACCTCGAAGGCATGGGCCAGTGGTCGGCTCTTCTGCTGCCGCACGAGGCGGCGCTCCTCCGCGCTGCGGCCGCGGATCTCCTTCTCGATCGCATAGAATGCGGCAATGTGCTTGAGCGCCTCGCTTGCGATCGGCGCCGGTCCGGCTGTCGCGAGTTCGTAGAAGTTGCGCCGCATGTGCACCCAGCAGAAGGCAAGCTCGACCTCGCCACGCTCGGCAAGCTTTGGATAGGCGTTGTAACCATCGACCTGCAGGACGCCCTTGAAGCCGGCAAGATGGCTGAACAGCCGCTCGGCCTTGCGGTCGGGTGCATAGACATAGGTGATGCCGGGCGGATCGAGGCCGCCCCAGGGCCTGTCGTCGGCGGCATAGGCCCAGAGCTGGCCGGTCTTGGTGCGCCCTCGACCAGGATCGAGCACCGGCACCGTCGTCTCGTCGGCGAACAGTTTGGATCTCGCGCGAAGCACCGTGAGAAGGCGCTCATGCAGCGGGCGCAGATGGAAGGCGGCATGCCCTACCCAGTCCGCCAGCGTCGATCGATCGAGAGCGATGCCCTGGCGGGCATAGATCTGGGCCTGCCGGTAAAGCGGCAGATGATCGGCATATTTGGACACCAGAACCTGGGCGACGGTTGCCTCCGTCGGCAGTCCGCCCTCGATCAGCCGGGCCGGAGCCTCGGCCTGCAGGACGCCGTCCTCGCAGGCGACAGGCGTATTTGGGGCGCCGGGTGACGACAACGCGGAACTGCGCCGGCACCATGTCCAGCCGTTCGCTCCTGTCCTCGCCGATCCGATGCAGTTCGCCCTGGCAGCAGGGGCAGATCTTGTCGTCGATGTCGACGACGACCTCGATCCGCGGCAGGTGCGCCGGCAGTGCTCCGCGATTGTTGCGGCGCTTGCGCGCCCGTTCGGCCCGGCCTTCCGGAGCTGTCTCGTCTTGGCTGGCTTCTGTACAGGCCGCAACCTGTTCGACGTCCTCGAGGCCTAGCAGCATCTGCTCCTCGGGAAGCGACTCTGCCTTGCGGCCAAAGCGATGACGCTGCAATTCCTTGATGATCTGGCGCAGCCGCTCGCTCTCATGCCGCTCGGCCAGCAGCATCGCCTTCAGCGTCTCGGGATCATCAGGAAGGTTATCGCTCACAGGCAAATCAGAGCATATTCGCGCCCGCCTGACGACGTGCTCGATGCCCCTGATTCACTTCGCCGCAGCGCGGCCCACAATTATCCGGCTTGCGTCGGGACGACCGTCTCCCGTGCCGCGTGAACACGCCGCCAATCGAGCCCTTCGAGCAACGCCGACAATTCCGCCGTCGACAAACGCATCACGCCGTCCTCGATCTTCGGCCAGCGGAAGACGCCTTCCTCCAGCCGCTTGGCGAACAGGCACAAACCCGTACCATCCCAAAAAATCAGCTTGATCCGGTCCGCCCGCTTGGCACGGAACACATAAACAGCACCCGAGAACGGATCGGCCTTCATGTGCTCGCGCACCAACATAGCCAGGCCCTCCATTCCCTTGCGGAAGTCGCCGGCTTGGTTGCCACCATCACCCGGACAGTTCCGGACGGGCCGATCACCGGCTTGCCTTCAGCGCATGGAGGATGGCCGCAATCATCGCCACGTCCGCGCCTCGGCCGACCCGGATCGTGACGCCTTCGGCTTCGATCTCGATGCACCCGGCATCGCAACGGCGAGCCCCGACATCCGGCTTGGCCTTACGTCGCGCTGTCTTGCGCTCATGGCCAGCAACCGCGACTGGTGCCATGGCGTCTACCACCGCCGGTACAAACTGCGGATCGTCCGCCATCGGCGCCGGCTGCCGGCGTGCTTGCCGGCGCCAGGTGAACACTTGTTGTGGGGTCAGCCCGTGTCGCCGGGCAATCTCGGAAACGACCGCGCCTGCGACCAGCGTCTCCTCGACAATCCGGGCCTTGTCGTCCTTGGAGAACCAACGACGGCGTCCCGTCTCCGTGATCACTTCCAGCCGGCGCGCCGTCACGTCCGACTTAAGCGTATGGTCAAGCATAGACACAAGCCGATCCCTTCAAAGAGATCGTGAAACTCGCCTATCCCATGTGCCGTGAGAAGGTGGGAGCGGAACGGCGCTTACGATCGAACACCGAACGGCAAGATCCAAGCCAGAAATCGCTTTGGCTGAGGTTGATCGAGCGATGGCAGCCAACGTGCGCTTTGGATGTGTGCTGGCGGATGCAGGATACGGGCTCAGCGCACCATTTCGACAAGGGCTAACAGAACGCGGATTGGCCTGGGCCGTCGGCATCCCTCGGCACCTCAAGGTGTATCCGGTTGATGTGAAGCTCATTTGGCCGATTACCAAAGTCCGCGGGAAACCACGAAAGCACCACGTGCCGGATATCTTATCAATTGCGGCAGAACACATGCTGGCGAGCGCCAAATGGAAAACCGTGAGTTGGCGCAGCGGGACGAAAGGTCGGCTGAAAGCCCGATTTGCTGCTCTC
>NZ_JADYVZ010000057.1:0-3030 GCF_020194195.1 Bradyrhizobium sp. BRP19 | reverse complement strand
CACCGATGCGTTCATGCCACTCGAGGTGGACCAATGCAGAGCCACATTGAGGGCAGTTTTTGTGACGTGCTATTGAGACCGACTCCATGTGGCAGCTCGTGTCATTGCGTCAAAAGGCCACAGCCGAAGAAGCGTTAGCGTAGCCGCCGCTTCGTGGTCGGCTGCGGTGGATGCGCCTCTCTGTTCAAACCCTATGCCAACTGCGACAGCTTGATCAGTAAGGGAAAATTTTTCAAGGAAGTGTACCAGACCGACTGCATGTCAGAAATCGGACAGTCAAGGTCATGTTCGAACGTAATGTCGCAAATCCGACTAAGTCTCGTTTTGGAAGCCTTGGGGGATCGTTTGGTGCTGAGCAATGCGGCCTGGGAGGTTTGGCTGATCATAAACGGCCTGATCAGGAGGGCTCCCACCTGACGGGGAGCCGCGGATGTCCGTGGAAGTGTGATTCGGATCGTGTGCGTCCGGCCCTCCCTGGAGTAATCAGGAGTCGTTAGGAGACAGCTCCGGCGCTTCAGTCGGAGGGGCATTAGCAGGCTGTTGAAGAACTCAGCCGCGTTCGCAAACGAAGGCTGAATCGTCGCCATTGTGTATGTAGAAGTGGCCGACGAGCCTGCCGGCAGTGCCGATCATGGCCCATCCGCGACCGCAGGTGGGGTCATTCTCATCGTGTCCCTGCCATGAGAACTCCGCGCAGGCCGAACCGTCTCGCGTGCCGTAGCGGACGTCGAGGAAGCCCTTCAGCGCACCGAAGGCAACTTCACCGTCGGACTTGCCCTTGAAGGTGAGATGCGCCTGTTCGACGAGATCGAGGAAGTCGCCGTCCCAGGTGTCCATTTCGACGATGCGCCAGCGGCCGGCAAAGGCCTTGGCGAAGCCGGGCACCTTGGCCATCAGCCGGCCTCCGCGATCAGCTTGGGCAGCCGCACCAGATTGTAGGCGGCAGCAGCGAAGGTAAAGGCCCATCCGACGCGTTCACGGCCACGGAAGCTGGTCTTCTCTTGCCCGGCGACCGTCTTGATCCAGCCGAATGCCTCCTCGATCCGCTTGCGGATGCGCTGGCTGACGGCATAGCCGCCGTGCCGGGTCGTTCGCCCGTCGATCGCAGAGCTGCGGCCGCTGGTGTTCTGCGCAACATGCGGCGTCACGTTCATCGAGCGCAGCTCGTTGACGAAGTCTTCTGCGTCGTAGGCCTTGTCGGCGCCAAGCGTGATCGCTGTCGGCCGGTCGGCACGCGGTTCGATCATGTGCAGCGCGGCCACCCGTTCGGCATGCCCGTCGGCCTGTGTCAGGCAGGCGTCGACCAGCAAGCCGTGGCGGTTCTCCATCAGCCCATGCCCGATGAAGCACAGCTTCGTCTCCTTGCCTTTCCCCTTGCGGTAAAGCCTGGCATCGGGATCGGTGGTCGAAGCATGGGTGTCGTTCGAGCGTCTCTGGCCATGGAAGTCCGCTTCGGCATTGCGCCCGCCGCCTTGCGCTGGCGGCTCGCCCGAGCCTTCCTTGAGCTTGACGCTCTTCATCGAGGCCCAGGCCTCGATCAGCGTGCCATCGACCGAGAAGTGATCGCTCGACAGAAGCTTCTTCACCTTGGGCTGCGCCAGCACCGCCGCCAGAAACTTGGCCGCGATGTCGCCTTCCAGCAACCGGTCGCGGTTCTTCGAGAACACCGAATGGTCCCAGGCGGCGTCATCGACGCCGATTCCGACGAACCAGCGGAACAGCAGGTCGTATTCCAGCCGCTCCATCAGAAGCCGCTCCGAGCGGATCGAATAAAACGCCTGCAACAGCATCGCCCGCAGCAGCTTCTCCGGCGGGATCGACGGCCGCCCAATCGGCGAATAGAGCGCGGCAAACTCGCGCTCCAGCGTTGACAGCGCCTCGTTCACGATCGTCCGGACCGCTCGCAGCGGATGATCACGCCGCACCCGCGCCTCCAGGTCGACGTAGCTGAACAGCTCGCCCGTTCGATTGTCGCCGCCGCGCACGCCCCATCTCCGAATCTCGTCGGAGCTAATGAATCACGGTCGCCGGTCGGCGGCGAGCACCTTTTTCAACAGCCTGTTAGGGGATTTGGATAACGGCTCTTCGAGACAATATCCAGACTTCGGGTATCTGATCGCCGTTAATTCAGCTCATCGTGCATCTGCACGCCGCCAGAGCGAAGAGAGTAGTCGAAGATCAGGCGCTTGGCCGCTCGCGCACTCTGAGCGCATAGGGCCGTTCGCGGCCCCTGTGCGTTGACGCTGGAGTCGGTCAAAACAGTGATGCACGACAGGCCGCCGCCCGCAATCGCGTAATCGAGCCAAGGTGATCTCTTAGAGTCTGCGCCCTGTCCAAGTGAATGCGCCCGCCCTGAGCAACAATGCAGGGTGATGTGTCGAATGTATCGCGGCAACTCTAGACGCTTTATTCTGATCAAGTGTCTCCCGAGCACGCTTGAACTCAGCGCGTCGGCTCACGCATGTGGGTTTCTTGCTCCATCTTCAGTGACCGGTCCGCGGCTGGCTTCGCGATCGAGCAGCGCGGGGATACCGGCGGCTGGAACGGGACCACTGAACAGGTAGCCTTGTCCTTCTGTGCAACCATTGAACACCAGATAGACGAGCTGGCGTTCGTCTTCGACTCCCTCGGCCGTGGTCGTCAAACCAAACCCTTCAGCAAGGCCGATTATAGCACGAACGATCACCCGGCTGTCAGTGCTGTCGTGGAGATGCGACACGAAGCTGCGATCGATCTTGATCTTGTCAAGACGAAACGAAAGCAGCTGGCTAAGCGTAGCATAACCTGTTCCGAAATCATCGAGCGCGATGCGGGGACGCCGGCTTGACGAAGTTCGTCAATTACGGTCTTCGCAGCCCCGTTTCTTTCCACGAACGCGCTCTCTGTAATTTCAATCTCCAGGCGGCGCGGACTAAAGCCGGTCTGCTCTAGGAGCGATATAATGCGCTCTCCAAGCGCGGAATCCCGCAACTGAACAGGCGAAATGTTGAAGGCAAGCGAAAACGTCTTTGGCCACGCAGTGGCATCAAG
>NZ_JADYVZ010000056.1:0-3042 GCF_020194195.1 Bradyrhizobium sp. BRP19 | reverse complement strand
CGGCGACAATGCGAGCTCCATCGAACCGGCTCCCTACCACTTCTCGCCGAACGGGCGGATCTCCAGCTCAAATGTCCAGGCGGTCTTTGGCTGCTGGTAGAGCTGCCAGTAGGCGCCGGCGACGGCCGCCGGCGGCATCAGGAGGTCCGGATTGTCGAGCGCGTTGGCGCCAAGCGCCTCGATGCGGCGCTGGCGCACCCACTCCGTATCGACACCGGAATCGATGATGAGATGCGCAACATGAATGTTCTTCGGACCCAGCTCGCGCGCCATCGCCTGCGCGACCGCTCGAAGGCCAAACTTCGCGCTGGCGAAGGCGGCATAACCGCTGCCTCCGCGCAAGGACGCGGTCGCCCCGGTGAAGAAGATCTTGCCGCCGCCGCGAGCGGTCATCAGCCGCGCCGCCTCACGTCCCGCCAGGAAACCGGAATAGCAGGCCATTTCCCACACCTTGCGGAACACCCGCTCGGTGGTGTCGAGAATTGGGAAGTTAACGTTGGCACCGATGTTGAAGATGCAGACCTCGAGCGGCGCGTGCTTGTCGGCGTCATTCAGGAAGGAGGTGATCTCCTCCTCCTTGCGGGCATCGAGCGAACGGGCGTGAATTTCGCCGCCGGCGGCTTCGATGTCCTTGACCAGCGGCGCGAGCTTGTCGCCGTTACGGCGGCCGGCATAGATCGAAAATCCCTCGGCCGCGAATTTCTTGGCGATCTCCGCACCGATATAGTCTCCTGCACCGATCACGGCTGCGGTCGCGTATCTCTTCTGCATGGCCTTTTCCTTCGTTGCGAGAGACCTCTTTGTGAGGCAGAGCGTCAGCCTGGACTGCGCAGGGACTCAGCCAGTTTGTGCTTCAGTATCTTGCCGGTGGACGTCGCTGGCAGCGCGTCGATCAGGATAATTTCCGACGGTCGCTTGTATGAGGTGAGTTGCGGAGCAATGTGGGCCAGCAGATCCTGCGCCGTCGCCTTGGAACCCTGGATGAGCTGGACGAAGGCGACAACTTCCTCATTGCCCTCGACCGGCCGGCCGACGACGGCGCATTGCACCACCGATTCGTGCGTGCTCAGCACGGCCTCGATCTCAGCCGGGTAGACGTTGAATCCTGACCGGATGATCATCTCCTTGGTGCGCCCAACGATGTAGAGAACATCGCCTTCGAAGCGAGCCAGATCGCCGGTGTTGAACCAGCCATCGGGATCGATCGCCTTCGCGGTTAGATCCGGTGCCCGATAATAGCCGCGCATCACGTTCGGCCCACGGACATGGAGTTCACCGACCGCATCCGCCGCCACTGGCTTGCCGTCGCGGCCCACGAGCTTGGCCTCCAGGCCCGGCAGGACTGTCCCCACCGCATGATCCGCCCTCGGCGACTCGCTCCGCACGCCCGAGATGCCCGGTGAGCATTCCGTGATCCCGTAGCCATTCAGTAGCGGCAGGCCCAGCTCCTGCTCGACGCGCGCCTTGAGCTCGAGGTCAAGCGGCGCGCCGGCGACCGCGATCAAGCGCAGGGCGCCGCGATCGAGCTTCGGCAGGCCGGCATTGCGGCGGTACTCCAGCAGGCGCTGATAGGTCGCAGGCACACCGTTGAGGATGGTGATGCCCTCCTCCGCCATCGCCTTCACCAGGGCTGCCGGATCGTATTTTGCGACCAGGCGCACCCTGGCGCCGACCATCAAGGTCATGGCGAGTAGCGAGATGCCGACAATGTGCGAGATCGGCAGCACGCAATATTGCACGTCAGCCGCGGTCATCCTGCGCCAGGCGGCGGTGCCGCGCGCACTGAATAGGAGGTTGCGGTGGGTCAGCATTACGCCCTTGGGCGTGCCCGTAGTGCCAGAGGTATAGATGAGAACTGCGACTTGTTTGGCGCCATCGGCGTCGACCGGCTCCACCGCCGTGTCCGTGTTCAGCGCGGTCACGCCGATATCGCGCAGCGGCCCAAGCTCCTGCACCGGCGCATCGCACCGTGCAGCATGAGTGGCGGCCTCCTGCGACACCCCGACAGTGAACAACACCCGCCTTGCGCCGCTGTGATCCCGGATCTGGTCGACCTCGCGCGGGGACAGCCGCGGATTGACGACGATCGCCCAGGCATCGAGCAAGCTCGCAGCGAGCAGCAGACAGGCGAGTGGAATCGAGTTCTCGCTGACGATCATCATGCGGTCGCCGGCGCGGATGCCAAGCGCACGCAGCTTGTCAGCCGTGGCCTGAACCGCCGCATCGAGTTCACGATAGGTCAGCGTCGCCGTGTCGTCGACCAGTGCCACACGATCCGGCGTTGCTGCGACATGCGGCGCCATCACGTGATGGATCCGGCTCGGCAGACCGTCCGCGCTCCCGACTGTCTCCTGGGTCAATGAGACCACGGCACCCTCCCTGAGAAACGGCTTTTTGCCTGTTAGTTTTGCCTAGATGCTATGATCAGGCGCCGGGCGCTGGCGAGCTGCGCGAGGATTTCCTCTTCGACCTCGCGCAGACTGTCCTTGCCGAAATAGATTTCGTCGCCGACGAAGAAGGTCGGAGAGCCGAAGCTGCCGCGCTGCACGGCGCGCGTGGTGTTCTCGATCAGCTTCTTCTTGACGTCATCCTGCTGGGCGCGCGCGATGATGCGGTCAATATCGAGACCAGAGGACAGGAACGCCGCGCGAAATACCTGCGGGTCGTCCATCTTCTTCGGCTCCACCCACATATGATGATAGGCGGCGCGGAAATAGGGCTCGAACAGGCCGTCAAATTCCGCCGCGACGACACCGCGCATCAGGCTCAACGTGTTCACCGGAAAGAACGGGTTCGGCGCGAACTTCGTGATGCCGTGGCGGCGCAGGAAGCGCGCGGTCTCGAGCGCATTGTATTCCGGCTTGTTCTTGATCCCGCGAAGTGAGTCCGCCGGAGACATGTTGCCCGTCGCCTTGTAGACGCCGCCAAGAAGGACCGGGACATAGTCAAACCTGATCCCGGTGCGCGTCTCGATATCCGGCAATGCGAGCTCGGCCAGATAGGCGTTTGGGCTCCCGAAATCGAAGTGAAACTCAGCCTTCA
>NZ_JADYVZ010000055.1:0-3709 GCF_020194195.1 Bradyrhizobium sp. BRP19 | reverse complement strand
GATCTCCAGAGCTTCAAGACGATCGACGGCCGCAGGGCCGCCGAGATCAGCCTGCGCGAGGTCCGCGGGCAATTGATCGGGCGCGAGGGCGAGGGCGTCGCCTTGCTGGAAGCCGGTCGCGACCGCGCCATCGGCGCGCTCTGCGCGGAAGCCGTCGGCGCCATCGGTGAGCTGAACGCCGCGACACTGGATTATTCGAAGACCCGCAAGCAGTTCGGCACCACCATCGGCTCATTCCAGGTTCTGCAGCATCGCATGGTTGACATGTTTATTGCCCATCAGGAGGCGCTCTCCCTGATGCAGCATCTCAGCCTGAACCTCTCCGCCCGTGATCCCGGCCTGTCGCGGCTCGCCTCAGGCGCCAAATCGAAGATCGGCTATGCCGGCAAGTTCGTCGCTGATCAGGCGGTGCAGCTTCATGGCGGCATGGGCATGACCGACGAGCTCAACGTCGGGCATTATTTCAAGCGCATCTCCTCCATCAACATCCAGTTCGGCGATCCCGCGTTCCACGTGCTGCGCTATGCGCAGCTGGACGCGGCCGCGTAAACAGAAGAGGTCAGCATGACGATTGAGGCTGTCATCGTTTCCACCGCAAGGACCGCCGTCGGCAAAGCCTATCGCGGCGCCCTCAACAACACGGACGGCCCGACCATGGCCGGACACGTGATGGCCGAAGCGGTGAGGCGCGCGGGCATCGCGCCGGACGAGGTGGAAGACGTGGTCATGGGCTGCGCCATGCAGCAAGGGACCATGGTGATGAACGTGGCCCGCAAGGGCACGATCCGCGCGGGCCTGCCGGTTACCGTTGCCGGCACTACGATCGACCGGCAATGCGCGTCTGGCCTGCAGGCCATCGCGGTGGCCGCACGGTCGGTCATGCTTGACGGGGTCGAGGTCGCGATTGGTGGCGGAATCGAGTCGATCAGCCTCGTGCAGAACGAGAACATGAACAAGTTCCACGCCATCGATGACGAGCTGATGGCGATGAAGCCCGAAATGTACATGTCGATGCTGGATACGGCGGAGGTCGTCGCCGAGCGCTACAAGATCGATCGCGACAAGCAGGACGAATACAGCCTCGAGTGCCAGCGCCGGGTCGGCGCTGCGTTGCAGGCCGGCCGTTTCGACGACGAGATCGTGCCGTTCACGACCAAAATGGCGCTCCTCAACAAGGACACCAAGGAGGTGACCTACGAGCAGGTGACGCTCGCCAAGGACGAAGGCCCGCGGCCGGAAACCACCGCCGAAGCTCTCGCCAGGATCAAGCCGGTGTTCGAGGGCAAGACCATCAGCGCCGGCAACGCTAGTCAGCTCTCGGACGGCGCCTCGGCCTGCGTGATCATGAGCGACAAGATCGCAGCCAGGAAGGGGCTGAAGCCGCTCGGCATCTTCCGCGGCTTCGTCGCCGCCGGCGTCGAGCCGGACGAGATGGGTGTCGGCCCGGTTGCCGCGATCCCGCGGCTGCTCAAGCGCCATAATCTGAAGATCGACGACATCGATCTCTGGGAGCTGAACGAAGCCTATGCGGTGCAGGTGATCTATTGCCGCGACAAGCTCGGCATCGATCCGGACAGGCTCAATGTCAATGGCGGCTCGATCGCGATCGGTCATCCCTACGGCATGACCGGCTCGCGCCTCACCGGCCACCTTCTGATCGAGGGCCGCCGGCGCAAGGCGAAATACGGCGTCGTGACCATGTGCATCGGCGGCGGCATGGGCGCGGCCGGTCTGTTCGAAATCGTCCACTGAGCGGCAAAGGCGGGAGATCATTCGTGAAGACAGCAATCACTGAACTGTTTGGCATCCAGCATCCGATCATCCAGGGCGGCATGCACTATGTCGGCTTTGCCGAGCTCGCCGCTGCGGTATCGAATGCGGGCGGCCTTGGCATCATCACCGGCCTGACCCAGCGGACGCCGGAATTGCTGGCGAAGGAAATCGCGCGGTGTCGCGACATGACCGACAAGCCGTTCGGCGTGAACCTCACCTTCCTGCCGACCTTCTCGGCGCCGCCGTACCCCGAATATATCGCGGCGATCAGAGAGGGCGGCGTCAAGGCGGTCGAGACAGCTGGCCGCAGTCCGGAACAATACATGCCCGCGCTGAAAGCGGCGGGCATTAAGGTGATCCACAAATGCACGTCGGTTCGGCACTCGCTCAAGGCCGAGAAGATCGGCTGCGATGCCGTCAGCGTCGATGGTTTCGAGTGTGGCGGCCACCCCGGCGAGGATGACATCCCGAACATGATTCTTTTGCCGCGGGCCGCCGATGAGCTCAAAATCCCGTTCGTTGCCTCGGGTGGCATGGCCGATGCGCGCAGCCTCGTCGCTGCGCTCTCGATGGGCGCCTCGGGCATGAACATGGGCACCCGCTTCGTCGCCACCAAGGAAGCGCCGGTCCACGACAATGTGAAGCAGGCCATCGTCAAGGCCAGCGAGCTCGACACCGTGCTCGTCATGCGCGCGCTGCGCAATACCGAACGCGTCCTCAAGAACAAAGGGGTCGCCCAGCTCGTGGAAATCGAGCGCAGCAAAGGCGCCAGCCTGAAAATCGAGGACATCCACGATCAGGTCGCCGGCGTTTACGCCAAGGTGATGGTCGACGGCGACATGGACGCCGGCGCCTGGAGCTGCGGGATGGTGGTCGGCCTCATCGACGACATCCCGACGGTCAAGGAGCTGATCGATCGCATCATGAGGGAAGCGGAGACGATCATCCGTCAGCGGCTGACCGGCTTCCTCGACGGCGAGGTCGAGACGGAGAAGGCGCGCGCAGTCGCCTGATGCTGTGCCTCCGGGCACGGCATGGTCGCGAGCCGGTATGACGTGCCGGCCGAACATGGAGATCTGATCGCATGGGTGCACCTGTCTGTCTGATATCCGGCGTTGGGCCAGGCACGGGATCGGCGCTGGCAAGGCGATTCGCCGAGGGAGGATACCGCCTCGCGCTTCTCGCCAGGAATGAGGAGCGCATCGCCGCGCTGGCGCAGGAGCTACCGGGCGCAAAAGCGTATCGATGCGACGTGTCCGATGCCGCGCAAGTCGAGGACGCGGCAACCGCCGTCGAGCGAGATCTGGGCAGTCCCGGTGTCGTCATTCACAACGCGGTAGGTGGCGCGTTCGGCAGGTTCAGTGAGATCGATCCGCAAATCCTCAATCGGAACTTCCAGGTCAACACGATGGGGCTGCTCTATCTGGCGCGGCGGTTTGCCCCGACCATGACGCAGGCCGGCCATGGGGCCATCGTCGCGTCCGGAAACACATCGGCGTTGCGGGGCAAGCCGGGCTTTGCCGGCTTCGCACCGACCAAGGCGGCACAACGCATCCTTGCCGAGGCAATCGCGCGTGATCTCGGACCACAAGGCGTCCACGTCGCCTATGTCGTCATCGACGCCGTGATCGACCTTGAATGGACGAGGAAGCGTTGGCCGGACCGGCCGGACGACTTCTTCATCAAGCCGCGGGCAATCGCGGATGAGATCTGGCATGTCGTTCACCAGGACCGCAGTGCCTGGTCGTTCAATGTGGAGATCAGGCCGTTCGGTGAAGCCTGGTAGTTGGTAAGTCAGCAGACCGCTGCTCAAATCATAACAAGCTCAGGAGGGAATTTAGATGTTGATGAGGAAACTCGCGCTTTCCATGGCCGCGCTTGCGGCATTTGTCGCGATGCCGGTTCATGCCGACACGCCCGGTGTGACGGAATCGGA
>NZ_JADYVZ010000054.1:0-3794 GCF_020194195.1 Bradyrhizobium sp. BRP19 | reverse complement strand
GATATCTTTGCTTACATCGAGGGCTTCTACAATCGAAAGCGTCGTCACTCCGCCATCGGCTATATCAGCCCGATCGAGATGGAGCTAAAAGCAGCTTAACCCTGTCCATTTTTTCGGGGGAAGATCACCTCAGAGCCGGCGATGGTGCTTTATCTCAAGGGCGGCCAGCGGAGCCTTTTCGGCCGAGTAGCTGAAAACCAAGGGGGCAGGCGGTCCGAACGACCACGTTCAGGGCGCCCCTCTCAAATGCCTAGGCAGTCGATGTCGAGCTGGTCTTTGCGAAGCTTGACCGGTTCACCCGCAAGCTGGATTGCTTCGCTCATCAGGAGCGAACTGAGCAACTCTGAGGTTCTGCAGCGGCACTCGTCAGCTGATCGACAGGTAGGCCTACTAACAGCAGAACGTTACGCTACCCCGTTGACTGTCCTACCGGACTTAACTGTCAACGAAAGGCAGCAAGCTCGCAGCAGTATCGATCGATTTGCCGCGGTCGGGCTCGTGTGAACGTGCACCCACTTAAGCCGGGCGGGAGCCGCAGAGCACGTGCACGGGCGGTCGAATGACCATTGCGCTGCGCAACCACCTGCCTCGCGAGCTTGAGAAGCGGGGGATTCTTGTTCTGACAATGGAGAAATTGATGAACACCGGACAGGCGCAGTGGAGTGCAGCTTCTTCCTCCGCGCCTTCTGAAGACGCGGACCAGGAAAGCTACGTCGGCGGCTTCAATCGTGCCGTGGCGAATTTGGTCGAAACCTTGACAGGGTATCGGACCCCAGCCTCCGCGCGCGCGCAGATCCTGGACAATTGGGTTGCCGAAGAGGGGCAGGGCGAAGCCGAGAATAGGCGACAGGGGCGCAGACGAATCAGGAATTCGGATAACACAGGTTCGCACTCGCTCGATTTGTCCTCCCTCTCGCTGACCGCTCTGCCCGCCGCACTGCCGCCAAGATTGCTGGAACTGCGCGCCAGGCACAACGAGCTAAGCAGCCTGCCCGCTATATTCCCACCCGGTCTCCAGCATCTTCTCATTAGCCATAATCGCTTGACCAGTTTGCCGGACGATCTTCCGGCAACCCTCTCTGAGCTGGAGGTCGCTGATAACAGGTTGACCAGTCTGCCGGCAAACCTCCCGGCCGGACTGCAGATCCTGAACGCAAACGACAACCGGCTAACCAGCTTACCGGACGCTCTCCCGAGCGGGCTCACCGCGCTTGCGGTCAGTGGCAATCAGCTGACCGACATCCCCGAGTCCCTCCCCTCGTGGCTCATTGAACTCAATGTCAGCGGCAATCAATTGACCAACCTCCCCGACCCTCTTCCGAGCACGCTCCAATCACTCAATGTCAGCGGTAACCGGCTGACCAACCTGCCTGAAGGTGTTCTAGAAGCTCGTGTACCGCATAATAGCCTCTACTACCCGCATCTGGAGAGCCTCGACTTCTGGGATAACCCGCTGCCGGACGATGTTCTCGCTCTGGCGCCTGAAGCGCCACCGCAGCTTGCGCAGCAATCCCTGCATGAGGCTGCCGCACACTGGCTCGCAGACGACCCGGCCGCGCTGGGCGAATGGCAGCACTTTGCGGATGAGCCCAGCGCCCAAGACTACGCACAGTTCCTGGAGAGCCTGCGAGCCACTGTGAACTACGGCAATGACGGGTTTCGGCAGGCAGTGGCTGATGATCTGCGGCAGGCGGCCGCCAATCCGACATTGCGCGAGCAGTTCTTTGCGCAGGCTTCCGAGGCCAACGCGAGCTGCGAGGATCGTGTCACCTTGCACTGGAATGGTATGCAGACCGCGCGCCTCAACGCTGACGTCGAGGACGGGGTATATGACGATCGGCTTGGCGATCTGATCCAGCGCGGCCGTGTCGCCTTCCGCTTGGAGGCGTTGGACGAGATCGCGCGCGACAGGGTCAACTCGCTCGCCAACGGCAACCCGAACGTAGACGACATCGAAGTCTACCTGGCCTATCAACATCGGCTGCGCGAGCCACTGGAGCTCAGTCATGTCGCCCCTGACATGCGCTTCCTGGCGGTCTCTCACGTAAGCGATGATGATGCGACGGAGGCGCTCAACCTGGTCCGGGGGCGGGAAGCAAGCCAGTTCACCGACTACATGGCAAGCCGCTGGCAACCCTGGGAGACGGTGCTGAGGCGCATCGCTCCGGACGAATATGCCGCGATGCGAGACCGGCTCGTCGAAGCCATGGGCGAGGAGTTTCAAACCCGCTTGGATCAGCGACTGGCCGAGCGTAGTCTTCTGGGCGATCCGGATGCCGAGCGGGTTCTCGGCGCCCAAGTCCGAAAGGAGATCGCTGGCGAGATCAAAGGCGAGGTCATGCACCGTGTGCTCGCAGAGCGCGGCCTGAAACTATGAGGCTCCCAAACCGCCGCAGAGATATTTCATTGCTCTGCGGGCGATACGTAAAGATCGATAGTGAAGCCTCACTCATCGCTGCCAAGGTGCTTTTGCACCTTGGCAAGTGCGCTGCCGTCGATCAGGGCCTTTCGGTCTTGCCGAGCGACGAAAGTTCCCGCGCGCGAGGCGACGCGCATTTGCGTCGCGTCGAAAGCCGCTTCGGGATGAGAGCTCAGTCGGTCGAAAAGTTGTTCAGGAGACCAAGGCGCGCAGCGGTGAAATTATTGGTTGCGCAGGCGCTGGCTCAGCCAACCAACTCGGTTTGACGAGGTAGCTGACTGTTCGGCAGGTTTATTTGACTTCGGGGGCTTCCCGCGAGCTCCATCGTGGCAAGCAAGTTTTCTAGTTCAAGCATGCACCGCGTTGGCAGCTTACGATGGCAAGCCGTCGTGCCGGTGAGGTCGTGCGCGCGCTCGAGCGCGGCGATCCCGAGACTGCACGAGAAACCTTTTGGTCCCTCAGTCAAAGACGAAGCCCGATTGAAGTGATCGAATCGAAGTCTGCCGGATCTTCATTGCCAACTCGGCTTGCGAGGCCCGTAAGCAAACTGCGTGCTGGATAAACTTTAAACCTATCCGAGCCCGAGAAGCGCTCACCGTTACTGCTGCGAACTCAGGACGGCCTGCACATCTTCCCGAAAAAAAAAGTTTGGATCGTTGACGCCTGAACGCGCTGGTGGCCACTGGGCGAGAATCTCGTCTTCAAGGGCGGAACGTCCCTTTCCAAGGCTTACGGCGCAGTTCGCCGGTTCCCGGACGACGTGGATCTCACATACGGCATTCGAGCAACAGCTCCGAACCTGGCGAAACACAATCGATGACAATTCGGTCCCTCAGAACTGCAGTGAAAGCAAAAATGGAACTCCAAGGCACGAGAACGCCTCCCGGTCTGCGTCGGGGAAAAGACGTTGTGCGTCATCAATGAACGCCTACAACAGGACAAGCTCACTATCAAAAATGATGCCAAGGACGACAAGATGCTCGTCACGTATGATCCATTGAGACTGGTAGCACCTATGTGAGTCCCGCCGTGATGCTTGAATTCGGCGATCCACCGGCGACCAATTTCGTCGGCTCGAACACGAGACCGGCGAAGAGGTGCGGCAAAATTGGAACGACCCCGTCCGTCGTCAGGCGGGCGCCGATGCGACGCCGGTCTCGCGCGCAGCAATATCCTGATCTCGTCAGCTTTTTGAAAGGTTGCGGCTACAACAATCGAGAATCTGAACGAGCTGCTATCTCGCCGTAATCCAGGTCGTATGGATTGCTGCAGAGTCGATACAAACATGAGGAGAGCAGGATGGATCCGGTTGACCCATTCTTCGATTCAGGAGCCTGGATGCGGGAGTACGCCGCGCTGCAGGGGCGGGCGGGGC
>NZ_JADYVZ010000053.1:0-4124 GCF_020194195.1 Bradyrhizobium sp. BRP19 | reverse complement strand
AGATGTGTATAAGAGACAGAGTCAAGCGAGCAAGGCGACTTTGAGCAGCGGATGGAGGATTTGCATCTCGGTGATCAAAGCAAGTCACCTTCGCCTGATCGGCCTCCCGCAGGAGGTGGTCGAGCAGTCCGGCGGGACGATTTCGGCGGTTCGATGCGGGCGCCGCCGCACTCCGCTTTTAGGGAGGGTGCGCTCGGCGACACGCGCCGGAGCGTAGACATTCTCAGCTTTCAGCTTCCCGCTTCGACGCAAGTGCCGCAGTCTGGTTTGCGAGATGATCTGTTCAGCAGCGCACGCTACAGCTTTCCGGACCCAGAGTCTGCCGCGTCGGCCAAGAGCGGAAAAAGCCGCGGATTATGGTCACGCTTCAAGTCGGGAATCGGCAAGGCGCTTGGCCGGAGTGGCAGCGAAAAGTCGTCGCGCGAGGCGGGGCAATCTGACCTCTTTTCGACGAATTTACGAATTGATTATGCGAGGCAGCCGGGCCGGACGCGCGGGGTCTCTGCGGCCGATGAGGAGCTCATTAGAGATTTCCGAAACAAGGCGGCGGGTAAACTCACCGACGGCACGATCAAGAATGCAGCAACCGATTTGCGCCATTTGAGCGCGCGCTTGAGCACGGCCGGCAGGCCCTCAATTGCGGATCGAATTAGCCGGGAATTGGATAACGCGCAGCAGGACAATCCCGAGGTGGAAAACCACCAGCTGGAAGCTGAGCTCGATGAGGACGTCGACACCTATGCAAAGGACCGCGTCACGCGCATCAAGGCGGCCTTGAAGAAGCTCCGTGAGGTAGGTGCCGGAAACGCCCTGGCGCCTGATCTCCGCCGACTGGCTCCTCACGGAGCGGACGCAACCCTCATCGGCATGTGGGTGGCGGCGGAAAAGGCGACACACAGGATCGAGCCGGCGACAATCGACAGGCAAGCTCGCCGCATGTCTAAGCTGAGTGAGTGGCTGCAGACCCATGACAGGCCACCAATGGCCGGCCGACTTTCCGCCCCCGCGTTTGTCCGGGATCTCGAGGAGTACAGGCTCGAAACCAACGATAAGAAGATCAACGCTGATCTGGTCAAACTTGGCCGATACCAGCAGATCCTGGAGGCGAATAGGGCGCTTGGATTGAGGCCTCCTGAGGATCCGGGCCAGACTTCTCGGGAAGCTGCTCGACAGCCGCATGCAGTGCAGGATCCTCCCGCAACGCCAGGTAGCCCGAGCGCGGGAACCTGGGATTGGCGTCGCGAGCAGGTCCCCGGGCCCAACATATTGATGCCACCGCCGCCCAGCCATTGGCAGGCCGGTTCGTCGCAGCAGCTTCCCGGAACCCCGGCGACGCCGAGCGCCGGAGCCTGGAACTGGCTTGGCGAGCAGATCCACGGACCCAGCTCACCAGAGCCAGCGCCGCACTGGGCCGCGCATGCGCATCCGCCACTCGAGCTTCCTGCTACACCGGCCACCCTCGGCCAGGGAGCCTGGGCCTGGCTTGGGCAACAGATGCAAGACCCCGCATCGCCGTCGTCCGTGAGGCCTCGATCGTCAAACATCTACGGCGGTCTGGACTCCTTCGTTGATCTGGATCCACCCACACCTCACAACTTGCGCGACGATGCGCGCTCTGCGCCAGCATCTGAATTTGCAGACGCCTCGTCGTTCGCGGGACCGCCGGGGGCGGCTCCGGAGGTGCGGGATATTGGCGCGATCGTTGGCACCGGCTGGCGCCACGGCTCCCAGACGGCTTCAGACGTGTTGATCGATGTATTGGGCAATATCCATCTGCTGCCAAACCAGTTCGGGCCAAGTCAGTTTGTGATCAATGGGGAGCGCTATTCGGCGACGCTTGGACCGGGAGGCCGCAGGGATGTTCGCCTGATCCATCATCCCCGCGTGAGCCAGCCGGATGAACCTGGCCCGTCTCAGTCGCTCCATCGTCCCCGGCCGATCGTGTCAGCCGCGCAATCCGGTGAGGGGCCTGTTGATCTTGGGTATCTGATCCGCGGGGGATGGGAGCACCGAGAGCGATTCCTGCCGGATTACCTTATCCGCGTCCTTGAAGGCCAGGGCATCATGCCCGAAGTTGGGCGCCCGACTTATTTCGAGATCCGCGGAGTGCCTTACAAGGGCGAATTGGTGGAAAGCGAAGGCGGCCGCCAGCGCGTACGCATTTATCCTGAACGTGGCTGAAGAGGCAGCAGGGCTGCAATCGGACTTTCGGCGGGGCAGCTCGCGTAAGGCGTTCTATGTTGGCGAGGCTATTGGCAGGCGATGGATCGGTTGCAGGGGCACGGCCTGAACCGTCCCGCCGTCCTGCCTTCTCTTTGCAGAATCTGCCAAGCTCAACGGATTCTACGAATTTGGTGCATGCCCGGACCTGCTTTCTGCATCCCTGATCCTTTCACGTAGTCCGCCAATTCTTGTCTTGAAAACCGCAGCTACTACGGATTGAACGCATTCGTGATCGACGGAGCACCGCGCCGCGTGCTGGCGATGGACAAGTGCCCAAATTCCTCGGCGGGCGCGGTAGTTCGCAACCTGCATAGCTTAAGCCTTCATGCGCAGTTCAGTTATTGCGCCGCTATGCAAAGTCTCCTCGCGCCGCAAACACCGGGTCCGCTCGGGAGCAGAGTGCAAGTGCCCGCTGGACCCGGGAAGCCGATGAAAGCGAGCTTGGTGCGACAAAAATCGATAAACCATCGTATAGCTCGTTTCCCCCTTCCTTTCGGTCTTTATCGCACAGTCAGCTATTGGAGCGTAGACCCTCGGTGACAATTGTCTCCGCTGTCATCGGATATCTCGATTTCCATGCAAAGAGACTACGCAACAGCGACGTGCCATTAACAATAGGTGCTGGCCAACCCCAGCATGTATTCGGCTGGTTGGATAAAGTGTGCCGAGATGTTGATAGATCATGTAACAGGAAAGGTTGTGCCTGAGATAGCGCACGATCGCGATCTCGCTTTGGACTTCACCAAAGGAGTGCTCATCATTTTAGTGATCGCCGGTCACCTGATCCAATATATCCTCTACCAAAATGAAGGATTTTGGGATTCGGCATGCTTCAAATGGATCTACATGTTCCACATGCCCCTCTTTATGGCGATAAGCGGTTATCTTTCTTGCCGAGCGCTACTGGCAAAGTCGTTCACGCAAGCTATCGGCAGTCGTGCGACGCAGCTCCTGGTGCCGATGCTGTTTTGGTGCTCTCTTCTGGAGTCATTAAAGTTTGCCGTGTTTCCCCGATCGGCGGGCGCACCAGACACCGTTTTGCAGTTCCTGAATGAGTTTGTCGGCACATACTGGTTCGTATGGGCCGCGTTCATTTGTTTCATCCTCACTAAAACTATTTCGATCTTCAATCGTTGGTTGCCCTGGGCCTTGTTCGTATCCGTCATTCTGGTCGTGCTTGCGCCTCTGACTTTTTCCATATTCCCTCTTATAAAGTATATGTACCCGTTTTTTTGCCTGGGATTCTTATTTGCGCAGTCGAGAGAACGGTGGACGAGCATAATGCGCTCTCACAGGGTGTTCTTGATTATGTCTGCCTCAATAGCGGCTATGATGTGCTTTCTGGCCTGGCGCACCGACACTTATGTCTACAACAATCTCGCTGTGGTCCAGGATTTGCAGTCGGCAAAAAATGTGCTTCTGATGTTTCTCGGCTCCGCAGCTGCCTCAGTGGTAATGATTGAGGTCCTGCTTCGATGCTGGAATATTGGTCGCTCAAATCGGGTGGTCCGCTTTATCGCCGAAAAACTGGGGCCGAGCACGCTCGTGCTGTACTTGATTCAGGGTACGGTATTCCGTCTCATGGATTCCATACAGTATGGAGAACTTTGGGACCCCACAATGAGGTCTGCCGTGGCTGCATTTCTCGGGACAACGATTGTTGCCGTCGCGCTAGCGGTTCGCTGGACTGTGCGCGACATTCCTTATCTGTCCCAGCTCATGCTCGGAGTGCCACCCCGCTCAATTCGATAAGTAGCTGTAACCGAGATCTGATTGACCTGCCACTGCGTATTTCCTCCAGAAGGAGTTAGAGTCCGGCCCGAAGAAGGACGGACAGATGAAGCGAGCAAGGTTCACGGAAGAGCAGATTATCGCGGTATTGAAGGAGCATGAGGCTGGGG
>NZ_JADYVZ010000052.1:0-4712 GCF_020194195.1 Bradyrhizobium sp. BRP19 | reverse complement strand
TGCAGGCGCTTCGTGGCGGGCTACAGGGTCAAGGTGTTCGCTTTGGTCTGAAAACTGATGGCCGACCGGGGCACTGTCCGTCCCAGTTGGTCCCGCCGAACTTCGGACTGCAGGCTCACGCTCGCGTGTCCGATCCCGCGGGCACCGACACGTCCGGACCGGCCCGCAAGATCACTGTCATCCTCCACTGTATCTGGGTCGACGGCACATCATTCGACGGGGGCAACATGCCAGCCCGACTTTTTTTGCAGGTTCCTGGCCCGGTCCGCCGGGCTGGCGATGCCCGCTGGGACGGTGGTCGTAATGACCTCGGTCAATCGGCTGGTAGCGGCTCGTCCGCACCCCGTTGCAAACGAGGAGGCACCCGATCCGGACATCATCATGAGGCGCTTACGACCTCGGAAAGGACCATCGGGCAACTGATCACATTGAAACCAGGTGACAGCAAATCAGCTTATTACTACGAGCTCGCTATAGATCCACCAGCCGCGCTCGCCCCGTCTGCGCAACCCCGACCTGCTCCGTCGGGCCGAGCGCGACTACTTTGCCATATGGCTTCAAAAAAAGTTGACAACAACCCGCAATTAAAGAGCCGATTGGCGATAGCCCTCATACTGGGGCGCTCGGCGGCTGTCAGCAGATTGGGACCAATCGTAGTCGCACCGATGACGACGCGGATCTGACGCATCGATTTGCGGACGGCCTTGAGGAAGGCTCGGCTCGCGTTCTCCATTAGATGCCAGCGATCCGCGACCTGCACCGCCTGCGGCAAGGCTTTGGCCGCCGCCTCACAATATTCTCCACCACGGTCTCGGGCGACGATCGCGATCGTGGGATGAGCACGTCAGGCTTGGGCGGTCGTGGGTTCACGATCCGGCAGTAGGGTGACGATCCGGCGTCGTTCCAGATTGCAGATGATGCTGGCGCATCGGTGATTGCGCCGCCAGGCCCAATCATCAATGCCGATAACCCTGAGCGGGCCAGCCAGGGAACGGCGACGGCGTCGGACCACGCGCAGGAGCGTATCTTTACTTACCGGCAACATCAGCTGTTTTGCGAAGGTTGCCGCCGGACGACCGCCAAGCGCCAGACCAAGGTGATGGACGATAGAGCCCAGCCTCGCCGTGCGTCGCGCCGACGGAGCCAGTATCCCTTGCGAAGCGCTCAGCGAATATATAGCACCGCACAGGACGGCGTCGCAGCGGAAGCGACGGGCGATCACCAGGAGCTCCTACGATCCGCCCCAAGAGCGGCAGATCGGTCACGCGTCGTCGATTCCGGCTATCGACACGTCGGGAAACCGTTCTCTACGACGGACATACGCCAACGCTTCTGGATGCTCGGACCGTAATGACAACTTTGTCACCCTCGTAGCACGCGCTCTCTTCAACGAACCCACGCGGCACCAGACTGGAGCGGTGGAGTGCTTGCTGCATGGCGCTGATTTTCCCCAATCAAAGCGCAAGACATCCTCCAAACTGCATCAAAAGTGAGTAGAACGCGTGCTCAAGCCCGCCCGCACCAACATGCACGATGATGAAATTGCTAATCGCTGCCATATTGACGACCTAGCAACATCGGTCGCCAAATTGCCCCGACAACGTGCTGCCCATCACGGCCCAGCGCATTCTCTTGCACGCCCGGCCTGTACGCGATGGCGGCATTCATCCGACCTGCTAAGCACACAGAAATTTCGCTGGCGTATTGAACAGCAGGCAAGCGGGCCTTTTAATCGATCGCATCCCTTCGGACGCGCACCCGTTCTCCAACACGCCGTGCGCGATGGAGGCTCGAAAACTACGCAATCACGAGCTCGACCATCTCCATCTCAGAATCACAGCCTCACGAGGAGGAGCATTCGCATGGGTAGTCGAGCATGTAGCGAAGCTGGACTGGGGTGATTGTCACCACGTCCGCCGCCGACGGCCACAAACAGCGGCCGCGCTCCAGCCGCTTGGCATAAAGTGACCTGCCCAGTCCTGGCAGGCTCCAAATGTCGGCCGCCTACAAGATCTGGCAGGGGCTTAGCTTAGCCAGTTAATGTATATAGCGGAACCTCTGTCCCGCATTTTGCCGCGGGGACACGGGCAGGACGGAGGTCACAGATGGTATACAAGAAACTCATCAATCAAAGCGGGCTGACACTTGCGGTGTTGCTCATCACGCTCGTCGGCTCCGAGCCGAACCAGTCCGGACCGACCGTCACAGCGGCGCTACCAGTGGGTGACAAGCAGACGATTGAGTACGGTAATGCGCAGAATCCCTTCCTCAATGGCCTCGTGATTTCCTCCTCCTCCGGCGCGTTTTCGACCGGGTCGCAGATCGTGACGACTCGGGGCAGCAGCTGGATACTGTACTGAACACGCACGATACCTTTGCGGGTGGGCTGAACGTACTGGGCTCGAACACATAATTCGCCACGGCACCGGCGATCCCGCAGTGACGAACTTGGCCGCTCCTGGATGGCAAGCCAATCCTGGCGGCGTCGCAGCCCCGTCCGGATGAGTGCAGCCGATGGACGGAAACGTAAATCTTGTGACTTCCGCGCCCGTTCAGCGGGATCACCCGTGCCGGGTGTTGGATGAGCTACGGCGGAGACGAGCCATGATGCCTTCACTTTGCTTGTCTAGCACGACTCCATGCTTGAAGAAGGGCCCCACGAGTTCATGAAAGGACCGCGTGCGATCATCATGGAATGACGGTATAGCATATGAGTACCAATCTTATGTTGCAGGAGCCGCCCAGCGCGCTGCGGCTGATCACACAGGCGTATACGAGCCTTCTCATTATCGGCTTCGCCCTGCTACCCACTCAGTTCATCGCTTACCTCTATTTCCAGCAAGATCCCGCGCTGAAGTTTGAAGACCACCTGTTCCACGAATTCGCCATCGCCGTCGCTACCCTCGAGGGGCTGTTCGTCACATATGTGACGTGGCGCTGCTATCAGTCTTCAGGCGAGCCTCTGTTGCGGTGGTTGACGCTTGGTTTTCTGGCCTTCGTGCTGATCTATACGCTGCACGGCGCCTTCACGGGGATGGCACATCGCAACATTTGGCTGTTTCTGCTCTATGGGCCAGCGTCGCGTCTGGCGATGTCGATTTTGCTCTTCGTCGGGCTACTCAGCTACAACCGGCCGTCAGACGGACTTGAGAAGTGCTCGGACACGCGCGCATGGCTGACGTGGATTGGCCTGTTCCTTACGATGGACCTAGCTGTCGCACTGGTCGCCTATTCACCCTATGCTGGGCACCCGGTGGTCCGCCTGTCCATGGAGGGCGGCGCATTGCTCTTCAGTGCGCTGAACGTCGCGGTCTTGCTCATGCGACGGATTCACTCGCCGCTCATGCTTGTTTTCGGCGTTTCTGTCGCATGGTTTGCGCTATCGTCGCTCGCATTCATTTTGGCCGCGCCGTGGAATCATATGTGGTGGCTGGCTCACGCAATCTTTGCTGGCGGATTTTTTTTGCTCAGCTATGGCGTCGTCCAGGCTTTCCGAACAACGCAATCGTTCGCCACCATCTATAGCCAGGAAGAAATGACCGCCCGCCTGGCCAAATCGATGGCCGACACTCAAAAGGCACTTCAGCAAGTGAAATTGAGCAATCAACGGCTGGAGCGGCTCGCCGCCACTGATCCACTAACCGGTGCCGGGAACCGGCGCCACTTTATCGAGCATATCGGCGCGGAGATCGCACGAGCCAAGAGGACCGGGGCGCCCTTGTCTCTGCTGTCCCTCGATCTAGACCATTTCAAGGATACAAACGACTCACGTGGTCACAGCGTCGGCGATGAGGTCCTGCGCGTATTCGTGCGAAAGTGTCTGGAGGCAATCCGGCCTTACGAATCTGTCGCGCGCGTGGGCGGTGAAGAATTCATGGTACTGCTACCGGGGGCGACGCTCGACGCGGCTGGCGCGGTCGCCGAGCGCCTTCGATCGGCCATCGAACGCACTGCATTCGACGTCGGAGCCGAACCGTCGGTCGGCGTCACCATCAGCGTTGGAGTGTCGGAGTTCAGGCGTGATGGAGACACGCTCGACGGGTTCGTGAACGTCGCCGACCAGCGACTCTATCGCGCAAAATTTGAGGGCCGCAACCGTGTGGTTGTCGCCTAGGATATCGTTCATCGTTCACTCCGTCTCCGGTGCTCTTGACCCGGACGCCCGTTCTCGCTGTTCTCCGAGCCAAAGCCGCCTCTATTAACAACTATTCGGTCATGGTCCATCCATTGCAGTTTGCAGGCAGGTTCGCACCGCAATAGGCTGCGGTCACTAGCTGCCGGGAGCTGTTATGTCGTTGCTTGCTACGACGGCGTCGCGTGACAGCCGTCGTCAAAGTCTTGAAGCGGCATATTCAGGATATAGCTCGTTGCTTCGGTGCGCGAACTTGCCGGTCGCTCGAACACAACGTTTGCGGGAGGCCGCTATCGCGCCCCGATGGCTCATTGCTGCTTGCGAAGCCGTTACTGAAGTTCGGCAATCGGCGCAACATCTGGTTCTCAACAATCATGCTGCGGCCAAGAACCTCACTGGGCCACCCCGCGCTGCGGAGTGTTTGAATGGGATGAGAATGTCAACTCCACGATTGCGCGTATTGCACTTCGATTGGCGCAGTTCTGCCACGAGGGACCTCATTGCTCTCTTCGGTGGCGTCGTTCTCACTTCACTTTTAGCGCATCTCTATGGGCTTGGCCCTCGTTTAGCGCAGCTGGGA
>NZ_JADYVZ010000051.1:0-5052 GCF_020194195.1 Bradyrhizobium sp. BRP19 | reverse complement strand
GAGCTATGCGGGAAAGTGGGTGCTGACGGAATGAGATAGGCGGCGTATCGAGGCGGGTGTCGAGCCTGCCAGAACCTCTCGAGGAGAGCGATACGCCATGAACGATACTAGCAACATTGTCCCGCTTCGTCAGCCCGACGAGATCGATGATCCACTGACCAATATCCTGCGCGCCGGAGCGCGGCAGCTTCTTGCACAGGCCGTCGAGGTCGAAGTCGAGACATTTCTTGCCACGGTGAATGATTTGAAGCTTGCCGACGGACGCGCCCGTGTCGTGCGGCATGGTTACGGCCCGACGCGAACGATCCAGACTGGCGTCGGCCCGGTCGAGGTCGCGCGGGCGAAGGTTCGCGACCGTGGAGCGTCCAGCGAAGGCGAACGCATCCGGTTCAGCTCGGCAATCCTGCCGCTGTGGGCGCGGCGAACCAGAAGTCTGGATGCGCTGTTGCCAGTGCTCTATCTGCGCGGCATCTCGACCGGCGACTTCCAGGAGGCGCTGACGGCCCTGCTGGGCAAGGATGCGCCGAACCTGTCGCCGGCGGTGGTGTCCCGGCTGACGGCCGAGTGGCAGGGCGAGTACGAGCGCTGGCAGAGACGCGATCTGTCGGCGCGGCGATACGTGTACGTGTGGGCCGATGGGGTCTTCCTGCAGGCCCGCATGGAAGACCACGGCGAATGTATGCTGGTGCTGATCGGCGCGACGCCGGAAGGCAAGAAGGAACTGATCGGCTTCCAGGTCGGCGTCCGGGAGAGCGCGCAGAGCTGGCGCGAACTCCTGATCGACGTCAAACAGCGCGGATTGCAGATCGCGCCGGAAATTGCCGTCGGCGACGGCGCGCTCGGCTTCTGGAAGGCGCTCGACGAGGTCTTTCCCGGCACACGGCACCAGCGATGTTGGGTACACAAGACCGTCAACGTCCTGGACAAGGTCCCGCTCTCGGTGCAGGCCACCATGAAGAAGGATCTGCGCGAGGTCTATTGGGCGCCGAGCCGGGCGTCCGCCGAAGCGGCGATCGACGTCTTTGCCGAGAAATACTGCGCCAAATACGGCCGGGCGGTCGAATGCCTCGCCAAGGACCGCGACGCGCTGCTGGCCTTCTACGACTTCCCTGCCCAGCATTGGGATCATCTGCGCACGACCAACCCCATCGAAAGCGTGTTCGCGACTGTGCGGCACAGAGCCGTGCGGACGAAGGGCTCGTTGTCGCCGACCACCGCCAAGCTGATGGTGTTCAAGCTGGTGATCACCGCTTCAAAGACCTGGCGGCGGCTCAAAGGCACAAATCAGTTGCCCAAGGTCATCGCAGGTGTCAGATTCAACGACGGCATCGAGGTCATCCACGTGCCGGCAAACCACGCCGCCTGATCGCCTCATCACCCAAAATCCCGCATAGCTCCCGAGCAAGAAGCGGACGCGAAAAGGCGCTTTTATCGGTTCGCTTGGCTGGAGCTCCGAGCTAATTACGCTCTTCATAAGTTTGCCGCTTGGTGCAGGCGGTTCATCGGCAATGCAACGAGCTGCCAGCGAGAATGCCAATCGCGCGCAGCGCGGCGGCCGCTTTCGCGAGTGGTGTAGTCATCTTGACGGTGCCGATTTCGTTGCTGGGCATGGTGTCAATTCGTTGCAGCAGTCGCGCGAAGCTGCTGACTTGTCTGTCCAGAAGAGCGACGTCGACGTAGTCGCCCGGTTCAATACTTAACAGGTACTGCGGCACGGTTACGAGCGCGATGTTTGGGATGCCTTTTAGGTAGAGCGGCTGGCCTTCGCCGAACTGAATGAGCGCGTTTGGGGCCGACACTCTCGGCGCTTGCCCGGTTGTACGCCACTCTGATTCGATAAGCGCCGTCAGCTGCGCGGTGGAGGCGTAGAGCAGTTCGGGTGCGGGGTTGCCTGTCGGCCCGTAGGTGTTTTTGAGGGGATTGTCCCGGTATTCCCGAGCGCCGAGGTGCTCGATCACCAGGCCCGCCACCGCGTGGCGATCTCCCGGGCCACCAGCCCACCATTGTGGGTGATCCCGCAACCAGCGCGAAGTGGCTTGGCCATCCTCGGTCACCGCCGGTATTCGAAGGTGTCCAGCTGTTAACACGAAGATGACCGTGCGTGCCAATGGGTGAGCGACAGTCTGGCGCGCGAGTTCGACCACACCGATGTGGCCGTTCTCCTCGACAATATTTGTACCATCGCTGTGGCTTACCACGAGCACAGTTTCGTGGGGTGCGCCGCGACCTTCCACAGCCGCCCATACTGTACGCATGGCGCTATTTCGTTCGATCACCGCGTCAAGGATGAGCGTCGCCCGCCTGGCCCGTGAGGCGGCGTCCAACACAAAGTCGGCGTCGTCTCCGGCCACGAAGACCGCTGGAATGTTCTGGTAGGGCAACGTGAACGGTAAGTACTGTCCTTTGGCGTTGAAAATGCTTATGCCACGCCAGGCGAAGATCACCGCCTCAACGCCAGCTCGTCGAGCACGCGCCAGACCGAGGCCGGCGAACGTGGCAGGAAGCAGCGGCATAGTGGTCTTGCCCCATGCACGCGCCCGATCCCAAGTCTTGACCGCCGCATCAAACGGGAACTCCCGATTTCGGACCTCGACGACCGCAATTCCTCCGCGCGCTTTGGTCCATCGCGGTATTGGACCGCGCAATCTGTACAACTGCTTCTCGGTCCCTAGGGGGCCGGTGGTCCCGGAGTAGGGAAAGACCGAAGAGATCGCTATGTCGCGCCCGTCGATCTTAAGACGCAGACCGTCGGGATTTTCTGCAGCCATGCTCCAGCGATCGAAATGCAAGACGTCCTCGTGAACTCGCATACCGAAGTCGGCCCACTGCTGTTTGACATGCTCTACAAGTTGATCGTGGCTCTTTGAGCCCGAGATTCGGGAGCCAAGGGACTCCAAGTACATCAGCTCGGCGCGGATGGTATCGTGGTCCACGGCGAAGAACTCCATTCTGCGGATTTCGGCAGGGAGAAAGTGCCCCAACAACTAATATCTCTGCTCGGTCCGGAGGAAGTCGCCAGATTCGACGACTTCAGCGCGGCTGGTTCTTATCTGCAAAGGGAACGCATCGGTATCTGCTCACTTCTTTCGTCAAGTCAATTCTTGAATTCGAGCCCTCCGTACCATCAGCGCTCAGGATCCGGAACACACAATAGGCGCGCGTCGAACATGTTTGGCCGCTCCAGCCGTAAGCGTCAGAGTACAACGTGCAGGACGAACTGGCTTCAAATCCTGTGCCAACTACGAGGCGCATCGACATTGCCCTCAGTTGCCACGCCTGGCGCTCAAGCCAATGGTCATCCTTTACGCCAAGCATCGACGCTTTACTCAGCCTTCATTTACGCCAAAGGATTTTCGGTAACATCGCCGGTGATTGGCGGCTGCTCAAGCACCTGAGCAAACCGCCCTAGGAGGTCGATCGACTTCGGCGACATTTCCGCGATGGGACCGGGTACATAGCGTGCGACCAGGTAGGCGCGGCGGCGCTCCTCAGAGTCATCCAGCAGCAATGGCAGGGTCTCGATTGCTTGCTCCCGTTCCAAAGTGGCGATGATGGTCTGTTGGCGAGTGATTGTAGTCAGACGGTCAGAAGGGACAGAGCGGAACGGCTCGTTCTCCGTCAGGACGCGTGACCAGCGATCGAGACGGTCGCGGCGGATACCGCCGCGATCGCTCACAAGCAGCGCCATAATGCGGATGACGGCCTCGATGAAGCCGCCGGTCGCGATCATCTTAAGCGCAAACTGAACGTCCGGGCGCGACCTCAATTCTTCTAGCGTCATTTGCCTCGCCTGCACTTCGTAGCGATCACTAAAATAGTGCTGCAAAGGAGTGTTCCACATGCTGTGGAACATCAGCTCATACATCATGTCGCGCAGGTCGCGCCAGCAGATCATCGCATGTGCGATATGCTGCACATACAAGGCTTCCGCCAGCAGGAATGGATTATCTACTCTGGCCTTGGCTCGAGACTGGCGAACCTGCTCGCTTATGGACTTGAAGCCAGCCAGCATCAGATTTCGCGAAGACATTAGCGCTCGCGACAGGCGCTCCGGGTGAACACTTCGGCTAGCTTGGGCCGTGAAGGTTGTGACTGCAGCTCTGACGAAGGGGCGGGCGATTGTGTGATAGATCTGTGCCTGAAGTTCAGACGCCCGGTCAACCGCACCGAAAGGGAACTCATCGCGATAGTCGTCGTTCAATGCCCGGATGTCCTTGAAGCTGCGTTCGACTAGTTCAACACTGAAGCTTTTTCGTCCATCATGTTCCTGAACATCTTTGATGCACATTTCGTAGAGGCCAGGCATCAACGCTTCGATTGCCTCAAGCGTGGTTGCAACTTGCCGGAACTCCCTATTGACAACTTTTGAAGAGACGAAGATGCCGAGGTGCCCGATGTCGTCATGCACCATATAGATAATGTGTTGGCCGCGAACGCGGATCTCCTCCTCGTTCTCGTAAACATCTGTAATCCAATTCAGAGCCTGCTGGGGCGGCGTCACTTTGTCGCCATGGCTGGCAAACACGATGATCGGCGCGCGGATCTGCTTGAGATCCACGTGCTGACGCCCCGATCCCAGGTAGGCCATGTTCTTGCCGAGCCGGTTGCCGATGAACAAGTTTTCGAGAATCCAGCAGATCTCGTTTTCGTGCAGCAAGCAGAAGCTGCTCCACCACTTCTCGGTGGCAAGAAAGCTTTCGCGCGTCGTATCCACGTCGCGGAAAAGCTCGGCGTACTTTAGGAACAGCCGGCGCTCGGGATTGAGCATCTCGAAATTGTGTATGAGATTGGCTCCATCAAACATGCCCTGGCCAAGGTCGCACAGAAGCATCGGGATCCAGACTCCGCCGAATATGCCGGCAATGTAGCGGAAAGTGTTGTCGCCGATGTTTCCCGATACAGCCGTCACCGGTGATCCATTGATGACGATGGGTCCTGTCAAGTCAGGGTTTGTTGCGGCGAGAACGAGGGTCGCCCAGCCTGCTTGGCAGTTGCCGATAATGGCCGGCAGAGGCGCGCGCGGATGCCGGCGGATCACTTCTCGAACAAACG
>NZ_JADYVZ010000050.1:0-5133 GCF_020194195.1 Bradyrhizobium sp. BRP19 | reverse complement strand
CGCTGGCGGCCTACCAGTCGCCGCAAGGTGCGGTCGAGACGGCGCTGGCGCAGATCTGGGCCGAGCTCCTTGGTGTCGAGCGCATCGGGCGCAACGACCACTTCTTCGAACTGGGCGGCCACTCGCTTTTGGCCGTGCAGATGCTCAGTCAAGCATTAAATCTTGGGCTGAGTTTTAGCGCCACCGACCTCTTCCGAGCCCCTGTTCTAAAGGAGCTTGCATCGAAGATTCGTTTGCAGGTGCAGCCCAGTAACACGGCGGTGATTCCCGTTCGAGCGACCGGATTGCAGCCACCTCTCTTCTTTGTCCCCACAGGTTTTGGGGATTGTTCGTATGTCCTCGGTTTGGCAGCGGAAATGGATGCAGACTGCTCGGTCTACGCTCTGCCATGGCCCCCTTTGGATGACGTTCGTCCACCGACTCTTGAGACGATGGCCGTGGAGGTGATTCTTGCGATTAAACAGATCCAGCCCCGTGGCCCATACCGTTTTGCTGGATACTCATCAGGTGCAATCCTGGCTTATGCAATTGCCGAGCAGTTACTGAGTGTTGATGAAGTTGTGTCATTCATGGCGTTCATCGATGTCAGTCTACCCGCGGCTTCTTCAAACGGATCACTGAAGAATTTGGCGCGAGAATTTGTTTTGGATCGTTGTGGAATCTTGCGCGATGAGTATCACGAGGTTCTGGAACGCGACACCGAACCATGTTCCATCTCTGAGTTGCTTGAAAAGGCGCAGCAAATAGGAGCGTTAGCTCCAGATCACGATCTTCGCAGTGACGTTTCAATGTATCAAAGGGCCGCGACATTTCACCGCGCGCTACAATCGTATCGCGTTCCGTCGCTCGCGATTGAAATACATCAGTTCTATGCGAGTGAGCCTCTCGTCAGTCGTTGGGTACCATTTGACAAACGACCCAGTAGCGACTTGCCAAACCAGGGCTGGGACCGGGTCGTGGATGCTGGGGCTATTCGTGCCGTACCGGTTCCAGGCAACCACGCGACAATGGTGAGCAATCCAGAAAACCGCCGAGTTCTGGCTCGAGCCATTTCAACAGCCTTGATCGGGACTGTTGAATAGACCGAGAAAACTTTCTCCGAAAGCTGAGGGTTCGAAGCTTCGTCTCGAGATCCGCCGCTGCTCGTTGGTTTTTCCCTGGACCTGTGCGCACACGTCGTCGATCGGCTGAAAGCTGATCTCAGAACTCCAGGCCTTCAGATAAAGGCGCCCGCTTACTCTTCCACGTATTCCACTCATCCAGAATGGCACGATCGATATCGAGTGCGGCGGAACTGCCAGCAGCAAGCAGAGTCAGGAAGCCGAGTGACGGTCAGTCCCTCCTTCAAGTTATGCTGTGTCTCGTCAATTTTGCGATGAAACTGCCAATCCTACGATCGAAGGAAGGAAAGGTTTACTTTCAATAAGGCGCTGACATCTTAGTTCGGTTTTTAACAGCCCCGCTGTGGCGTCGATGCCGCGTCGAACGCAACCTGAAATTACACCTGATACTCCACTTCGCCTTGCCGATGCTGTGAAGGTCGCATTTCCTTTGGGAGGAATGACCGTCGCGGGTTTGCGTCGTGAGCGCGACCGTAATCGACTGGTTATCGAGAAGATTGCGGGCAAGGAATTTACAACGCTGGCTCATATCGGACGGATGAGAGAGCTATGCCGCGAAGAAGCAAGGGCGCCCGACTTCAGCTCAAGGCTGCCCGCCGAAACAAGAGCGCATAAATCACTCACCGGGCAATCTGGATCATCAGAGACAACGGCCGGGATGTCAGCACAGGCTGCGCTGCAGATGAGATTGCGGCCGCGGAGGAAAAGCTAGGAGATTACATCAGCTCTAAACACACGCCAAAGCGAAGAATCCTCCACATAGACGATATCGCTATCGCGGATGTCCTCTCGATTTATTTGGACGCGCAGTTAGACAATCTTCGCGGCCGTTTCAATGTCGATAGCGAGAGCAAAGATACGATCGCCAATATCCGCAACTTTAAGAAGCGGATCGAACCGTTGAACGGGTGGGGGGGGTAAAAATGCCCGAAGCCATCCCAGTCATCGTGAATGCTTAACGCGGGGCTGGCCGGTATCGAGAGGTACGTCGATCCGCTTGCCGCTCTGGTCAGCCGCTACGATCACGTGATCGGCGTACAGGGTGCCAGTCGTGCAATGTTTTGTTGCCATTGAGCTGTAATCCGGCTTGGTCCGACGTCACCGCCGGCTGGTAGCGATCGCCGGCGCCGACGCCCAACTCTGTTATCGCGACTCCGATTATCGCACTATTCGCGATGGCTCTGAGCCACCGCGCTTGGTGGCCTCATCCTTGTTCAGGCGTAAGTCCTCGAGCAGGTCGAAGTGTGTCCTCTGCGCCTTGGAGTCCGTAGGCGCAAGTGCAACGAGCAGATCGAAGGTCTGACGAAGCGATGCGCCGAGACCACCGAACTTGACCGGAACCCGCAAGGCTCCAAACCCCGCCGCTTTGAGCAGCTTTATCGCTTCGAACGGGACAACGCGGTTTCGCTCGCGCTCCACCGCCCCCGCGGCGATCCCCTCAAGCACAGGCCGGAGCGAATCGCTTCTCGAATGGAATGCATTCAGTTTTACGCATTGATCGTATCCACGTCATGCGTTCGCCGCCCCGACTCTGCGATGACCCATTTCGCGCAGCTGATTTTTTTCCTTGAATGGCGCGCCGCCTCGAACGAATGTCTTGGATCCCGCAGAAATACAGTCTGGCTCTCCAACGACACGGGAATATTCTTCGTGAGCGTGGATTTTCGGTCTACTGAGTTGCGCGGAGAGAAGCAGAACAATGACCATTCACCACGTGGGCCCCATATCAGCGATGTAGAACTGGAGAACGGCTGAGCGTCTATTCCAAAGGACGGGTTGCCAAAATGCTGACCGGTTGGCTCAACTGTCTGTATGATCCGGCGGTGCTTACCGGCACCGTGCGAAGGCACATCGTAGCGTTCAGGAAATAGTGCTCGAAAGCTGACTGGTGCGCCTCAGAGATGCGGACCAATTTATGTCTGAAAGCCGGTAGTTGCTGCGCGAGCGATCCTGGCCTCGACCGAAGGGTCTTACGCCGTCCGCGATTTAGCTTTGCAGGTCAACGCTCGCGAGCCGCTGCCGGTCCAGAATCACGATCTCGCGTTGAGTATTGCCGATGAAATCGAGGACGCCATCACTGTGCAATTGCGATACTGCACGCGAAACGGTCTCGATGGTCAGGCCAAGGTAATCCGCGATATCACGCCGAGACATTGGCAGCGAGATAACGTCAGCAGCCGTGAGCCGTTCATCCATTTCGTGCAAGAACGCGGCAACGCGCTCCAGAGCGGTTTTGCGTCCAAGCAGCAGCATATGGTTTTCGGCGTGCTGCAAGTTATTCGTAGTCAGGCTGAGCAAAGTGCGCCAGACAACCGCGTCAGTCTCGGCCACCGTCTCAAGATGTTGCCGCCTGATCAGGCGAACAGTGGTTTGGATGATTGCTTCCGCCGTGAATCGGTGGGCTACGCCGTTCTCGAGTCCAAAAATATCACCTGGCAAATGAAATGCGCCGATCTGACGGCGTCCATCGGGGAGTAACTTGCAAGTCCGTACCGCGCCTTTTCTGACCTGATAGACGTACTCGGCTGGGTCACTCTCGATGTAGATCGTCTTACCTTTCTTGTAAGTGAATTCGCTCAAGCTGACGATCGGATTTGACCCGCTCGATATGCCGAGCTCACTGAGCGAATTGATGCGGGATCTTTGGTCTGTGGTGATGCTCACAAACATGGTCCGACACTCCTAAACCAGAATATGCGAAGGGAATTGGAGCCTCGCGAATAAATTTGGTGCAATCTATGGATGCCTGCACAGTATTTAACAATCATCTATGAAAAAGAAGTCGTGTCCTTGTGACGCAGTGCCCGCGCAGCAGTCGAGGCGAGGCAATTGTGGCCTTCGATCGTCGAGGATAGGTGCCCGGCAACACGCCTCAGAGCGAATGAAACGATCCTAGATTTGACTGCTGTACGAGTGTTCTGCTGCGCGAAGGCGCCAAGTCGCGGTTAAAAGATGCGTTTCGCCGGGCGGTGTCGCTGGAAGGCTGCTTCGAAATGCCGGCGGGTTAGCCCAGGACCGAGGACGGGTCGAATAATCCGCTCCAACCCTCTCATTGCTCCCCACCCTTATATCCAACGTCCTGCTCAAGTATCCCGCTCGGGTCTCTGTCCACGGGTGATGGTCTTGCTGACGATAGTCCGACTGGACCCACCATCCGCCATTGATTAAGATCAAACCGCTTTATTCGGATCCTCTATCCTTCAGCGAATTAACGGAGGCAAGAGATCTCATGCGCTACGTTCTCGCTATCGGAGTGCTAACACTTCCTATCCTCGTCGGCTTTGGATCAGGCTCGACCGCCGCTTCACGGGTTCATTCGTACACCCCACCGGCCCGCCAAGACGTTTATTGCTTGCAGGGCCGAGCCTGGGGATATCCGGGCAACTGCCAGTTCTCAACCTATAGCCAGTGCATGGCTACCGCCTCTGGCACATATGCCTATTGCGGTATCAATCCGATCTACGCCTTCGAGCGACAGGGAAGGCAATTCGGCTGGAGCGAACGTCGTTAGGTCAGCCAAGGACGGCGTTGGATGAACGGGCGGGCCGTCCAGGCTCTTGTTGCCGTTCGCTCGACCCCGCCTATTCTGCGCTGAATCCGTTGGGACGTTCGTTTGATTGCGTCCAGTGCCGAACGTGCTTGCATGTTGGACGGCAATAGCCGGTCCGACCATGCGAATTCGATGTCTCCGATCTCTTCGGCAGAGCAAGTGATCTCAGATGCCGGCGAATGCGATTGGAATATTCCAGTCAGCGGCCGAAGCCGCAGTATTTGGTGCAGATGGTCCGATGCCGCCGTACGGCCGTGGCGATTTGAATGACCTTCTGCGCGGCGAGGAAATGATCAGCTTGCACCCACACAGCAACAAACGATGCGTTCGCCGCTTGACCTGCCACTGCGTATTTCCTCCAGAAGGAGTTAGAGTCCGGCCCGAAGAAGGACGGACAGATGAAGCGAGCAAGGTTCACGGAAGAGCAGATTATCGCGGTATTGAAGGAGCATGAGGCTGGGG
>NZ_JADYVZ010000005.1:0-526140 GCF_020194195.1 Bradyrhizobium sp. BRP19 | reverse complement strand
AGTTGTGTATAAGAGACAGGGCGGTGGCGGCGCTGCCGGGCGCGGCGGTGCTGCGGCCGGCGGAGGAGCTGCAGGCGGCTGGGGCGGTGCAGCCGCCGGCGGCGGAGCCGCGGGGCGTGCGGGTGCTGCAGGCGGCGCCGCGCCTGGCGGTCCCTTCGGCGGCTGCTTCGGTCTTCCGTCAGGGCCCGCGTCCTGCGGCTGGGCCTGAGCGACGACGAACGGCGCAGCGTCTTGCGCATGCGATGCGGTGTTGGCCAATTGCATCGCGGTCAGAGCCGTCGTCGCAAGCAGCACGAAACGAAGGTTGGTCATGTGGTGAACTTCCCCGGAAGGTTCTTTGTCGAAGTGTCGGGATGAACGGCTAAGCGTTAGGCCGCATTGTGGCGGGCGATGCAACTGCGACCCGATTTATTTCTGCACGCAAATCATCTCACTATGGCAACGTTCATTGCGCATTCAGACGCTGGTGGCAATCGCCTGACATTGCTTCGCTGCTTCACGCGTGATCGCGCGGCGGAATCGCATCCGTCGCAGGATTGGGCGTGAGCGGCCCGTTCGGTCCGCGCGATGGGATCTCCTCAGGCATGCGGCCCGGCAATTCGTCGGGCCGCGGCGGCGAGCCGGGCTCGCGCACCGGCGGGGTGATTTCGGGCTGCGGATTGCCGGGCGGGATTCCGGGCGGCGGCTCAGTTGGCGTACCGGGCGTCGACGGCGGAATCTCGGGCGGTTCAATCGGCATCGGCATCATCGGGATCGTTGTCCAGAGAACAACAACGAAGGTGCAGCACCGATGTTCCGCGTCACATCGCTTCGAAGACCGGATTATTCCGGCGTGTGACAGACCGCTTCGATATTGTGGCCGTCGGGGTCCAGCACGAAGGCGCCGTAATAGTTCGCGTGATAATGCGGGCGGATGCCGGGCGGGCCGTTGTCGCGGCCGCCGGCCGCCATCGCCGTCTTGTAGAACGCATCGACGGTGGCGCGGTCATTGGCGCGGATGGCGACATGCACCGGCTTGTTCATCGCGCCTTCGCCCCCGATCCAGAAATCGGGCTTGCCGTCGGCACCGAAGCCTGCAGCCGCAGCGTGTCCGGTCTGCTCGGCAGTGACCTCCATGATCAGGCTGTAGCCGAGCGGCGCCAGTGCCTTCGCATAGAACGCCTTGGCGCGCTCATAGTCGGAGACGGAGAATCCCAGATGATCGATCATCGCAACCTCCCTTGTTCGTACCCGTCAGCGGGACAAAAACGTATTGCTTCGTGTCTTGCGTGCGATCGTAAAGCCGCGCCCGACCATGTCGGCAATACAATCCTGCTGCCATTCGTTTTGTGACAGATGCTCGATCACCACCGCACGTGGCCAGAGCGATTGCGGCGCGTCGCGGAAGAAGCCGATCAGCACGCGGTCCTCAAAGCCCTCGACGTCGATCTTCAGCGAATCGACTTGGCCGACGCCGGCCTCCTCCAGAATGCGCACCAGGCGCAGCGACGGCACCTTGATGGCCTCGGCACTGGCCGTGCCGGTGACGACGTGGGTGGCGCCGAGATTGCCGCCGCCGCTCTCGATCATCAGCTCGCCGTCGCTGTCGCCCGCGGCGGCCTGCACCAGGCGCACCTGCGGCGTCTTCGATGCGGCGTGGTTGAACGAGAGCCGTCCGAAGGTCAGCGGATGCGGCTCGATCGCCACCACTTGTCCGGATGGCCCGACCTGCCGCGCCATCACCAGCGCAAAGGTGCCGACATTGGCGCCGACATCGACGAACGTGCCGCCCGCAGGGGTGTGCTGGCGCAGGAAGTCGAGCTCGTCGAGATTGTAGTCGGGATTGAACAGCGCACCGCGCTCGGTCGCGCTGCCCTGGTGATGGAAGCGGAACGAGGCGCCCTGATATTGCACGTCGACCGGGCCGCTGCGCAGCAGGTTGACCAGCCGCGACATCCACGGCCGGAACGCGCCGCGCTTCAGTCCCGACCGTTGAGCGAGGCGGATGATCGCAGCCTGCGCCGCATTGGGCGCAAACGCACCGAACGGCGCGGGCGAAGGGGCATTGTCGGACGTCAAGCAGCAGATCCTCGTTGCAGGCGGCGCATGCATAACCGGTTTTGACGAGGACTCCAACTTCAGGTCCGTAGCCCGGATGGAGCGCAGCGAAATCCGGGATTCTTGCTGACGGATAGATCTTCCCGGATTGTGCTGCGCTCCATCCGGGCTACACGCCGCGAACCTCACGCCGCCTTCTTGCGCTGCCGCAAGAACCGCCCCAGCAGCCTGCGCCGGCCCTTGCGCGGAATCAGGTCGATATCGCTGACGAGCTTGGCGCCGCCCTTGCGTCGCTCCAGCACGATCTTGCGGCTGTGGAAAGCCTCCAGCTCGGCGCGATGCGCGACGCTGACGATGGTCGCCTTCGGCAGCGCCTCGGTGATCATCTGCATCATCTTGTCCTGGCTCTTCTCGTCGAGCGCCGAGGTCGCCTCATCGAGCACGACGATGTCGGGGTTGTGCAGGAGCAGCCGCGCAAAGGCGAGGCGCTGCTTCTCGCCGCCCGACAAGGTCTGGTCCCACGGTGCCTCCTCCTCGATCTTCTCCTTGAGATGATCGAGGCCGACCTTGTGCAGGGCTGCGCCGATCTCGTCCAAAGTCCAGTGGTCGGCCGCGCCGGGATACGCGACCGCCCGCCGCAAGGAGCCGGAGGGCACATAGGGCCGCTGCGGCAGCATGAACAGCCGGCGATCGGCATGGAAATTCACGCTGCCGCCGCCCCACGGCCACAGCCCGGCGATGGCGCGCACCAGCGTGCTCTTGCCGGTGCCGGATTCGCCGGCGACCAGCAGCCGCTCGCCGGGCTCGATCACCACCTCGGTCTCGCCGACCACGGCGGTGCCGTCGTCGAGGGTGACCGAGAGATCCTTCAGCTCCAGCATGGCCTCGTTGCTGGTTTCGCCGCGCTTGATGCGGCCGAGGCCGTCGCCCTGCTCGGCGCGCTCGAGGCCGTCCAGCGACATCATCAGCGAGGCGATGCGCCGCGCACAGGCATTCCAGTCGGCGAGCCGCGGATAATTGTCGACCAGCCAGCCGAACGCGCTCTGCACGATGGTGAAGGCGGACGCGGCCTGCATCACCTGGCCCAGCGTCATGCTGCCGTCGAGGAACTTTGGCGCGCAGAGCAGAAGCGGCACGACCGGCGCAACGAGGCTCGATCCTTGCGACACCAGCGTGGTGCGCATGTGCTGGCCGGCAAGGCGCGCCCATTGCCGCAGCACGCTCGTGAAATTGCGATCGATGCCGTCGCGCTCCTCCTCCTCGCCGCCGAGCAGGGCGATGCTCTCGCCGTTCTCGCGCACGCGCGTCAGGGTGTAGCGGAACTCGGCTTCGGCCTGGTTCTTGCCCTCGGAGACCTGCACGAAGCGCCGGCCGATCACCACGATCGATCCGGATGCGATCGCGGCGTACAGCATCGCGGCGATCACGAGGAAGCCGGGAATGGTCACCGACGAACCGCCGAGCGTGACGGTAAGTGCCCCGCCGATGGTCCAGAGCACGACGATGAAGGTCGCGGCCGACAGCAGCGCCGACGTCACGCCGGCGAGGAAGTCGACGGGGGAGTCGGTCGCAATCCGCAAATCCTCCGCGATCCGGTATTCGGGATTCTTGTGGTCGCCGCCGACAAGGTTGAGCTGATAGTAGCGCCCGTTCTTGAGCCACCGTGTCAGCACGCTCGCCGTCAGCCAGGCGCGCCAGCGTCGCTGGATGCCCATGCGCGCGAACACCTGCACGACTGCGAGCACGATGCTGCCGATCGCGAGCGGGAAGAACATTGCGGTGAGATGGAAGACGCTCGCCGCATCGCGCTTCTCGATGGCGTCGAAGATCGCGCGATTCCAGACATTGATGCCGTATTGGAAGCCGACGGTCAGCACGATCAGCAGGCCGAGACCAACCGAGAACGGCCAGGCGAGGCGGTCGCCGTTGCGGCCCCAGAAGCCGCGGGCGCTGATCCAGAACCGTGTCAGCAGATAATCCTTGCGGACCTGCTCGGCTGCCTCGGGTGACAATTGGGGGTCGGGTTCGACCAGTTCGGGCGGCGGCGGTGTCACTTCGTCGCCGTTCTCGCCCTGGATGTCGATGATGGGCGGCTTCTTGCCCTTTTCACGCGTCGCGGCCGGCTTGTACATGAGCGGACAACGCCAAGGGAACTCGGCCGGTTCCCACGAGAGTTCCGCGTGCCCCTATTCGGCGGCGCCGTTCCTGACGCGCCGGATCCGCGCCGCCCGATGCAGAACGCGCGACAATTCCTCGATCGTATAAGGCTTTTGCACGAGGTCGCAGCCGCCTGTACCCTCCTGCGACAGGGCCTGGCTGTAGCCGGTGGTCAGCACGACCGGCACGCCGAGTCCGCGCTCGCGGATCGCCTGCGCCAGATCGAGCCCGGTCATGCCGGGCATCACCACGTCCGAGAACACGACATCGAAGCGGTCGGTGTCCACGACGAGCTCGGCGAGCGCGTCGGCCGCGTTGTCGACCAACGTGATGCTGTAGCCGAGCTCGGTGAGCCCGTCGGCGGCGAAATTGGCCAGCTCGATATTGTCCTCGACCACCAGCACCGACATGCCGCTGCCGGCCACCGCCGGCGCCGTGTTGGGAGCCTGGCGCTGCGGCAGCAGGCCCGGCGGCACGCGCGGCAGATAGAGCGAGAAGGTGCTGCCGTGCCCCACCTCGCTCGTCACGGTCACCTCGCCGCCGGATTGTCGGGCGAAGCCGAACACCTGGGACAGACCGAGGCCGGTGCCGCGGCCGACCTGCTTGGTGGTGAAGAACGGCTCGAAGATGCGGCCGAGCCGCGCGGCGGGAATGCCGACGCCGGTGTCGCTGACGGTGACGCGGACGAAGCCGTGGTCTGGGCTGGCCGAAAGCTGCACCAGCGCGTCCGGAACGGTCGTCGTGGCCTCGACCCTGAAAACGATTCGCCCCTGGCCTTGCATGGCATCGCGCGCATTGGTCGCCATGTTGATCAGGGCCGTCTCGAACTGGCTGGCATCGGCATTGACGAGGCACGGTTCCGCCGGCAGTTGCATGACGATCTCGATCGCGGGGCCCAGTAGCGTGGCGAGCATGTCGTGCAGCGACTGCACCCGTGCGCCGACGTCGAACACCTCCGGCTTGAGGGTCTGGCGCCGCGCAAAGGCGAGCAATTGCGAAGTCAGCTTGGCCGCACGCGCCACCGAATCGGCAATGGCCGTGATGTAGCGTTGTCGCCGCTCCTCCGTCAGCTGCGGACGGTTCAAGAGATCGACCGAAGCACGGATCACCGTCAGGAGGTTGTTGAAGTCGTGCGCGACGCCGCCGGTGAGCTGGCCGAGCGCTTCCAGGCGCTGGCTGTGCTTGAGCGCCTCCTCGGCCTCGCGCCGCTTTGCAGCTTCGGCCTGAAGGTGCTGGGTACGCCGCAGAGCGAGCACCAGCAGCAGGAACAGCAGCGCGGTGGCGGGAATGCCGAACACCAGATGCTGGCCGATGGTGGCGAGCCAGCGTGCGCGGATCGCAGAGGTCTCCAATCCGGCGCTGACATAGATCGGATATTCGGCGACGCGCCGGTAGGCGATGCGCCGCTCGATACCGTCCGAGGGCCAGGCGACCGTGATGAGGCCGTGCACGGGCTGGGTCGCGATCTTCTGGCCCACCGGTCCGGTCGGATCGAGCCGAAGCTCGTGGTCGAGCCGGGGAAAATGCGCGAGCATTGCGCCGTCGGTGCGCCCCATCGCGAAGAAGTTGCCGGGATCGGTGCCGATCCTGGCATAGAAGCTTTCGAAATATTCCGGCAACACGGAGGCCTGGATCACGCCGATGAAGCGACCGTCGTCGGACTCGCGGCGGCGGCTGACGCCGAAGAATCGGGCGCCCTGATAGGGCGGTCGTGGCGTCAGCGCCGTGCCGATGAACGTGCCGATGCTCTGGTCCACATGGGAATAGAAGTAATCGCGGTCGGCAAAGCTCAGGTCCGGCGGCGGCGAGACGAGGCTGTTGACCAGCGCCTTTCCGTTCGCGTCGAAGATCCAGGCCGATTTGAGCTGCGGCAGCGAATCGGTCAGCCGCTTCAGCCGGCGATGCAGCGTCGGCTCGCGCTCGCGGATGATGCCGTCGGGCAGACCGCGCACGACCTCGTTGAGCTCGGCGAGGCTGCGGTCGATGGTCTCGAAGACCTTGAGCGCGTGCTCATGGGCGACATCGACCGTGCGCTCGATCTCGCGGTCGGCGGTATCGTTGGTCGATGTGTAGGAGATCGCGGCGGCGACGACGAACAGCCCAATCGGCAGCGCCAGGGATGCCGCCATCATCCACTGCAACAGCCTCAGCGAGTTGCGTTGCGCCCTCTGCACAGTCGCTCCGTCCCTGACGGGAGCTTAACTGAATCCCGCGCAAGGAAGGAAGCAGCTTGTGCTGGAACCGTTGGTTGCGAGCCACAAATTTGCGCGTCGAGCGGGTCAGAGAAAAATTCTGCTCGAATTAACGGCAAATGCAGAACACCCCGGCCGGTTTAGCCGGGGCGGAAGGGGGACTTCGTCTCAGATCTGGCGTTCGACCATCTTGAGCTTGAGCTCGGCGATGGCTTCGGCCGGGTTGAGGCCCTTCGGGCAGGCCTTGGCGCAGTTCATGATGGTGTGGCAGCGATAGAGCCGGAACGGGTCCTCGAGATTGTCGAGCCGCTCGCCGGTGGCCTCGTCGCGCGAATCCGAGACCCAGCGGTTGGCCTGGAGCAGCGCGGCGGGGCCGAGATAGCGCTCGCTGTTCCACCAATAGCTCGGGCAGGAGGTCGAGCAGCAGGCGCAGAGGATGCACTCGTAGAGGCCGTCGAGCTTCTCGCGGTCCTCGTGGCTCTGGCGCCATTCCTTCTGCGGTGTCGGCGAGGTCGTCTTCAGCCAGGGCTCCACAGAGGCGTATTGCGCGTAGAAATTGGTGAGGTCGGGGACGAGGTCCTTGACCACCGGCTGATGCGGCAGCGGGTTGATCTTCACCGCGCCGTCCTTCACGTCGTGCATCGACTTGGTGCAGGCCAGCGTGTTCTGGCCGTCGATGTTCATCGCGCAGGAGCCGCAGACGCCTTCACGGCAGGAGCGGCGGAAGGTCAGCGACGGGTCGATGTGGTTCTTGATCCAGATCAGGCCGTCCAGCACCATCGGGCCGCAATCATTGGTGTCGATGTAATAGGTATCGACGCTTGGATTCTTGCCGTCGTCCGGATTCCAGCGATAGACCTTGAACTCGCGGAGCTCGGTCGCGCCCGGGGGCTTCGGCCAGGTCTTGCCGCCAGTGATCTTGGAGTTCTTCGGAAGTGCGAATTCAACCATTCGATTAAGGCCTTCGCTGTTCGATCAATACAGGCGCGACGTTTAGTAAACGCGAGCTTTGGGCGGGATGTACTGCACGTCGTTGGTCATGGTGTAGTTGTGAACCGGGCGATACTCGATCCTGACCTTGCCGGCATCGTCCAGCCAGGCCAGCGTGTGCTTCATCCAGTTCTTGTCGTCGCGCTCGGAGAAGTCCTCGCGGGCATGGGCGCCGCGGCTCTCGGTGCGGTTGGCGGCCGAGTTCATCGTCACCACCGCCTGCGAGATCAGATTGTCGAACTCCAGCGTCTCGACGAGGTCCGAATTCCAGACCAGCGAGCGGTCGGAGACGGCGATGTCGGTGATGCCGCTGTGGACCTTCGCGATCAGGTTCTGGCCTTCGCTCAGCACTTCGCCGGTGCGGAACACGGCGCAATTGTTCTGCATCACGTGCTGCATGCCTTCGCGCAGCTTCGCGGTCGGCGTGCCGCCTGAGGCGTAGCGGTAATGGTCGAGGCGACCGAGCGCCATCTCGGCCGAGTTCGTCGGCAGCTCGGGCTGCTTGGCGTTGGGTGTGAGCTTTTCGGCCAGGCGCAACGCGGCGGCGCGGCCGAACACGACGAGGTCGATCAGCGAGTTGGAGCCGAGGCGGTTGGCGCCGTGCACGGAGACGCAGGCCGCTTCGCCGATCGCCATCAGGCCGGGGATCACCGCGTTGTCGTCGCCGTCCTTCTTGGTCAGCACCTCGCCGTGATAGTTCGTGGGGATGCCGCCCATGTTGTAATGCACGGTCGGCACGATCGGGATCGGCTCGCGCGTCACGTCGACGTTGGCGAAGATCTTGGCCGATTCCGAGATGCCCGGCAGGCGTTCGGCGAGCACGGCGGGATCGAGATGGTCGAGATGCAGGAAGATGTGGTCCTTCTTCTTGCCGACGCCGCGTCCCTCGCGGATCTCGATGGTCATCGCGCGCGAGACCACGTCGCGCGAGGCGAGGTCCTTGGCCGACGGCGCATAGCGCTCCATGAACCGCTCGCCTTCGGCGTTGACGAGATAGCCGCCTTCGCCGCGCGCACCCTCGGTGACGAGACAGCCCGAGCCGTAGATGCCGGTCGGATGGAACTGCACGAACTCCATGTCCTGCATCGGCAGGCCGGCGCGCAGCACCATGCCGCCGCCATCGCCGGTGCAGGTGTGCGCCGAGGTGCAGGAGGCATAGGCGCGGCCATAGCCGCCGGTCGCCAGGATCGTGGTCTGGGCGCGGAAACGGTGCAGCGTGCCGTCGTCGAGCTTGAGCGCGATGACGCCGCGGCAGGTGCCCTGGTCGTCCATGATCAGGTCGATGGCGAAGAACTCGATGAAGAACTCGGCCGCGTGGCGCAGCGACTGGCCGTACATCGTGTGCAGCATGGCGTGGCCGGTGCGGTCGGCGGCGGCGCAGGTGCGCTGCGCCTGGGCCTTGCCGAACTCGGTGGTCATGCCGCCGAACGGACGCTGGTAGATCTTGCCGTCCTCGGTGCGCGAGAACGGCACGCCCCAATGCTCGAGCTCGTAGACCGCGTCGGGCGCGTTGCGCACCATGTATTCGATCGCGTCCTGGTCCCCGAGCCAGTCCGACCCCTTCACGGTGTCGTACATGTGCCAGCGCCAGTCGTCCTTGTGCATGTTGCCGAGCGAAGCGGAGATGCCGCCCTGCGCCGCGACCGTGTGCGAACGGGTCGGAAACACCTTGGTGATGCAGGCGGTGCGGAGGCCGGCTTCGCTGCAGCCGACGACGGCGCGCAGGCCGGCACCGCCGGCGCCGACCACGACGACGTCGTAGGTATGGTCTTCGATCGGATAGGCTTTTCCGTTGGTGGCGGGAGCGCCGTTGCCCTTGCCATTGGTCTCAGCGGCCATGGGTTACACTCCGGAAGAAAGCTTCAGGATCGCGTAGGTCGAGGCGAGCGCCACGGCGACCGAGAAGAAATTGTTGAGCATGATCGCGGTGAGCTTGAGCTTCTCGTTATGGACGTAGTCCTCGATCACCACCTGCATGCCGATCTTCATGTGCCAGGCGCTGGCGAAGATGAAGAGGAGCAGGATCACCGCAACGGGAATGGAGCTCAGGGTCTGCGCCGCGTAGACCTGGTTGCGGCCGAGCAGCATCATGATGATGACCAGCGCCGGGATCATCAGCAGCGTCATGGCGACGCCGGTGATGCGCTGGCGCCAGAAATCGGACGTGCCGGAATGCGCGGCGCCGAGATTGCGGACGCGCCCGAGCGGGGTGCGCATCGAGGGACGCTTCGGAGAGCCGTGGGACTCGTCAAAGCTCATCGGCCGCCTCCGTTCGCATAGGCGATGATCCAGATCAGCACCGTCAGTGCGATGCCGCCGACCAGGGCGCCCCAGGTCAGCGCTTCGCGCTCATTGGCCTTGAAGCCGTAGCCGAGATCCCAGACGAAATGCCGGATGCCGCTGAGCATGTGGTGCATCAGGGCCCAGGTGTAGCCGAACACGATGAGCCGGCCGAGGATGCTGCTGGAGAAGGCCTGGACATGGGCATAGGCGGCCGGGCCGGAGGCCGCGGCAACCAGCCACCAGACCAGCAGCAGGGTTCCGACGTAAAGGGCGATACCGGTGGCGCGGTGGACGATGGACAGAGCCATCGTCAGCGTCCAGCGATAGGTTTGGATGTGCGGCGAAAGCGGTCGTTCGATCCGTGCGGTCATGGGCGGCTTTTGATGTTTGTTGCGGCCCAGCATGGGGCGCGCGGGGATCGCGAAAGGTGGGCTCTATTTACGGAGTCGATCTGGCCTGCGCAATCACCAAATCGCCATAAACCGAATTGTGGTTCAGCTCTATGGCCTTGATGAACCAAGGCCAATCAGGTCTTGGTATACCAGCCTATCGGTCCGCCAACGAACATAGGAATCCAAATTCATCTCTTTGGCGCGAGCGTACGGCGCATTGAAATCGCTATTGGAACGCCTCTAAGCCGCCTTGGGCCCGTGCGGCCGCAACGTGCGAGGGACGATGCCGAGGGTAAACCGTCCCGGCTGCGACCCACCGCGACTCCCGGCACGCGCACCGGTTCCCGCGCTCCGGGCGGATATGCGCACCCTGCATTCCACCCCAGCCCGACCGTGCGACGTGTCAGGTGCTATCTGTTGGTCTCGGCAGCCGGCTTGCTTCGTCGCAAGAGCTCCTCGCAATGACGCCGACAGAGCGGAGCTCTCTCACTTCTTCGCGTAAATATCCTTGTACGTTTCGCGCAGCACGTTCTTCTGCACCTTGCCCATCGTATTGCGCGGTAGCTCGTCGACCACGAAGACCCGCTTCGGCATCTTGAATTTCGCGAGGCGCCCGTCGAGGCCCTTCAGCACGGCCGCTTCATCGATGCTCGCGCCGGGCTGGCGCACCAGCACGGCCGTGACGCCCTCGCCGAAATCGGCGTGCGGCACGCCGATCACGGCCGACTCCACCACGCCAGGCATGGCGTCGATCTCGCTCTCGATCTCCTTCGGGTAGACGTTGAAGCCGCCGGAAATGACGAGATCCTTGCCGCGTCCGAGGATGTGCACGTAACCCTTGGCGTCGATCTTGCCGAGATCGCCGGTGATGAAGAAGCCGTCGGGCCGGAATTCGGCCTTGGTCTTCTCCGGCATGCGCCAATAGCCCTTGAAGACGTTCGGCCCCTTCACCTCGATCATGCCGATTTCGTCGCGCGGCAGCTCTTTCGCTGTCTCGGGATCGGTCACGCGCACGGAGACGCCCGGCAGCGGAAAGCCGACCGCGCCGGGCACGCGCTCGCCGTCATACGGGTTCGACGTGTTCATGTTGGTCTCGGTCATGCCGTAGCGCTCGAGCACGGCATGGCCCGTGCGCGCCGACCATTCGCGATGGGTGTCGGCGAGCAGCGGCGCCGAACCCGAGATGAACAGACGCATGTGCTTCGTCGTCTCGTGCGACAGCGCAGGGTTCTGCAGCAGGCGGGTGTAGAAGGTCGGCACGCCCATCAACACCGTGGCGCGCGCCATCAGCTTGATGATCAGGTCCGGATCGAGCTTCGGCAGGAAGATCATCGACGCCCGGGCGAACAGCGTCACGTTGGTCGCCACGAACAGGCCGTGGGTGTGGTAGATCGGCAGCGCGTGGATCAGGACGTCCTTGTCGGTGAAGCGCCAATAGTCGACGAGCGAGAGCGAGTTAGACGCGAGATTGTCATGCGTCAGCATCGCGCCCTTGGAGCGGCCGGTGGTGCCCGAGGTGTAGAGGATCGCGGCAAGATCGTCGCTTTCACGCGGCACCGTCGTGAATTCGCGGCTCGCTTTGTCGGCGGCCTCCGTCAGCGAGCCCTTGCCGTCAGCCCCGAGCGTCTCGACCTTCGCCCTCACCTTGCCTGCGATCGGCGCGAGCCCCTCCGCCTTGGCAGGATCGCAGACCACCAGCGACGGCTCGGCATCGCCGATGAAGTAGTCGAGCTCGTTCAGCGTATAGGCCGTGTTCAGCGGCAGATAGACCGCGCCGGCGCGCACCGTGCCGAGATACAGCACGATATTGGCGACCGACTTCTCCACCTGTACCGCGACGCGGTCGCCCGGCTTCACGCCGCGCGCGACCAGCACGTTCGCCATCTGGCCCGCGCGCGCGATCAGATCGCCATAGCTGATATGGGCGCCGTCATGCGTCTCGATCGCGAGCCGCTTCGGATCGGCGAGGCCCTCGAACAGGCGGGAAAACAAATTGGCGTTGGCAGCTTGGTTCATGCAACATTCCTCGCCGGCACAGGCCGGTCAAAACCGCGGGCTGGATTAGCAAAAACCGCCCCGATCAAGCAACGGAGACAGTTTGCATGTCAAAAAGCGGGAAACGCGTGGCCTGGGTCACGGGTGGCGGCAGCGGGATCGGGGAGGCTGGCGCCGAGGCGTTAGCTGCCGACGGCTGGACGGTGGTGGTGTCCGGACGGCGGCAATCAGCCCTGGACGCCGTGGTGGCGAAGATCAGCAGTGCAGGTGGCGCGGCCGAGGCCATTGCGCTCGACGTCGCCAGCGCGGCCGCAGCCCAGAAGGCAGCCGATCAGATTGTCGCGAAGCACGGCCGCATCGACCTGCTCGTCAACAATGCCGGCATCAATGTCCCCAAGCGCAGCTGGAAGGACATGGAGCTGGAGGGCTGGGACAGACTGGTCCAGGTCAATCTCAACGGCGTGCTTTATTGCATGCGCGCCGTGCTGCCGACGATGCGCCAGCAGCAGGACGGTTCCATCATCAACGTCTCGTCCTGGGCCGGCCGTCACGTCTCGAAGATGCCGGGCCCGGCCTACACCACCACTAAGCACGCGGTGCTGGCACTGACCCATTCCTTCAACATGGACGAATGCGTCAACGGCCTGCGCGCCTGCTGCCTGATGCCGGGCGAGGTGGCGACGCCGATCCTGAAGCTGCGCCCCGTGGTGCCGAGCGAAGCGGAGCAGGCGAAGATGCTGCAGCCCGAAGATCTCGGCCGCACCATCGCCTTCATCGCGAGCATGCCGGCGAGAGTCTGCATCAACGAAGTGCTGATCAGCCCGACGCATAATCGCGGGTTCATTCAGACCCCGAACAACAGGGATTGAGGCGAGGACACTGCCTCAACGGGCACGCCGTCGCAGGATGGGCAAAGGCGCGAAGCGCCGTGCCCACCATCTCTCTCCGCATTTGCGTTTGGTGGGCACGCTTCGCTTTGCCCACCCTACTGCTTCGCTACGCTTGTCCGGGTGCTCTCGTTCGCACACGAACATCCCCGCCGATAGTTTCACCCATCACAAAGAATTTTTCCCCGAAACCGCACCTGAAACCCTCCCGTAGTTCGGTCCAACGACGGCACTGCTGCATCACCCTCAACTGTCGCAGGCGCCGTTGTTGCCCAAGTCAACGCCGGCCATCGCCGGTCTCAATTCAATCGGGAGACTCTCTCATGTCGAAGCGCATTGCCTATCTCGCTGCCGCCGCCTTCAGCGCCCTGGCCCTCACCGCGACCGTCGTCGCGCCCGCCAGTGCCGAGGAAAAGACCGTCATGGTCGGCGGCGCCGCGATGTACCCGTCCAAGAACATCGTCCAGAACGCGGTCAACTCCAAGGATCACACCACGCTGGTGGCGGCGGTGAAGGCGGCCGGCCTGGTGCCGACGCTCGAAGGCAAGGGCCCGTTCACGGTGTTCGCGCCGACCAACGCCGCCTTCGGCAAGCTGCCGGCCGGCACCGTCGACAACCTGGTCAAGCCCGAGAACAAGGCAACGCTGACCAAGATCCTCACCTACCATGTCGTGCCCGGTAAGCTCGCGGCTTCCGACCTCACCGACGGCAAGAAGCTGAAGACCGCCGAAGGCGAGGAGCTGACGGTGAAGAAAATGGACGGCAAGGTCTGGATCGTCGACGCCAAGGGCGGCACCTCGATGGTGACGATCACCAACGTCAACCAGTCGAACGGCGTGATCCATGTGGTCGATACCGTGCTGATGCCGGCGACGTAACACCGCGCGATCCTGTTTCATCCCCGAACAGGACGTCCTCAGACCGCGAGCCGGGGATACCCGGCTCGCTCTTTTGTGACCACAATAGCCTCACGACATCGATTCGATGGCGAACGGGATGTAACGAAAGCCGAAACACCGGCGTATAATCGCTGTCACACGCCCTCAGGATGGAACCCGCCATGGCGAGCCTCACAGTCACCGACGAGCAGGTCACGGCCACCAAGTCCAAAGTGATCCAGCCGGCCTGGGTGCGGGTCATGCATTGGATCAACGCGCTCGCCATGATCCTGATGATCCTGTCGGGCTGGCAGATCTACAACGCCTCGCCGCTGTTCGACTTCCGCTTTCCGCGCGAGTACACGCTGGGCGGCTGGCTCGGCGGCGGCCTGCTCTGGCATTTTGCGGCGATGTGGCTGCTGATGATCAACGGCTTCGCCTATCTCGTCACCGGCATCGCCACCGGCCGCTTCCGCAAGAAGCTGCTGCCGATCACGGCATCGGGCGTGCTCCACGACGTCAGGGCGGCGCTGACCTTTAAGCTCGGCCATGACGATCTCACCGTCTACAATTACGTGCAGCGGCTGCTCTATGCCGGCATCATCGTGGTCGGCGTGCTGATCGTGCTGTCGGGCCTTGCGATTTGGAAGCCCGTGCAGCTCTATTATCTCGTGATGCTGTTCGGCGATTATCCGGCCGCGCGCTATGTCCACTTCTTCTGCATGGCCGCGATCTGCGCGTTTCTGGTCGTCCACGTCTTGCTTGCGCTGCTCGTGCCGAAGAGTCTGCGCGCGATGATCATCGGTCGCTAGAGCATGATCCGGAAAAGTGTGAAGCGGTTTTCCGACAAGATCATGCTCAAAATGGATATGTGAGGAGAACATGGCCAAACGTCCGTTCCTGATCCCCGGCGTCGACAAGCGGCTGCTGATCAAGGATTCCATCAAGACCATGCCTGATCTCGCCCGGCGCCGCTTCATCGCGGGCGGTGCGAGCCTGGGTGCGCTGACGCTGCTCACGGGTTGCGATGTGATCGATTCGTCTTCGGCCGAGACCATGCTGGCGAAGGTCTCGAAGTTCAACGACGCGGTGCAGGCCTGGATGTTCAATCCCGACGCGCTGGCGCCGACCTTCCCCGAAAGCGCGATCACCAAGCCCTTCCCGTTCAACGCCTATTACGATCTCGACGACGCGCCCGATATCTCGGCCGCGGATTGGAAGCTCGAGGTGCGCGGCCTCGTCGACAACAAAAAGTCCTGGACGCTGGACGAGCTCCATCGATTGCCGCAGGTCACGCAGATCACGCGTCACATCTGCGTCGAGGGCTGGAGCGCGATCGGCAGCTGGACCGGCACGCCCTTGCGCGATTTCCTGAAGCTTATCGGCGCCGATACGCGCGCGAATTATGTCTGGTTCCAGTGCGCCGACAAGGACGGCTACAACTCGCCGCTTGACATGCGCAGTGCGCTGCATCCGCAGACCCAGATGACGTTCAAATACGCAAACGAGATCCTGCCGCGCGCCTACGGCTTTCCGATGAAGATCCGCGTGCCGACCAAGCTCGGCTTCAAGAACCCGAAATACGTGGTCTCGATGGAAGTCACCAACGATTACAAGGGCGGCTATTGGGAAGACCAGGGATATAATTCGTTCAGCGGGAGCTAGCTCCGCTGTCGTAGGGTGGATTAGCCGAGCGGCTGCGCGAAGCGCAGTCGGTGGGCGTAATCCACCATACTTCCGCAGTTGCCGAGCGAAGTTGGTGGATTACGCTTCGCTAATCCACCCTACGGCACCGATTGCTTGGCCGGCCCCACCTTCCGCTGGCACAACGCCGCCACCGCGCCCAGCGCCAATAGCGCCGCCGACACATTCAGCGCGTAACTCAGGCTCCCCAGCGCATCGGTGATCGCGCCGACCACGATCGGCCCGAGCGTCTGGCCGACGCCGAACGAGATCGTCATCGCCGCGATCGCGGTCGGCCACACCTCTGGCGGATAGTTGAAGCGGACGAAGGCGGTGGTCGAGCCGACCACGGCGAAAAAGGCGACGCCGAACACGATCGCGGAGACCGCGAGCCAGGCCGGCGAATGCCCGAGCATCGGCAGCGCTGCGCCAGCTGCGTTGGTGCCGAGGATGATGGCGGTGGCGAGCCCGCCGCGGTCGAGCGCCAGCACGCCGCGCCAGGCCCAGGGCGTCACGAACGCAGATAGACCGATCAACCCCCAGAACGCCGCCTGCGCCGCGGCCCCGCCGCCGCCGTCGCGCACATAGGCGATCATGAAGGTCATGTAGGCGATGTAGCCGGCGCCGAACAGGAAATAGCCGGCCAGATAAATCAGCACCGGCAGGATCGCGAACGAGGCATGACCGCCTTCGGAGAAGCGCGCGCCGCTCTCGATGCGGATCAGGAACAGCGGGATCGTCATCGCGACCGACAGCAGCGTCAGCGCCCACCACACGATCCACCACGAGCCCGGCCCGAAATATTGCAGCGTGAACGGGGCGATCAGCCCCGAGGACAGAATGCCGATGCCGGGTCCGGCATAGAACAGGCTGAGCAGAAAGTTGGCCCGTTCGGGCCGCGACTGGGCGATGGTGGCGGCGAGCGCGCCGCCGGCGACGAAGCCGGCCGCCGCGCCCAGGCCCAGCACCAGGCGCGCCAGGCTCAGCGCGACGAAATCCCCCGTCAGAGCGCAGGTGGCGAGCGCTGCGACGCAGGCAATTGTTCCGCCGCGGATCGCGGCGGCCCAGCCGACGCGCCGGATCAGGCGGGACGCCACCAGCGCGCCCACGAGATAGCCGACGGCGTTGATCGTGTTCATGAAACCGGCCGCCGAGTAGGACCAGCCGAGGTCCTCCCGCATGTCCGGCAGCACCAGCGCATAGGCAAAGCGGCCGATGCCGAGCCCGACGGTGGCTGCCAGCGACAGGGTCAGGATCAGCCGCGCGGGGTGTGCGTCGGGCAGGGGGCGATCAGGTGCGTGCAAGGGGTACTCCGGCCTGTCCAGTGTGGCAGGCCCCGCCGGCCTTGCACAGCCGCAGCGCGGCAATGGTGTCTTGCCAAGCGCGCAACGCCGCTCTAGCACTCCGGCGCCGTCATTCCGGCGCGCGCGAAGCGCGAGCCCGGAATCCATAACCCCGGCTGGTGGCTATGGATTCCGGGCCCGCGCTAAGAGGCGCGTCCCGGAATGACGAGAGAGGATCGAAAAGGACACGACCATGGCGACCCACAAACTGCTGCTGCTTCCCGGCGACGGTATCGGCCCCGAGGTGATGGGCGAGGTGAAGCGGCTGATCGACTGGCTCAATTCGGCCGGGATCGCCAAGTTCGAGACCGACACCGGCCTCGTCGGCGGCTCCGCCTATGACGCGCACAAGGTGTCGATCTCCGAAGGCGACATGGCCAAGGCCAAGGACGCCGACGCCGTGATCTTCGGCGCGGTCGGCGGTCCGAAGTGGGATGCCGTGCCTTACGAGGTGCGCCCGGAAGCCGGCCTCTTGCGCCTGCGCAAGGATCTCGCGCTGTTCGCCAACCTCCGTCCCGCCGTGTGCTATGCGGCGCTGGCGGATGCTTCCAGCCTGAAGCGCGAGGCGGTCGAGGGCCTCGACATCGTCATCGTGCGTGAGCTCACCGGCGGCGTCTATTTCGGCGAGCCGAAGACCATCACCGATCTCGGCAACGGCCAGAAGCGCGCCATCGATACCCAGGTCTACGATACCTATGAGATCGAGCGCATCGGCCGCGTCGCCTTCGAGCTTGCCCGGAAGCGCAAGAACAAGGTGACGTCGATGGAGAAGCGCAACGTCATGAAGTCGGGCGTGCTCTGGAACGAGGTCATGACTCAGGTCCACAAGCGCGAATACCCCGATGTCACGCTCGAGCATCAGCTCGCCGATTCCGGCGGCATGATGCTGGTGAAATGGCCGAAGCAGTTCGACGTCATCGTGACGGACAATCTGTTCGGCGACATGCTCTCCGACATCGCGGCGATGCTCACGGGCTCGCTCGGCATGCTGCCCTCGGCCTCGCTCGGCGAGGTCGACGTCAAGACCAAGAAGCGCAAGGCGCTGTACGAGCCCGTGCACGGCTCGGCCCCCGATATCGCCGGCAAGGGCCTCGCCAATCCCATCGCGATGATCTCGTCCTTCGGCATGGCGTTGCGCTATTCTTTCGACATGGGCGATCTCGCCGACAAGGTCGACCAGGCCATCGCTGCCGTGCTGGCCAGCGGCCTGCGCACCGCCGACATCAAGTCGGAAGGCACCACGGTCGCTTCCACCACGCAGATGGGCGAAGCGATCCTGAAGGAATTGCAGAAGCTGCACGCGTAAGGCGGGAAGAATCGTAGCCTGGATGGAGCGAAGCGAAATCCGGGTTCTCACCCCGTGGACAGACCTTCCCGGATTGCGCTTCGCTCCATCCGGGCTACGGCCTCATTGGAAACCGCCTCATGGATACACCCCGCCCCAAGATCGCGGAAACCGTCATCCATGAGACGGTGCGCCTGCGCGAGGCGCAGGTCGGGCGGCGTTGCGAGGTGCTTGCGGGCACGCGCATCGAATATGCTTCGCTCGGCGACTACTCCTATCTCGGCGAGAATTGCGACGTCGCCGACGCCGTGATCGGCAAGTTCACGGCGATCGCCAACTCGGTGCGGATCGGTGCGCCAAACCACCCGATGGGCCGTCCCTCGCAGCACCGCTTCACCTACGTCCCCGAATATTACGAGGCGGGCGCGACGCGCGACCGCGACTTCTTCGCAGGTAGGCGCGGCGACCGGGTGATCGTCGGCAACGACGTCTGGATCGGCCATGCCGCCATCCTGCTGCCGGGCGTGAGCGTCGGCGATGGCGCAGTGATCGCCGCAGGCGCCGTCGTTAGCCGCGATGTCGAGCCGTACACCATCGTCGGTGGCGTTCCCGCCCGTCCCATCCGCAAGCGCTTTGACGATACCGTTTCCGCAAGCCTGCGCCGCATCGCCTGGTGGGATTGGCCGGATACGCTGATCTTCGAACGCCTCAGTGATTTCCGCTCCGAGGCCATCGAAGAATTTTGCCGGCGCTACGATCCGGCAGCCAATGCGTAAGACGGACGCATCTCGCGAAAAACAAAAATGGCCGGGCGTGAGCACCGGCCATTTTGATTCGGTCGTGACGCCCGCCTCAGTACAGCGGGAAGTTCTGCGGATAGCCGCCGACATCCTGCGGCGGGGAGAGCGGCTGGCGGTCGATCGGCCGGTTGAGGTTCTCGCGGGCGAAGGACGGATAGCCCACGGCCGGGGGGAAGGCGTAGTCGGTGAACTTGCGGTCGCCCGGATTGACCTCGGTGCCGCCATCGAGCCAGGAGCGCTTGCTCACATAGAGGCGGGTGCGGCCCTGTTGATAGACCGTGTTGGGGCCGCTCGGGCCGTAATAGGGCCGGCCGCGGTCGTCATAGCGCTGCTTGGTCCTGGTGTCGGCGGAAGCCGGGGTCGCGAACGCAACGGCCATTGCGGCGCCCGCCGCAAGCAATGTCGCCAGTTTGTTCGCGGCAGAAAATTTCAAGCTCATCACGTCCCCTTCAGGCGGCAGGCCGCCAGTCGATTTCACCCCATACTAGCCCGGCCGGGGCGGACGCAACTAGGTCAATTGGGTCACACCAGCTCGGAATAATCGTGCGCGCCGGCAAAAGTTGCATGCAAACCAGCTACTTGAGCTTGATGCAGAATCCTTGATGCAAGTCAAAGCGCTCCGCGCAATTGCGCGTTCACTGCGCCCAGCAGCCAGTCCGGCGAGCCCTGAGGGTCACAGCCGCGGCGCCTGAGCTCGGCACGGGCGAACAATTCCGCCAGCCTCGGCTCGTTGCCCGAGGCCAGCAGCGTCAGCCGGTTCAGCGTGCAGGCGATCGCCGCGCGGCGGGCGGGCAAGCTGTCGCCCTGGCAGGAGAAGCCGGAGATCTGCAAGGCGGGCTCCTCGTAGCGCTTGAGATAGCCGAGGCAGCCCGCGTCCCCTCTGTCGCACCGACCGGCCGGAACAGGGCGACGGGGCCGAATTTGCTGTCAATCAGGCCGGCCTGCTCGAGCGGGGCATCTGCACCCAAACCCATCCGGGCGGCCAAGCCCGCGGCCGCCGGCCGTGTCACGTCGAATTCGGCGCCTTGGCGGTAGATTTCGAGTTCGGCCACCGGCTTGTCCGCCATATCGGTCCAGCGCAGCACGTCCCTGCGGCCGCCCTCGGGATGCCTAAAGATGACGTAAGAGGCTGTTTTTTCTGATGAATCGATCCGGCTGACGGCGAAGGCCGGATGCGAGCGGTCGGCGATGCTCCAGCCCGGTCTGTCCGCCGGACCATCGCCACGCAGGTCAGGCAGCTGTCCCAGGCCTGCGAGGGCGAGGATGGCAAACAGGGCGAGCGCCCCCACATAGGCGACCAGATGCGCCAGCGTGCCGACGACCTCGTCGGCCAAGGCCAAGAGCGTCAGCTGGATCTGGGTAGGGCTAACGGCCGTGCTGGCCTCAGGCGACTGCATCCACGTCCCTAAGGCATGGTCTTAACGTTGTCTTGAGTCCGGTTCTCGCATAGAAGCGCTGCTCTTCCTGTTTAAGCGTCAGCTTCGGGAACGGGCTTTTTCATCGGAGAGTGAACGATGGGTTACAAAGTCGCAGTCGTCGGCGCGACCGGCAATGTCGGTCGGGAAATGCTCAACATCCTCGATGAGCGCAAATTCCCCGCGGACGAGGTCGTGGCCCTGGCGTCGCGCCGCAGCGTCGGTGTCGAAGTCTCCTATGGCGACCGCACCCTGAAGGTCAAAGCGCTCGAGCATTACGACTTCTCCGACGTCGACATCTGCCTGATGTCGGCGGGCGGGTCGGTGTCGAAGGAATGGTCGCCGAAGATCGGCGCCGCCGGCGCTGTGGTGATCGACAATTCCTCCGCCTGGCGCATGGATCCGGACGTGCCGCTGATCGTGCCCGAGGTGAATGCGGCCGCGACCGAAGGCTTCAAGAAGAAGAACATCATCGCCAACCCGAACTGCTCGACCGCCCAGCTCGTGGTGGCGCTCAAGCCGCTGCACGAGAAGGCGACGATCAAGCGCGTCGTGGTCTCGACCTATCAGTCGGTGTCGGGCGCCGGCAAGGACGCGATGGACGAATTGTTCTCGCAGACCAAGGCCGTCTACACCAACGACGAGCTGGTCGCGAAGAAATTCCCCAAGCGCATCGCCTTCAACGTCATCCCTCACATCGACGTCTTCATGGAGGACGGCTACACCAAGGAAGAGTGGAAGATGATGGCGGAGACCAAGAAGATCCTGGATCCCAAGATCAAGCTGTCCGCCACCTGCGTGCGCGTGCCTGTGTTCGTCGGCCATTCCGAGGCCGTCAACATCGAGTTCGAGAATCCGATCACCGCCGATGAAGCGCGCAACATCCTGCGCGTGGCGCCCGGCTGTCTCGTCATCGACAAGCAGGAGCCCGGCGGCTACGCCACGCCCTATGAAGCGGCCGGCGAGGACGCGACTTACATCAGCCGCATCCGCGAGGACGCGACCGTGGAGAACGGTCTCGTGCTCTGGTGCGTGTCGGACAATCTGCGTAAAGGCGCCGCCCTCAACGCGATTCAGATCGCGGAAGTCTTGATCAACCGCAAGCTGATCACCGCCAAGCAGAAGGCGGCGTAAGGGGCTTACATCGGCCGGACTTCGACCACGTCAGGCACGAAGTGCTTGAGCAGGTTCTGGATGCCGTGCTGGAGCGTCGCCGTCGATGACGGGCAGCCGGAGCAGGCGCCCTTCATGTTGAGATAGACGATACCGTCCTTGAAGCCGCGGAAGGTGATGTCGCCGCCGTCATTGGCGACGGCCGGCCGCACCCGGGTCTCGATCAGGTCCTTGATCATGTCGACGGTCTCGGCGTCGGCCTCGTCGAAGAACTCGTCCTCGTCATCGAGATCGGCCTCGCTTGTGGCCGTGCCGTCGGCCAGCAGCGGCGCGCCCGACATGTAGTGCTCCATGATGGCACCCAGGATCGCCGGCTTGAGCTGCTGCCACTCACCGCTCGCCTTCGTCACGGTGATGAAGTCCGATCCGTAGAACACGCCGGTGACGCCGGGCACCTCGAACAGCTTTTCGGCGAGCGGCGAACGCGCCGCCGATTCGCGGCTCGAAAATTCCATCGGGCTGCCGTCGACCACGACGCGGCCGGGAATGAACTTCAGCGTGGCGGGATTGGGGGTGGCTTCGGTTTGAATGAACATGGTTTTCTCCAGACGTCGCCGGTTCAAGGCCGGCGCGTGCTCTATCCCCTAGCAGATGGCGACGGCTAACGCACGGTCAAGGCGAGGCGGGATATTAGCTCATAAAAATCAGTGGGTTGGCCTTGCCCTCCCCTGGAGGGGTCCGGGACGAGCGTAGCTCGCCCGTGGTCGATCGCGCGCAGCGCGAGCGGGGTGGGGTGATCTCTCCACTCGGGCAGTGTCGGATGTGGAGAGACCGTCACCCCACCCCGTCTCATGCCTCGCTTCGCTCAACATGAGCCGACCCTCCCCTCCAGGGGAGGGTAAGATGCATCGTCGCTAGGACAGCGAATCCACGCTCTCATCGCTCAGGGCACCCGAGATGATCGTCACCGGCACCGGGAACGTGCCGAGCGCATGCGCGAGCAGCGAGACCAATGGCCCCGGGCCCTCCGCGCCGGGATTTGCGGCGAGCACCAGCATGGCGATATCAGGATCCTCGTCGATCACTGCGAGCAGCTGTTCCATCGCGCTGCCTTCGCGAATGACGCGCTCCGGCGTGATGGCGGCGATGCCGTTGGCGCGCCCGGCGGCGCGGTCGAGCGCGGCTTCGGCGGCTTCCTGTGCCTCGGCGCGCATGATGTCGGCGACCCCCAGCCATTCCTGGCTCTGCTGCTCAGGCTCGATGATGCGCAGCATCACCACGCCGCCGCCGGCGCGAATCGCCCAGCGGCTGGCGTAATAGACGGCGCGATCCCATTCGGCGCTGTCGTCGACGATGACGAGGCATTTGGGCTTGTGACCCGGCTCGTAGCAAAGTCGCTTACTGGTCATGCATGTCCCGGATTGTGCACGGGGAGCATGCTGCCACACTCCCGCGATGTTTGGGAGGGGCGAAGCGGCCGGCGCCGTGGCGCCAGCCGGTATCGCGAAGCGCGCCCTAGCGCCGGCGAATGAAGCCGACGATGTCCTTGGAGAGCTTCATGGTCTCGTCTGCGATCGCGCGCGCCCGGTCGGATCCGTCGTTCAGGATCGCCTCGATGTGGCCAGGGTCGGCGACGAGGCGCTTCATCTCGCCGGCGATCGGCGCGAGCTTGGTCACGCACAGCTCCGCCAGCGCGTTCTTGAAGCTGGAGAACTGGCCGCCGCCGAACTCGCGCAGCACGTCCGCCTTGGAGCGGCCGGACAGCGCGGCGAAGATGCCGACGAGATTGTCGGCCTCGGGCCGCGCTTCCAGGCCCTTCTCTTCCGTCGGCAGCGGCTCCGGATCGGTCTTCGCCTTGCGGATCTTCTGCGCGATGGTGTCGGCATCGTCGGTGAGATTGATGCGCGAATTGTCGGAGGCGTCCGACTTCGACATCTTCTTGGTGCCGTCGCGCAGGCTCATCACGCGCGTTGCCGGACCCGTAATCAAGGGTTCCGGCAGCGGGAAGAACAGCCCGTCATTGACGCCCTGCGCGCGGATCGAGTCGCCGAAGTCGTTGTTGAACTTCTGCGCGATGTCGCGCGAGAGTTCGAGATGCTGCTTCTGGTCCTCACCCACGGGAACGTGGGTGGCGCGGTAGAGCAGAATGTCGGCCGCCATCAGCACGGGATAGTCGAACAGGCCCACCGAGGCGTTCTCGCGGTCCTTGCCGGCCTTCTCCTTGAACTGGGTCATGCGTCCCAGCCAGCCCATGCGCGCGACGCAGTTGAAGATCCAGGCGAGCTCGGCATGGCCCGAGACCTGGCTCTGGTTGAACACGATGTGCTTCTTCGGATCGATGCCGGCCGCGATGAACGCGGCGGTCACCTCGCGGGTGTTGCGCGCGAGCTCGACCGGCCCGCCCCAGACGTCCACCCCTTGCGTGATCGCGTGCATGTCGACGACGCAATAGATGCAATTGTGGGTTTCCTGCATCTTCACGAAGTTGACGATGGCGCCGAGGTAATTGCCGAGGTGCAGATTGCCCGTCGGCTGGACGCCCGAAAAGACCCGTTCAACGAATGGCATGGTCAGCCTTCCCATAGGTATTCGGCCGTCGTTTCCAACAGCGGCGCTGCCCCGTCAAGGGTCTTTCGCGGAGGCCGTGGTCTAGCTGGGCCGTTTCAATGCGTTAACCGCCTCGCGCCAGGAGGCGGCACCGAGGATCTGCAGCAACAGGCCGTAGACGGCGATCCCGGCTGCGATCTGCACACCCAGCACAATGAAGTGGATGAGCCCATGGGCGCCGGCCGGCACCAGACCCGCGGTCAGCCAGAGCAGGGCGCCCATGGCGATCGCGGCCAGCACGATCCGCGGCAATCGCGTGCGGGCCGCCGCGTCGATCGAGAAGCCGAACTCGCCCGCGCCCTTGCGGAGCAGCGCGAGCGCGCTGCTCCAGGCGCCAGCCGCGATGCTTGCCGCGATTCCGCTTGCGCCAAAGACATGACCGAGCAGAACCGCGAGCACGACCGTCACCACGAAGCCCTTGGCGGTCGCGAGCAGCGGCGTCATCGTGTCGCTGCGGGCATAGAACGCCGGCGACAGCGCCTTGATCAGCACATGCGCCGGCAGGCCCAGCGCCAGCCACATCAGGGCACGCGCGGTGGCCGCGCTATCCGCCGCACCGAACGCGCCATGCTCGAACAGCAGCCCCACGATCGGCTCGGCGAGCACGATCAGGCCGACCGTGGCCGGCAGCGCCAGCCCGGCGGAAAGCTCCAGCGCGCGGGATTCGGCATGCGCCACCGCGTCGCGATCGGAGCTCGCGACGGCGCGCGTCAGCTCCGGCACCAGCACGGTGCCCATGGCGACGCCGACGATGCCGAGCGGCAGCTCGATCAAGCGGTTGGCGAAATAGAGCCAGGACACCGCGGACGGCGTTGCGGACGCGATGATCGCACCCGCCACCATCAGCCATTGCGGCCCCGAGCTTGCGATCATGCCGGGGATCGCCTTAGCGAAGAAGCCGCGCATCTCCTTGTCGAAACTCGCGCGCAGCGGTGTCGCAAGGCGCGCGCTTCGCTGCGACAGCAGCATTAAGAGTTGCAGCAAGCCGGCGAGGCCGACGGTCGCTGCCAGGATCCACGCGGCGAAGCCGGCGTCTGCATGCCAGACCAGCAGCATCGCGATCGCGGCGATCAGCGCAATGTTGAACAGCAGTGGCGAGAACGCCGTCAGCGCGAAGCGTCCCTGCGCATTGAGCAGCCCCATCAGCACGGTGACGGGACCGGCGAAGGCGAGGTAAGGCAGCATCAGCCGCGCGTTCTGAACCGCGAGATCGAGCGTGCCACTGCCGAGGAATCCCGGCGCGATCACCGTCATGATCAGCGGCATCAACAATGCGAGCAGGAGTGAGATCCCGATCAGGGCCGTGCTGACCGTGCCGATCACGCGCCCGGCGAACGCCGCGGCTTCCGCCACCCCGTCGCGGTCCCGCACCCGCAGCCAGGCTGGGATCAGCGCCGCGTTCAGCGCGCCCTCGCTGAGCAGCCGCCGCACCACGTTGACGAGCTGGAACGCCGCCAGAAACGCATCCGCCACGGCGCCGGTGCCGAGCAGCGCCGCAATCAGGGAATCGCGGGCGAAACCCAGCAGGCGCGAGGCCAGCGTTCCCGTCGAGACGGTCAGGAAGGAGCGGATCATGCTCTCGAAAATACCGTTGCTTGCCCGCCAAGGCCCGGTCGTGATAGGCCGCGAGCTTGGATTTCAGGCCGACAGGAAGCGGATTTCCGGTTAGATCGCAATCCGGCAAACAGGATCAAGGTGAATGGCTGACGTGAAATATGACGTTCTCGGCATCGGCAACGCGCTGTTCGACGTGCTGGTTCGGACCGACGAGGCCTTTCTGGCCAAGCATGGCATGGCGAAGGGCAGCATGTCGCTGATCGACGAGGCGCGCGCGGCCGCCATCTACAAGGACATGGGTCCGGCGACCGAGGTCTCGGGCGGTTCGGCCGCCAACACCATCGTCGGCATCGGCAGCCTGGGGGCACGCGCCGCCTATGTCGGCAAGGTCAAGGACGACCAGATCGGCAAGCTCTACGTGCACGACATTCGCGCCGCCGGCGTTGCCTTCAACACGCCGGCCGCCAAGGACGGCCCCGCCACCGGCTGCTCCTACATCCTGGTCACCGGCGACGGCGAGCGCACCATGAACACCTATCTCGGCGCGGCGCAGGACCTGTCGCCCGCCGACATCGACCCGGCCGAGATTGCCGGCGCCGGCATCGTCTACCTCGAGGGCTATCTCTGGGACCCCAAGAACGCCAAGGAGGCCTTCGTCAAGGCGGCCAAGATCGCCCATGACGCCAAGCGCAAGGTGGCGCTGACGCTGTCCGATTCCTTCTGCGTTGATCGCTATCGCGACGAGTTTCTCTCGCTGATGCGGGGCGGCACCGTCGACATCGTGTTCGCCAACGAGTCCGAACTGCACTCGCTCTACATGACCTCGGACTTCGACACCGCGCTGAAGCAGCTGCGCAACGACGTCAATCTCGGTGTGGTCACCCGCAGCGAGAAGGGCTGCATGGTGGTGTCGTCGGAAGACGCGGTCGCAGCGCCGGCCTTCCCAGTCGAGAAGGTGGTCGACACCACCGGCGCCGGCGACCTGTTCGCCGCCGGCTTCCTCTACGGCCTCGCGCGCAATTTCGGCTACAAGCAGTGCGGCGAGCTCGGCGCGCTCGCCGCCGCCGAAGTCATCCAGCACATCGGCGCCCGCCCGCTTGTCTCGCTGAAGGAGCTGGCCGAGCAGCGCGGGTTGACGGGGTAGGGTCCCGCTCTCACGCGGTCATCGCGACCCTCATTCACCGGTGTCATCGCCCGCGAAGGCGGGCGATCCAGTATTCCAGAAGCGTCAGCGGGTTACGGAAAAGCCACGGCGTACTGGATTCCCCGCTTTCGCGGGGAATGACACCGTCAGTGTTGCGCGAGCGTTCGACACTCATGCCGTCTTCGCCGCCTTCAATCCCAGCCGCTGCTCCACCGCGTCCCGCATCAGGAATTTCTGGATCTTTCCGGTCACGGTCATCGGAAACTCGTCGACGAACTCGACGTAGCGCGGGATCTTGTTGTGGGCGATCTGGCCCTCGCAGAAGGCACGTACTTCCTCAGCCGTTAGTTGCTCGCCCGTTCTGACGCGTATCCAGGCGCAGAGCTCTTCGCCGTAGCGGGTGTCTGCGACGCCAAAAATCTGTACGTCCTGGATCTTGGGATGGCGATATAGAAACTCCTCGATCTCGCGCGGATAGAGATTTTCGCCGCCGCGGATCACCATGTCCTTGATGCGGCCGACGATGTTGCAATAGCCCTCGTCGTCGATGGTGGCGAGGTCGCCGGTGTGCATCCAGCCGTTGGCGTCGAGCACGTCGGCGGTCTTTTCCTTCTCCTCCCAATAGCCCAGCATGACACTGTAGCCGCGGGTGCAGAGCTCGCCGCGTTCGCCCCGCTTGACGATCTTGCCTTCGAGGTCGACGACCTTGACCTCGACATGCGGGTGGATGCGGCCGACCGTGGAGACGCGCCGCTCGAGCGGATCGTCGGTTGCGCTCTGGAAGCTGACCGGGCTGGTCTCGGTCATGCCATAGGCGATGGTGACCTCGCGCATGTTCATTTCGGTGTTGACGCGCTTCATCACCTCGATAGGGCAGGGCGCGCCGGCCATGATGCCGGTCCGCAGCGATGTCAGGTCGAAGCCGGCGAATTCGGGGTGATCAAGTTCGGCGATGAACATCGTCGGCACGCCGTAGAGGGCCGTGCATTTCTCCTGCTCGATGGTGCGCAGCGTCGCGAGCGGGTCAAAACCCTCGCCGGGATAGACCATCGTGGCGCCGAGCGTCACGGAGGCAAGGTTGCCCATCACCATGCCGAAGCAATGATAGAGCGGCACCGGAATGCAGATGCGGTCCTGCTCGGTGAGGCGCATCGCGCGGCCGACGAAATAGCCGTTGTTGAGGATGTTGTGGTGGGTCAGCGTCACGCCCTTCGGTGATCCGGTCGTGCCGCTGGTGAACTGGATGTTGACGGGATCGTCGAACTGCAGCTCGGCGCCGAGCGCGGCCAATTGCTGACGGTGCCGGTCGCCACCCATCTGCGCGACCTCGTCGAAGGCAATTGTGCCCGGTGCGGCCGGGCCGCCGATCTGGATGACATTGCGGAGGGCCGGCAGCCGTGCCGCTTGCAGCTGTCCGGGCCTGGCGGATGACAGCTCCGGCAATAGCGTGTTGAGCATCTCCATGTAGTTGCTGGTCTTGAACGTCGTCGCGGTGACGATCGCCGCGCAGCCGACCTTGCGAAGGGCAAATTCCAGCTCGCTCAGGCGATAGGCAGGATTGATCGTCACCAGGGTCAGGCCGGCCTTGGCGGCGGCGAACTGGGTCAGCGTCCATTCCGGTCGGTTCAGCGACCAGATGCCGATCCGCTGGCCCCGCTCGAGTCCGAGCGCGAGAAAGCCGGCGGCGAGCGCATCGACCCGTTCGGCGAATTCCGACCAGGTCCATCGCACCCCGTGGCTGGGCGAGACCAGCGCTTCGCGATTGCACCAGCGCTGCGCGGCCTGGTCGAGACTCCGGCCGATCGTGTGGCCGAGCAGCGGCGCGTCCGAGATGCCGCAAACGTAGCTGTCCGCTTTGTCCGCCAAGTCGAAATCCTTTCGTGAGTGATGATCGGCACACTCTACCCGTCGTCATGCCCGGGCTTGTCCCGGGCATCCACGTTCTTTGTGCCGCGTGGCAAGTCGTGGATGGCCGGGACAAGCCCGGCCATGACGTCAGGTGAGAGGTTGCGAGTCACGCCGCCTTCTGCCCGCTTCCGGCAGCATCGAGCCCGGCATAAACGCCGCGCTCAAAGCCCGCGAACGCCTCCAGGCATTTCGCATCCGCGAACGGCAGCAGCTGCATCAGGATGACGCCGGTGACGTTGCGCGCCGGATCGATCCAGTAATAGGTGTTGGCAAGGCCTGCCCAGGCGAGGCTGCCGGCGCTGCGGCCCTCGGCGGTCTTGGCGGTGTTGATCATGAAGCTGAGGCCCCACTTCTTCACCTGCTCAGGATAGAGATCGACGTCGTTGGTGTACATCGGCGCCGCCGTCGTCATCTTGCCCATAGCGAGATCGCCGATGTGGTTCTGCCCCATCGTCGCGACCGTGTCGGCCTTCAGCACCTGGTTGCCGTTGCCGCGGCCCTTGTTGAGGATCATCTGGGTGAACTTGATGTAGTCGGCCGCCGTCGAATAGAGCCCGCCGCCGCCCATGTGGAATTCCGGCTCCTGCTCCAGCTCGAACGGGATCGCTGCCAGCTGGCCGTCCTCGCCGCGCGCATGCATGCCCACCAGCCGCTTGCGCATGTCGTCGCTGATCTTGAAAGCGGTGTCCCGCATGCCGAGCGGCGCGAACAGATTGTCGCGCAGGTAAGCATCCAACCGCTTGCCGCTGGCCGCTTCCACCGCCTTGCCGACGAAATCGATGTTGGTGCCGTATTCCCAGCGCGTGCCGGGATCGGACATGATCGGGGTCTTCAGCGCCGCGTTCTGGCAGGTGGTGATGGCTGGAATGCCGTTCTTGTCCAGATAGACCGCGAGATCGCCGTTCCACATGTTGTAGCAGAAGCCGGCGGTGTGGGTCATGAGCTGGCGCAGCGTGATCGGCCCCTTGGCCGGGCGCAGCTTCGCCTCGCCATTGGCGTCAAAACCTTCGAGCACCTGCGGATTGGCGAGCTCCGGCAAGACATCGCCGATCGGCGCATCCAGCGACAGCTTGCCCTGCTCAACCAGCTGCATGGCGCCCGCTGTGGTCACCGCCTTCGTCATGGAGGCGATCCAGAACACGCTGTCGACACTCATCGCATCGGGCTTGGACAGATCGCGCTTGCCGAACGCGCCCTGATACAGCACGTCTTGACCGCTGGCCGCGATGGCGACGACGCCCGGAATCTCCTTGGTCTCGCTCTTCTGACGCAGAATCTCATCGATCTGTGCTTGGCTTTGCATGGCGTTTCCTCGGGTTTGATTATTGTTGGAAGTGATCGATTGTCTTCCCGGATCTCCGGCGCGGCAAGCGCCATCTATGGACCTGCACCGGTCGCGATGTCGTGACTTGACGGTCTTGATCCAACGCAGGACGACAACGAGGCTGAGCGCGTACGCTCTTTTACAATCTGCGGTGGATCGACGTGTCTCGCCTCACCTCGGATGGGTTTCTCGCGATATGCTTCGTGGTTCTGAACCCCTGAAACATTTCGTGAGCTGCCGCGTTCAGCACCCGGCCCGATCGACGAGCCGTTAAGACTTGATGCAAATGTGCAGGCCGTGGATGGGCGGCGAGGGGGACCTCAGATGATTTCGACCTGGAGCGAATGGAAGCGCTATCCCCGTCCGGGACGTGGCGAGAACCTGGAGGCGCCGATTTCGCCGGGGATCTACGAGGTCCGCGTCGCCGGTACCGGCGCCCTTTATTCCTTCGGGGCGGTGGACAATCTGGCGCAGGCGCTGGCGCTGCTGCCGGTCGGCTCGAAGTCATGGTTCGGTCGCCGCGACACCTCGTCAGTCCCCGATTTAGAGTACCGGACCTGCGCGACGTCCACGAAAGCGGATGCCAAGGCCGCCGCGGAGCGCATGATCGGCCGCCGCGAGACCTATATGAGCGGCGCGGCCTAAGGCCGCTGCCAGTTTAGCTGCCATCTGACGTGCGTTTGCAGGGCGGTGCATTGCGTACCGTCTGTCCCTATATTGCGGCCGATCCGATCGCCGCCAGGGAGAAACGCCATGACACCTACCACCGCCGCCGCACGCGCCCCGCAAGCCACCGCCACCCTGCGCGACCGGTTGAAGGACCCCTCACTGCTGAAGGAGGCCTGCTACATCGACGGCGCCTGGGTCGGCACGCCGGTCTTCCCCGTCAACAATCCCGCCACCGGCGTCGAGCTCGCCAAGGTGCCGCAGCTTGGCGCTGACGACACCACCCGGGCGGTCGAAGCCGCCGAGCGCGCCTTTCCGGCCTGGGCCAAGCACACGGCCAAGCAGCGCTCCAACACCTTACGCAAATGGTTCGAGCTGATCACCGCGAACCGCGAAGACCTCGCGCTGATCCTCACCTCCGAGCAGGGCAAGCCGCTCACCGAGGCGCTCGGCGAGGTCGATATCGGCGCCGCCTATATCGAGTTCTTCGCCGAGGAAGCGAGGCGCGTCTATGGCGAGACCATCCCGACCCAGCGGCCCGATGCGCGCCTGCTCGCCATCAAGCAGCCGATCGGCGTCTGCGGTGCGATCACGCCGTGGAATTTTCCGAACTCGATGATCACCCGCAAGGTCTCGCCGGCGCTGGCGGCCGGCTGCACCGTGGTGCTCAAGCCCGCCAATGAGACGCCGCTGTCGGCGCTGGCACTGGCCGTGCTTGCCGAGAGGGCCGGCATCCCCAAGGGCGTGCTCAACATCATCACGGGCGATGCGCCGCCGATCGGCAAGGTGCTGTGCGAGCATCCGGCGGTGCGCTTCGTCGGCTTCACCGGCTCCACCGCCGTCGGCAAGATCCTCTATCAACAGGCCTCGGTCGGCGTGAAGCGGCTCGGCCTCGAGCTCGGCGGCAACGCCCCCTTCATGGTATTCGACGACGCCGACATCGACGCCGCGGTCGAAGGCGCGATCGTCTCGAAATACCGCAACATGGGCCAGACCTGCGTCTGCGCCAACCGCATCTACGCCCAGGACAAGATCTACGACGAGTTCGTGCAGAAGCTGTCGAAAAAGGTCGCGGCAATGAAGATCGGCGACGGCACCGAGAGCGGCGTGACGCAGGGCCCGCTGATCAACATGAAGGCGGTCGACAAGGTCGAGCGCCACATTGCCGATGCCGTCAAGCGCGGCGCCAAGGTCGTCACCGGGGGCAAGCGCAGCGAGCTCGGCCGCTCCTTCTTCGAGCCGACGGTGCTCGCCGACGTCAAGCCAGATTCGCTGGTGTCGCAGGAGGAGACCTTCGGCCCGCTCGCGCCCGTCATCCGCTTCAAGGACGAGGCGGACGTCATCGCGATGTGCAACGCCTCGCCGTTCGGCCTTGCGTCGTACTTTTACTCCCGCGATCTCGGCCGCGTCTGGCGCGTCGCCGAAGCGCTGGAGTCGGGCATGGTTGGCGTCAACACCGGCCTCATCACCACCGAGGTCGCGCCCTTCGGCGGCGTCAAGGAAAGCGGCCTGGGTCGCGAAGGCTCCCGTCACGGCATGGAAGAATATGTCGAGATCAAATACGTGATGATGGCGGGGGTGTGAGCGGCTCGCTCGCATCAGCACGAATGCGAGCCAGGCGGAGATGTTGGAGAGGCCGACCGGCCTCTCCACGTCATTGCGAGCGCAGCGAAGCAATCCAGAATCCCTCCGCGGAAACACTCTGGATTGCTTCGCTGCGCTCGCAATGACGGAGCGAGACGCGACAGTCGCGCCTAAATCTTCAGCTCTGTCCCCGTCACGCGCCGATACGCTTCCAAGTACCGCTTGCTGGTCGCGTCCACCACGCTGGCCGGCAGCGGCGGCGGCGGGGCGTCGCCGTTCCAGCGGCCGGCGCGGCGCTCGACGTCGAGATAGTCGCGCAGCGGCTGCTTGTCGAAGCTCGCCTGCGGCTGGCCCGGCTTGTAGGCGTCCACCGCCCAGAAGCGCGACGAGTCCGGCGTCATCACCTCGTCGATCAGGATGATGCGGCCGTCCTTGTCGCGGCCGAACTCGAACTTGGTGTCGGCGATGATGATGCCCTGCTCGCGGGCGAGCTCCTCGCCGAGCGTGTAGATCGCGCGCGTCATGCTCTCCAGCGTGTAGGCCACCTCGTCGCCGACCACCGCGCGCATCTTCGCGATGGTGATGTTCTCGTCATGGCCGCTCTCGGCCTTGGTCGCCGGGCTGAAGATCGCGGGCTCCAGCTTCTCGCTCTCGATGAGGCCGGCCTTCAGCTTCTCGCCGGCGAGCGTGCCGCTCGCGGCATATTCCTTCCAGGCGGAGCCTGAGAGATAGCCGCGGATCACGCATTCGATCGGAAACACGGTGGTGCGCTTGCACAGCATGGCGCGGCCAAGGATCTCCGCGCGATGCGGTTTCAACGCCGGCACGGCCGCAATGATCTCGTCGGTATCCGCGCTGATCATGTGATGCGGCACCACGCCTTCGAGCTCATTGAACCACCACGCGCTGATCTGGGTCAGCACCGCGCCCTTCATCGGGATGGTCTCGCCCATCACCACATCGAAGGCGCTGATGCGGTCGGTGGTGACGAGCAGCAGGCGGTCGTCGTCGACGGCGTAGATATCGCGCACCTTGCCGCGTCCGATCTTGGATAGAGGCAGGTCGCTGGAGAGCATGGTGGTCATCGGCAAAGCCTTCGCACAGGACATCCGGCCGCGTCTGATGGCGCGGCCGGACACCGGATTAGCCTATTCCGGCAGCGGAATGAACTCGTGTTCCTGCGGAACTGCGGCGAAGCGCCCGGTTTTCCAGTCCTGCTTGGCCTGCTCGATCCGCTCCTTGCTGGAGGAGACGAAATTCCACCAGATGTGGCGCGGGCCTTCCAGCGCATCGCCGCCGAGAAACATCATTCGCGTCGCCTTCAGCGCCTTCACGGTGATGCGGTCACCGGGCCGGAAGATCAGCAGGCGCGGCCCCTCATAGCGCTCGTTGGCGATCTCGACCTCGCCGTCGACGACATAGATCGCACGCTCCTCATGATCGGGGTCGAGCGGCACGCTCGCGCCCGCGAGCGCCGTGACCTCGGTGTAGAACCAGGGCGAGACCATCGACACCGGCGAGGCGATGCCGAAGGCGGAGCCCGCAATCACCCGCGCGGTGAAGTCGCGCTCGGAAATCATCGGCAAATCGCCTGCCGCATAATGCTGGAACGACGGCGCGATCTCTTCGGAGCCCGCCGGCAGCGCGATCCAGCTTTGCAGGCCGAGCATCTTCTGGCCCGAGGCGCGCTGCGCGTCCGGCGTGCGCTCGGAATGCGCGATGCCGCGCCCGGCCGTCATCAGGTTCATCGCGCCGGGAGCGATCTCCTGGACGTTGCCCTCGCTGTCGCGATGCATGATTGCGCCGTCGAACAGATAGGTGACGGTGGCAAGCCCGATATGCGGATGCGGCCGCACGTCCATGCCCTTGCCGGAGACGAACTGTACCGGGCCGAAATGATCGAAGAAGATGAAAGGCCCGACCATCTGCCGCTTGCCGTGCGGCAACGCCCGCCGCACCGCGAACCCGTCACCGAGATCGCGCGTGCGCGGCACGATGACGAGATCGAGCGCATCGCAGGACATGGGATCGCCGAGCACGGGATCGTTCGAGGGCTGCCAGCTCATGGGGGACTCCTTTTGGCTTTGTTGAACGCGACGCTAGCAGGATTTGGCGTCGCCGTCGCGACAAAGCTCCGCTAACCCTTGCATGCGGATCGTCCTTGAAAAACCGGGCGCAACGAACGATGTTCGGCTGCCTTCAACCGCGACCGTTCGCCCCAGCCGATGACCCTTGCCGCAACCGAACTTGCCTTCCGCGCTGCCAGCGTCGCGCTGCTATTGGTGCTGGCGGCGTCATTGCTCTCCGATTTCCGCAATGTGCTCGCGGCCCGCCTCGGCGCGGCCTTCGCGCTAGGCTCGGCGGCGCATGCCGGGAGCTATTCCATCGGCGTGTCGTCGCTCGTTCCAATCTGGCACGCGCCGCTGATTGCACTGTCGACCGGCAACATCGTCGTGTTCTGGCTGTTCACGCGCGCGCTGTTCGACGACGAGTTTCGGTTACGCTGGTGGCATGGTTTGATCTGGGCCGCGGTGACCGCCTTCAGCTTCGTCGGATGTCTCTGGATCGCGCCGGGCGGCAACGCGCGGTTCTCCGTGACGGCAGTGAACCTGATCGTGCTCGGCTTCATCGCGCTCGCGGTGGTGCAGACGATCGGATCGTGGTCCGCCGATCTGGTCGAGCGTCGCCGCCGCCTGCGCGTCGTCATCGTCTGCGCCGCCGCACTCTATGGCGGGTTGAATGCGCTGCTCCAGATCCTCGTTGCCTTCAGCGCGAGCGATGTCGCCGACACCGTCAATACAGGCGTGCTCGCCTGCATCGTTGCCGCGATCGCCTACGCAATGTTGCGAGTCGATGGCGCCGATCTGTTTCCGATTGCGCCAGAGCCCGCACCCGCGATCGCGCCGATCCAGCCTTTGGCCGAGGACTCCGACCAGAAACTCATCGATGCCCTGATGCGCCTGATGGCGGACGAGCGGATCTATCGCCAGGAGAACATTACCATCGGTGTGCTGGCGGGCCGGCTCAGGATTCCCGAATACAGGCTGCGCCGCCTGATCAACCAGCGGCTCGGCTATCGCAATTTCAATGTGTTCCTGAACAACCACCGCATCGAGGAAGCCAAGGCCGCGCTCGCCGATCCCTCCCAGGCCGAGGTCCCCGTCATCACCATTGCCATGGACGCCGGCTTCCAGTCGCTGGGACCATTCAACCGCGCCTTCAAGGCGGTGACAGGCGTAACGCCGACCGAGTACCGGCGGTTGAAGACGAGTGCGGCTTGATCTTTCTTTACCTCTCCCCGCTTGCGCGGAGAGGTCGGATCGCTCTTGCGATCCGGGTGAGGGGGTACGGGTCCGTCGGCAGTCTCGCGTGCGGAGAGGCCCCTCACCCCAACCCTCTCAGCGCGAGCGAAGCTCGTCGCGGCCCCGTAAGAACGGGGAGAGGGAGCAGACCCATCGCTGTCTCATTTTCGTATCACTCTGAAATAGCTCGCTTATTCCAAAATCGGCCAGCCCGCCCCGATTTTAACCAACCCCTTTTCCAAATCCGGCGAGCATCCCCCGCCCGCATCCCGCTTCCTCCCCGGCATACGCCTCAGCCGGAGAACGCCCGTGACCCGCCGCCGCAAGATCGTCCTTTTCGCCTCCGCCATCGCCGCAGCCGGCCTCGCGCTCGGCGCGGCTCGAGCCCACGACGTGCCGAAGGTCGCGACCGGCTTCGTCGCCGACATCCTGTGCGCCGAGACGTTCGTGTCCGGCCTCGATCCCGGGCGCAACTTCGCCGAGACCACCGACGCCATGCCCGGAGCGGGCCTGATCAGCTGGGCGATGGAGTACAGAATCGACCGCGTCCGCAAGGATGTCACGGTGACGCTGTTCGGCCTCGGCCGCAGCCACGCCATCTATCGCGAGGGCCTCGGCTGCACGCTTGAGCACGGCGCTGGCATTGCCTCCGTCGAGCCGCTGCCTGACGACAAGCGGCCCGCGTTGCTTCCCGCGATCGCCGGCCCCGCGATCGTGCCGCCGCAGAGCCCCGAGCTCGGCGCCGCGCTCGACCGCGCCTTCGCCGAGCCCGCTCAGCCGCCTTACCGCCGCACCCGCGCCATCGTCGTGATGAAGGCCGGCCGCGTCGTCGCCGAACGCTACGCCGACGGCATCGGCCCCGAGACGCCGCTGCTCGGCTTCTCCATGACCAAGTCGGTGGTCTCGGCGCTGATCGGCGTGCTGGTGCGCCAGGGCAAGCTGAAGCTCGACGGCCCCGCACCGGTCGCCGCCTGGAAGGATCCCGACGATCCGCGCCATGCCATCAATGTCGATCAGCTGCTGCGCCACACCGCGGGCCTCGCGCTCGGCAGCTCGTTGCAGGCCTCGCTGGGCTCCGCCTTCGAGCCGGTCAACCGGATGAAATTCGCCGAGAAGGACATGGCCGCCTATGCCGAGAGCATGCCGCTCGCAACCGCGCCCGGCACCGCATGGAATTATCACGACGGCAACACCCTCATTCTCTCGCGTCTGATCCGCGATGCGGCCGGCGGCACACCGCAAGACGCGCTGCGCTTTGCGCGCCGCGAATTGTTCGCCCCGCTCGGCATGCGCCATGTCGTGCTCCAGCTCGACGGCGCCGGCACGATCGAGGGGTCGACCGAGATGCTCGCCTCCGCCCGCGACTGGGCGCGCTTCGGCCAGCTCTATCTCAATGACGGCGTCGCCGGTGGCAAACGCATCCTGCCGGAAGGGTGGGTCACCTATTCGGCGACGGCCACGCCGAATGCGTGGGTCGGCATCGGCGCCGGCTTCAGGACCAACCAGGGCGACAGCTTTGGCGCAAATTTTCGCGTGAAGCACGGCTGGCCGCGCGATGCCTTCTTCGCCAAGGGCACGATCGGGCAGTACACCATCGTGATCCCGTCGGAGCAGCTGGTGATCGTGCGGCTCGGACGTTCCCCGAACGCATCGCCGCACGTCGATGGTGTGTTCGACCTCGTGCGCGATGTGGTGGCGGCAACCCGCGCGGAGGGGAGGCTGGCGGGAGGGGATTGAGGTCTTCTTACCCTCCAGGGGGGAAGCGGAGCGCCGCGGTGAACTTACCTCCCCAATTCCGTTGCCTGCGCGACGCGGTCGAACCGCTCCAGCGTCATGATCGCGTCCGCGAACTTTTCCGCGCGCGCGTTCAGCACGGGGCGGGCCAATGTCAAAAATTTCTGCTGCATCGCCTGTGTATCCGGGAACGAGGTCGGCTCTCCGGACGGATCGGCGTAGAGCCGCTCGTGCACGCCGTCGTCCGTGGTGATGCTCACGCGCGCGCCGAAGGGATGGGTGCGGCCGATCTCGAGGCGATCGTCCTGCACCACGTCGAACTTGTCGGCGAGCGCGTCGATGGCGGCATCGCCGAGCCGGTTGTAATCGTCCCAGCCGAATGAACCCTGGTCGAGTGCGAGCGCGCCGGTGAAGAACATCGAGAACTGGCCGCCGACGATCGAGCGCGGGTGCCGCTTGGTCGCGGCGTCGCCGGTCAGCGTGATGCCGTTGCGGTGCAGGCCGATCTCGACGCGCTTGACCTGGTCCGGCGTCAGATTGTGCTCGCGCCGCATCGCGATCAGCGCGTCGATCGCGGCATGGGTGTAGCGGCAGCTCGGATAGGGCTTCACGCCAATCTTCATGGTCTCGTAGGTCTTGCCGAGCTCGGCGACTGCCTTGTCGGGATGCGCATCGTCGGTGTAGCCGGCGAGCAGGCCGTGCTTGCCCTCGACCGATTCCGTCGCACCGACGAAATCGTTGCGCGCGAGCGTCGCGGCGATCACCCCGTTCATCGCGGCGGCGCCGACCTGGTAGCGCTTGTTCCAGGCGCCGTTGACCAGAAATTGCAGCGAGCCCGCGGCCTGGCTGCCGGAGACGCCAAACGCGGCAATCAGCTGCTTCTCGCTCAGGCCGAACAGCTTGCCCGCCGCCGCGGCTGCGCCGTAGGTGCCGGCCGTCGCCGTCGGGTGGAAGCCGCGCGCGTAATGCGAGGTCGGATCGAGCGCATTGCCGAGCCGGCAGCACACCTCATAGCCAGCAACGATCGCCGTCAGCATCTCTCGCCCGGAGGCGCCCACCATCTCGCCGACGGCGAAGGCGGCCGGCACCACCGGTGCGCTCGGATGCAGCGAGGAATCGGCATGGGTGTCGTCGAAATCGAGGGAGTGGCCGAGCGCGCCGTTGAGCAGCGCCGCGACCGCCGGCGTCCAGGTCTTGGTATCGCCGAACACGGTGGACTCGCCCTTGGTGTCGAGCGCCAGCGCCTCCAGCATCTTCAGCATCGACGGGGTCGATTCCGCCTCGCGCCGCGCCCTGATGGCGCTGCCGAGGAAGTCCAGCGTCAGGACCTTGGCGCGCTCCAGCACCTCCGCCGGAATATCCTGGTACTTGAGATTGAAGACATAGGCGGCGAGCGTTGCGGTTTCGTGAGCCATCGTGTTTCCTCGATTTGGCGCGCAAGTTAGGCGGGCTGATTTGGCCTTTCAAGCGGCCTTGCGTCGGCGGGGATCAGCCATGCTTTTGCTTAGGCGAAAAGGATCGGGATATTCCGCATGACGCGCGCAAGGCAGCTGTTCGACCGGATTCGAGCGCGGCGGACGCAATTGGGGCTGGCGATCCGGGTCACGGTCGCCGCGACAGCGGCCTATGCGATCGCGACCGCGCTGCATCTGCTGCTGCCGCTCTGGGCGGTGCTGACCTCGCTGATCGTGACCCAGATGAGCGTCGGCCGCTCGCTGAAGGCGACGCGCGACTACATGCTCGGCACCATCGGCGGAGCCCTCTATGGCGGCGCCATCGCCATCCTGATTCCCTATTCCAGCGAGGCGGGCCTGCTCGGCCTGCTGGTCCTCTCCGTCGCCCCGCTCGCCTTCATCGCCGCGATCAATCCGAGCCTCAGCGCCGCCACTGTCACCGCCGTGATCGTGCTCCTGGTTCCGACCCTGCATCATGCCGATCCCCTGACCTCGGCGATCGATCGGGTCAGCGAGGTCGGCGTCGGCGCCGTCACGGGATTGCTGGTCTCCTTCCTGGTGCTGCCCTCGCGCGCGGTGCGGCAGATCCGCGCCAGCGCGGCGGTTCTGCTCGAGCTGATCGCCGATGCCCTCGCCGAGCTGCTGGCAGGCCTCACGCGCGGCCGCGACAACGACGCGCTGCACCGGATCCAGGACGGCATCGGCACCGCGATGGTCAATCTGAATGCGATCGGCTCCGAAGCCGAGCGTGAGCGCGCGGCGCGGCTGTCGAGTGGCCCGGACACCGGCCCGTTGCTGCGAACGATCCTGCGGCTGCGCCATGACGTCGTGATGATCGGCCGCGCCACGGTGGTGCCGCTGCCGGTGGAAGTGCAATTGCGGCTGGCAGCGCCCCTGTCGGAAGTGTCGACCGTGATCGCCCGCTTCCTCCGCTCGGCCGCTGGCGCCTTGCGCGAGGGCGCCGGCGCGCCGCCGATCCATCCCGTCCATGTCGCGCTCCAGCACTACGCCGAGGCCGTCGCGTCCGTCCGTCAGGATGGCCTGATCCGCGGCCACGCGAGCGACACAGCCGAGCGCTTCTTCGCGCTCGGCTTCTCCCTGGAGCAGATGCACCAGAATCTCGGCGACCTCGACCGCGTCGTCGGCGAATGGTCGGAGGCCTCGACAGATAAAACCGCACGCGTTGCGGAGTGAGTTCGGGCGCGTCGTCGTCAACGTCGGCTTTCGACAGTAATGCGCGTGTGCGAAGCGCGGCGGTGATCGGCGGTCTGCGGCTCTAAGCCGCTCCACGCACAAGGTTCCATCGGGTCATGTTGCTGACGCATTCTCTGTTTTAATCGGCGGCAAGCTAAACACGACGTGAGACCACTCCGGTTCTCACAACGGTTCCGTAGCCAGGGGTTGGCTCGAATCCGCAAAACGTTCGGCAAGTTCATGAGCGCTGCTGCGTTCGCTTGACCACGTTTGCGGTTCTGGAACCGGACAATCTAAAAAATCACAGGACTCATGATGCTCTTCCGCTCGAGCGCCGCAGTTTGCGGCGCCCTGGTTACGCTTGCCTTCTCTGTTGCCGTTGCTCGAAGTGAAACGCGTGGGGATCACTCAAGTGCCGTCGTCGATGCCGCCTCAGGCGATGCGATTATTGGCGCGGCGTCCACCTATAATCCGTTCAAGCCCGGCAAGGAGGAGGGCGGTCCGCAGACGGCTTCCGGCGAACGTTATGATCCCTCCGCCTGGACGGCTGCCATCAAGACGAGCCTGCGCCGGAAATTCGGTGGGGTCGGATTCGGCGCGAGGCCGAAATATGCTCTCGTCGAGGCCGTGGGCAAGAAGGTCATCGTCAAGATAAACGACGTGGGACCACTAAGACCTGGCCGCATCATCGACCTCAATGAGCGAACGATGCGCCATTTCGATCCGAGCATGGACCTCGGTGTCATTCCTGACGTGAAAGTCAGTCCGCTCGCTGGCGACAATTGGACTGCAGGGCCGGTGGGCTGAACAGGGCGTGTTCGTTCAATGTCGGCCCGCACAGTTCATCGGGCCGTCTCCACGATGCGTCCCATCATGTTGCGGACCACGAGCTTGTGGAAGGGCATGATCAGCGCAAGATAGGTCCGGCCGAGCAGGTTGTGCGTGCGCACCAGCGTGGTCGAGGTCACCTGCCGGCGCGCGGCATTGCCTGAAACGTCGACCACGATGCGGAAATCGAGGTGCGAATCATCGAAGCCCGCGACCAGCTGCTCCGGCGTCTCGCTCAGCACCGGAAACAGGCCGATCATGCCGCCCGGCGGCGGGGCGCCTTCGCCCGATGTCTTCAGCCCGAACGGCCTCACCAGAATGTTGCGCAGGCGCAGCAGTGCGTCGATCCAGCGCGGCCCGTGCAGCACCATCCTGGTGCAGGCTTCGCGGGCATTCACCGCCGCGGCGCCGATGTCCACGCAAAACGCGTCGATGAACTGCGCGCCGGCGAGCAGCGCATCGGCATCGACTTCAGGCGCGACTTCGCGGACCGTCCCGATCATCCCGCCATTTTGCGCGTCAGCATCCGGAAGCGCAAGATCAGGAGCCCGGCATAGACGAACGTGCCGATCGAGAATCCGATCCAGACGCCGATCGCGCCCAGCCCTGTGTGGAACGCCAGCAACCAGCCGATGGGAAAAGAGACGCCCCAATAGCCGATCGCGGCGAACAGCAGGGTCATCTTGGTGTCGTTGATGCCGCGCAGCGCGCCGCCCATGATGGTCTGCAGGCCGTCGGCGATGAAGAAGCTGGCCCCGACCAGCAGCAGCGTTGCCGTCAGCTCGACGGTGACCGCACTTTCGCTGCCGGCGCCGAAGAACAGCCGGCCGAGCTGATAGCGACCGATCACGATGGCGATCGTCAGCGCGGAGACCAGCGCGAGGCCGAGCACGGCTGCGACGAGCCCTGCGCGCTTCACCGCCGCCGGATCATTGCGGCCGAAGGCATGACCGACCCGCACGGTCGCCGCCATGCCGATGCCGAGCGGCACCATGAACAGCACGGCGGTGACCTGGAGCGCGATCTGGTGCGCGGCAATCGCGGTGGTCGAGATCAAGCCCATCAGCAGGGCGGCCGAGGAGAACAGGCCATATTCCAGCAGCAGGGAGAACGAGATCGGCGCGCCGATCGAGATCAGCTGGCGCATCAAGGGCCAGTCGATCCGCCAGAGGCGGGCGAGCGGATGATAGTCCGCGAACGGCTTGCGTAGCCCGGCGATCGCGAGCGCGGCGAGGAAGGTGCCGAGATTGACCAGCGTGGTCGCAAGCCCCGCGCCGAACAGGCCGAGCTCGGGCAGGCCGAACAGCCCGTGGATCAGGGCATAGACCAGCGCGGCATTGACCGGGATCGCCGCCAGCGTGATCCATAGCGGCGCCTGCGGCCGGTTCACTGCGCTCATCATGCTGCGCAGCGCGATGAATCCGAGCGCCGGTGCGATGCCCCAGGCCAGGCCATTCAGGTAGTGCTGTGCCAGCGCGGCCGAGTGCGGCATTTGACCGAGCGTGAGCAAAATCTGCTCGCCATAGAGCGGCGAGGCCATCATCGGCAGCGAAATCAGCAGCGCGGCCCACAGACCGACGCGCAAGGAGCGCCGAATGCGCCTGACGTCGCCGGCGCCGTACGCCTGCGCCGCCAGCGGCGACACTGCGGAGGTCAATCCGAGCCCGAAGGTGAAGCTGACGAAATAGACCGTATGTGCCAGCGCCGCCGCGGCCACCGCCTCCTCGCCGAGCCGCCCGATCATCGCAAGATCGGTCGTGATCATCGCGATCTGCCCGAGTTGCGTCAGCATCAGCGGCACGGCGAGGCGCAGCGTCTCGACGAATTCTTCGGCAAGGTGGCTCTGCCGTGCGTCCAGGCGTGCCCGGTACCGCCGTTTGGTATCCAAAAGCTCGGTCATGCCGGGGACATAGCAGCCTCGATCGGCGAAGTAACGGCAAAGAAATGTGAGGGCGGGTGCCGCTGAAAAAAAGGCGGGGCTCAGGCGAAGGAAAGGTCGGGTTGCGCCGTATTCGTCATGTGCGGCGAATCTGGGCCGGTCTCACATTGGGAATTGAGTATGATAACGAGATTTAGACTGACGTTCGCCGCACTGTTCATCGGTTCCGCCATCCTGAGTGCCGACGCCGCTGCAGCGGCCGACCTGAGGCTGCCCGCAGCGCCGCCCCCGCAGTCGGCGTCGGCAGCCTTGCTGAGCTGGGCGGGGCCCTATGTCGGGATTCAGGCCGGCTATGTTTCCGGCCGTTCCGATATCTCGCTGCCGGCGACGGGTGAATTCCACTTTGTCGATCCGAAGGGCGCGATCGTCGGTGCAACGGCGGGCTTCTCGGCGCAATGGGGCCGGATCGTCGCCGGGCTCGAGGGCGACGTGAACTTCGTCGATGCGCGCGCGACGATCGATACCGGCTTTGCGCCGACACCCGCGGTCACGCAGCTTCAATCCGCGGTCAATTGGAACAGCCATCTCCGTGGACGGATCGGCTATGCTTTCGACCGCACGCTGCTGTTCGCCGCCGGTGGCCTTGCCGTCGCGGGCGTCGAGAGCAAGGCGTTCGACAATGGGATCGGGGCCGTTGCGAGCTGGAGCGATACACGGATCGGCTGGTCGATCGGAGCGGGCGGGGAATTCCGCTTCGCACCGCAGGCCTCGGTCCGGCTCGAATATCTCTATGACAATTACGGCTCGAAGACGCTGGCCGCCCAGACGGTCGGCGCGACGACCTTCGGCGCGCGCGAGTCCCGGCTCGACACGCACACGGTGCGAGCCGGAGTCTATTGGCGCTTTTGATGCTCGGTTGGAGGCGGCTATCGTCTGGTAGGATCGGTTCGCAATTCTCGGCTACGATGTCCGCAGGCCAGAGCAACAGATCGATGTGATGGAAGAGCCATCGGACGAGGCCTTGATGGCGGAGGTTTCGGCGCAGCGGCAGCATGCGTTTCGCGTCCTCATGCGGCGCCATATGCCTCGGGCGCTGCGGGTCGCGGAGCGGATCGTGCGCGACCCGGCCGAGGCCGACGACATCGGCCAGGAGGCGTTCATGCGGGTTTGGACGCACGCAGCCTCGTTCGATCCGCAGGTTGCGAAGTTTACGACCTGGCTCTACCGCATCGTCCTCAACCTGACCTTCGATCGCACGCGGCGGCGAACGTTCCTGCCGCTCGAAGACGCCGGCGACGTACCCGACATGGGACCGCACGCCGTCGAGCGGCTGATCGCGGATGAGGAGCTCAGTCTTCTCAATCGCGCGATGGCCGGCCTGTCGGACCGGCAGCGCGGCGCGATCGCCCTCTTCCACATGGAGGGATTGAGCGGCGAGGAGGCCGCCAAGGCGATGGACGTCAGCGCCAAGGCGTTCGAATCGCTGCTGGGCCGCGCCCGCACGGCGCTCAAGGCAAATGTTCAGAAAATACAGCAGACGGGGAGCCACGTATGACGCCCGAACAGTTCAGACAATTGGCCGAGACATGGGGAGGTGAGATCGAGCGCTGGCCCGCACCGACGCGCGAGGCCGCGCGGCGGATTGCGGCGACCGCGGAAGGCGCTGCGGTCCTGGACCAGCAGTCGCGCCTCGACCGGCTCCTTGCCGTCGCCCCGGAGATCGAGACGGCGAGGGTGGATCGTTCGAGCTTTCTGGTCCTGCAAAGGCTCGCCGCCATCCCGCAGCAGCATAGGCCGGCATGGCATCGTCGCCTGTTGCGCTGGCCGGCGCTCGTTCCCGCCGCAAGTCTCGCCTGCTCTGTGATGGTGGGTGTGTGGCTGGCGGGGGCGCTGCCCTACGCCCACGCGCCGTCGGACCCCCTGTCCGTCATGAGCGGCGTCTTCGACATCTACGCAATCGGCTATGGATCGGTGCAATGAAGTTCCGGCGAGAATGGTCCACTCCCTGGCGGGCGCTCATGCTGCTGTCGCTGTGCGTCAACGTCGCCCTGTTTACCTATGTCTCGGCGCAATGGCTGCTACCCGGCGGCTTTCGACCGGGCGCAGCCGTGCCGCTACGCATGATCGAGCGTGTCGCCGAAAGACTTCCGGCGGAAGACGCGGAGATCCTGTGGAGCATCTATCGCGGCAAGGAGGCGGAGCTGGCCCCGCTCCAGGCCGAGTACCGGCTCGCGCTGATGAAGGCGATGAAAACGGCGGCGCAGACGAATCTCGACAAGGCCGAGCTGGAAGCAGCCGTGAAGGATGCCCGCGACAAGCGCGTGAAGATTGGCGACCTCGTCGTCTCGACCTTCGTCGAGATGCTGGAACGAATTTCAGCGAAAGGACGCCGACAGCTCGTCGGCGGCTATTTTCGCTGAGTCGCGCAAAGTGAACGAGGGATTCGGCCCGTCCAGACGTATCACCTACATCGATGTCTGCGAATTGGTGGAGATGATATGGTGCAACGATTTGACAGGACGGCAAGCGGACCAGTGGTGAGGTTCTCGCATCGGACGGCCGTCTACGTGCGTGCGGGTCTTGCGGCCGCGAGTCTGATCGCACTTCTCGTGTTGTTTCTTTCGCAAGCCTCCGCAGGTGATGCGCGGAGTGAGGCAAAGCAGGCCTGCAAGGCAGACTATTCACGGTTCTGCGCCGGCACCATGCCCGGGAGCGGCCGCATCCGCAAATGCCTCGGCGACAATTACGCGAGCTTGTCCGCGGCCTGCAAACAGGCCTTCGACGCGAATCCGCCAAAATAGAACAGGTTAGCCCCGCTCCGGCACGCGCTTGATCTTCGCACCAAGCGCGTTCAGCCGCTCCTCGATGCGCTCATAGCCGCGCTCGATCTGGTCGGCGTTGTTGATGGTCGAGGTGCCCTCGGCGCAGACGGCCGCGAGCAGCATCGCCATGCCGGCGCGGATGTCGGGCGAGGTCATTGTGGCGCCGTGCAGGCGGCTGGGGCCGGCGATGATGGCGCGGTGCGGATCGCACAGCACGATGCGCGCGCCCATCGCGATCAGCTTGTCGACGAAGAACATCCTGGATTCGAACATCTTCTCGAACATCAGGATCACGCCCTCGCATTGCGTGGCGGTGACAATGGCGATCGACATCAGGTCGGCCGGGAAGGCCGGCCAAGGCTGGTCCTCCAGCTTCGGCACATGGCCGCCGAAATCGTCCTGGATCTTCAATGTCTGGTTGGAGGGCACGATAAGATCATCGCCCTCGATGCGGCAGACGATGCCGAGCCGCTCGAAGCCCATGCGGATCGAGCGCAGATGCTCGACGCCCGCGCGCGCGATGCGCAAGGGCGAGCGCGTCACGGCGGCAAGCCCGATCAGCGAGCCGACCTCGATGTGGTCGGGCTGGATCCGGTACGTCGTCCCGCCGAGCGTCGCTTGACCATGGATGATCATGGTGTTGGTGCCGATGCCTTCGATCCTGGCGCCGAGCGCGACCAGGAAATTGGCGAGGTCCTGCACATGCGGCTCGGAGGCCGCGTTGCGCAAATAGGTGATGCCGTCGGCGGCGACCGCCGCGACCAGCGCGTTCTCGGTGGCGGTGACGCTCGGCTCGTCCAGGAACACGTCCGCGCCCGCGAGCTTTGGCGCGCGGAATTCGAGCCGATCGGTCGCGGTGACCTTGGCGCCGAGCTGCTCCAGCGCGAGCACATGCGTGTCCAGTCGCCGTCGGCCGATGACGTCGCCGCCCGGCGGCGGCAGCATCACCTCGCCGCAGCGGGCGAGCAGCGGCCCGGCGAGCAGGATCGAGGCGCGAATGCGCACGCACAGTTCGGGGTCGAGGTCGGCGGCGCGGATGCTCTTGGCGTGGATGTGAAGCGTGTTGCGCGCGGACCATTCGGCCGACGCGCCGACCGAGCGGACCAGCTCGACCAGCGTCTCGGTGTCGCGGATCCGCGGCACGTTCTCCAGCACGACCGGATGCTCGGTCAGCAGCGCGGCGGCGATGATCGGCAACGCCGAATTCTTATTGCCGGACGGCTCGATCGAGCCCGAGAGCCGGTGACCGCCCTCGACGATGTATTGGATGGGCGCCACGGGGTTCTCGCTGTCCTGTTGAGTGGGAGGGCCTGTTTCGGGCGGAAACTACAGAGATTTGAGCGCGGGAGCAATTGTGCCGGCTGGGACCCGCACACGTCCGTCCGTCGCTTGTGGCAGGACCCGCCCTCAGAACAACCCGATGATACTCCCGACCACATAGAGGAACGCGATCAGGATCAGGACGCCCATCAGGAAGAAGGAGATTTCGATGGCGATGGCGCCGGTGCCGAGTGCGGCGGCGACAGCGGCAAGGAGCCGTTCCTCCCGAAAGATCAGCGAGAGCACCGACAGCAGGATGGCGAGCAGGCCGAGCGAGATCGCCGTGACCGATGCGATATCACGCCAGCTTCTTCCAGCCGACTTCTCGAGGTCCGGAGCCTTGAACTCCACGCCCTTCACCTTGGCGACGATGCGGTCCTTGATGCGATGTCCGGTGTCGACGATCACCTTGTCCGCCGGCGGCGGCGGAAACACGATCGGCACGACCCAATGCGGCAGCACGGCCACCATCAGCGCCAGCACGCCGACAATGCTGCCGATGATGCCGAGACGGCGTGAGGGCGCGGCGGAGCCGGTCGTTGCAGAGGCGGTCATGGCGCGACATTTCCCGGCCGGAATTGGCCTTGCGGGGTCATGCCGTTTCGTCGCGATGGCGGGTGGGGAGGTTCAGGGCCGGATTGGTGCTGCCGTCATGCCAGGGCTTGTCCAGGCTTGTCCCGGGCATCCACGTTCTTTGTTCCGCGGGGCAAGACGTGGATGGCCGGGACAAGCCCGGCCATGACGCCGCGGAAGCAGCGAGCCCTCAAATATCGATCGTCGCGCTCAGCGAATGTTCCTGAATGAAATCGCGGCGCGGCTCGACGACGTCGCCCATCAGCTTGGTGAAGATGTCGTCGGCCTCGTCGACCTCCTTGACCTTCACCTGGAGCAGCGAGCGTGCCTCGGTGTCGAGCGTCGTCTCCCAGAGCTGCTCCGGGTTCATCTCGCCGAGGCCTTTATAGCGCTGCAGGCTGATGCCCTTGCGACCCGAATCGGTCACGGCCTCGAACAGATCGACCGGGCCGTGGACCACGTGCTCTGAATCCTTGCGCCGTAGCTTGCCGGAGCGGGCGTAAACGTCCTGGAGCTTGGTCGTGTATTCGTCGAGCTTGCGCGCCTCGGCCGAGCCAAGCAGCGCATCGTCGATGACGGCGGCTTCCTTGACGCCGCGCACGGTGCGCTCGAATAGGAAGCCCTGGCCCTCGATGAATTGTCCGACCCAGCCGCGCTCGACCTCCTCGGCCTGGTTGTCCAGCCGGCTCGCGATGTATTGCGCGGCGGCCGCCGCCTTCTCGGGATCGCCGTAGATCTCCTTGTTCAGCACGCCGGTGATGGCGGCCTGCTCGACCACCTTGCGATTATAGCGGCTGTGCAGGTTGCGCAGGACGCTGCGGACTACGCGGGCGTCATCGACCAGCGCGCGCAGATCGCGCCCGGAGCGGTCGCCGCCGGTGCCGGGGATGTACACGCAATCATCGAGGCCGGCGTCGATGAGATAGTCTTCCAGCGCCCGCTCGTCCTTCAGGTACTGCTCGGACTTGCCGCGTGAGACCTTATAGAGCGGCGGCTGGGCGATATAGAGATAGCCGCCATCGATGATGTCGCGCATCTGCCGGTAGAAGAACGTCAGCAGCAGCGTGCGGATGTGGGCGCCGTCGACGTCGGCGTCCGTCATCACGATGATCTTGTGATAGCGCAGCTTCTCGACCGAGAACTCGTCGCTGATGCCGGTGCCGAGCGCGGTGATCAGCGTGCCGATCTGCTCTGACGACAGCATCTTGTCGGGACGCACGCGCTCGACGTTCAGGATCTTGCCGCGGAGCGGCAAGACGGCCTGGAACTCGCGGTTGCGGCCCTGCTTGGCGCTGCCGCCTGCCGAGTCGCCCTCGACGATGAAGAGCTCGGACTTGGCTGGATCCTTTTCCTGGCAGTCGGCGAGCTTGCCCGGCAGCGAGGAGACCGAGAGCGGGCTCTTGCGCGTCAGCTCGCGCGCTTTTCGCGCAGCTTCACGGGCCGCCGCGGCCTGGATCACCTTGCCGACGATCATCTTGGCTTCGCTCGGGTGCTCCTCGAACCAGGCGGCAAGCGCCTCGTTAAGGACGTTCTCGACCACGGGGCGCACTTCCGAGGACACCAGCTTGTCCTTGGTTTGCGACGAAAACTTCGGATCGGGCACCTTCACCGAGAGAACGGCGGTGAGCCCTTCGCGGCAATCGTCGCCGGTCAGCGCGATCTTTTCCTTCTTGGCATTGGCCTCGGCATAGCCGTTGACTTGGCGCGTCAGCGCGCCGCGGAAGCCGGCGAGATGGGTGCCCCCGTCGCGTTGCGGGATGTTGTTGGTGAAGCACAGCACGTTCTCGTGGTAGCTGTCGTTCCACCACAAAGCGGCCTCGACGCCGATGCCGTTGGCTTCCGAGCGCACCATGATCGGCGCCGGCACCAGGGCCTTCTTGTTGCGGTCGAGATATTTGACGAACTCCTCGACGCCGCCGGAATAGAACATCTCCTCGCGCTTCTCGACCGCGTGGCGCATGTCGGAGAGCACGATGTTGACGCCGGAATTGAGGAAGGCGAGCTCGCGTAAGCGATGCTCGAGCGTGGCGAAGTCGTATTCGATGTTCTTGAAGGTCTCGGTCGAGGCCAGGAACGTCACCTCGGTGCCGCGCCGGCCCGGCGCCTCGCCGACCACCTTCAGCGGTGCGACGGCATCGCCGTGAGCGAACTCGATATAGTGCTCCTTGTTGTCACGCCAGATGCGCAAGCCGAGCTTGCTCGACAGCGCGTTGACGACGGAGACGCCGACGCCGTGCAGGCCGCCGGAAACTTTGTAGGAGTTCTGGTCGAACTTACCGCCGGCGTGCAGCTGGGTCATGATGACCTCGGCCGCCGAGATGCCTTCGCCCTTGTGGATGTCGACGGGAATGCCGCGGCCGTCGTCGCGCACGGTGACGGAATTATCCGCGTTGAGGATCACCTCGACGCGCGAGGCATGGCCGGCGAGCGCCTCGTCGATGGCGTTATCGACGACTTCGTAGACCATGTGGTGCAGGCCCGAGCCGTCGTCGGTATCGCCGATATACATGCCCGGGCGCTTGCGGACGGCATCGAGTCCCTTGAGCACGCGGATCGATTCCGCGCCGTAATCGCTCGCGTTGGAGGGCTCGTTTTCGGCAGCGTGCTGCCGAGCAGGTTCTGTCATGAGAGGCCTTCGAGATGTCGCCCGAATCAGCGGCGCAAAAGGCGCTGATTTGCGGGGCTATTTGTGCCATGAAAGACCGCTTGCGCCTAGCGCAAAGTATCCTCCGGCAACCCTTTGAGCAGATAGGGTTTTTCGGCCGGTTTTCAAGGCGCCGGAGGGCCGATTCTGGGCGCCGCAAAAAGCCCGATTCGAGGGCAGTTTTTTGCCTCGAAAAGCCGTGGATTTTGCGGGGCCAGGAAGAGTGGTTTTGGGGCACCTGAAACTGATTCATCGATCGCCGTCATGCCCGGCCTTGTCCTGGCATCCACGTTCTTGGCGTCGCGGAAGACGTGGATGGCCGGGACAAGCCCGGCCATGACGATACCGCGAATCTGAAAGCGTGCAGCCTCAATACATCTGCAGCGGCAGCACGTCGCCGCTCGGGCCCACCAGAAGGCCCCAGGCCTCGCCGGCGGCAACGGTCAGGGACTCGCTACGCGCAGGGCGGCCGGGCAGGCGCAACGCGTACACGTATTTGCCGGGCGGTAGGTCGAGCATCGGGCCTTTCGGTGATTGCGGGCCGCCGGCGCCGGCTGCGATCTTCACCGTCTGCTTGTTGATCGTCAGCGCGACCTCGTTCGCTGCCATGTTTCCGAGCATGAGCCGCGCTTGTCCCGCCTTCGGCATGATCTCGGCCTTGGCCGCGGCATCGGCATTCTTCTGCGCCAGGCTGACCGTGGTCTCGCCCTTGGCGCGGCCGAGCTTGAGCACGGCGGGACCTTGCGGCGAGGTGAAGTCGATCTGCGCGCGTTCCGCGGACACGGCTGCGCCGTCGGTCTTCTCCTGCCAGCCCAGCTTTGCAAGCTCGGCCCGGTAGAAGGCGAGGACCTCGTCGAGCGAAGCGGGGATGCGGGCCTCGAGCTCGCGGCGGAGCGGCGCTTCGCCTCCGGGTATCTTGGTGGTCGCGAGCGATTTCGACGAACGCTGCGTCGGTACCGGCAGCGGGGACTCAGGATCGGGCTTGAGCGGCTCGGCGGATTTGGCCTGAACCTCCACCTCCGCGCCGGCCGCAGCCTTGGCCGCTTCCGTCACCAGGCCCGATCCGTCGGCGCGGACATTCACCTTCGGGCCCATCTGCATCACCGTCATCGAGATCGACTTGCCGCCCTTCGAGAACGCCATCACCGCCATGTTCGGCTGGTTGATGACGGAGGGCTGCTCCTTCCAGCCCGAGCTCTTCAGCGCCGTCCGATAGAAGCTGCTGAGCGCCTTCACGCTCGACTCCGAGGAGAATTCCAGGTGGCCGTCGCCGCCTTCGAACGTCACGGCTTCGGCGTTTTCGGGCAGCGGCACCGGCGTCTTGCCGTCAGCGAGCGCGGTGAGCGGGGCGTCCGACAGGGAGGCGGCCTGCGTCTTGCGCCTGATATCATCGGCCGCAATGAGCTGCTGAGCCGTACCCAAGGCATCGCTCAGGAACCTCGCGTCGGCCTCCTTCTTCGCCTTGGCGCGAGCGGCGAGCGCGGATTCCTTCACCTGCGCGGTCAGGCTGACCATGGTGAAATCATATTTGCGGCCGAGCCGCAGCACACCGGTTTCATCAGTGTTGGAAATCTTGATCGCCACCTCGTCGCCGGGCGCGAGCGGCGCGCGGCCGTCCTCCTGCCAGCCGCGCGCGGTGAGCTCGCGCTGGTAGAAGGCGAGCACGGCGGGCAGCTCGGCGATCGCGGCGGCCGAGATCTCGCGCTTGTTCGAGTTGGCGCTGCCGAGGCCCCGCGCAGATTTGGTTGGCTTCGGCCGTGGCAGGCCGGCCATGTCGTCGTCGGCCTCGAGCACCTCCGGCAGTGCGAACGGCGCCACCCTGATCTCGACATTGGTGCGGCCATCGTCGCGGCGCGTCAGGGTCAGCATCACCGGCTTCTGGTAGATGTGCGTCGCGTCGCGATCGGGGTGGTCGTAGAAGACGCGAACGCCGTTCGGAACGGCTCCGGCAAGATCGGCGTTCGGCCAGCGCGATGCCGTATCGGGGTTCAGCTTGCGCCATCCCATCGCCGCCATGTCCTTGGTAAAGAATGCTGCGGTCGCATCGAGCGCGCCGGGCGCAATGCAGCTGAGATAGGGCCGGGTCTCGTCGAACACGAGATCGATCGCACCTTCCGGAAAGGGCACGTTCGCATAGATCCGGTTCGGCGTGTAGAACACGGCGGACTGGTCGGGTCGCCCGCGCGCCTGTGTGAAGGAAACGCGCAGCCCCTGCCGTCCCTTCTTGAAGGTCAACGCTGCGCTTCTCTCATCCAGGGGATACACATAGGGCACCCAGCCGTCGGCGCTCAGCAGCTTCCTGGTCGCGTCCGACGTGGCGGCAAGCGGGGTCGGCACGGTGTAGATCACGCGATAGGTGTCGGGACGCGAAGTGTCCTCCACCGCACCGTCGAGCCGCGGCAGCGTATGGACGTCGACGATGCCATCGTCTGCCGCGCCGGCGGGACGCGAGGGGATCACTATCGCGAGAATGCCGCAGGCAAGCAGCAGCCATCTTGCCGGGACTTGCGCCCCGCGCCGGGTCATCGGCATCGTCAAAAAACTCCTGGATGTCGCGCGGGTCGTCTTGCCCTTGCGCATTGGCGGGCTGCGGCGCCGTCGGCGCGGCCTCAGACGAGAAGTCGCGCCGGGAACCGGAGAGGTTCAACAGGCTCAGTACAGCTGCAACGGCGGCCAGGCGTCACCGTCGCGCCCGACCGTGAGCTCCCAGGTGTCGCCGGCGGCGACGGTGAGGATGTTCGTGGTGGCGGGTTGGCCCGGGACGCCCAGCCTGTACGAATATTCGCCCGGCGCGAGGTCCAGCGCGACGGCGTTCGCGCCGGCCGGGCGCGGGATGGTCCGCCCGTTGATGGTGAGGACCGCTTCCTTGTCGCCGATATTGCTGAACACCAGCTTCGCCTGGCCGGGCTCGGGCAGCACGTTCGCCTTCGTCGCCATGTCCGCGTTCTTCTGCACCAGATGAACCGAGGTGCCGGAATCCTTGCGGTCGAGCTTCAGCGCGGCCGGCCCCAGCGGCGAGACGAAGGCGAGCCGGACGTGATCGGCGTTGATCACGGCGCCATCATGCTGCTCTTGCCAGCCGAGCTTGCGAAGCTCGGTCCGGTAGAAGGCGAGCACGTCGCTGATCCCCGCGGGCACGGTGGCCTCCAGCCTGACGCGGAGCGGCGCGTCGACGCCCTGCATCAGCGTGGTGTGGATCCCCCTGTAAGTATAGCGGGTCGGTGCGGGCAGCTTGGCATCGGAATCCAGCGTGAGCGGCGTCGGAAACAGATGCGGCAGCGAGGCACCGGCGCTGGCCGCGAGCATGCACATCGCAAACAGGGCGAAGCCGCACGCAAACAACTGCCATCGTGCCGGGGCTTGCGCCCCATGCCTCACCGCCGTCATGCTCATGCTCCAAGGATGTCGCGCATGTCCGAGTGCTGCGCGATGGCCGCTTCTTGCGGCCTCAAGCAGCTAGTCGCGATCTGGAACAGGCGGGTTCAATGCGGCGGCCTAGCTGCGGGCCGAGACTCGTCCGCTCTCGACGTCAAACACTTCGCCCCCCGCGCCGATCTCGGCGAAGGCGGCAGGATCCGCACCGGTCAGCCACACCTGCGCGCCGAGCTTCTTCAGCTCATCGAACAGCGCCGCCCGGCGGTTCGGATCGAGATGCGCAACCACCTCGTCGAGCAGCAGCAGCGGCACGATGCCGGTCATCTCGGCGACCAAGCTCGCATGCGCCAGCACGAGGCCGATCAGCAGCGCCTTCTGCTCGCCGGTAGAGGCATCGCGCGCCGGCATGCTCTTGGGCGCGTAGATCACCTGGAGGTCGGTGAGATGCGGGCCGTCGGTGGTGCGGCCGGCGATCGCATCGCGCGGGCGGTTGTCGCGCAGGATCTGGCGGTAGCGGTCCTCGACCGAGGTCGCGGTCTCCTCGAGCAGCGCATTCTCCATCCAGCCGTCGAGCGCGATCTGAGCGGACGGAAATGCGAATGCCTGTGCGCGCGCGTTGAGCATGCCGGTGAGCCTTGCCGCGGTCTGGCCGCGCGTGGCCGCCACCGCGACGGCGAGTTCGGCCGTCTCGCGCTCGATCGCGTCGCACCAATGGTCGTCGTAATTGCGCGTCTCCAGCAGGCGGTTACGCGAGCGCAACGAGCGCTCGAGCGCGTTGATGCGGCTGGAATGCTCGCTGTCGATGGCGAGCACGAGACGGTCGAAGAAGCGCCGCCGTTCGGACGCTGCGCCCATGAACAGCCCGTCCATGGCCGGCGTCAGCCACACCATGCGGATATGATCGCCGAAGGCGCTGGCCGAGCCCACCGGCTCGCGGTCGATGCGGCAGCGCCGGCTGACCGTGGTATCCGCGCGCGGCGCATCGATGCCGGTGCCGAGCGTCGCCAGCCCCAGCGCGCCCTCGACCTGCGCCGACACCGCCCAGGAGCCGTCGCCCTGGTTGTCGGCGACATCCTCCAGCGTCGCCCGGCGCAGGCCGCGGCCCGGCGACAGGAACGAGATCGCCTCGATGCAATTGGTCTTGCCCGCCCCGTTCGGCCCGACCAGCGCCACCAGATCAGCCGCCGTCTCGAGCCCCGCCGCCCGGTAATTGCGAAAATGCGTCAGCGTCAGCCGATAAATGCGGGAGGGGGTCATGAGATCCGTTTTCCGTCATGCCCGGCCTTGTGCCGGGCATCCACGTTCTTGGCTCCGAAGACGTGGATGGCCGGGACATAGGCGGAGCAAAGCGACGCCGTCCTTTCGGACGGCTACGCCGGCCATGACGATGTAGTGACAGGTGTGGATGCCGGTAGGTCTCACACCCGCATCGGCATCAGCACGTACAGCGCGCTCTTGTCGTCGCGGTCCTGCACCAAGGTCGGCGAGCCGGGGTCGGCGAGGCGGAGCGTTGCGACGTCGCCTTCGATCTGGGCGGCGATGTCGAGCAGATAGCGGGAGTTGAAGCCGATATCGAGCGCGTCGGAGGCGTATTCGACCTCGAGCTCTTCGGTCGCGCTGCCGGAATCCGGATTGGTCACCGACAGCACCAGCTTGCCCGCCGACAGCGACAATTTGACCGCGCGGCCGCGCTCGCTCGAAATCGTCGAGACGCGGTCGACCGCGTTCTCGAAATCCTTCTTGTCGACGACAAGCTCCTTGTCGTTGTTCTGCGGAATGACGCGGCCGTAATCGGGGAAGGTGCCGTCGATCAGCTTCGAGGTCAGCACGACGTTGCCGATGGTGAAGCGGATCTTGGCCTGCGACAGCTCGATCGTCATCTCGGCCTCGGTGTCCTCGATCAGGCGCTGCACCTCGCCGACCGTCTTGCGCGGCACGATCACGCCGGGCATGCCCTCGGCGCCCTTGGGCTGCACCAGGTCGAGCTGGGCGAGGCGGTGACCGTCGGTGGCGACACCGCGCAGGGTGGCGGCCTTTGGCGTGCCGGCGGCATGCAGATAGATGCCGTTGAGGTAATAGCGCGTCTCCTCGGTCGAGATCGCGAACTGGGTGCGGTCGATCAGCCGCTTGACGTCCTTGGCGGCGAGCGAGAACGAATGCGACATGTCGCCGGCGGCCAGATCCGGGAAATCGTTCTCCGGCAGCGTCTGCAGCGTGAAGCGCGAGCGGCCGGCGCGGATGGCGAGCACGGCGCGGTCGCCGTCGGCCTCCAGCACGATCTGCGAGCCGTCCGGCAGCTTGCGCACGATGTCGTAGAACATGTGCGCCGGCACGGTGGTGGAGCCCGCGGTCGCGGTTTCCGCCGGCAGCGTCTCGGTCACTTCGAGGTCGAGGTCGGTCGCCTTCAGCGACAATTTCGCGTTCTCGGCGCGCACCAGCACGTTGCCGAGAATCGGGATCGTGTTGCGGCGCTCGACCACGCGGTGGACATGGCCCAGCGACTTCAGCAGTTGTGCGCGTTCGACCGTAACCTTCATTGCACTACTCGCCCGATCCCTTAGGAAAACACAGCGTTGAGAAGGCCGGGCGGCGGGACGCGCGCCACGGCATCGAAGACCCCGACCGGCCGGATCATTCCTGCCGATATGACCAAAGCCGTCTGGGTCGCGCAAGGTGGCGCGGATAGCCCGCAGATTCAAGGCATTGGGGCCAGTTCCCCACGATTTACCGCCTCAAAACGAAGACGCCGCCCAGGCAAGCCGGGGCGGCGGGAGCAGGGCGGGAGCCCTAGGCCTTTATTCCTGAAGCTGGCGCTTCAGCGATTCCACTTCCTCCGACAGCGCGGTGTCCTTGGAGACCAGCGCCTCGATCTTGCGCACCGCGTGCAGCACGGTGGTGTGGTCGCGCCCGCCGAAGCGGCGGCCGATCTCGGGCAGCGAGCGCAGCGTCAGCGTCTTGGCGAGATACATCGCCACCTGGCGCGGGCGCACCACGTTGGCGGTGCGGCGCGAGGACAAGAGGTCGGAGCGGCTGACATTATACTGCCGTGCCACCACGCGCTGGATGTCCTCGATCTTGATCCGCTTGGGCTCCTGCGGCCGCACCAGGTCGCGCACCTCGTGCTCGGCCATCTCCAGCGTCACCGGCCGGTTGTTGAGCTTGGAATGCGCCAGCAGCCGGTTGATCGCGCCTTCGAGGTCGCGGCCGTTATGGGTGATGGTGCGCGCCAGATAATGCAGCACCTCCTCGGGCACCTCGAACGTGGCGTGATGGGCGCGGGCCGCCGCGACGCGCGACTTCAGGATGCCGTGGCGCAGCTCCTCGCCGAGCGATCCCATCTCGACCACGAGCCCGCCGGCGAGCCGCGAGCGGACGCGATCGTCGAGGCTTTCCAGATCCGATGGCGGACGGTCGGCCGCGATCACGACCTGGCGGCCGGCGTCGATCAGCGCGTTCAGCGTGTGGCAGAACTCGGCCTGCGTCGACTTGCCCTGCAGGAACTGGAGGTCGTCGATGACAAGCACGTCGATGCCGCGCAGCGCTTCCTTGAAGGCCAGCGCCGTCTGCGTCTTCAGCGCGGCGACGAAGCCATACATGAATTTTTCGGCCGTGAGATACAGCACCTTGCGCTCGTTGCCGGAATTGCCGGCCCAGGTCACGGCCTGCAAGAGATGCGTCTTGCCGAGGCCGACGCCGGCATGGATGTAGAGCGGGTTGAACATCACGGGGTCGCCACGACGCCCTTCGGCGACCTGGCGCGCGGCCGCATGGGCCAGCGTGTTGGAGCGGCCGACGACGAAGCTCGCGAAGGTCAGGCGCGGATCGAGCGGCGAGCCGCCGAGCGCGTCGTGATTGGCCGAGACCGGCGCGGTCGCGGTCGAGCGCAATTCCGGCATCGGCGCGCGGCGCGCCTCGACCGGCGCGGGCGCTTCCTTCGGCTGCGCCGAGGGGCGCACGGCGGACCGCACCGTGAGGTCGATGCGATGCACTTCCGGCATCTCGGCCTGCCAGCACGACAGCACGCGCTCGGCATAATGGGCCTGAATCCAGCTCTTCAGGAACCGCGTCGGCACCGAGAGCCGCACGCTCTCGTCCTGCACGCCTTCCAGATCCATGCGCGCAAACCAGCTTGTGTAGACGTCCTCGCCAACGCTCGAGCGCAGCCGACCCTTCACGCGTGACCAGCGATCCTGTTCCATTGTCATCGTCAGAAAACTTCTCTTGAGAGATATAGTTGCGTTTGTGAGCGCCATGCAGGGTTCCTGCCACGGTCCCTGAAGTGGCGCGACCTCGAGCGAGTCCATCGTCGGGCATGGCTCGACCGTTCGGCGCGAACGCCGCGGGTCAGATCAGCGATGTCAGAGATGGTGGGGTCGCGAGGTCAGCGCGTACTCGGCGCTCCGTCACGCGCGGGAGGCTGGAAATCCGACGGGGCTGAAACGGCATCGTTGGAAAAGGAAACGTGCTGCAATACCGCGTTGAGTCCGTAAGACATGATACCTCCCCGTCCTGCCGTGATCGCTCACGACAAGGTCCTGCGTGTCCTAAAGACAACCGCGCCGTACTCCTGTCGCGGATGCCTGCCCAAATGTACTAGTCGTCCGCTCGACTTCGCCACCTTGCGTGCCGGGATAGCTTCGCGATGTCTCTCATATGAGCCTGGCGCGAGTAGATGCGCCTGGCGCGAGCGGGAAAGGTCCCGCTTGGAAACATTCAGACAAAGAGCTACCATTCCCACATTGCTGTGGGTTTTGCACCGACATCACTTTTTGAAGCGTCGCCTACGTGCACACCGCCGCCGATTTGCACGCTCGCCCCGTTTCCTAAACCGCGCTGGTCTGAAGATCGTGGGCGCCGCTGACTGGGTTAAGGAATACACTAAGCGGAAAGACTCGCAACGAAATTGATTCACAGTTGAGCCGTCAAAAAACTTGACCTCGGTTAACGTCGCACAGGAGTTGTTCACAGGCTGCGAAGCAAGTTTTTGAATCCGTGCACAGAATCGAGAAGGCCGCGCGTCATGTGACAATTCTCGTTCAGCGCCAAATTATTTTTATAAATTCGTCATGCGCCCGACGTGCGGGCGAATTTTCCAAATGCTTGTCGCTGCTATGTTGATAAGTGATTATCGAGCCATCGCTTTTCGAGACTCGTTTTGCAGGGTAACTCCACCGTGACACACGTTCCGGTGAATCTACGGTGTGCAGAACTCTCATCGGCCATCGATTCAATTCGCGCCCGCCTCACAGGGGTTTTTTGCAACGCAGTGAAGTTTCCTCTGTTGCAGAACATCGGCAGGTAGAATTACGGAATGAAGACTGACGCAGACGATGTAAATCATCCAAGCGAGGCGTGAGCCTCGCGTGACTGCTTGCGTGAATGTGACAGTCAACAAAAAAGCCCGGCGCGAGGCCGGGCTGTTTGACGCGCTGACCGGATCGACCGATCAGGCGATGTCGCCAAGATGACTTAGCAGATTTACTTCGCGAGCTTGGCGATCTGCGCGGTGAGGCGCGAGACTTTGCGGCTGGCGTTGTTCTTGTGAATGATGTTGCGCTGGGCGGCGCGCATCAAGGCGGGCTCGGCCGTCGCGAGCGCCTTCACGGCAGCGGCGCGGTCGCCGCTCTCGATGGCTTCCTCGACGTTGCGCACGGCGCCACGCATCTGGGTGCGGCGCGACTTGTTGACGGCAGTGCGGCGGGCGATCTTGCGCGTCGCTTTCTTGGCGGAAGTGGTATTGGCCATGGTCTCAATGTCCTTTGCGGGTACCGGTCGCGTCTTGGTCGGGTAGCGCCGGCTTGCTTGACCGCGGAATCGACGCTCGGATTTAGGGTGTTCGGTTGCTGGGCCGTTCCCGGAACATGAGCGACCGCCTTGCGGCTGTCTCTGAGGCTCCAAGGTGTCTTCAAGCTCGGATGAGTCCTGAAGCCCAGGGTGCCTGCAACTGCTCAAAGAACAGCGGCGGCGGGATTGCGCCCACCGCCAGTTGGCGCCCTTATAGAGAGGGTCTTTCGCACCGTCAACGCTTTCGGGCGCCGGAAACGCGCCTTTGGCGGCCTGGATGAGTGCCGTAACGCCCTGAAGAGGTTGAATTTCTGCCGCCGCCCGGCTATTGGCTGGCATCGTTCCGAAAAGGTCGTCCGCTTCGACGGCCATCTAGGTGAGGCATGATCCGCGGCTTTTTCCGACTGATAGGGCTGTTGCTGCTCGCCGGCGGGTTCATCTTCATGGTCTATGACGGCGCCCGCTGGGTGGCCGACCAGACCCTCAAATTCACCCGCTTCGGCCAGTTCTGGAACGATATCAATCAGGCCAGCCAATCGGCCTTCCGCACCTGGGTCGAGGCCAAGGCGCCCTGGCTCTGGACCTCGGTGATCCGCCTGGTGCTGGAGCAGCCGGTCTTCGCCGTCCTCGGCATTCTCGGCATCCTCCTGATGATCTTGTTCCGCCCGCGGAAACCGCTGATCGGCTATTCCCGGGATTGAGCCTGCAGCTGGCACCCGCGTAACAGCGCTGCCTCTTACCCTCCCCCTCCAGGGGAGGGTTGGAGCCCCACTCAACGCTTTATTAACCATAACCGGTGCATCACTGGAGCCGTCTCGTTTCGAGGATGGGTCCGGTGCCGGTTGCACGCGCGTTTCGATGGTCGAACTTGGCGTCCTTGGCAGCGTCCGCCGCGCTCGCTTTGGGCGGCTGCATGCAGACCGCAACTCCCGTCGCGATGGTGCAGCCTCGTCCCGATCTCGATGCCATGGCCTATGGCCAGCCCTATAATGCGCCGCGGCCGGTCGTCGTCGCCAATAACGGCGGTGGCGCGATCGCAGCGCTCAGCAATTCCTTTGCCGCTTCGCCCGCACCGATGCCTGTCGGCTACGCCGCGCCGATGGCGGTGCCGGTGCGCAATGGCCCCTCCTACCATCTCGACGCCGGCGACAAGCTCCGCGTCGTGGTCTACGGCCAGGAAGGTCTCACCAACAGCTATGCGATCGACGCCGGCGGCTCCATCACCATGCCGCTGATCGGCGCGGTGCCCGCCCGCGGCCGCACCACGGCGGGGCTGGCCGGCGAGATCGCCGCACGCCTGCGCAACGGCTACATCCGCGAGCCTTCGGTGGCGGTCGAGATCGAGACCTATCGTCCGTTCTTCATCCTCGGCGAGGTCCTCGCGCCCGGCCAATATCCCTACGTGCCGAACATGACGGTTGAGAGCGCGGTCGCCATCGCCGGCGGCTTCTCGCCGCGCGCCAAGCGCGACATGGTCACCGTCACGCACACCGAGAACGGCGGCGCCATGCGCGCCGTGGTGCCGCTCGGCACGCCGCTCGCGCCCGGCGACACCGTGTTCGTCGGCGAGCGCTGGTTCTAGGATTCAAGCCCGACTCTCTCCTTCGTCATTCCGGGGCGCGACGAAGTCGCGAGCCCGGAATTCATTCATCCACGAACGCTGACGCACGATGGATTCCGGGCTCGCGCTGCGCGCGCCCCGGAATGACAGTGGAAAGAGCCGCGCGCTACTTCGTCAAATGCGTCGCGAAGAACGCCATGCTGCGCGGCCAGGCGATGTCGGCGCTGGCCTTGTCGTAGCTGGCGCGCTCGTCGCAATGGAAGCCGTGCTGGGCACCCGGATAAATGTGGACTTCGACCTCGGGCCGCTTGGTCTTGACGGTCTCGACGTCGGTCAGCGGAATGCCGGCATCCTTCTCGCCGAAATGCAGTTGGGTCGGTACCTTCGGCACCTCGTCGGCGAAGCGCACGACGGCGCCGCCGTAATAGCCGATTGCCGCCTTCAGGCCGGTCAGTCGCGTCGCCGCGACGAAGGCGATGCTGCCGCCTAGGCAAAAGCCAATGATGCCGACGGGCCCGACGCTTCTGACCGCATCGATCGCAGCCTGCGTGTCGCGCAGCATCGCGGCCCAGTCCGGATTGGCCACGAACTTGCGCGCCTCCGCGATCTCGTCGGGCGAATAGCCCGACTGGAAGTTCGGCGCCGTCCGGTCGAAGATCGACGGCGCGATCGCGACATAGCCTTCCCCGGCGAGGCGGTCGCAGACCGAGCGGATGTGGTGATTGACCCCAAAGATCTCCTGGATCACCACCACCGCGCCCTTCGGCGTGCCGGCGGGATCAGCGCGATAGGCGCCGAGCTGGAAATTGTCCGAGGCTGTCAGCTTGATGTCCTGTCCCACGCGGGTTGTCCTTCTTGGTTGGTATTGATCCGAGGTCGCGTTCGTTCCACGCGCTCGTCATGCCCGGGCTTGTCCCGCCTGCGCGGCCGAAGCCGCTTCGGCGAGGCGAAGGCCCGGGCATCCACGTCTTGTCTCAGCGCGAGAACGTGGATGGCCGGGACAAGCCCGGCCATGACGATCCGGAATATCGGCCCTCAACACTACTCCCACATCCAGTTCTCGCCGTAATCCTCCTTCCATCCGGCCAGCCGGCCGTGGCGGAATTGCAGGAACAGGCGATGGCGATAGGGGATCAGGCCGCTGCCGCCGATGTTGCGCAAGGCGAGATAGATCTCGTGGCCGGGACGTCCCCGCACATATTGCAGCTTCTGCCCGAGCGCGCGTGCGGTCTGTTCGGCATCCATGCCGAAGGCGAGCGGAATGTTGTTCGACAAGGTCGCGGCGAAGGGCTGGCGCGGCGGCACGGCGCCGATCGGCTCGGCCTGCGCAGATAGCGACAGCAACATCGTGCCCGCAGCCAGCATCATCAGCTTCATCGCCTGTGTCCCTGCTCGATCCGCCTATGCCGGCAAGTTCTTCAGGAAAGGCACGACCGCGTCAACAAAAGCCTCGGGCTGATCGATGTTGACGGCGTGTCCGGCCGCGGGGATCACGGCCTTTTGTGCGCCCGGGATCTTTGCCGCCATATAGTCGGACGCGGCGAGGAACGGGGTGTCGTCGGCGCCGACCACGATCAGGCTGGGCACCTTGATCTCAGGCAACAGCTCCATCACGCGCGCATCGCGCTGGGTCAGCATGCCGCGCGCGGCGAGCGCAAGCCCGCTGGCGTTGCGATGGTTCGCGGTGGCGCGCTCGCGCGTCGCCGATTTCAGCACATCGAGGCCTTCGCGGTCGAGCCGGTCGGCCGTGGCGAGCGCTCGCGCGTTCCAGGCTTCGCGCGCATCGTCCTTCCTGAAGCCGGGGCCGGTGTCGATGATCAGCAGCGCGCGGGCCCGCTCCGGATGTGCGCGATAGAACGCCAGCGACATGTAGCCGCCGAGCGAAAGCCCACCGATGATGGCGCGCTTCGCGCCGACCGCATCGAGGATCGCCGCCATGTCACCGACCGTGAGGTCTTCGCTATAAGCACTCGCATCGTCAGGGTAATCGGACTGGCCGTGGCCGCGCATGTCCCACAGGATCAGCGTGTGGTCCTTCGCCAGCGCGTCGATTTGCCCATGCCACATCGCCGAGGTCGAGGAATAGCCGTGGGTGAGCAGCAGCGGCGGCCCGTTGCCATGAACCTCGTAGTAGATGTTGACGCCGTCGCGATTGATCTCCGGCATTGCTTCCCGCCCTTTCTTTTTTTCTCGCCGCGACATCGGCGCACCCTCTCCCCTTGTGGGAGAGGGTGGCTTCGCTGAAAGCGAAGCCGGGTGAGGGGTCTCTATCCGCGCATGACTCTCTCAATGCGAGTGCGCGGATACAACCCCTCATCCGGCGCTTCGCGCCACCTTCTCCCACAAGGGGAGAAGGAAGAAAGCGGCGGCAGCTGCACCTTAGCTCGCTAAGTTACCTCGAAGAAACTGCCTGAATGCGTAGCACGCATGCCGGAGGCATGCGCTGTTGTGTCCAGTGGCTGCGTCGACGCCCTTGGCGCGGCGCACAACGGGCGAGTGTGGCGAGCGCTTTTTCGACTCGTTCCAAATTGCATTTGCCTCCGCGCCGGAACGCGATCATTCTCGCCGGCAAGGCTGACGCCAGCCCGGTGGGCGTCCGCCATTCAAATTGCCGCCGTAAGCGGCTTCATGCACCGGCAGGGGAAGACGCCTATGCCAACTCTCACCATCAACGGGCGGAGTCTGTCCGTGGATGCGGCGAACGACACGCCGCTCCTCTGGGCGATCCGCGAACAATTGCAGATGACAGGCACCAAGTTCGGCTGCGGTGCCGGGCTGTGCGGTGCCTGCACCGTGCACGTCAACGGCGAAGCCGTGCGCTCGTGCCAGACCATGCTCAGTGACGTCGCCGGCAAGAAGATCACCACCATCGAAGGTCTCTCCGCCAAGGGCGATCATCCCTTGCAGAAGGCCTGGATCGCCGAGCAGGTGCCGCAATGCGGCTACTGCCAGTCCGGCCAGATCATGCAGGCGGCTTCGCTGCTCGCCAAGAATCCCAATCCGACCAAGGAAGAGGTGGTCGCCCATATGGACGGCAATCTCTGCCGCTGCATGACCTATTCGCGGATCCAGAAGGCGATCATGCGCGCCGCATCCGAGATGCGCACCGCCTCGGCCACCTCGAGCGAGCGGAGGCCCACATGAACGAGCATGTGAAGAAATTGACGCCCGAGACGACGGATCTCAGCCGCCGCTCCTTCCTCGTCGGCACCGCCGCGACCGGCCTCGTGCTCGGCTATGCCGGCGTGCCCGGCATCGAATCGGCAGCCGCCGCGCCCGCCAATTTCGAGCCGAGCGTGTGGTACGCGATCGCGCCGGACGGGCTTGTCACCGTGACCTGCGGCAAGGCCGATATGGGCCAGCACATCGCCTCCACCATGGCGCAGATCGTCTGCGAGGAATTGGGCGCGAAATGGAGCGACATGCGCGTGCAGCTCGCCTCCAACGATCCCAAGTTCAACGATCCCGTGCTGGGCGCGCAGATCACCGGCGGCAGCTGGTCGACCATGATGAATTTCGAGGCGATGAGCCGGGCCGGCGCCGCCGGGCGCATCGCATTGACCGAAGGTGCCGCCGCCGCCACGGGCGTGCCGGCATCGGAGCTCGTGGTGCGCGATTCCATGATCGTGCATCCGAAATCGAAGAAGCAGATGTCGTTTGCCGATGTCGTGAAAAGCGGCAAGGCGACGAAAACCTTCACGCCCGACGAGCTGAAGGCGATCAAGCTGAAATCGCCGGACCAGTACACCATGATCGGCGTCTCGGTTCCGCAGCTCGACATCCCTTCAAAGACCAACGGCACGGCCAAGTACGGTATCGACGTGATGCTGCCGGGCATGGCCTATGGCGCGCTGGTCACGCCGCCGGTGCGCTTCGGCGCCACCGTGAAATCGGTCGACGACAGCGCGGCAAAGAAAGTGCCAGGCTTCATCAAGGCCGTCACGCTCGACGACAAGACCGCAACGACGTCGGGCTGGGTCGTCGCGGTCGCCAGCACCTACGCCAACGCCAAGAAGGCCGCGCAGGCGCTGAAGATCGCCTATGACGCGGGTCCGAACGCGAAGCTATCGAGCCAGTCGCTGCTCGACGAGGCCAAGCGGCTGCACAAGCTGGACGATTCCGGCCAGTTTTTCGTCAAGGACGGCGATCCCAATGCAGCCTTCGGTTCGGCGGCCAAGGTGGTGGAGGCCGAGTACACCACCAGCATCAACATCCACGCGCCGCTGGAGCCGATGAACGCCACTGCGGAGTTCAAGGGCGACATCCTGCACATCTATTCCGGCAACCAGTTTGCGACGCGCTCCGGCGCGATCGCGGCGGGCGCTGCCGGGATCGATCCGAAATTCGTGGTCATGCACCAGATGTGGCTGGGCGGCGGCTTCGGCCGGCGTCTCGATGCCGACATGATGATTCCGGCGGTGCAGGCGGCCAAGGCCGTCGGCAAGCCGGTGAAGGTGATCTATTCGCGCGAGAACGACATGACGATGGATTTCTCGCGTCCGCTCACCTACCAAAAGGTGAAGGCCGGCGTGGACGGCGATGGCAAGCTCATTGCGATCAGCCACGACGTGGTCTCGGCCTGGCCGACCGCGCGCTGGGGAATCCCCGATTTCCTGACGCCCTCGGTCGACAAGAAGGGCCCGCTCGATTCCTTTACGGTGAACGGGGCGGACTTCTTCTACACCGTGCCCAACCATTATGTGCGCGCGATCAAGAACGAGCTCGCGCACAACGCTACGCCCTCCGGCCAGCTTCGCTCGGTGGCGCCGGGCTGGACCTTTTGGGCGGTCGAAAGCATGATCGACGAGATCGCGGCGGCGACGGGCAAGGATCCCGCCCAGTTCCGCATCTCGTTGCTCGACGGCGCCGGCAAGAACGACGGCGGCGCGCAGCGCTTGCGCAACACGCTGCTCGCCGCGATGGGACTGTCCGGCTACGGCACCAAGCAATTGCCGAAAGGCGAGGGCATGGGCGTCGCCTGCGTCTCCTCGCAGGAGCGGGCGACCGCGAGCTGGACGGCGTGCGTGGCTCACGTCGCCGTCGCGCCGTCGGGGGAGGTGACCGTGAAGAAGCTCACGGTCGCAACCGACGTCGGCACGCAGGTGCATCCCGACAATGTCCGCGCCCAGGTCGAGGGTGCGGCGCTGTGGGGCCTGTCGCTGGCGATGTACGAGAAGGCGACGCTGAAGGACGGTGGCATCGAGCAGACCAATTTCGATGGTTACACGCCCTTGCGCATGAGCCAGACGCCCGAGGTCGCGATCGCCGTGATCGCCAATGGCGAGAAGGCCACCGGCGTCGGCGAGCCCGCGGTCACAGTGGTCGCGCCGGCCATCGGCAACGCCATCTTCAATGCCAGCGGCGCCCGCGTCCGCGCCCTGCCGATCACCGCGGAAGCCGTGAAGGCGAGCATGAAGGCGTAAGTCGAGCCGTGATTGCCAAATGAGCTGATCCGCCGGAGGGCAACCTCCGGCGGATTTGTTTTGGAGCCGCCTCCACACCCTCACCGTCATGCCCCGGCTTGACCGGGGCATCCAGTACGCCGCGGCTTCTCGGTTTCAGCCGGACCGTCTCAGCGTACTGGGTCGCCCGGTCAAGCCGGGCGACGACAGCGGGGGGCGGGGCGATAGCGTCCAAAATTCCCCTTATCCATCAATGCCCGTTCTACTGTGCATGGGGTTGTTTTCGCCGGTTGTGAAATTCTCCCCTGAACCCCAATCCGTAAAATTGCGTGCGATTCCCCAAGGTTCCATTGAGCACGCCTCTTAAGGGCCGGAGAACCTGATCCGGCTTAGGCTGATAGGCCAATACGCCCGAGTTTCCGGTCCTTGTGGGGGAAGCCATGAACGCCACAGCCAAATCCGCCGCCAAACGCCGGCTTCTGCTCGCCTCCGATCGGAGCGACGGGAGCAGCGAGCTCGCCAGCATCCTGAAAGCGGTCGGCGACGTCTCCACGGTGAAGACGGACGAGATCCCCGCCCAGCCCTCGCGCGATCTCTCCGGGCTCGTGGTCGACATCAACCTGCGCTCGCCCGACAGCGTGCAGCGGGTCCGCAACAAGCTGCGCGGCGATGCCTATCGTTCGATGCCGCGGCTGTTCGTGCTCGCGGACGCCCTGCATCACGGCACCATGCAGGCCTGGGCGTTAGGAGCCACCGACACCATCTCACGGCCGCTCCAGGCCGAGGCCATCCTGCAGCGCATTCGCGCCGCCTTCCCGGACACCGCGGCCTATGACGCGACCGATCGCGGCAAGACGCTCAACCGCGGCGTCGAGGCGGCGCATGCGGTGCTGACCAAGATGTTCGAGAAGCTGCCGCTCGGCGTGGCCCTGACCTTCGACGACGTCATCGCCGCCGAGAGCAAGATCCTGAAGGCGATCAAGCATTCCTCGCTGCGCGAATGGCTCACCACGGTCGGCTGTCACCATGTCGGCAGCTACCGCCATTGCCTGTTCGTCACCGGCTTCGCCGTCGCCTTCGCCCAGCATCTCGGCATGCGCGAGGACGACCAGCGCCGCCTGACCCGCGCCGCGCTGCTGCACGACGTCGGCAAGGCCTTCGTTCCGGCCTGGCTGCTCGACAAGCCCGGCAAGCTCACCGACGAGGAGATGGCCGAGGTCCGCCAGCATCCGCGCCGCGGCTATGATGCGCTCGCCGCGCAAGGCGGCTTCCCGCCGGAGATGCTGGACGTGGTGCTGCATCACCACGAATTCCTCGACGGCTCCGGCTATCCGAACGGCCTGTCGTCGAACCAGATCAGCGACATCGTGCGCCTGACGACGATCGTCGACATCTACGCCGCGCTGGTGGAGAAGCGCGCCTACCGCATGCCCTTCACCCACTCCCGCGCCTTCACGATGATGGAAGGCATGGGCGGCAAGCTCGACCAGCAGCTGCTGCAGGCGTTCCGTCCGGTCGCGCTGGGGTCGTTCTAGTCGGGATGCCGTAGTCGTAGGGTGGGTTAGCCTCGCGGCTGCGCGAAGCGCAGGCGCCAGGCGTAACCCACCATGCCTCCGCAATTGCCGAACGAAGTTGGTGGGTTACGCCTTCGGCTAACCCACCCTACGAGATCACCCCACCAGCTTCCGCAGCTCCGCCTTCGCCACCTTCTCCAGCGTCGAGCGCGGCATGTCGTCGACGAGCCTGATCTCGCGCGGCAGCTTGAAGTCGGCGAGGCCCTTGCGGCAGGCTTCCATCACGCGATCATGCAGATCGGGCGCAGCGCCTGCGACGCCGCCCTGCGGGATGATGAAGACCACCGGCACCTCGTCCAGCATCGGGTGCTTCTTCGCCACCACCGCGGCCTCGCGCACGCCCGGCACGAGCGCGATCACCTGCTCGATCTCGGAGGCCGCAACGTTCTCGCCGCCGACCTTCAGCATGTCCTTGGCGCGGTCGCCGAACTTGATGAAGCCGTTCTCCAATCGCTCGACGCGGTCGCCGGTGAGGAAGAAGCCGTGCTCGTCAAAACTCTCGCGCGTCGCCTTCTCGTTGTGCAGGTACTCGGCGAACAGCGACAGGCCGGGGATGCCCCTGATCGCGAGATTGCCGGTGTCGCCGACCTCCGTCGGCCATCCGTCGTCGTCAGTAATGCGGATCTGATATTCGGGCGCGGCGCGACCGATCGACATCGGGATGTTGGGCTGATCGACCTCGCCGACGATGCCGTGGGTGATGGTCTCGGTCATGCCCCACCAGCCGATCATCTTGACGCCGAAGGCGGCAAAGGCCGGCGGCTCGTTGATGGCGGTGCCCCACAGGCGGAACTTATGGTCCTTCGGGATCTCCTGCTCGAGCAGTGCCTTCATGCAGAACGGGATCGTCGAGGTCCAGGTCGCGCCGTGCTCGCGCGCGACGCTCCAGAACCGGCTGGCGGAGAAACGCGGCTGGATCACGCAAGTGGCGCCGACCCACAGCGCCGCCAGCATGGAATAGGCCAGCGCATTGGTGTGGAACAGCGGCAAATACGCCTGGTGCACGTCGCCGGCGTGAAGGTCCTCATGCGCGGCGTTGATCTTGGCGCCCCACAGCGCGTTGGCATGGGTCCACAGCACCGCCTTCGGCCGCGACGTCGTGCCCGAGGTGTATTGCACGCTGCATGGCGCGAGCGGATCGGTCGCGCGCCGGGGACGATCGGTGCTGTCGGCGAACAGCGATTCGAAGCTGTCGCCGCGCGAGACGCCCCGCGCGGGCGCCGCGCCCGCATCATGCGAGGTCACCGCGAGCCAGCGTATGTTGCGGCAGTTCTGCGCGACGGCTTCCGCATAGGCCGGCTGCGTGATCGCGGCGACCGCACCGCAATGATCGGCGAAATACGCGATCTCGGCCGGCGCCGAGCGCGTATTGGTGGTGACAGCGACGGCCCCGAGCTCGACGCAGGCGAACCAGGCCAGCATCGCCTCGATGCAATTGTCGAGATGGATGAGCACATACTCGCCCGGCTTGACGCCGCGCCTGGCAAGCCCCGCCGCGAGCGCGCCGACGCGCTCGTGAAACTCGCCGTAGCTCCAGCGCCGCGCCGGCGCGTCGAACGGCGCCCAGATCAGGAATGGATGATCACGCCGGACTTCGGCGCGCAGCTTGAGCAGCCAGGGCACGTCGAGCCCGTCGAACGGGCCCACGATTCCAGCTGTGGTCTGTTGAACTGGCATGGCTCCTCCCGGTGCAGCCGCATCTTGCCGGCGGCTGTCTTTTGATGATTGCGTCTTCCTGCCATTGGACGACGCGGGACGCAATCGGGGGTATGCGTGAGCGCGCTCTCTCCACCGTCATTGCGAGCGCAGCGAAGCAATCCAGACTCTCTCCACGGAGGCAGTCTGGATTGCTTCGTCGCAAGCGCTCCTCGCAATGACGGCGTTCGGGGGCGCGGCGGCCCTATCAGCCGGCGTCCCCGTACGACGAGATCTCGATCAAACTGCCATCGGGATCCCGGCAATAGACCGAGCGCAACGTGCCGCGGGCGCCTTGCCTCGGGCCCGGACCTTCCTCGATCGCGACGCCATGTGCCCGCAAATGCGCAACCACCTCGTCCGGCGTGGCCGAGGTGAGAAAGCACAAATCTTCGCTGCCCACCGTGGGATGGTTCGCGGTGAACCACTCCACCTTGTCGGCATCGCGTTGCCGGACGTTGATCCTCTGGTTACCGAATTCAAGGAAAGTCCGCGGCGCTTTGCCGCCGCCGGGATCGAACACCTTGACTTCCATGCCGAGAATCTTGCCGTACCACGCAGCACTGGCCGCGACGTCGCTGACATTGATCACGAGATGATCCAGGGCATGAACCTTGACCGGCATGTCTCATCCTTTCGTCGTGATGTGCCCCGCGCACTTTCCGCACGCGGCAAGCTTTGTTACAACCGCAGCGACGCGGCTTTCAAGCCATCCGACTTCAAGAACAACACTGGGAGAACCCTTGAGATGATCACTCGCCGTACCGCGCTGGGCCTGCTCGCCGCCAGTCCGCTTGCAGCCACCCCGCTGTCGAAGGCCCTTGCCGCCGATTATCCGGCCCGTCCGGTGAAATGGGTGGTGGGTTATCCGCCGGGCGGCGCCACGGACATCCTGGCACGGCTGATCGGCCAGCGCCTGTCGGAAAAGCTCGGCCAGCAATTCGTGGTCGAGAACAAGCCCGGCGCCGGGAACAACATCGCGACCGAGTCGGTCATCAATGCCGAGCCCGACGGCTACACGCTGCAGCTGGTCAACCCGGCCAACTACATCAACGCCTCGCTCTACAAGAATCTCAAGTTCAACTTCGTGAACGATATCGCGCCGGTCGCCTCGTTCCAGCGCGTTCCGAACGTGATGACCGTCAACAAGGACGTACCGGCCAAGAACGTCGCAGAGTTCATCGAGTACGTGAAGGCCAATCCCGGCAAGGTGAACATGGCCTCGTCCGGCAACGGCACCTCGGTGCATCTGTCCGGCGAGATGTTCATGGCCATGACCGGCTGCAAGATGCAGCACGTGCCCTATCGCGGCGCCGCGCCCGCGATCACCGACATGCTCGCCGGCCAGGTGCAGGTGATCTTCGACAACATGCCCTCGATCATTCAGCACATCCGCTCCGGCAGCCTGCGCGCGATCGGTGTCACCACCACGGAACGCTCGCCGCAGCTGCCCGACGTGCAGCCGATCGCCGACACCGTCAAGGGCTATGAGGCGAGCGCGTTGTTCGGCATGGGCGCGCCGAAGAACACGCCGAAGGAAATCATCGCCAAGCTCAACGCCGAGGTCAACGCGGTGCTCAAGGAGCCTGACATGGCCAAGCGCCTGGTCGAGCTCGGTGGCGAGCCGCGGGTGCAGACGCCCGAGGCGTTCGGCGAGGAGATCAAGGCCGAGACCGAGAAGTGGAAGAAAGTCGTCGACTTCGCCGGCCTGAAGGTCGAGTAGAAATCTCGTGATGACGAGGAAGAGAGCCCTGCCGTTCGGCAGGGCTTTTTTCTTGGCTGCATTGCCAGCAACCCGATCACGCTCTCGTGCGGATCCGCGCCTGCGCCTTCCGGCTTGACGTTGCCGCGCTCGCGTCTATACTAAACCACATGGTTAAGTATCAGGACGAGACGCTGGACCGGACTTTTGCGGCGCTGTCAGACCCGACGCGGCGTGCCTTGCTGGCGCGCCTCGGCGAGCAGGACGGCCTGTCGGTGAGCGAGCTGGCGGCCCCGTTTGCGGTATCGCTGCCGGCGATAATGAAGCATCTCGACGTGCTCACCGATGCCGGGCTGATCGTGCGCGAGAAGACCGGGCGCACGGTCGCCTGCCGGCTGACCGCGCAGCCGATGGAGCAGGCGATGAACTGGCTCAATCGCTATGCGCAGTTCTGGTCCCACAATCTTGATCGCCTTGCCGCCTTCGTGGAGGAAGAGACATGGCCAACGCAGCCGCCAACACCGCCGAACGCCCGGCAGAACGACCAAGCCTCACGCTCACGCGCCGGCTCCGCGCGCCGCCGCAAAAGGTCTACGCCGCCTGGACGCAAGCCGCGCAGCTAGCGCAATGGTTCGGGCCGCCAAACATGAAGCCGGCGACGCTTCAAGCCGAGCTCGACGTTCGCGTTGGCGGCCGGTTTCGCATCAGCTTCACCGGCGACGACGGCGAATATTTCGAGGCCGGCGGCTGCTATCGCGAGGTGGTGCCGAGCGAGCTTCTCGTCTTCACCTGGGCCTGGCACTCGACGCCGGAGCGTGAATCGCTGGTGACGATCTCGCTGAAGCCGGACGCTGCCGGCACCTTGATGATCTTTCAACACGCCCAGTTCTTCGACGAGACCGCGCGCGACAACCACCAGCGCGGCTGGAGCTCGATTTTCGACAAGCTCGATGCTTTCGTCGCCTGATCCCCAAGGAGAACGCCATGCAGCAACATCAGATCGTTTCGCGCGAGCAATGGATCGTCGCGCGCAAGGCCCTTCTGGCCCACGAGAAGGAATTGACCCAGGCTCGCGAACGGCTTGCCGACGAGCGCCGCCGGCTCCCCTGGGTCAAGGTCGACAAGGCGTACGAATTCGAAGGGGCGAACGGCATTGTGTCCCTGGGCGATCTGTTCAAGGGCCGGCCGCAGCTGATCGTGCAGCACGTGATGTTCGCACCCGATTGGGACGCGGCCTGCAAGAGCTGTTCGTTCTGGGCCGATGGGTTCGAGCGCATGGTGCCGCATTTGGCCGCGCGCGACACCGCCATGGTTGCGGTCTCGCTGGCGCCAAGCGCAAAGCTCGAAGCCTTCAAGGAGCGGATGGGCTGGACCTTCGACTGGGTTTCCTCAGGCCGCAACGACTTCAACCGCGATTACGGCGTGACGTTCTCACAGGAAGAGGTCGCGACCGGCAAGCCGATGTACAATTTCGGGACCACGCCGTTCTACGGCCCCGAGCTGCCCGGCATCAGCGTGTTCTTCCGCGACGAGGCCGGCGCGATCTTCCACACCTATTCCTGCTTCGCCCGCGGCCTCGACATGATGAACGCCGCTTATCAATATCTCGATCTCACCCCACTCGGCCGTCACGAGGAAGGGCTGCCCTATCCGATGGACTGGGTACGCCTGCGCGACCAATACCAACCGCAGCCGGCGAAGGCGGCGTGCTGTCACGGGTGAGGGGAGGGCTCGGCGTACATCAAAGGTGTCATCGCCCGGCTAGACCGGGCGATCCAGTATTCCGAGACGGCAGTGATGAATCGAAAGGCCGCGGCGTACTGGATTCCCCGCCTTCGCGGGGAATGACAGCTACGGGTGAGGTGCAGGGTGTGCCTTGCCCCGATAGCTACCGCTTCGCCTCCGCCTGCTCCGCCGCGTTGCACGAGATCAGCATCGTGTACGGCCGGGCGTTGGTGGCGATGTCGGTGGTCTTGAGCTCGCTCTTTGGCTCGGCGGTCTGATAGGGCACGATCGAATTGTCGAGGAAATCGCGCAGCACTCCGGTCTTGATGGCGAAATTGATGTTTTCAGGGATGTTGCCGGTCGCCACCGCGATCCGCAAGGCTGGAATCTTGCCCGTGACCACGCCCACGACCTGACCCGTGTTGTCGAACAGCGGCCCGCCGCTGTTGCCAGGCTGCACGGGTGCGCTGATCTGCAGGAAGCGCGAGTCGTTGCGCATGCCGCTGAGCGAGCTCACGATGCCGGTGGTCACGCTGAAGTCCGAGGTCAGGATGCCGTGATAGGGAAAGCCGATCGCGATCACGGAATCGCCGGAGCGGATCGAGCGGTCGCGGATCCGGGCAAAATCCTTGAAGGTCGTCGTCGACGGCGCCTGCAGCAGGGCGAGGTCGTTGTTGGCATCGCTCGAGACGACGCGCAGCACCATTGCGGCTTCGCCGGTGAGATTGCCCCTGACGTCGCCGACGCAGCCGTCGATCACATGATGGTTGGTGACGACGTGCCCGCTCGCGCTGACGACGAAGCCGCTGCCGCTCCTGGCTCGGGCGGGTTTGCCGCCGGCCGGCGCTGCCGTCTGCTTCTCCGCCGTCGCCGCCGGCTTGGCCGCACCCTTGGTGAAATCGCCGGCCTTGCTGAGCCCGTCTGCCTTCACCCGCGTGACGCAGTTCGCCAGCGCCGCGATCAGGGGGGCCGTCGACGTCAGCACAAATTGGAGTGGCTTGCTCCCGTTGGTCGTGATCACCATCAGGCTTGCCTTCTGGAAGGTGCGAGCGACGTTGGGGGGCAGGATGGTCGTCACCATATTGGTGGTGCCGGCGGTCGCAAACAACCTCGCCTGCTCCTGGCCGTCGAAGATGAAGTCGATGGGCGCGGTATCGCCCTTGTTGAAGCGAAAGCTGGGGCTGGCAAAGCTCAGCAGCCAGGAGCCGGCCGCATTCTGCGCGACGAAGAGACTCACGCCGTTGGCGTAAGGTGCGGTCGCCGCGCAATGGGAGAACGCGCCCGTTTCGTCATTGCTGAATGCGCCGCCGGCCCAGTTGCCGACATTGACCGTGCCGAACGGCCCCGCCGCGTTCGCCCCGAACACACTCACCTGCAACACGAACGCAACGACCAACGACCTCAACCACATACCAGCCCCCGGGCAAACGCACTTGCATCCATCTTATCCGCGAGGGCAGGGGAGGCGCAACCGTCAGTTGTCCGCTCTCGTCCGGCTGGCCGCGACAATTCGGGCTTGCACATACTTTGCAGTGCCGTATACTTTGCGATACAAAGTAACGGGGCCGTTGCCTCGTAATGTCTGGGTGGAACGAGGTTTTGGCGTTGCCGATGCGCGATCTCGACAAGGCGCTGGCCGACATCGTAACGATCCGCAGCCAGATCGCGGCAGGTACCGCCTTCCGCGGTTACGGCCCGGCGACGATGGCGGCGACCGGTGCTGTTGCGCTCATCACCGCCGTCCTGCAATTCTGGTTGTTGGATGATCCCACCGGCGAGCCGCTCGTTTTCTTCATCGGCTGGTTCATCGCCGCCGCGCTGTCTGGATTGATCATCGGCATCGAGATGCGCGCCCGGTCGCGGCGCCATCACTCCGGCCTCGCCGACGCGATGATCCACCAGGCGGTCGAGCAGTTCCTGCCGGCGGGCGTTGCCGGCGTTCTGCTCGCGGTGGTGATGTGGAAGTTCGCGAGCGAGACGCTGTGGCTGCTGCCGGGCCTGTGGCAGATCCTGGTGTCGCTCGGCATCTTTGCCTCGGTCCGCTCGCTGCCGCGCACGGTGGCGCTCGCCGGCGCCTGGTATTTCGTGTCCGGCTTCGCGGTCGTGGTGCTCGCGAGCCGAACCCACACGCTGTCGCCATGGACCATGGGCCTACCTTTCCTGATCGGCCAATCGCTGATGGCGGCCATTCTGCATTTCGCGTCCGGAGACAACGATGTCGAAGACTGACAGCGCGCCCTTCTCCTATGAAGGCCTCGACCGCGTGATCCACGAGAAGGCGAGGCTCGGGCTTCTGACCTCGCTGATGGCGCATCCCAAGGGGCTGGCGTTCGGCGATCTCAAGCAGCTCTGCGGCCTCACCGACGGCAATCTCAGCCGGCACCTTGCCGTGCTGCAGGAAGCCGGACTGGTCGAGGTGACCAAGGGCTACGAGGGCAATCGCCCGCACACCACCTGCCGCCTCACCAAGGCCGGCCGCCGCCGCTTCCTCGACTATCTCGCCGTGCTCGAGCGGCTGGTGCGCGACGCGGCGAAGGCCGCTGGCCGCGAAGCGCCGCCGCTCGGCCGTCTCGGCATCGCCTCGACCTGATCTCCCCTTTTTTGACCGGAGACTTTGCAATGCAAAGTGACATCACGTCCCGCAACGAGAAGCTTCATGTCGGCATCATCATGGACGGCAACGGCCGATGGGCGACGCGGCGCGGCCTGTCGCGCGTGCGCGGCCACGAGGCCGGCGTCGAGACCATCCGCCGCATCGTCGAGGCCGCGCCCAAGCAGGGCATCGGCACGCTGACGCTTTACGCCTTCTCCACCGACAATTGGCGGCGGCCGAAGGCCGAGGTCGCGGCGCTGATGACCCTGCTGCGCTTCTACCTCGCGAACGAAGTGCAGAGCCTCGTCAAGAACGGCGTGCGCCTCTCCGTCATCGGCCGCCGCGATCGCCTGCCCGACGGCATCGCCGCCGCGATCGCGCGCGCCGAGGCGGCCACCGCCGATGGCCGCGCGCTGCATGTGCGCATCGCCGTCGATTATTCCGCGCGCGACGCCATCCTCAATGCCGCGGCCAAGGCGGCCGCGCTGACCAGCCTGACGCGTGAAGCCTTCTCGCAGCTCGTCACGGGCGAGGCTGGCCTTCGCGACGTCGACCTCATCATCCGCACCTCCGGCGAGAAGCGGCTGTCGGACTTCCTGCTTTGGGAAGGCGCCTATGCCGAGCTGTACTTCACCGAGCGGATGTGGCCCGAATTCGACGCGGGCGATCTTGCCGAGGCGCTCGCCGCCTTCCATGGCCGCGAGCGCCGCTTCGGCGGGCTGCAAGCCATTATGCCCGGAGAGGCGCCCTCGCTCTCGCAGGTGTGAGGCGCCTCGGCGCCCGCCGGCTCCCCCACCGATTGCCGCTCGGCACGGATCGTGCTCTAGTCTTCCGGCGTTGTGTACCCCTGCGACGGGAGCGTTCGCACCATGCGCGCAGTCCTCGATTACTGCACCGGCGGAACGGAGCGGCAGCTTGCCGCCGGCACCATCATCGTCGCCGAGGGGGGCACCTCCGGCCATCTCTACGTGCTGATGCAAGGCAGGCTCGAGGTGCTCAAGGGCGAGATGGTGGTCGCCACCGTCACCGAGCCCGGCGCGGTGCTGGGTGAGATGTCCGTGCTGCTGGGCCAGCCACACACCGCAACGGTACGGGCCTGCTCCGACGCCATCGTCTACGAATTCGAGGATGCCGCCGCGTTCCTCGAGAGGGAGCCGGGCGTGGCGCTGCTGATCGCAAAAATGCTGGCGCAGAGGCTCAACGTCGCCAACACCTACCTCGCCGATCTGAAGCGGCAATATGCCGGCCACGGCACGCATCTGGCCATGGTCGGCGAAGTGCTCCAGAGCATGATCAACCTGCCGCCGGCTGAGGTTTCGCCCGGCTCTGATCGGCAATCCGATCCAAGAATGTGAGCCAGTCGGGCGGCGCCTCGATGGGGGCGGCGGGCCGCCGCAGCGGCGCATTCAGGTCGATCCATTGCGCCTCGCCGGCCGCCAGCCAGAACGCCTTGCCGGCGTCGAGATCGAGCACGATGCAGGTTGGGGGACGGCCGGGTTGCAGGCCCGTGTTGAAGACCCAGGTCTGGCCCAGCCGGTCGAACCACGATCCATTGCTGATGAAGGGCGATTGATGCACATGGCCCGAGATCACCATCGACGGCTGGTATTGCATGATCCACTGCACCAGCTCGACGTCGCCGAAGAAGCGCTTGCCGCCCCAGCTGGTCGGTGAATCCGCCGGCGGCGCATGATGCACCCAGATCCAACGCTGCGGCCTGACGGCTGCGGCATAGCGCAACTGCTCGATGAGGCGTTGCTTGACCTGAGGTCCATCCCACCACGGGCACACGGTGAACAGGGTATCGCCGACCGTCAGGCCGTCGCCGTCGCAGGCGATGCCGAGCTCGCGCACCTCCGAGATCCAGCGCGAAATCTTCTCACCTTCGGCGTTGCGCTCGTCGAGATCGTGATTGCCGGAGCAGAGGATCACGCGGGTCGTCGCGGCCAGCAGCGCGAGATACTTCTTCACCACCACGATCTGGGCGCGGAAATCCACCATCGAGCCGATGTCGAGCGCGTCGCCGGCGAAGATCACGAGGTCGAATTGCGGCGCCGCGCTGACCAGCCAGTCGAGCTGCGGCAGCGAATAGTGCAAGTCGGCCACGACCAGGCAGCGCATGGAAAATCCGACGGCCAGAGATCAAAATGTCAGGGAATTCCAAAACGATATAAAGCAAGAAGCAGACCAGCCCGGCCGCCCCTTTGCATCAATCCAATGAACGACAGCATGCTGCGTCCCGTCGCAGGGCGCAAGGGGCGGCAACGCGGGGCTGGACCGGATCGCCGAATTCTGGTGTCGTGGCCTGCCCTCAACACCCGTGTTCACATGACCCCCTTCAAGACCATTCGCGCCCGCGCCGAGAAGCGCAAGGGCGGGCCCAAGGCGCTGGACAAGTTGATGCCGGCCAAGCCGGACCTCAAGCAGCTCGCCAAGCTCGGCGACGATCGTATCCTCGCCGAAATGACCAAGCGGGTGTTCTGCGCCGGCTTTGCCTGGAGCGTGATCGACTCCAAATGGGACGGCTTCGAACAGGCCTTCCTGCATTTCCAGCCCGCCAAGCTCACGTTCCAGCCCGAAGACTATTGGGAAGGCCTGCTGCGCGACGCGCGCATCGTGCGCAACGGTGCCAAGATCATGTCGGTGCGCGACAACGCCGCCTTCGTGCAGGAGATCGCGAAGGAGCACGGCAGCTTCGGCAAGTTTCTGACGAAATGGCCGTCCTCCGACGAGATCGGCCTGCTCGACCTCCTCAACAAGCGCGGCAGCCGGCTGGGCGGCAACACCGGCCAGATGCTGCTCCGCTTCGTCGGCTGGGACGGCTTCGTGACGTCGAAGGACGTCGTGGCCTGCCTGCGCGCTGCCGGTCTCGACATCGCCGAGGAGGTCAAGTCGAAGGGCGATCTCGCCAAGGTGCAGGCGCAGTTCAACGCCTGGGCCGAGGAGTCCGGCCTGCCGTACACATATTTGTCACGCATCTGCGCGCTGTCGGTCGGCGAGAACAGCAGCGAGTAGCGCGTCGATCGATAGATCGTGTGCATCCTGTGGCGATCTTGTGCCGCGAACGCGGCCGATGAAACCCCGCGATCACGAAATACATTTCGCAGGAACATTTGTCCGCAGCACCTGTTCGGGACTCTGAGCCAGGCGCATAAGGGCGCAGGGAATGCTCGCTCCCGCCTGGCTCGATGAAACCGGATACAACAACGGAGCAGCTCATGAAGCTCACATCTGAACAGGTGAAGCAGACCGTCAACCAGCTCGGCGCTCAGGTGCTGCCCGACGAACATCCGGCGATGCCGCAGCTCAACAGCATGTTCGGCGAGCACACCTTCTTCGTCGACGAGATGGGCCTCAAGGTGCTCGAGCCGACGGGATCGCTCGGCGGCGACCGCCAGAGCGGCGAGGTCGTGAGCCTCGCTGATTGGGGCGATTCCGACCTGACGCGCCTGATGGCGCATGAGCCCGAACCGACCGGCGTGATCGTGGTGTTCGAGCATGTGAGGCATTGAGCAGCCCGACGGGACGTTTTGGAGACACGTGCGCCACGGCACTCCCGTGGCGCGCGGCTTTGGCGTGACTGGTGACGTGGTGATCAGCTCCGCCGTCTTGCGAACGGTCTGGTGCCGGTCGCATTATCTGTCGCGAATGCTCTGTGCGTAGCGCCACATTTCTCCGCGACAGGCCGGAAACAGCGCAACGATCGTGAGCGAAACCGCATATGAAAGGCAGAAGCAGGCTGCCAATTCCGGGATCCCTCCGATCGAACGCGCCAGCAGCCAGCGATGCAGCAGAGACACCGTCACCACGGAAGCGAGGGCTCCGGCGAGATGTGGCCCGACCACTTCCATGAGGTCTCGATGACGCACCGGGCCGCGTCGCCCAATCAGCCACCACAGGATGGGCGTGCGCACGCACTCGCTGATCGAGTATGCGCTGGCGACGCCGACTGGTCCGAACGGCAGCCCGCATATGAAAGCGAGAATCGATGTTGAGACATTGAACAGGCCCCAGCGCATGTATTCCTTGGTGCGGCCCTGGCTGAGGAAAAGCCAGTTGGCGGGGCTGTTGCTGGTCTGCAGCAGACCGGCGATGCTGAGGGCGACGAAGATCGGCGCAGCCTCGCTCCATTGGCCGCCGAGCAGGGTTTCGACCAGCGTATCGGCGGTCGCGATCATGAAGCCGACGCCAGGCAACACGAGCAGGAGCGCCGGCAGCACCGCGCGACGGAACGAATCCCGATAGCGCTCCGGCTCCTTCAGCAGGCCCGACAGCGTCGGCAGCATGATTCGCACCATCGGATTGCTGACTTGCTGAAGCGGAAACAGCAGCAACCGGTAGGCGCGGTTATACGCGCCAAGCGAGGCAGCCCCCCAGACCTTGCCGATCAACACCCCGTCGGTATTGCGGGACAGGAATTCGGCAAGATTGTAGCCGGTCACGCCGAGCCCGAAGTTCAGCATGTCGCGTGCAGCCTTGATCGAGCCGGGCCTCGACGGCAACCATCCCGAACTCAGCCACGCGCCGCTCGCGAGCACCAGACCTGATGTCAGGCTGCCGGCGAGAATGGCCCAATAGCTGTGATAGACGTACGCGACCGCGGCAGAGGTCAGTAATCCAGTCAGTGCGGCCGCGGACTCCAGGCCTGCCAGCGTCCAGAATCTCATCTGTCGCGTCAGCAACGACAAATGCTGGACGTCAGCGCCGCTGAGCAGCAACGTGACGCTCATACCAGATGTCAGTGGGGCGAGATTTGGCGCGCTGTAGAACCTGGCAACGAGCGGCGATAGCGCCACCTGTGTGGCCGCCAGTAGCGCGCCGACCGAGAGGTTCACCCAGAACAGCGCACTCAGCTCGTTGTGCGTCAACTCGTCCTTCTGCACGGTCGCGTGTCCAAGACCGAGATCCTGGAACAGCACCGCGAAGGCGAGCACCGGCGAAGCCATTGCATAAGTACCAAAGTCGACTGGCGTCAGTAGGCGCGAGAGCAGGATCACAGATCCGGTCTGCGTCGCTACACGCACGACCTGAGTGACGATCGCAGCGAGCGCACCTTTCCGTACGTTCCGGGACTGCTCGTCCTCGGACAAGCGCATGTTGAGTTGAGTCACGATCAGCTCCTCGAGCGGCGAACAACGAAAATTTCAAGCGCAGTTCGAAAGCAAGACGGTGAATCAAACGACAGTTTATCTTTTCGATTTCATGCGATTGGCGCTTCATTCATGTGCGATCAACCGGACGCCCTCATGCGCGGACCACCGCACGAGAGAGACATCGAGGCTATCGCGCGTGAGCAGCGTCGCGAAACGCCGACGACTATCCGTCAGTACGTGTCAATTGAATGGCGCGACCAAACTGCGTTCGCAAAAAACTTTACGTCGATCGCGCTCGAACGAACAGCCAATGGAGTGCATCTTGTTCAGAGCAGCGCGTCGAAATCGAAAAAGAGGCTGGTCTGTCAGCTTCACGTCAGGCAGTGCCTCGAAGATCGACACAGAACCGCTCGCAATAGTGTCAAACCTCTAGTCTTCGCGGTCCTCTTGCAACGTGTTCTTCAACGGGAATTTCGATGACGATCTGAGTTCCCGGACTCGCCTTGCTCTCGAGCAGCAAGCGCCCGTTGAGCGATGAGGTGACGAGATTGAACGCGATGTGCAGTCCCAGACCGGCATTGCCTTTCTCGCGACTTGTCGTGACGAATGGATCGAAGATGTGCGCCTGCAGGTGGTCAGGGATTCCGACGCCTTCATCAGCGCAGACAAGGCGGACTGATCTCGGATTCGGTTGGTTTACCGTGATCACGAACCGGCCGCCTCTCTTGTCAGGATACGCATGCGCTGCAGTGTTGAGGGCGAGATTGCTGATCACCTGAGCAAGCGCTCCGGGATAGCTGTTGAGCTTGATTCCCGCCGGGCAGTGTACCTCCACGGTCAGGGCATGATGCGACAGCAATGGCCCGAGCCGGGACATCAACTCCGATAGCCAATCCCTGAGCTCGAAACTGCGCCGGTCCTCATCGGCTTGATGGACCGCGACCTGCCTGAAGCTGTGCACCATTTCGGATGCGCGGTGCAGATTTTCGAAGGTCAGGTTGAGCCCCTGCTTGAGCCGGTCGATGCCCTTGGTTAGATCGGACCGCCGGACCGATGCTCCGCCCAATGCATCACTCATCGTTTGCAGGTCATCCTGCATGGCCGTCGACGTCGTCAAGGCGAGGCCGAGCGGGGTGCTGACCTCGTGAGCGACACCTGCCACCAATTGCCCGAGCGAGGCGAGCTTTTCCGCCTGCACGAGATGCTCCTGGGTCGCGCGCAGATCGCGCAACGATTTCTCGGAGCGTTCCTTTTCCTGTTGCAGCGCCTCGGATGTCCGGAACTGCTTTCGCGCCCGGTACTCGCGCGCAGCCACCGCGTAGAGCGACAATGCGTAGGCGTTGCCGACGAGAGAATGGTTGATGAAGCTCAGGCCGGTCGGCATTGTCGACGCGAATGTCTCGGCGACCAGCAACGCCACCCACGACAGCAGGCAGAAGATCGCCAGCGAGCCGATCCGCAAGGGCAGCATGGTCGAGACGAACAGTATGATCATCATCATGCCGGGCGCGGCAAAGGTGAAGCCCGAGGGAAGCACGAGATAGATGCTCGGCAAAATGCAGCCCGGGATGACGCAATAGATGAGAAAGATCGTCTCCGCCCATGGCTTCATCCGGCGCCGCGACAGCAGCGCCGTCAGCGGGAGCAGGATGACCACGGCGGTTCCACCGCGGATTGCGAGCGTGGTCGGCACGACTTCGGGGTAGAGCACCCAATCCCAGAGCGTGTAGCTGGCATAGGTGGCGGCGCCAAGCAGCATCGCGATCTGCGTCCATCCGAGACTGCCCCGGACATATTGGTCGACAAACCGGCGTTCCTCGATGCGGTCTTCGAAGCGCAGTCCGAGGCGTATCAATAAGGCAAGCATCCAAACTCAATCGCGAAAAGTCATGTCTGGTGTATCTACGACAGGTTTGGCGCCGCGTCGCGGATAAAGATGCCGCGTTCACCGAAGGGGCCTCAAGCCGCGTTCAGATGCCCAGCGTCAGCTGCGGCTCCGACTCGCCGGCGGGGTGGAGCGACGACAACGAGACCCCAAGCAGCCTGACGCGCTTGGGCAGCGGCATCTCGGCTTCGAGCAGGCCGCAGGCCAGCCGCTCCAGATCGTCGCGTCCGGCAACGGACGCCGCGACGGATCGGCTGCGCGTGATGATCTCGAAATCGGCGAACTTGATCTTCAGGGTGACGGTGCGGCCGCGATTGCCCGTCGCCTCGCAATGCCGCCAGACCTTGTCGACGAGCGGCCTTAGCTCGGCGGCAAGCGCGTCGAACGCATCGAGGTCGGTCGAGAACGTGTTCTCCGCGCCGACGGATTTGCGGATCCGGTTGGCGCGGACCGGCCGCTCGTCGACGCCGCGCGATATCCAATAATAATACGCGCCTGACTTGCCGAAATTCGCGTTCATGAACTCCAGGGATTGGTTGCGGATGTCCCGGCCGGTGAACAGGCCGAGCGCGTTCATCTTCGCAGCCGTCGCCGGACCGATGCCGTGGAATTTGCCGACCGGCAGCGGCTCGACGAAGGCCGGCCCCATCTCCGGCGAGATCACGAACTGGCCGTTGGGCTTGCGATGATCGGACGCGAGCTTGGCCAGGAACTTGTTGTAGGAGATACCCGCCGACGCGGTGAGGCCGGTCTCCGCCTTGATCTTCGCGCGGATCTCGAGCGCGATGTCCCGCGCCAGCGGGATGCCTTGCAGGTTCTCCGTCACGTCGAGATAGGCTTCGTCGAGCGACAGCGGCTCGATGACGGGCGTGTGCTCGGCAAAGATGTCGCGGATTTGTCTGGAGATCGCCTTGTAGACCTCGAAGCGCGGCCTGACGAAGATCAGATCGGGACATTGCCGCTTCGCCGTCACCGACGGCATGGCCGAGCGGACGCCGAACTTGCGGGCCTCGTAGCTCGCAGCCGCAACGACGCCGCGTTCCGCGGAGCCGCCGACCGCCACAGGCTTGCCGCGCAGCTCCGGATTGTCACGCTGCTCCACAGAGGCATAGAACGCATCCATGTCGATATGGATGATCTTGCGGACAGGCGAGGGCTCGCCGGTCGTCGGGTCGGATTCGCTCATGGAAAGATGATACGATCGCGTGGGGAGATGCGCGAGCTGAGGGATGCTTCCGTCGATCCGGCGGCTGAATTGAGCTGCACAATCGCGGCAGGGTCAAAAGCTATCTCAGGCTCGTGACGAGAGGCGCTCGTCAGTTCCGTTCAGTCGAGATGGCTTCGGCTCGGCCGCGATCGCTTGGGAGAGGCAGAGGCTCCTACTTGCCACGGATGAACTCAAGGAGCTGGCTTGAGGCTCCGTCGCCAACGCGCTGCGCACCTGCGACCGTGAGGTGATTGACGTCCCAATAGAGCCAGAGGCCGTCCATGGCGGTCGGACACTCGGCTTCTCCGCACAAATAGCGTTCTGGATAGAGCAGAAAGACCTGGTTCGGGTAGCGGCTCCGGATCTCCTCGAGCATGGCGTGGAATTCGCGATTGTCGGCCTGCACGCGATCAAGGGGCACGGCAGGACAGGGCTTGCTTGGTGCGTGCCAGAGGGGTCCCGGTGCGAAGCGGGACATCGGGCTGCGGCAGCCCGGCTCGACTCCGGGCGCTATGATCAGGATGCGCCGTCCGCTGCCGCCGAGCTCATGGATCGTGTTCTCGATGCCGGCCCGCCAGACCTGCAGGGCCGGTGCATTGACCTCCGGCGCGAGCTCGTTGCGGAGCGCATTGCCGTAAGTCATCCAGGATTGGCTGAGCACGATTGGAGCCTGGTTCTGCCTGATCGCGGCGAGGTAGGTATCGCGCTGGCGTTTGCAGTCCTGCGAGCCGTCGAACGCTGTTCGCACCAGCCCGACGAGCAACGGACAACCTTCGGCCGTATAGGCCTCTCCCCGGACGGCGGCGCGCTTTGCCGCCGGGTCCAGCGCTGCGACATAATGCTCGGCGAAGGAGTCGCCGAGCACTTGCACGCCAACGGGGTCGCTCAATGAACCGAAGGCACATTTCGATTGTGCGCTCTTGGCGCACGGCCAGAAGCCGAATCGCTGCAGATCGGCGACCTCGCGGGCCTGTGCCGGGAGCCGCCATGGCCAGCCATCTTGGCGGTTGGCCACAAATGCAACAATCGCGAGCGCGACGATCGTCGCGGCGGCGGGGCCGGCGACTCGCAGCAGTGACGAGCGACCCGCGCGATAAGGCTGTTCGATCAGCCGATACATCAGCGCAGCCAGCGCCATCGCGAGGACGACGATCAGCACTTTCACCGCGACCGACTTGGCGTCATCGCCCAGGATGTAGTTTGCGTAGACGATCAGGGGCCAGTGCACGAGGTAGAGCGAGTAGGACACCAGCCCGATCCCCGCACTCAGCGGATTGGTCAGGACAGGCGAAAGGACGTGACGCTCGCCCGCCAAGATCACGCAGGCTGCACCCAGGCATGGGATGAGGGCCGTCGCGCCAGGGAAGGAGGTCGCACTGTCGAAGCTGACGACCGCGTAAGCGATCAAAGCGAATCCGGCGGCAGCCAACAGCGAGCGCGCTCCGGCCGGGAAGGTCAGCCTCTGCTCAGCAAAGATGACCAGCGCTCCGATCGCAAATTCGAAGGCGCGACAGGTCGGCAGGTAGAAAGCACCCGAGCTGTCGGTTGCGAGTGTCGCTTGCGCGACGCCGAGCGAAAGAATTGCGATGCCAAGGATGAGCAAAGGCAGTGCGCGACCGAGCAATCGGCGCCCCAGCAGAATGAACACGGGCCAAAACAGATAGAATTGCTCCTCGACGGCCAGCGACCAGAAGTGAAGCACGGGGCTAGGATCGGTCGAGTTGGCGAAATAGGCGTGGCTGCCGCGCCAGAAGTAGAAATTCGAGACCGATACCAGCGTAGCCACGGCGTCTTGAGTCAGGCCCTTGAAAAGCTCCGGAGAGAACCAGAGGCCACCGACGGCCAAGATGCCGATGATGGTGACGATCGCTGCGGGAAAGAGGCGCCGGATGCGGCGCTCGTAAAATCGCTGGAGCGAAAATTCGCCGCGATCTGCCTCGCTGAGAATGATCCGAGAGATCAGATAGCCGGACACGACGAAAAACAGGTCGACGCCAACGAAGCCGCCGCCGAACGGCGGAACGTCCAAATGATAGAGGAATACGCTCAAGACGGCGATCGCCCGGAGCCCGTCAATGTCGCGTCGATGGGATAACTTTGTAACCAATTGCTGAATCCACTGGCGGCGGTTCGTCCGACTGCGGATCCGCGCGCGCCCGCTTGCCTTTAGCGCGCCCGCATGCGTTCCTCAACCGCAGGACGGGCCGAATTCTCCCCCAATCGGGCTCGCCCCGGTCAGGCCGTCTCCGTCAACGTCGGCAACCCATCCGACGCTGCTGCGAGAAGACGCAGGACTTTGCCATGGCGCTCAGCGCATCGCTTCTCGTCGCACGGCCGCGGCTGCGCCAGGCATCGAGTCGGATTGGCTCATGGAAAGATGTTACAATCGGATGATGAGAAGGGCGAGGTGACGGATGCTTCAGTTGTTGGTCTTCGTGGCGGGCGTCGTCGGCACCGGCTGGTTGATCGGAGCGACCAATCCCCCCGGTGAATGGTATGCCGGCCTTGCCAAGCCGAGCTTCGTCCCGCCGAACTGGGCGTTCCCGATCGCCTGGACCATCCTTTACGTTCTGATCGCTGTTGCGGGATGGCGGACCTTTCGCCGTGAGCCCAGGGGCAAGGCGATGCTGGCCTGGGCGGCGCAAATGGCGCTCAACTTCATTTGGTCTCCGGTCATGTTCACGATGCACCAGATCGGCGCCGCGCTCGTCATTCTCGTCGGCCTGTTCATCGCGATCGTGACCTACATCGGTCTCGAGCTGTCACGCGACAGGCTCGCCGCCGGATTGTTCGTGCCCTACGCAGCCTGGGTCGCGTTCGCCGGTGTGCTCAATGCGGCGATCTGGCGCTTGAATTGAGGCGCTGGGTCTCGACCGATTCAAAAAACAATCTCAGGCTTGTGAGTGGCAAGCATGGGCACGCGACCCAATATGAGCCCGCGGAGGACAGCCCATGCAATACAGCTCCGAGCTCATTCACACCATGCGTCAAGCGCTGGAGACCGTGATGGCGAGTGTGCCGGCCCATCAATCGGTGTTCGGCCTGAAAGCGGCCGTCGCCGAATGCATCCTGAAGGCCGCCGCACACGGCCACACGTCATACGATGGATTGGTGACGGCAGCGTCCGACCAGCTCCAGGCGATCATCGCGTTGCTGACGTGAGGGCCGGCCTCGTGCTCGTCTTCACGGTTCGGGTGCTGCGGGTCAGTGGGTGAGAGGCGCTGCTTCCTGCGCGCGGAGCTCTCGTCCAGTGCGCTGCCCAGCGCCGGGGTCATCATCGCGAGCAGCTCCGGATTGTGCCCGGGGAATATCGAACGCCCGGACAAATCTTACGCAATGCCGCCAATGATGAGATCGAAAGATCTTTCGTGCGTCGCTTTCGAGTAGTTTATCGCCCGGTGTAGCCGCCGTTAATGTAGACAGTCTGGCCCGTGACCCAATGCGATGCTGGCGACGCAAGGAACCGAATCAGCGGAACGACGTCGGAGACCGCGCCGAGGCGCCCCGCTACAGAAAGACGCGTCGCGTAGGCGATGGCGGCCGCGTCCTCGGGCGCCCGATAGAAGGGTGTATCTATTGGGCCGGGCGCAACGGCATTGACCGTGACACCGCGAGCCCCGAGTTCGCGCGCCATGGAGCGCGTGAACTGTTCGAGAGCTGCTTTCGATCCCTGATATAACGCATAGTTGGGAAGGTAGCCGTCGATCAGCGACGAGCATGCATTAATGATTCGCCCACCGTCCGGAAGATGACGGCTCACCTCCTTCATTATGAAAAAGCTCGCCTTGGCGTTCACTCCGAACACGTCGTCGTATTCGGCCTCGCTGATTTCGGCCACCGGCTTCTTGACCATGCGACCGGCGTTGTTGATCAGTATGTCGATGCGACCGAATTCGCGCAGCGTCGCCTCCACGAGGCGCGAGTGCGTCGGCATGTCGTGGAGTTCGCCTTCGATAGTGGCGGCACGAGCACCCTGTGCGCGGACAAGGTGCGCTGCAGTCTCGGCATCAGCTCGATCGCCCGCGTCATGATAGTGGATCATGATGCTCGCACCGTCCGCTGCGAGTCCTGCTGCATATGCGCGGCCGAGATTGCGCGGCCCTCCGGTGATCAGCGCGACTTTTCCCGCGAGAACACGGGTCGGGTCTCCCGACTGATTCGTTTGGGCGTCTGTTCGACCGACTGCAGCCGCCGTAGCCGCCGCCGCGGTGATGCCAAGTGTCATCGAACGACGCGATAGCCAAATGTTTTCGTTTTGAGTCATGGTTATCCTGCGCCTCCGCTTCAGCATGTCAGCAGGCCGTCGTTCACAAAAACGGCTTGGCTCTCCGGTCACGCGAACCTAGAGGCATGAGGCCGCTGCGCGGCAGGTCGATTCTTGCTGTCTTTTGCTTCAGCGCGCGCGGATATCAGACGGCAACAGACCTGTCCGGGCACGGAACTGACGACGAAAATGATTGATGTTCGAATAGCCGAGGTCGGCGGCGATCGCTTCAACGCTATCGGGCGTGTTCCGAAGGCGTTGGCGCGCGTGCTCTAGGCGGCGGCTCGACACATATTGATGCGGCGCAGATCCGGTGGCGGCCTTGAACGCCCTGGCAAAGTGAAACGGACTTAGTGCCGCAACTTCGGCCAGCCGCGCGAGCGTCAGATCCGTGGCGGTGTGTGCTTCTACAAAATCCAGCACTCTGCGCAGGCGCCGAGTATCCAGCGAGCCTTTTGAGCGCTCGATCGCCCGCCCTCCGAATTTTCCGCACAAGACAATCGCGTAGAGGGTCCGCACCAATGAATCGCGTTCGACGTCGTTCAAATGATGCCTCCCGCGCGCGGCTGCGCGGAAACGGTCAACGATCGCCCATGCGTGAAAGTGCTCCCAGCCATGAATATCGGCAAGATCGGCATGGCCCTCAGCACCAAGTTCCTCGGCAATTTGCCTCCGCAGCGAGCCATCCGCTGAAATTTCTACCACTTCAGCGGGCGAAGTTGTTCGCACCCATTTGACCGGTTCTCCGCCGGTCAGACCGATTGTTCCGGCAGGCGCATCGCGAGCGACCGTGCGTCCATTCGCCAGCATTACAGCGGCGTTCTTCTGGCCGTTAAACCCCACCGCGATCGCTCCAGGCAGCGCGAGCGATGCATCACCTGCGTCCGCCGCGGGCGGCAGACGGAGGTGCGCAACGCGCACGCTCCCCCATGTGAACCGGGCTATGTCGATGCGATTGAACATCCGACGTGAGATTTGGGGGACGGTGTACGTCGCATCAAGCCCGGTATCTCGCCGCCAATCGGTAACATTCGTCGCTCCGGGAGAGAGGCTCCGGCGGGCAGAACTGGCTCACGCGAGCCGAGGCCGTTGCATCGAAGACGTGATCGAAAAGGCTCTGGTGAATGTGGGGCGGTTCGGTAGCGCGAGCGACATTCCGCTGCTTCGCGCTTGGTCACTCTATCCTGATCTGGGGTGTGCTTCGCGATACAGGCCATCAGGGAGATTGATGAAGCGACCGGCCGGATGAAGCTGCCTGCCGAGGGCTAGTTGAGGTAGGGCTAGTTGAGGTAGCGCGCCGCATCGAGGGAGCTGCGCGTCAATCGGTGACAATATCGCGCAAATCACAAAGTGGCGCACCCGACACGATTCGAACGTGTGACCTTTGCCTTCGGAGGGCAACGCTCTATCCAGCTGAGCTACGGGTGCTAGTCGAGGTTCATTTAGCCGATTGGCGCGGGGCGGGCAACCGCTTCTCGATGGAAGCGCGCTTCAGGCCGATTTGCGCTTGACGGGGTCTGGAACCGGCTTGCCGCCGAGGGCGGCGAATTCGGCCAAAACCCGTTCGGCGCAGATGACGCGGTTGCGGCCGAGGCGTTTGGCGACATAGAGCGCCTCGTCGGCGGCGCCGAGCAGCCGGTCCGGGCTGCCGTCGGTACTACCAGGAATATGGCTGGCGACGCCGACGCTGAGGGTGACGTGGTCGCCGGCGCCCATTGCGCCATGGGCGATCGCCAAGGCCATCACGGCGCAGCGGATCGCCTCGGCCACCATGCAGGCGCTGTCGCAATCCATGTCGGGGAGGATCAGCGCAAACTCCTCGCCGCCATAGCGGCTGGCGAGGTCGAGCGGGCGCACTGCGTGCCGGTTGACGACAGAAGCGACCGCGCGCAGGCACTCGTCGCCGCTCTGATGGCCGTGCTGGTCGTTGAACAGCTTGAAATGATCGACGTCGACGAACAGCAGCGCCAGCGGCTTCTGCGTGCGCTGGGCGCGGGCCCATTCGCCGAGCAGCATCTGGTCGAAGGCGCGGCGGTTCGCGAGGCCAGTGAGCCCGTCCTTGGTCGCGAGCTCCTTCAGCGCCATCTCGGCGCGCTTCTGGTCGGTGAGGTCGCGCAGAGTCTCCACCACCGCGATCAGGTTGCCGGCCTCGTCGTGGATCGGGCCGGCGTCGATGGCGAGATAGAGCTGGCTGCCGAGCTTGGGCATCACGCACCAGTTCTCCGCGGAGAAGCCGAGCCCGTTGTGGCCGCGCGCGGCATATTCCGAATAATACTCCGGCAACTGCTCGGGCCGGTCGAGCGCGACGAGGTCGGCAAGGCAGGGGCGCTTCGTCTCGTAGAATGCCTGCCAGTGCTTGCTGGTGCCGATCACTTCGGCGGCCCCGACGCCGGTCAGCCGCTCGCAGGCTCTGTTCCAGATCACGACGCGGCGCTTCGGGTCAATCACGAAGGTCGGCACCACGAGGTGCTGCATCAGCCGGACGGCGTAGGAATCGGCGACATCGAGCGCCTTGCGCGACTTCGGCATCAGGCCACCGCAGCCACGGGCAAGCCATCGGAGGGACCGAACAGCTTGCGTACCTCGCTGGCCGGCTTCGGTGCACTGAACAGATAGCCCTGCATCTGCGTGCAGCCGAGCGCGCGCAGCATGTCGCGCTGCGCCTCGGTCTCGACGCCCTCGGCGACCGTGGTCATGCTGCTGGCGGCCGCGATGTTCACCACCGCCTGCACGATGATGGGCGAGCCGCTCGCCTCGGCGATGTCGACGACGAAGCAGCGGTCGATCTTGATCTTGTCGAACGGGAAGCGCTTCAGATAGCTCAGCGAGGAATAGCCGGTGCCGAAATCGTCGAGCGCGATGCGCACGCCGATCGACCGCAACTGGTGCAGGATCGAGAGCGCCGCCTCGTCGTCGCGGATCAGCACGGCCTCGGTGATCTCGAGCTCGAGCCGGCGCGGGTCGAGGCCGGAGGCGGCGAGCGCGCCCGCGATTCGCAGCGCCAGCGTGTCGCATTTGAGCTGCACGGGCGAGACGTTGACCGCGAGGCGCACATGCGCCGGCCAGGTCGCGGCCTCACTGCAGGCGGTGCGCAGCACCCAGTCGCCGAGCTCGGTGATGAGGCCGGTGTCCTCGGCGACCGGAATGAACTCCGCCGGCGACACCATGCCGCGCTGGGGATGGCGCCAGCGCAGCAGCGCCTCGCAGCCGGAGACTTCACCCGAGCGCAGGTCGACCAGCGGCTGATAGTGAATCTCGAAGCCGCCGTTGACGAGGGCCTGGCGTAAATCCTGCTCCATGCTGAGGCGTGCCTTGGCGCAGGCATCCATTGCGGGCTCGAAGAAGCGGTGGGTGCGCCGCCCCTCGGCCTTGGCCCCGTACATCGCGAGGTCGGCGTTCTTGACCAGCTGATCGAGATCGGCGCCGTCCTGGGGCGCCAGCGCGATGCCGATGCTGGCATCGGTGGAGAGCTGATGGCCGAGGCAATGATAGGGCTGCCGGATCGCCTGGTAGATCCGCTTCACGAAGGACAGCACGTCGGCGGAAGACCCGATGTCGGTCTGGATCACGGCGAATTCGTCGCCCCCGAGCCGCGCGATCAAATCGCCCTGCTTGAGACAGCCGCGCAGACGGCCGCCTATCGCCTTCAACAGCTCGTCGCCGACGTGATGACCGAGCGAATCGTTGATGCCCTTGAACTCGTCGACGTCGATGTAGAGCAGCGCAAACTGGCCGCCTTCGGCCACCTTCTCCAGCTCGCATTCGATCTGCTCGCGGAACAGGGCCCGGTTCGGCAGGTCGGTCAGCGCGTCGTAATGCGCCATATGCGCGATCTTCTCGTGATCGCGCCGCCGCTCCGTGACGTCCTCGACGACATTGATGATGTAGCGCGGCTCGCCCGACCTGTCGCGGATTCCGATCCGGGTGGACGTGATGTAGCGCCGCCCGATGCTTGGCGTGGTCCACACGTGCTCGTCCAGGAACAACCCGTCCGGCGATTGCAGCAGCTTGTCGTCGTCCCGGGTGATGATCCCGGCGGTTTCTGCCGGATAGAGATCGAACGCGGTCTTGCCGACGATCGTCTTGCTGGTTTCGCCGAGTTGTTGCTCGGCCACCTGGTTGGCCAGCAGGTAGCGCCGCGTGCGGGCATCCTTCACGGTGATCCGTGACGGGATATGGTCGATGATCTCGCGCAGGAAGGTGTAGTTGCGGTCGCGCTCCTGCTCCAGATTGCGCTGCTCGGTGATGTCCTCGATCGTGGCGACCCAGCCGCCCTGCGCGAGCGGCGTGTTGATGACCTGGAAGGCGCGGCCGTTGGCCAGCTGATGCGTTCTCGTCGAGACCGTGCCTTCGGCGACGACCCTCATGACGTCGGCGCAAAACGCTTCGACATCGCCATCGAATGCGCCGCGCTCCTTGCGATGATACATCGCCTCGCGGATGTGGCAGCCGGGCTTGATGACGTCGTGGGACAGGCCGAACATGTCGGCGTAGCGGCGGTTGCAGGTGACGATGGTGCCGCCCGCGTCGTACAGGATCAGCCCTTGCGACATGTTGTTGAGGGCGGTGTCGAGCCGCAGCCGCTCCGCTTCGATGCGCTGCTGGGCTTCGCGGTTCTGCCGGTTGATCTGGCGGATGATCAGATAGAGGATCAGCGCGATCACGCTGGCCGCGACGCCTGCCGTGGCCACCATGAAGCCGGTTTGCTGCCGCCAGTCCGCAAGTGCCGCTGCCGTGGTGTTGGTGGCGATGATAACCAGCGGGAAATGCGTCAGCGACGCAGCCGAGCCGAGCCGCTCCTCACCGGTGACGGGGCTCCTGCCGCGGAGCGTCTGCTGACCGCCTTCGGCCAGCACTTTCTGCATCAGCGGCCCGTCCTTGAAGTTCCGCCCGATCAGCTCCTCGGCGTGCGGATAGCGCGCCAGCATCTTGCCCTCGCGATCGAACAGCGAGATGGCCGTGCCGTCGGCGAGCGCGACCGAAGCAAAATATTGCTGATAGCTGCTCGGGTCGATCCGCCGCACCATGGCGCCGAGGAATGTGCCGTCCGCGCCGCGCAGCCGGCGTGCGACGACCGTGGTCCATTTGCCGATGATGAGGCTGCGGACCGATTCCAGGATGACCGGCTCGGCCGCCGGGTTGAACTTGAACGACTGGAAATAGCCGCGCGAGGAGATGTTGATCTTGGGCAGCGGCTGGGCCCGCGACCAGTTGATCAGATCGCCCTCGGCATCGTAGATCGCGATGTCGCCGAGATACGACACGGAGCTGATCTTGCTGCGCAGCATCTGGTTTGGCGCAGGCCCGGACATGCGCTCGCGGAACATCGCAGGCGAGGTGATCTCCGCCAGGTTCATCTGTCCGATCAGGTCGGCGGCGACGACGTCGGAATCCTCGAATTGCTGATCGAAATGCCGCGCGATCAGCTTCACCGTGTTTTCGAGCTCACGCTCGCGGTTGGCGAGGGTCCGCTCGCGGAATTCGCCGACCGCCATGGCCGTGACGATGAAAATGCCCGCGACCAGAAATACGCCGCACAAGGTCAGCCACAGGACAGGACCGCGGCGCGCCAAGGCCTCCCAGCCGTTCCCCGCGGCTAGAGACATTCCGGCTGCTACCTTGGCAAAGACCTGGCGCATTCCCCCTCCCTGGAAGAACAGGAATACACCGCACAAATGGCGCAAACCTTAGGAAAACCAGTTACCTGAGCGTTAATCCGGTTGCGTGATGGCGCCGATATGTAGCCGCGCTTGTATCGCGCCGGTTGTGCGGCGCCGCCGCAAACGCGGCGCTGCATCATGAATCATCGGTTAATGCGAGGCGCCAGCGGTCTTCTTGCCGCCGCCATGGCGCAGCCGTCCGACCACGCCGGTCGGGAAGAAATAGACGCTGGCGATGAATAGCAGCCCGAGCCACAGCAGCCAGCGGTCGGGATGCAACAGCCCCGGCAGCAGTGGCAGCCCGGCTTCGCCCGCCGCCTTGGAGGCGACGCCCATCAGCGACTGCAGATAGTTCTGGGCGAGGATGAAGATGGTGGCGCCGATGATCGCGCCGTAGATCGTGCCCATGCCGCCGATCACCACCATCAGCAGGATGTCGAGCATGATGGAGAAGCTCAGCGAGGTGTCGGGACCTGCATAGCGCAGCCACAGCGCATTCAGGATGCCGGCGCTGGCTGCGACGAGAGCGGCGAGGCAGTTGGCGTAGGTGAGGTGGAACACGGTGCGGAAGCCGAGCGCCTCGGCCCGGAAACGATTTTCGCGGATCGCCTGGAGCACGCGCCCGAACGGCGAGTTCACGACGCGCAGCAGCGCGAGGATCATCAGGGCCGAGATCGCGAACACCAGGTAGAAGGTCAGGATGCGGCCGTTGATCTCGAAGCCGAACAGGTTCTTGGAGATCAGCACCGTGCCGGGGCGCAGCAGCTCCGGCAGCTGGAAGCTGCGCCCGTCCTCACCACCGGTCAGCCAGGACAGCTGCGAGGCCAGCACCTGGAAGGCCGAGGCGACCGCGAGCGTGATCATGGCGAAGAAGATCGCCGCGACCCGCAGCGAGAACAGCCCGATGGCGAGCGCAAGCAGGGCTGCGAGCGGCAGGCCGGCGACGATGCCGGTGGCGACCGCGGCCCAGTTCGGACCCATGCCGTACAGCGCGATCGCGATCGCGTAGCTGCCGATGCCGTAGAACATGGTGTGGGCGAACGACACCGAGCCGGTATAGCCGAGCAGGAGATCGTAGGAGGCGACGAGGGCTGCGAAGATGCAGATCTTGGCCGCGACGTTCAGTGCCTTGGCGCCCGGGAACAGGAATGGCGTTGCCGCCAGCGCCAGGATGATGACGACGAGAACGAGCGTCAGGACGCGGCTGCGCGGCGGATCGCCTGAGAGGATCATCATCGGCTGGTCACCGCATAGAGGCCGCGCGGCCGCCACATCAGAATGGCGACCATCAGCAGGATGTTGGAGACGAGGGCGAGCTTCGGCACCAGGAAGCCGCCGTAATTGGCGACCATGGCGACGAGGATGGCGCCGATGAAGCAGCCGCCGATCGATCCCAACCCGCCGATGATGACGACGATGAAGATCAGGACGGTGAGGTCGTCACTCATGGAGGCGTGCACCTGCTCGCGGTAAAGCGCCCACATCACGCCGCCGAGGCCGGCCAGCGCCGATCCGGTCATGAACACGCCGAGGAACAGGCGGCGGATGCGGTAGCCGAGCGCCTCCACCATCTCGCGGTTCTCGACGCCGGCGCGGATCAGGAGGCCGAGCTTGGTGCGGTTGAGCACGAGCTGGATCGCGATGAAGACGGAAAGCCCGATCAGCATCGCCAGCACGCGGTACTTGGCGATCGCGACGTCGCCGATGATGAAGGAGCCGCGCAGCGAGGCCGGCAGCGGCATCGGGATGATCTGCGGTCCCCACAGCGCATAGAGCGTCTGCTCGGCGACGATCAGGCCGCCGGTGGTCATCAGGATCTGCTTCAGGTGCTGGCCGTAGACGGGAAGGATGAGCACGCGCTCGACGACGAGGCCGAGCGCACCCGACACCGCCATTGAGAGCAGCGCGGCTGGCCCCAGCACCGCGAGGTTCATCCAGAGCGAATCGGCCTGGATGGACGCCGCGAACGGCGCCAGCACCAGGGTCGCGACATAGGCGCCGACGGCGATGAAGGCGCCGTGGCCGAAATTGAGCACGTCCATCAGGCCGAACACCAGCGTTAGCCCTGAGGCCATGATGAAGATCATCATGCCCATGGCGAGGCTTGCGACGGTCAGGGTCAGCCAGGACGAGGTCGATCCGATCAGCGGGATCATCAGCAGCGCGAGCGCGAGCGGCAGCAGGATCGGCGCGAGATCGCGCTTCGGCTTCGGCAGCGGATCGGTTGCGGCAAGGTCTGTCACTGATGCGCCTCCAGGCTCAGGCCGAGCAGCCGCTCCTGCAGCGGCACGTCGGCGGCGAGTGCCGCCATCTCGCCGCGATGAACGATGGTGCCGTTGTCCATCACCAGCACGTTGTCGCCGAGCTCGCGGGCGGCAAAGAAATTCTGCTCGACCATCAGGATCGTGGCGCCCTTGCGCTTGATCTCCTTCAGGCACTCGATCAGCGCCATCACGATGGCGGGCGCGAGGCCCTTGGTCGGCTCGTCGATCAGGAGCAGCTTGCGCGGCTCGACGATCGCGCGCGCAATCGACAGCATCTGCTTCTGCCCGCCCGACAGGCTTCCCGCGCGCGACAGCCAGAAGCGGCGCAGCGCCGGGAAGAAGCCGAAGATCCAATCCAGCTGCTTGTCGTCGAGCGGCGCGTCGCGCGCCGCCAGCACCAGGTTCTCCTTCACCGTGAGATCGGAGAACACTGCCATGCTCTCCGGCACGTAGCCGACGCCGAGCCGCGCGATGTCGGGCGTCGCAAGGCTCTCGATGCGCTGGCCTGCCAGGGTGATCTCGCCTTTCGAGGCCTGCCACAGGCCCATGATGGTCCGCAGCGTCGTGGTCTTGCCGGCGCCGTTGCGGCCGAGCAGCATCGTGACCTGTCCTTCCGCAACGGCGAGATCGATGCCCTGCAGGATGTGATAGCGCCCGATATGGGTGTGCACGCCGGAAAGCTTGAGGAGATCGCTCATGCTGCGCTCCCTGCAGCGCTTTTGGGCGCGACGCCGAGATAGGCTTCCTGCACGATCGGCGAGGCGATCACCTCGGCGGGTGCGCCGTCCGCCACCAGCTGCCCGTTATGCAGCACGATGATGCGGTCGGCGAGCGAGCGCACCACATCCATCTTGTGCTCGACCAGGAGGATGATCTTGCTCCTGTCCTGCTTGAGCTGCGCGATCAGGTTCAGGACGATCGGCACCTCGTCGATGCTCATGCCGGCGGTCGGTTCGTCGAACATGAAGACTTTTGGCTCGAGCGCGATCATCAGCGCGACCTCGAGCTTGCGCTGGTCGCCATGCGACAACGCGGTCGCAGTGACGCCGCGGCGATTGCCGAGCGCGACCTGGTCGAGGATGGCGTCGGCGCGCGCGATCAGGTCACGGCGCACCATCCAGGGCCGCAGCATGTCGTAATGCGTGCCCGCTGCCGCCTGCACTGCGAGGCGGACATTCTCTTCCACTGAGAGGTTCGGGAAGAGATTGGTGAGCTGGAAAGCACGTCCGAGACCCGCACGGGTGCGCATTGGTGCGGAATGCTCGGTGATGTCGGCGCCGTCGAACACGATGCTGCCGCCGGATGCCCGCAGCTGGCCCGAGATCAGATTGAAATAGGTGGTCTTGCCAGCGCCGTTCGGCCCGACGATGGCGGTCAGCTCGCCCGGGCGAAACGTGCAGGAGACATTGTTGACCGCGACATGGCCGCCGAAGCGGATGGTGAGGTCGCGGGTTTCGAGGGTGAGCGGCATGGAGAGTCTGGCAAATGATGAAACGAGATAGATCCGCAGGTCACGCTGCGCTCCCTCCCCCGCTTGCGGGGGAGGGTCGGGGAGAGGGCTGTCTCCGCAGGCGAGAACCCCCAAGAGGAAGGTGTCCTCTCCCGGCCTCTCCGCATCCGCCTTCGCCAAGGCTTCGGCGGACAAGAGCGGGAGAGGTGAAGCAAGAAAGCTTACCGCTTGTTCTTGATCGGAACGTTCATGTCCTCGATCTTCAGCTCGCGCACCGGCTCGAGCACGGCCCAGGCGACGTTCGGATCGACCTTGACCTTGAAGTGATACATGCTCTGCAGCGCCTGATGGTCCTCTTTCCGGAACACCATCTTGCCCTTGGGCGTGTCAAACTCCAGGCCCTCCATGGCGCTGATCAGCTTCTCGGTGTCGGTCGACTTCGCCTTGGTGACGGCGGCGACGACGGACATCGCAGCCGCAAAGCCGCCCGCGGTGAAGAAGTCCGGCGGCGCGTTGAAGCGCTTCTGATGCTCGGCGACGAGCCAGTCGTTCACCGGGTTCTTCGGGATCTCATAGAAGTAGTAGGTCGCGCCTTCCATGCCGGGCAGACCCTTATAGGCGGCGAGCGCCGGCAGGATGTTGCCGCCGGTGGAGAGCTCGATGCCGTAGCGCTTCGGGTCCATGTCCTGGAGCTTGGCCAGCGGATTGCCGGCGCCGGCCCAGATCACCCAGATCACCTTGCGGCCCGGCTTGTCCTTCAGCGCGTCGAACAGGCGCTGGCCGACCGCGGTGAAGTCGGTGGTCGAAGTCGGGGCATATTCTTCGGCCGCGAGCGTCGCGCCGGTCTTGGCGAGCGCCTCCTTGAACGCGGCGACGCCGTCGCGGCCGAAGGCGTAGTCCTGCGCCAGCGTCGCCACGGTGACGCCCTGCTTGCCGATCGCGACCGCGTTGGAGATCGCGTCCTGCGAGGAGTTGCGCGCCGTGCGGAAGATGTAGCGATTCCATTTCTCGCCGGTAATCTGGTCCGCGACCGCGGGCTCGACGATCAGGATCTTCTTGTTCTCCTCGGCGACGGGAAGAATGGCGAGCGCCGCGGCCGACGAGGTCGTGCCGATCGCGATATCGACCTTGTCATCCTGATAGGCCTCCGAGAGCGCGGCCTTGGCGAGGTCCGGCTTGCCCTGGTCGTCCTTGGTGATGATGACGATCTTGCGGCCGTCGAGCGTCATGCTGCCCTTGGTGGCGTATTCGAATCCCATCTTCAGGCCGGTCTCGGTCTGCTTGGCGTAGGCCTCGAGCGGACCGGTCTTGCCGTAGATCAGCGCGATCTTGAGATCGTCGGCGAGCGCGGAGGTGCCCGCGCCGAGCGCGAGGATGGTTGTTGTTATGATGAGTGATCGACGCACGATGGTCCCTCCTGATGTAAAGTTTCTGCCAACAGCGATTTGCACAACGTCACGAACATTGCAATTGATCCTTCCGGCGGCGTGCGCCGGCGCGAGAGCATGCATCATTTTTGAGCCTGGCTCGCATTGCGCGCCGCGCCGGCCTCGACCTGGCGCCAGTCCGACTGCGCTTCCTCCGCGCTCTCGAAGATGTGCGGCGCGACGCCGCGCTTCTCCAGGGCTTCGCCGAGCTTGATGCGCAGGAAACCCGACGTGGTGTAGCGCGACACGCCGGAATAGAAGCGGTCGACGAGGCTGCGCACCATGGCCGAATAATCGTCCATCAGTTCCGGCAGGATAGAAAAATTGTCATAATTGACGATGGCGTAGACGCGGCGTCCGAGCGGCGCCAGGCGGGCCTCGACGATGGCGGCGATGGTGTCGATCTCCGCCTTGCTGCGCAGCGGATAGCGCTCGAGATTGACGAAGAACAGGTTCTGCTGCTCGTCCAGCGTGAAGCGCTGGTCGAGCGGGATGGTGAGCAGGCGCTCGCGCAGATCCATCAGGCCGTCGCCGAAGATGCGCGCGTCCATCAGGGCGGGGTCGCGCGGGATCAGCGGCTTGAAGTCCATCAGGCGCAGGATGTCGCGCTCGATCTCGATGCCGGGCGCGACCTCGACGAGCTCGAGCCCGTCCTCCCGGAGCTCGAACACGCAGCGCTCGGTGACGTAAAGGGTGCGTTGCTTGCGTGCGGCGGCAAACGGGCCGCTGAAGGTGACGTGCTCGACATTCTCGACGAATTTGCGCGACGTGGCCTCGTCCAGGATGACGAGCTTGCCGTCCTTTACCGCGATGCGTTGCTTGCCCGCACCGAACGTGCCGACGAAGATCACTTCCTTGGCGTTCTGGCTGATGTTGATGAAGCCGCCAGCGCCTGCGAGCTTCGGCCCGAACTTGCTGACATTGAGGTTGCCGGTGCGGTCGACTTGGGCAAGCCCAAGGAAGGCGGCGTCCAAACCGCCGCCGTCGTAGAAGTCGAACTGGTAGGGCTGGTCGATCACCGCCTGCGTGTTGATCGCCGCGCCGAAATCGATGCCGCTCGCCGGGATGCCGCCGATCACGCCCGGCTCCGCCGTCAGCGTGATGAGGTCGATGATCCGCTCTTCATTGGCGACCGAGGCGATCCCCTCGGGCATGCCGATGCCGAGATTGACGACGCTGTTGGCCTTCAGCTCCAGCGCCGCGCGCCGGGCGATGATCTTGCGCTCGCTGATCGGCATCACCGGCAGCGAGGCGGCGCGGACCCGGATCTCGCTCGAGAAGGCCGGATTGTATTGCGTGCCGAAAGTCTGCCAGTGGTTCTCGGGCCTCGACACCACGACGCAGTCGACCAGGATGCCGGGAATCTTGACCTGGCGCGGATTGAGGCTGCCGGCCTCGGCGACGCGCTCGACCTGGGCGATGACGATGCCGCCGGAATTATGCGCCGCCATGGCGATGGCGAGCGCCTCCAGCGTCAGGGCCTCCTTCTCCATGGTGAGATTGCCGTCGGGATCGCCGGTGGTGGCGCGGATGATCCCGACATCGATCGGGAAGGTCTTGTAGAGCAGGCACTCCTCGCCGCGCAGCGTGATCAGCTCCACCAGGTCCTCGGTGGTGCGTGCGTTCAGCTTGCCGCCGCCGTGCCGGGGGTCGACGAAGGTGCCCATGCCGACACGGGTGATGTGGCCGGGCCGGTGCGCGGCGATGTCGCGGAACAGGTGCGTGATGACGCCCTGCGGCAGGTTATAGGCCTCGATCTGATTCGCAATCGCGAGCTGCTGCAGTTTCGGCGCAAGGCCCCAATGCCCGCCGATCACGCGCCGCACCAGGCCTTCATGTCCGAAATGATTGAGGCCGCGCTGCTTGCCGTCGCCCTGACCGGCCGCATAGACCAGCGTCAGATTGCGCGGCTTGCCTTGCGTATAGGGCGCATCGCCCTCATGGGACAGATAGAGCTCCTCCAGTGCGATGGCGATCTCCTCGGCAAAGCCGATGCCGACGAAGCCGCCGGTCGCCACCGTGTCGCCGTCGCGGATCAGCATGACGGCTTCATTCGCCGAGACGACCTTGCCCTTCTCGGAGTTGCGCAAGTAAGGCAGAGCTGGATGATGGCTCACGGCGTTCCTCCCGCTCCCTGGACCGTAGGCCTTGTTGTGCTTGATCTTATCGCGAAGCGCTGCCCCGGAACAGGTTGCTCCTCGCGAAGGAAAGACGGCAAAGCGGAGAGCAAGGTCCGCGCCAGATCCCGCAGCTTCGCGCAAGACCGCTGAAATCTGCGGCAATTGCCTGCAATTCGCCTCGGAAGAGCAGCCGGGTGCGGTGTCCGGAATCCGAGACTCCGGACAGTCCGGTGTCTCGAAACTCAGACGGGCGCCGATCCCGAGGCGAGGCCGAATTTCGCGAGCTTCTTGTAGAAGGTCGCGCGCGAGATCCGCAGCATCCGGGCGGCCTCGGTGATCTGGCCGTTGCTGGCGGCGAGCGCCTGTTCGAGCGTGTGCTTCTCGAACTCGGCCTCGGCCTCGGCATAGGGCACCACCAATCCGGCCGGGCGCTCGGCCGGTGCGAGCCTGACCTCGGTGCCGATGGGGAGGATGCGGGCGACATCCTCGCCGGTCAGCCGCCCGGAATCGCTGAGGATCAGCGCGCGCTCGAGGATGTTGCGGAGCTCGCGGACATTGCCCGGCCAATCGTAGCGGGCGAGCGCGGCGAGCGCGCTCGGCGTGATCTTCGCCTTGACGTAGTCGCCCGACGCGCTGATGTCGTCGAGCAGCCGGGCGCAAATGTCGGGGAGATCGTCGAGGCAGTGGCGCAGCGGCGGCAGGTCGACTGAAAGCACGTTGAGCCGGTAGTAGAGATCGGCGCGAAATGCGCCGTCGCTGACACGCTTGCGCAGGTCCACATTGGTCGCGGCGATGACGCGGACGTCGACCCTGGTGATCTTGTCCGAGCCGAGCGGCTCGATCTCGCGCTCCTGCAGCACGCGCAGCAGCTTGGCCTGCAATTGCAGCGGCATCTCGCCGATCTCGTCGAGGAACAGCGTGCCGCCGTCGGCAATGCGGAACTTGCCCTCGCGTCCCCGTCGGTCGGCACCGGTATAGGCGCCCGGCGCAGTGCCGAAGAACTCCGACTCGATCAGCGTCTCCGGGATGGCGGCGACGTTGACGCTGACGAACGGCTTGTCGGCGCGCGAGGAGGCGTTGTGGATCGCCTGCGCCAGCATCTCCTTGCCCGTCCCGGTCTCGCCGGTGAGCAGGACCGTGACGCTCTGCCGCGCGGCTCGGCTGGCGAGCTCCTTGGCGTGAGCAATGGCAGGCGTCGTGCCGACGAAATCGGCGAAGGTGAAGCGCGCCGCGCGGGCGTTGGACAATTGCCGCCGAGCCAGCCGCAGATCGCTCTCGAGCTGGGCGACGCGGGCGAGCAGGGGCTTCAGGCTTTCGAGATGATCATAGAGCACGAAGCCGATCGCGCCGATCACCGTCCCGTTCTCGTCCTCGATCGGCATGCGGGTGACGACGAGCTGCTCGCCGCCGAGCTCCATGATGTCGAGCAGGATCGGCTCGCCGGTCTCGGCCACCTTCCGCATCAGGCTGTTCGGGATCACCTCCTCGATCGACCGGCCGATCGCCTCGCTGGCATGGTCGAGACCGAGCGCGGCAAGATATTTCTCGTTGACGTAGACGACGCGCCCGCCGCGATCGATCGCAATCGCGCCCTCGCAGAGCTTCTCCAGCCGCTCGAACAGCGTTTCCATCGCGCGCGCACGGAGATAGGCGGGATCGCTGATCGAGGAGGCGGCGGCAGGCATGAGATACCTCGGGGAGGTCCGCCCCGTGTATTAGCAAAAGTCCAGCGATTTCAAAGGGGGAAATGGCGCCAAAGGAGGAATGGGCGCTGAACCCAGCTCAGCAATCGCTGTCGTCCCGGGCTCGCTTCGCGCCCCGGGACGACAGCGGTATGTGTCGTGCCGCCCCTACCGCCGGTACCCGCTCGCCCGCGAATAGCCCTGGCGGTGCTGTTGCGCCGGGCGGCTTGCCACGCTGACCCGCGCCTCGCTCGAGGAGGGCGTTGCGAGCTTCAGCTCCTCCAGGAAGATCGGCCGGGAGAAATAATAGCCCTGCGCGTAGCGGATCTTGGTCGCCGCCTGCAGATAGGCCAGCTCCTCGTAGGTTTCGAGGCCTTCGGCGATCACCGTCATGCCGAGCGCCTCGCTCAAGGATTCGATCGCGCGCAGGATACCCTGGCTGCGCGGACGATTATGAATGTCGGTGATGAAGGAGCGGTCGATCTTGATCTCGTCGGCGGTGATGTCGGCCAGCGCCGAGAGCGAGGAATAGCCGGTGCCGAAATCGTCGATGGAGACGCCGACGCCGAGCTTGCGGAACATCGGCAGGATCTCGTCCTGAAAATGATTCTTGGCGACGAAAGCATCTTCCGTCACCTCGATCATGAACCGCTGCGGAAAGCCGGTCTCCTCCAGCGCCTGCGCAAAGCTGCGCATGAATTCGGGATTGCCGGCCTGCTTGGCGGCAACGTTGATGCTGATGGTCGCTTCCGGGCCGAACGTGTCGTTGATCAGGTCGATCGACTTGACGATCTCGGCGAGCACGAGATGGGTCAGCTCGTCGATCAGGCCGAGCTCGCCGGCAAGATTGATGAACGAGCCGGGCGCCTGGATCACGCCTTCGTCGTCGCGCAGGCGCACCAAGGCCTCGATGCCCTTCACGGCCTGCGTGCGGATGTCGACCTTGGACTGGAAGGCGCAGCAGAAGCGCTTTTCCAGGATGGCGAGCCGCAGCGACTGCTCGACCTTCATCCGCGCCTGCGCCTCGCGCTCCATGCTGGCATCGAAGAAGGCGGCCAGTCCCTTGCCGTTGTTCTTGATGCGGTACATCGCGATGTCCGCGTTCTGCCGCAGCGTCTCGAAGCTGCGTCCATGGTCGGGATAGAGGCTGATGCCGACCGAGGTCGAGGCGAACACTTCCGAATTGTCGATGAAGAACGGCGCGGTCAGCCGCTCCAGCGTCGATTGCATGAATTCGGCGACCTCCTCCTGGCTCTGGATCGGTGACAGCAGCAGCAGGAATTCGTCGCCCGAGATGCGCGAGAGCATGTCGGAATCGCGCAAGTCCCGTCCGAGCCGCTTCGCCAGCTCGACCAGCAGCGCATCGCCCACGGCGTGGCCGTAATAGTCGTTGATGTGCTTGAAATTGTCGACGTCGAGAAAGGCCAACGCAAAGCGTTCGCCGCCGTGGTCGTGCGCGAGCAGGGCATTGGCGCGGTGCTCGATCACGCGGCGCGAGGGCAGCCCGGTCAGCTCGTCGAAATAGGCCGAGCGGAACAGCTGGTCCTCGAAATTCTTCTGCTCGGTGATGTCGGAGGATGCCGAGATCAGCAGCTCGCGTCCGTCGAGACGAACGGGGCGATGGGTCGTGAGCAGCACCTTTCGCGCGGCGCCGACGTGAAGCGCTTCCTCGGTCACGACCGGCTGCCCGTCGCTCAGGGCCTGGCGGCAGGCCTCGCGCCGCGGCGTCAGATCGGGTGAAGGACGGCTGCCGTCCAGGCCGAGCTGCGCGGCGGCGGCATCGTTGACCAGCAGCAACTCGCCATGCGCGTCCTGCACGGTGAGGCCGGCCGGCAGCATTCTAACGATTTCCTTGAGAAAACCGAGCTCGGCTTCAGTCGCGCCGGAATATTGATTGTCGTTCATAGAAGTCATGAATCTTGTTGTTTCAGCGCGCCTTTGCAATGGGCGCGATCTTCCGCGGTTCCCTCTTAAGTTTGGTTAAGGGGTCAGGAGAAATACGGGGGTGTTTTGGAGAAAACTTGCGACGATCGGACGCGCGCTGGCGATCGTCATTAACGGAGCGTCAACGCGCTCGGCGAAACAGCGAAGTATCCGCGTGGGAGCGATTTCGCCTGCGGCCATCCTTCGAGACGCCCGCCGTGGGCGGGCCCTCAGGATGAGGGCCGGAGTGCGCTGCGCGATATCACCCGAGCACCGATGCCGCTTAGCCTCATCCTGAGGAGACCGCGAAGCGGTCGTCTCGAAGGACGAGGCGCTTGCTCAGGTCGCGCAAGTGCCACACGCGATTGCGCCACCGCGCGGGCAGCAAGGAGCACACCTTACATGTTGCGACGTCTACTCGCTTCGTGGAATTCGGCACTGCATGATGCAATGCAGCCCGGTTTTCAGATACGAGATCTCAGTTTTGCCGTCGAAAGCCGACAGCGCCGACTTCAAGAGCTTGGTGCCGAAGCCGGGCTCCGACACCTTGTCCACGCTCGGTCCTTCGGTTTCGTCCCAGGTGATCGTCAGGCGGTCGTCGGTGATGGTCCATGACACCTGCAACAGACCGCGCGGTGAGGAGAATGCGCCGTACTTGCCTGCATTGGTGGCAAGCTCGTGAAACATCAATGACAGCGTGACCGCGAGCTTGGGCGGCAGGAACAGCCGCTCGCCGTTGAGCGTGAAGCGGACATGGCCGTAAGGCCCGAGCTCGGAGATCAGAAGGTCGCGGATGTCGCAGCCGGCTTTGTCGATCCGCGAGATCAAATCATCGGTTGCGGCCAGCGAGCGCAGCCGCGGATCGACCCGGGCCCAGACCTGCGGCTGGTCGTGCAACACCTGGTGCACCACGGCATGCACCGTCGACAGCTTGTTCTTCAGCCGATGCTGGAGCTCCTCGACCAGCAGCTTGCGATAATCTTCTTCCTCGATCAGGCGTCTGGAAATTCGGCGCTGCTCGGCCAACATGGTGCGGTAGTGCTCGACACCCCAGATGGTGATCGCGCACACGGTCCAGTAAAGCGCCAGCAGGACAAACCGCGCGCGATCGGCAAACGCATCGCCGAAATTCAGCGCGACGCCGAGCACGCCGCCGACGAGCGCCGTCACGATGCCGATCCGGAATCCGCCCAGGGCCGCAGCAAAGAAGACGGCCGGGAAGTACGGCGTGAAATAGATGTCGGGACGAACCTGAGCGAGGCCCCAGCGGACCAGGGTTGCAGCCAACAGGCAGACCACCGCAAAGCCGATGCTCAGAGCGAGCGAGGGCGGCGCCGCACCCTGCCAGCCCTTGCGGAACTCCTCGATCAGCTTCCTCATGCACTGCCTGGTTGCGATAGGCGTTCGACGATCGAGCGGCCCGTGAGGATGTTACGCATGCCGCCCCTACAAGCATAGCTTGCCTTGTCGGAAGCGGGCAGGAATAGTGACCGCTGCGGCGACGGCGGCGGCCGGCATTCGCCATTTGGCATCAAATCACTCGAAAACAGGAACATTCCATGGGCAGGCTGGACGGCAAGGTTGCGGTGATCACGGGGGCGACGAGCGGCATCGGATTGCGCACTGCGGAAGTCTTCGTTGCCGAAGGTGCCAAAATTGTGATCGCAGGCCGGCGCGTACCGGAAGGCGAGGCACTGGCGAAGCAGCTCGGCGAAAGCTGCGTCTTCCGTCAGACCGACGTCACCGTCGAAGCGCAGATGCAGGCGCTGATCGCGCTCGCGGTCGACAAGTTCGGCAGGATCGATTGCCTGTTCAACAATGCCGGCGGGCCGGCACAGACCGGCGGCATCGAAGGCCTCGAGGTCGAGCGGTTCGATGCGGCGATGGCGACGCTGGTGCGCAGCGTCATGCTCGGCATGAAGCACGCCGCACCCTACATGAAGAAGCAGGGCGGCGGCAGCATCATCAACAATGGCAGCATTGCCGGCCGCCTCGCCGGCTTCTCGTCGTCGATGGTCTATGGCGCGGCCAAGGCGGCGGTGATCCATCTCACCAAATGCGTGGCGATGGAGCTCGGCGAATCCAACGTTCGCGTCAACTCGATCTCGCCCGGCGCGATCGCGACCGGCATCTTCGGCAAGGCGCTGGGGCTCTCGACCGATGCCGCCGAGAAGACGCCGGCGGTGATGCGCGAAGTCTACAAGACCGCGCAGCCGATCCCCCGCGCGGGTCTTCCTGAAGATATCGCCCAGGCCGCAGTGTTCCTGGCCAGCGACGAATCCAGCTTCATCAACGGCCACGACCTCGTCGTCGACGGCGCCATGACCGGCGGCCGCAACTGGAGTCAACAGCAGCAGGGCTATGTGGCCCTGCGCAAGGCGTTCGACCAGGGGGCGTAGCAGCTCCGGCGATGGTGCCGTAGGGTGGGCAAAGGCGCGCCCTTCGCGCGCCGTGCCCACCATCGATGTTTGCACCCGGAGAAACGTGGTGGGCACGCTTCGCTTTGCCCACCCTACGAGATCGGCGCCTAAACCGCCTTCACCTTCACCCGCAGCCCGTCCCGCGGCTTCGGGATCGGCCACATCTGCCAGTCGGGCTTGTAGCCTGGCGCGAGCGACACTTCGATATTCTCCAGGAAATGCCGCGCGAAACATTTCGCCTGCATGTAGGCGAAGTGCAGGCCGAGGCACATATGCGCGCCGCCGCCGAAGGGCACGAAGGCGAAACGGTGACGGCCACGCTGTGCGTCCTCGGTGAAGCGCAGGGGATCGAAACGGTCCGGCTCCGGCCAGATCTCCTTCATGTGGTGGGTATAGAGCGGGTTGATGCCGATCGCCGTGCCGGCGGGAATCGCAAAACCCTTGAAGCTGAAATCGCGCATCGCGCGGCGCGGCATCGACGGCACCGGCGGCTTGAGCCGCAGCGCTTCCTTGAACGCCATCTCGGTCAGCGGCATCTTCTCGAGATCGTCGAAGCTGGTCGGCGCGCCGGAGGCGAGGCCGAGCGCGAGCACCTCCGCGCGCAGCCGGTCCTGCCAGTCCGGATGGCGGCGAGCTCGCCGATGAAGGAGGTCAGTGACGAGGTCAGCGTGTCGTGCGCGGCCATCATCAGGAAGCTCATATGGTCGATGATGTCCTGGTCCGACAGCAGCGCGCCGTTCTCATGGGTGGCGCGGCAGAGCTGCGAGAACAGATCGTCGCCACCGTGATTGCCGCGCCGCAGCGGAATCTGCTCGCGGAAATAGGCGATGATGCGCTTGCGTCCCTTCACCCCTCGCGCCATCTGGGTGCCGGGCAGGGGGCGGCGGATCGGGGTGACGGCGGCGGCCACCATGTCGATGAAGGCGCGGTTGATCTCGTCGACCTCGGGCCCGATATCGGCGCCGAGGAACGAGGCCGCGGCGAGATCGAGCGTGAGCTGTTTCATCGCCGGATAAAGCTGCATCTCGCCCGGCTTCGCCTTCCACTGCGCGACGCGCGCGGAAATGCCCCGGTCGAGATCGCCGAGATAGGACTTCATCGGCCCCGACTTGAACGCGACCGAGAGCGCCTTGCGATGCAGGCGATGCTCCTCGAAATCGAGCAGCATCAATCCGCGCGGAAACAACAGCCCCAGCACCTTGTCCCAGCCATGGGTCGAGGAGAACAGCTTCTGCTGGTCGAACAGCACGAGCTCGTTGGCCTCGGGCCCGAGCAGCACGACGTTGGTCTCGCCGAAAAAGTGCGTGCGGTAGACCAGACCGTATTTGGCGCCGTTCGCCTCGATATGGCCCTTGGGATCGGCGAGCACCTGAAAGGTCTTGCCGATGATCGGCCAGCCTTCGTCGCCGGGAATGTGGGTCAGCTCGTTGCGCTTGGGCGGAGTGAACGGAAGCGCAGGGGCGGCCACATTCTGCATCGACATGACGATTGCTCCGATTGCCTAGCCCAGCAAACATAGCACGATCCGGCCGCGATGAGCTGCGGTCGTCTTGCGCACAAAATCGTCACTCCCACCGCCGTCGTCCCCGCGGAGGCGGGGACCCATAACCACAGGGAGGAGTTTTGGTGCGAGGCTGGTAGCTCCGAGTCTTCGTAAATCCGCATCCTGTGGTTATGGGTCCTCAGATGCGCAATTGCGCATCATAGCTCGCGCTGCGCGCGCCCCGGGACGACGAGTGGAGTGCCTACCGCTTCGCCGCTTCCTTCTGCAGATCCGGCGCGTTGACGGCGGGAATGGCGATGCGGCCGGGGCCTGTCACCTTCAGCGCCTCGGCGGCCTTCTCATTCTCCATGATCTTGGCCATCACCGCCTGGCCCGCGCGCTCGAAGATCGCGCGGTTCTCGATCACGAATTTCTGCGACCTGCGCAGCCCGTCGATATAGCCGTTGATCTCCGGCACGACGTAGCGCGCCACCATGTCCCAGCTGCGCCGGGTGGCTTCCGGATTGGCCCAGTCGTGAACGAAGCCGATGACGGCGCCGACGCCGCCGGAGACCTGCATCACGTTCTTGATGGTTTTGACGAGATCGTCGGGCGTGCCGATGGTGGACGCCGCCCCCTCGACGAAGGCGGTCTTGTCGACGGCCTCGTCGGGCGAGGAGAACGCGGTGAGGCCCGGCCGCTGCAGCGTGCCGACATTATACTCGTTGTGCCAGCGCATCAGCCCGGCGCCGGCCTCGCGGCGGGCTTGTTCGCGCGTTTCCGCGATGTGCCAGGTCAAGAGCACGCGCCAGTCGGCGCGACGCACCGTGGTTCCGTGCTTCTTGGCGGCATCCTCGGCGAACTGCCATTGCTGCTGCAGCGACATCAGCCCCTGCGTCGTCATCGAGCCCAGCGAGATGATGCCGATGCCGTATTTTCCGGCGAGCGTCATGCCGGAGGGCGAGATCTGCGAGGCCACCACGAACGGCATCTCCTCCTGCAGGGGCAGGATCTGCAGCGCGGCGTCGTTCATCGTGAACCAGTCGCTTTTGGCGGTGACGCGCTCGCCGTCGAAGAGGCGGCGGATGATGCCGATCGCCTCGTCCTGGCGGTCGCGCTGCGTCATCGGATCGATGCCGAGCGTGTGCGCGTCGGAGGCGAGCGCGCCCGGTCCGGAGCCGAAAATGGCGCGGCCGCCGGTCATATGGTCGAGCTGCACCATGCGCTGGGCGACGTTGAAGGGATGGTGATAGGGCAGCGACACAACGCCGGTGCCGAGCTTGATCCGCTTGGTGCGCTCGCCGGCGGCGGCCAGGAACATCTCGGGCGAGGCGATCATCTCCCAGCCCGAGGAATGATGCTCCCCGCACCAGAACTCGTCATAGCCGAGCGCATCCAGCTGCTCGACCAAGTCGAGATCGCGCCGGAACTGCAGCATCGGATGCTCCCCGATCGGGTGATGCGGGGCAAGAAAGGCTCCGAACTTCAGGCGCGCCATGGCGGTCTCTCCGGCTGAATTTTCTGTTTGTTGGCCGTGTCAGGCTACGTGCCTGACGGCACGAACGCAATCACGCGATGTCCCGCGCGGTGGAATGCAGGCATGCGCGGTGGCAAGCGAGACGTTGCGTAGTCCTCGCCTCCTTCGCGCTTCATCACGATAACGACACGCGAGCGCGATTGGGCGGGTCCCTTCATTCGCGTTCGACACCTCCGCGAAGCCTCACAATCAGCGCGCGCAGAATTCCTCGCCTCGCTCTTGTCATTTGTGACATTCGTCATGATGGGCGCCGCATTTCCGGCGCGGATACGCCGCGCATCGGCACGAGATTGCGACGTTGCGGTTAATACGTGCGGATTCTTGCAGATTTTCAGCCAATTTCCCGAGATTGACAGCGCACGGTCTTTTTATTTTGCGCCGCAGCAACTATCTGGTTGGGCTAGACGTTGAACGTCGCCCACCAGGAACTTGCCGTGTCGTTAGCCAGAAACATCGATCTGTTGAGACGTCTGCCCCGGCTGGACGGACTGCGCTTCGCCGAGCCCGGCCGCGGTGCAGATGGATCGAGCCCGCTGCAGGAGGTCACTGGCTTCGGCGACAATCCCGGCGCCTTGCGCATGTTCGCGTTCGTGCCGGCGCAATTGCAGCGGCCGCGCGCGCTCGTCGTCGTGCTGCATGGCTGCGGGCAGACGGCGGCCGCTTACGATCTCGGTGCGGGCTGGTCGACGCTCGCGCAACATTACGGCTTTGCGCTATTGATGCCCGAGCAGCAGCGCATCAACAATGCCAACACCTGCTTCAACTGGTTCAATCCGGAGGACACCGCGCGGGACAGCGGCGAGCCGGGTTCGATCCGCGCGATGATCGCGCATATGGTGAAGACGCATCGCATCGATCCCAGGCGCGTCTTCATCACCGGCCTGTCGGCCGGCGGCGGCATGACCTCGGTGATGCTCGCGACCTATCCGGAAGTCTTCGCGGCCGGCGCGATCATTGCCGGGCTGCCTTACGGCATCGCCTCGAACTTGCGCGAGGCGCTCGACGGCATGTTTCATTCCCCGGCGCGCCCTTCGCGCGAGCTCGGCGATCTCGTGCGCAGCGCCTCCGATCATCGCGGGCCCTGGCCGAGGGTCTCGGTGTGGCACGGCAGCGCCGACCGCACCGTCAATCCCGGCAATGCCAACGAGATCGTCAAGCAATGGCTCGACCTGCATGGCCTGCCCGAACTGCCGATGGCGGAGACCAATGTCGACGGCTATCCGCGCCAGGCCTGGTGGGACAAGGACGGCGAGACGCTGGTCGAGTCCTATGCCATCACCGACATGGCGCACGGCACGCCGCTGGGGCTCGCCGACAACGATCAGCGCTACGGCATCGAAGGCGCCTTCCTGATCGAGGCCGGCATCTCCTCGTCCTACCACATCGCGAAGTTCTTCGGCCTCACCGGCTGGATTGCGGACGCCGCGACGACGAAGGCGGAAGCCAAATCCACGACGAAGCCCGCGACGAAGCCTGCCGCGAAACCGGCGCTCTCGCCCGCGCCGCATCTCGCCCGCTCGATCCGCACCGCGGTCGCCGCGGAGCCGGCCGAGCCGCAGGGCGAGAAGGCGCGCGGCTTCGACCTCGGCCAGATCATCACGCGCGCGCTCACAGCCGCGGGGCTGATGAAGTAGCGCCGCTGTCGTCCCGGACAAGCGCGCCTGAAGCGCGCGCCGATCCGGGACCCATAGCCACAGGACAAAGTTGGGCACGAAGAGGTGACTCCGAGTCCCCGTAACCACATCTCCCTGTGGTTATGGATCCCGGATCTGCGCTTGCGCTTGTCCGGGATGACAGCGGAGTTTGTAGCGGCGGCTTCAATTCAGCTCCGCGAAAAGCTACCCCGTCTGATCGATCACCTCGACCGGTGTCACGCTGATCTCGCCGCCCGCGACCTTCCGCGTCACCTCCTGGTAGTGCTTGAAGAAGTCCCGCGATTGCAGCGTTTTCTGCGCAGCATCGTCGGCGACGCTGGCGAAGTGGAGATAGCTGCCGTCGTCGCGATGCTTCAGGCAACGATAACCGATCCTCCCCTTCAGCTCCGCATCGGCGTCGATCGCCCTGATGAAGCGGCCGATCTCGCGGTGCCATTCCTCCGTCGTGCCGTTCTTGAACGCGTATCTGATCATGAAGTGCTTCATGTGACGCTCCCTGTTCGTCTTGTGCGTCATCATCTGCGCGCTCGATACGATCCCGCAAGTATGGACAAAATTGATAGTATGGACTTTTTCGCCGTTGCTCCTATCCTCATCGCATAGCGTTTTCGAGCGAAGTGGATACCGGTTCGCGTAAAGAAAACGCGTCAAAACAAGAATCTTCCACGTGGAGGAAACGACATGGCGAAGACGTCTCCCGCGCGCACCTGTCCGGTTGCGGCGTTTCAGAAGATGATCAGCGGCAAATACAAGCTGCGCATCGTCTGGGACCTCAAGGACGGCCCGCGCCGCTACGGCGAGATCAGAAGCGGCTTGCTGCGCGGCGCATCAGGCAGCGCCGAGATCACCCCGCGCGTGCTCAGCCGCGAATTGAAGGCGTTGACGATGAGCGGCCTGATCGACCGCAAGGATTTCGGCGAGGTGCCGCCGAAGGTCGAGTACCGCCTGACGCGCAAGGGCAAGAGCTTCGTCCCCGTCGTTGCCGCAATCCGCGAGTGGGGCGAGCGCAATCTCGGTGAGGCGACGGCACTCGCGGACGCCGCTGAATAAGCCTACATCTCGCCGGTGATGAACGGATTGGTCATCCGTTCCTGGCCGATGCTCGAGCCGGCGCCGTGGCCGCAGATGAAGCCGACATCGTCGCCGAGCGGCAGCAATTTCGTCTTGATCGAACTGATCAGCGTGGCGTGACTGCCGCCGGGCAGGTCGGTGCGTCCGACCGAGCCGGCGAACAGGACGTCGCCGACATGGGCAAACCGAAGGTCCTTGTTGAAGAACACCACGCTGCCGGGCGAATGACCCGGACAATGCAGGATATCGAACTGCAAGCCGCCGATCGACACGCTGTCGCCCTCGTCGAGCCAGCGGTCGGGCGTGAAATCGCGTCCTCCCGTCATGCCGAAGCGCGCGCCGCTCGCCACGACGTTGTCGAGCAGGAACTTGTCCGCGACATGCGGTCCCTCGATCGGCACCGTCAGCGCATCGCGCAGCTCGGCCGCGCCGCCGACATGGTCGATATGGCCGTGGGTCAGCCAGATCTTCTCCACCGTGACGCCGGTCTGCTTGATCGCATCCAGGATCTTCGGCACGTCGCCGCCGGGATCGATCACCACGGCCTTCTTGGAAGGCTCGTCCCAGATGATGGTGCAGTTCTGCTCGAACAGCGTCACGGGAACGATGATCGCGCCCGCCTTGGCTTGCCGGGGTTCTCGCCGGGATTCTTGGCTGTCGTTTTGCTCGGTCATGGCCTCACAATGCCGATTTTTGCCGGGCCGCCAAGCAAAAGATTCGGGCCCGCGCCAGGGAACAACCGTCACACGGCCGTCCCGATTGGCCTGCCAATTTGAACCGGGGCGTTGCTGTCGCGTTCTCCCGCGCAAGGCGTCAGATTTGGGTGGTCTTCGGCATGGCTCACGACAACGAGAATTGGTGGCGCGACGGCATCTTCTATCAGATCTATCCGCGCTCGTTTCAGGACTCGGACGGTGACGGCGTCGGCGATCTCGCCGGCATCCTCAAGAGGCTGCCTTACGTCAAATCGCTCGGCGTCGATGCGATCTGGCTGTCGCCGATCTTTCCCTCGCCGATGGCCGATTTCGGCTACGACATCTCGGACTATGTCGGCATCGAGCCGCTGTTCGGCACGATGGCCGATTTCGACGCGTTGCTCGCGGCCGCCCACGACAATGGCCTGATGCTGATCCTCGATCTCGTGCCGAACCACACCTCCGACCTGCATCCCTGGTTCACCGAGAGCCGGTCCTCGCGCGACAATCCCAAGCGCGACTGGTACATCTGGCGCGATCCTGCGCCAGGCGGCGGCGTTCCGAACAATTGGTTGTCCGAGTTCGGCGGCAGCGCGTGGGCTTTCGACGAGACCACGGGACAATATTACTACCACGCCTTCCTCGCCCAGCAGCCGGATCTCAACTGGCGCAATCCGGACGTCCGCAAAGCGATCTACGACGTGATGCGGTTCTGGCTCGACAAGGGCGTCGACGGCTTTCGCGTGGACGTGATCTGGCACCTGATCAAGGACGCCGAATTCCGCGACAATCCGGCCAACCCGCACTACGTCGAGGGCCGTCCGCCGAACGAAAAAATCCTCACGCAATATTCCACCGACCAGCCGGAGGTGCATGACGTTATCGCCGAGATGCGGCGCGTCACCGATTCCTATGGCGCGCGCGTCTTGATCGGCGAGATCTATCTGCCGCTGCACCGGCTCATGGCCTATTACGGCAACGATCTCACCGGCGCGCAGATGCCGTTCAACTTCGCGCTGCTCTCGACCTTCTGGAGCGCCCGCTCGATCGAAAAGATCATCGAGGATTACGAAAAGGCATTGCCGCGCGGCGCTTGGCCGAACTGGGTGCTCGGCAATCACGATCGTCCGCGCGTCGCGAGCCGCGTCGGGCCCGAGCAGGCCCGCGTCGCGGCCATGCTGCTGCTGACGCTGCGCGGCACGCCGACGCTGTACTACGGCGACGAGATCGGCATGCACCAGCTCGCGATCGCGCCGGAGGACGTGCGCGATCCTTTCGAGAAGAACGTCCCCGGCATCGGTGTCGGCCGCGACGGCTGCCGCACGCCGATGCAATGGGATTCCTCGAACTTCGCAGGTTTTTCGCAAGCAAGGCCCTGGCTGCCGCTGCCGGAGGACCACATCCGCGAGAATGTCGCCAATCTCGAAGCCGACCCGCGTTCGATCCTCAACCTCTACAAGCGCCTGATCGGCTTGCGGAAGAGCTGCCCTCCGCTGGTCAGGGGCGATTATCATCCGATCGCCGCGCAAGGCGATCTGCTGATCTATCGCCGCGCGGCCGGCGGCAAGGCCGTGATCGTCGCGCTCAATCTCGGCCCCGATCCGGTCGCGGTGACCAGCAGCGCGATCCGTTTCGGCAGCAGCATCTTGCTGTCGACGTTCCTGGATCGCGAAGGTGAGGAGATCGAAGGCGTGCTGGACCTGCGCGGCAACGAGGGCGTGGTGGTGGCGTCACCCACCTAACTGTCGTCCCGGGGCGGGACGAAGTCGCGAGCTATGATGCGCAATTGCGCATCTGAGGACCCATAACCACAGGAAGAAGTTTTGCGACGATTCGGAGTTGCCCGCTTTGCCCCACACGTCTCCCTGTGGTTATGGATTCCGGGCTCGCGCTGCGCGCGTCCCGGAATGACGGGCGGGATGGAATCGGCTATTCTCCCGCCATGGACAACACCGCCCGCATCACACTCGTGCCGCCGCCGGATCGTCGCCAGTCGGAGACGGCGCTGGCGATCGCGCGCGGCACCGCGCGTCTGTTGCGCTCGCTCGGCTTCTCCTGCATCAGCGAATTGCCGCTGCCGTCGGGCCGGCGCGCCGATCTCGTCGCGCTGAACGAGCGCGGCGAGATCTGGATCGTCGAGATCAAGTCCTCGGTCGAGGATTTGCGCGCCGATCAGAAATGGCACGAATACCGCGCCCATTGCGACCGGCTGTTCTTCGCCTTCACGCAGGATCTGCCCTGCGAGATCTTCCCCGATGACACCGGCCTGATCGTCGCCGACGCCTACGGCGCGCACCTGCATTGCGAGGCACCCGAGCACAAGCTCGCCGCCGCCACACGCAAGCAGATGACGGTACGTTTCGCGATGACGGCGGCCTTGCGGATCAACCGCCTGGTCGATCCGCAGGGCCACGCGGATTTCTGGGAGTAGGCTGACTTCGTAGCCCGGATGGAGCGCAGCGCAATCCGGGACAATTGCAGCCCGTCGCGCCAATCCCGGATTACGCTGCGCTCCATCCGGGCTACGCAGTGTCGTAGGGTGGGCAAAGCGAAGCGTGCCCACCAATTAAAATTAATCAGGATCGAAATAGAGAACGTGGGCACGGCGCTTCGCGCCTTGCTCACCCTACGCGACCGCTACCTCGGCGCGCGCTTCGCCAGGATCCGCTGCAAGGTACGCCGGTGCATGTTGAGCCGGCGCGCCGTTTCCGAGACGTTGCGGTTGCACATCTCGTAGATGCGCTGGATGTGCTCCCAGCGGACGCGGTCGGCCGACATCGGGTTGGCCGGCAGCTCGGATTTGTCCGTGTTGGTCGACAGCAGTGCGGCGACCACGTCGTCGGCATCCGCGGGCTTGGAGAGATAATCGATCGCGCCCATCTTCACTGCGGTCACCGCAGTGGCGATGTTGCCGTAGCCGGTCAGCACGATCGCGCGCGCATCCGGCCGCTTCTTCTTGAGCGCCGAGACCACGTCGAGGCCGTTGCCGTCGCCGAGCCGCAGATCCACCACCGCGAACGCCGGCGCCGATTTGCCGATCTGCGCAAGCCCGTCCGAGACCGTGTCGCATGATGTCACCGAAAAGCCGCGGCTCTCCATGGCCCGTGACAAACGCTCCAGAAACGGCTTGTCGTCTTCAACGATGAGCAGCGAGCGGTCGGTCTGTTCGTTCAGGTCGGCAATGGCGTTCAAGGTTGTTTCCTCTCTCCAGCGCATCGACATATGGCGTCGCAATCGCGCGGTGCCAAGGCGGCAAATGGTCGACCCGCCCCGTTGTGCGACGCAAGGTCGCGGCTATCCTATTGTTTCTTCGAGCGTCTCGATAGCCTCAAAACGCTGTCTCGGCCATGTGATCTGAACCACCGCACCATGGTCCGGAAAGATTCGGTTGGTAAACGAGACCTTCGCGCCGGTGCGCTCCAGCAAGGTGCGCGCGATGAAGACGCCGAGGCCCAGGCCGCGCCGTTCGCCGCCACCGTCATCCTGGGGGCGTCGCCGCGACAGATAGGGCTCGCCGATCCGGTTGAGGATATCGGGTGGAATGCCCGGTCCGTCGTCGGAGATCACGAGCTCGATATGGTCCTGGTTCCACCAGGCGTTCACCTCGACGGTGGTGCGGGCGAAATCGACCGCGTTCTCGACGATGTTGCCGATGCCGTAGAGGATCGCGGGATTGCGCGAGCCGACCGGCTCCGCCGCCGCGGCCACCGCGATCCGCACCTTGATCTCGACGCCGAAATCGCGATGCGGCGCCACCACCTCCTCGATCAGCTCCGACAGCTTCATGTGGTCGAACGGCGCGCCGGTGGGGGAAAGCTGGGTGATCTTGCTGAGGATGTCGCGGCAGCGCTGGGTCTGCTCGCGCAAGGTCTTCAGGTCGGCGGCGATGCTTGGCTCCTTCACCGTCTTTTCCAGCTCGCGCGAGATCAGGAAGATCGTCGCGAGCGGCGTGCCGAGCTCGTGTGCGGCCGCGGCGGCAAGGCCGTCGAGCTGGGTCAGGTGCTGCTCGCGCGTCAGCACCAGTTCGGTTGCGGCCAGCGCGTCCGCAAGCTTGCGCGCCTCCTCGGTCACCTGGAACGAGTAGAGGCTGGTGACGCCGATCGCGAGCGCAATCGAAAGCCAGACCCCGACGAGATAGACCGGCGGCAGCACCAGGGGATCCTCGGAATCCCACGGCAGCGGAAAATGGAAGAAGAAAAGCACCGACGCGCAGGCCACCGCGAGCAGGCCAAGGCCGAAGGTGAAACGGGCCGGCAGCGCCGTGGCCGAGATCAGCACGGGCGCGAGGAACAGGAACGAGAACGGGTTCTGCAGTCCGCCGGTGAAGAACAACAGGCCGGCCAGCTCGACGATGTTCAGCGCAAGCAGGCCGGCCGCCTGCATCGGCTCCAGCCGCTGCATCGGATTGGCTGCGGTCTGGAGTGCGAGGTTGAGCGCCGCCGAGAGCGCGATGATGCTGACGCAGGGAATGATCTCGACGTTGAACTCCAGCCCCTGGGCCACGATGAAGATCGCGGCGAGCTGCCCCAACACCGCCAGCCAGCGCAGCCGCAGGATCGTGTCCAGCCGGATATGCCGCTGCGCGTGATGGAAGTCGGAATCGGCAATTTTGGTCATATCGGCCAATGTGGCGGCGCCTTCCAAGGTCACGGACGCCGGGCTGACGGAACCGCCCGGTGAGGAGCCCTTACATCGAGCCTTGCGCTCGCCGATGCAATAGCAGAAGAACGGCCAGCATGACCGAGAATGGCAAGGCTTCAAGTCGGCCGACTGTCGCGGATCGAGATTCGTCCGCGGCAATTGCGGTCGATCACCTCGTCAAGGTCTACAAGCAGACCCGCGCCGTCGACGACATCTCCTTCTCGCTGCCGCGCGGCAGCATCACCGGGCTGCTCGGCGGCAACGGCGCCGGCAAGACCACGACCATCGCGATGATCATGGGCTTGGTGCTGCCGACCTCCGGCCGCGTGCAGGTGCTCGGTCACGAGATGCCGGACGAGAGTGCGTCCGTGCTGGGGCGGATGAATTTCGAAAGCCCCTATGTCGACATGCCGATGCGGCTCACGGTGCGGCAGAACCTCACCGTGTTCGGCAAGCTCTATGCGGTGAAGAACCTCGCTGACCGCATTGCCAGGCTCGCCGCCGACCTCGACCTCGGCGATTTCATCGACCGCGCCAACGGCAAGCTCTCCGCCGGGCAGAAGACCCGTGTTGCGCTGGCAAAGGCGCTGATCAACCAGCCGGAGCTGCTCTTGCTGGACGAGCCGACCGCCTCGCTCGACCCCGATACCGCCGATTGGGTGCGGGCGCATCTGGAGCGGTATCGCCGGGACAACAACGCCACCATTCTCCTCGCCTCGCACAACATGCTCGAGGTCGAGCGGCTCTGCGACCGCGTCATCATCATGAAGCGCGGCCGCATCGAGGACGACGACACGCCCGAGGCGATCATGGCCCGCTACAACCGCACCACGCTGGAGGAGGTGTTTCTCGACGTCGCCCGCGGCCGGGCAAACGGGGCGAAGGAGGCGGTGAGGTGAGGGAGAGCTGTAATCGTAACTTCAATGGATCGACGTCATTCCGGGGTGCGCAGAGCGCGAGCCCGGAATCCATAACCACAGGCGGCAGCTGTGAGGCGAGACTGGTAAATCCGAGTCTTCGCCAAATTCAATCCTGTGATAACTACGTCGCGCCCCGGGATGACACTTTCCATCCCGGCCACGGGGTACGGCCATGACCGAGCTCTCCCTCCACCGCGGCATCTCGCTCCACCGCATCGGCGCGATGATCCTGCGCTATTGGTATCTGCTGCTGTCGTCCTGGCCGCGGCTGCTCGAGCTGCTCTATTGGCCGGCGCTGCAGGTCATCACCTGGGGCTTTCTCCAGTATTACATCGCCGAGAACGCCAATTTCTTCGCGCGCGCCGGCGGCACGCTGATCGGCGCCGTCATCCTCTGGGACATCCTGTTCCGCGGCCAGCTCGGCTTCTCCATCTCGTTCCTGGAGGAGATGTGGGCGCGCAACCTCGGCAATCTCATGATGAGCCCCTTGAGGCCGATCGAGTTTCTGTTGGCGCTCATGGTCATGAGCCTGATCCGGCTTGCGATCGGCATCATTCCGATGACCCTGCTCGCGCTGTTCCTGTTTCACTTCAACATCTATGCCCTCGGCCTGCCGCTGATCGCGTTCTTCTGCAATCTGATCTTCACCAGTTGGTCGGTCGGCATCTTCGTCTCGGGCCTCGTGGTGCGTAACGGCCTCGGCGCCGAGAGCATCGTCTGGACCTTGATGTTCGCAATCCTGCCGCTTGCCTGCGTCTACTACCCCGTCAGCGTGTTGCCGGTCTGGCTGCAATACGTCGCCTGGGCGTTGCCGCCGACCTATGCCTTCGAGGGCATGCGCGCGCTGCTGATCGAGCAGACCTTTAGGAGCGATCTGATGATGGAGGCGTTGCTCATCAACGCCGTCCTTTTGGTTGCATCTTTTGGGGCATTCCTTGCCCTTTTGCGCAGCGCAAAGCGGCACGGCTCGCTGCTGTCGGGCGGTGAATAAAGTCACTTTCCCGTGGATTCACGCCGATTTGGCGGTTTTCGGCACGTAGATGTACGGAACCATGCATTGACGCAATATTACGCATTCGGCAGTATGCTGCGATGCGAAGAGGAATATGACGATGCCTATTGGTGAGTTCGGCGGCGCACCGCCCCTGGCGGCAGAAGGCAGTCCGGCCCTGACGACGCCGATGTACTGGATGTACGAGATGGCGCACGCCTCTCTCAATCCGGCGCGTGCGGTCACCGACGCGACCAAGCTGCTGTTTCAGAACCCCCTAAATCCCTGGTCGCGCACCGAGGTCGGCAAGTCGGTCGCCGCGGCCTGCGAATTGTTCGAGCGCACCACGCGCCGCTACGGCAAGCCGGAATGGGGTCTCAACGACACCGAGGTCAACGGCATCCGCGTCCCCGTCGAGATCCGCTCGGTCTGGGAAAAGCCATTCTGCAAGCTGCTCTACTTCGACCGCAAGTTCGCCCGTCCGCTGCGCAGTCCGCAGCCGCGCGTGCTGATCGTGGCGCCGATGTCCGGCCATTATGCGACGCTGCTGCGCGGCACGGTTGAAGCCTTCCTGCCGGCGCATGAGGTCTACATCACCGACTGGGCCGATGCCCGCATGGTGCCCTTGAGCGAAGGCCGCTTCGATCTCGACGATTACATCGACTATGTCATCGAGATGCTGCATGTGCTCGGCGGCAACACCCACGTGATGGCGGTGTGCCAGCCCTCCGTGCCCGTCGTCGCGGCGGTCTCGATCATGGAAGCGCGGCGCGATCCGTTCGTGCCGACCTCAATGACGCTGATGGGCGGCCCGATCGACACCCGCCGCAATCCGACCGCGGTGAACAATCTCGCCCAGGAGCGCGGCATCGACTGGTTCCGCAACCACGTCATCACAAAGGTGCCGTTCCCGCATCCGGGCATGATGCGCGACGTCTATCCGGGATTCTTGCAGCTCAACGGCTTCATCAGCATGAATCTCGACCGGCACATGGATGCCCACAAGCAGCTGTTTGCCCATCTGGTGAAGGGCGACGGCGATCTCGCCGACAAGCATCGCGACTTCTACGACGAATATCTCGCGGTGATGGATCTGTCGGCCGAGTATTACCTGCAGACCGTCGACACCGTGTTCGTGAAGCACTCGTTGCCGAAGGGCGAGATGACCCATCGCGGAACCCGCGTCGATCCTTCCAAGGTCAAGCGCGTCGCGTTGATGACGGTCGAAGGCGAGAACGACGACATCTCCGGTCTCGGTCAGACCGAGGCGACGCACACATTGTGCAGCGCGATTCCCGATCATCGCCGCGTTCATTACGTCCAGAAGGGCGTCGGACATTACGGCGTGTTCAATGGATCGCGTTTCAAGTCGGAGATCGTGCCACGGATTCACGACTTCATGGTTTCGGCTGCGAATCCTGCTTCGTTGCAGGCGCTTGCGGCTGAATAACCTCGAATTTCGGCTTTCCCGTCGAAATTTCGGCCCCTGTCGCGGCCTCCGGCGGGCGCAACTCCACGCCAGATTCGCGGTATTTAGGTAGCTTTATAGGAGTGAGTCTGCCCTCACCCCTTGGGGGTGTTGCATGCGTCCAGCGGGGGCGAAAAAAGCCGGTTCCAACCCCAGTCTGTAGGGTCTCCCGGACGCCTGACCGCTGTATATTGGGCAAATGATTTGTTTTTGCGCCGAGCGCTTCCCATGGCGGCGGTTATGGCAGAATCCGGGCGCCCTCCTGCCCCCCGGACTGACAGACATGGCCACCCGCGCTCTCCTTTATCGTAGGCCCCACGAACCGAAGACCCTCGTCATCACCCACGGATCGCAATTTTTTGCGATTCGGCTGCGCCGGCACCGCCGCGCGCGCCGTTACACGCTCAGAATCCATCCGAGCGACCGCGAAGCCATCCTCACCATGCCGCCGCGCGGCACGCTTGCGGAGGCCAAGGACTTCGCACAGCGTCACGGTGCGTGGATCGCAGCGCGCCTCGGCCGCTTGCCGAAGGCCGCACCGTTCCAGCCGGGCACGGTGATACCGCTGCGCGGGACGCCGCATCGCATCGTTCATCGCGCCGGCACCCGCGGCACGGTGTGGACCGAGGTGCGTGACAGCGGTGAGCGCATTCTCTGCGTCGCTGGCGGCCTCGAGCATGTCGATCGGCGCGTCAGCGATTTCCTCAAGCGCGAGGCGCGCCGCGACCTGCAGCGCTCGGCGGAGGTCTACGCGGCCGAGCTCGGGGTCAGGGTCAAGCGCCTCTCGATCCGCGATCAGTCCAGCCGTTGGGGCTCCTGCACCTCGGCCGGCTCGCTGTCGTTCTCCTGGCGGCTGATCCTCGCCCCGCCCTTCGTGCTCGACTACCTCGCCGCGCACGAAGTCGCCCATCTCGTCGAGATGAACCACTCGCCGCGCTTCTGGCGCGTCTGCGGCAAGGTCTGCCCGTCGATGGAGCGCGCCAAGAAGTGGCTCGACACGTACGGGAATGATCTGCACCGGTATGGCGTCGAGGATTAGTTCCTCGCAGATCAGGCCGCGCTCTCAGCGCTGTCATCGCCCGCGAAGGCGGGCGATCCAGTACGCCGCAGCAGCCGTTATGAATCTCGATGCCTCGGAGTACTGGATTCCCCGCCTTCGCGGGGAATGACAGGAGAGAGTGGGCAGGCATCACCGCTCCATTCTCGCCACACTTCGCGACGATTGCGCCGCTTGCCTGATTAATCCCGGCGCATCAACCGCTTCGCAGCATCCAGCGCGCATCGCGCCGGACCTCGTCTTCTACTGTGCATGGGGTTGTTTTCGCAGTTTGTGCTTTGAGGCCCGAAGGGTCCCAACCCACAACTACCGATTCCCGCCGAACAGCCGGTCCATCAGCCAGCCATCGAGCCCCGCCGCCGCTTCCGGCCGGACATTGGCGCGCGTCGGAGGCGGCGGGCGATAGCCGCCGGCGTTCGGTTGTGGCGGTGCCGCGGGCGTCGGCGGCGACACCTGCGAGGCCGCCTGCGCGAGGTTCGACAGGCCCCAGCCGCCGGGTGAGCTCGGCAAGGCCGCCACCGGCACGCCCTCGTGCGCGGCCTTCATGAAGCGCGACCAGACTTCGACCGGCAGGCCGCCGCCGGTCGCCTTCTTGGTCGGCGAGTTGTCGTCGTTGCCGAGCCAGACGCCAGTGACGAGATTGGCGGTGTAGCCGATGAACCAGGCGTCGCGATAATCCTGGCTGGTGCCGGTTTTGCCCGCCGCCGGCCAGCCCGGGATCTCCGCCTTCTTGGCAGTGCCCGAAACAAGCGTCTCCCGCATCATCGCGTTCATCATGCCGACATGGCGGGGGTCGATGACCTGGTTGCGCTCCTCCGCCTGGCGCATGTAGAGCAGCTTGCCGCTGACTGTCCTGATCCTTGTGACGACATGCGGCGCCACGGCGAGGCCGCCATTGGCGAACGGCGCATAGGCGCCGACCAGCTCGACCATGGAGACTTCGGAGGTGCCGAGCGCGATCGAGGCGTTGGGCTCGAGCTTGGAGGAGATGCCGAGGCGGTGTGCGGTGCGCACCACGTTCTTCGGCCCGACCTCGAGGCCAAGACGGATCGCGACGGTGTTGAGCGACATCGCCAGCGCCTGGGTCAGCGTCACCGCGCCGAAATATTCATGGGTGTAGTTCTCAGGACGCCAGCCCTTGACCTCGATCGGCGCGTCCTGGCGCATGGTGTCGGGCGTCAGCCCCTGCTCGAGCGCGGTCAGGTACACGAACGGCTTGAACGAGGAGCCCGGCTGACGTTTTGCGGTGACCGCGCGGTTGTACTGGCTGTCGGAATAGTTCCGCCCGCCCACCATGGCGCGCACCGCGCCGTCGGGCGTCATGGCCACCAGCGCGCCCTGGCTGACGTTGAACTTCACGCTCTTGGCCGCGAGCTCGTCGATGATGGCGGCTTCCGCCACGCTCTGCAGTTTCGGATCGATCGTGGTCTCGACGTTGATGCTCTCGTCGATCTGCCCGACCAGATCGTCCAGCACCTCGCCGATCCAGTCGGCGACGTAGTTCACCGTGCCGGCGCCGGCCGGCTTCACGTTGTAGGAGGGATGGCCGATCGAGGCCTTCGCCTGCGCGTCGGTGATGAACTTCGCATCCGCCATCGCCGCGAGCACGATCTGGGCCCGCGCTTCGGCACCTTCCGGGTTGCGGTTCGGGGCAAGGCGGGACGGCGACTTGACGAGGCCGGCCAGCATCGCGGCTTCCGCGACCGTCACGTTCTTGGCCGACTTGCCGAAATATTTCTGCGCCGCCGCCTCGACGCCGTAAGCGCCGGAACCGAAATAGACCCGGTTGAGATAAAGCTCCAGGATCTCGTCCTTGGAATGCTTGCGCTCCAGCCAGATCGCGAGCTCCACCTCCTGCAGCTTGCGCTGGATGGTGCGCTCCTGGGTCAGGAACAGGTTTTTCGCGAGCTGCTGCGTCAAGGTCGAGCCGCCCTGCGATACGCCGCGATGGAGCACGTTGGTGACGAGCGCGCGCAGGATGCCGACCGGGTCGATGCCGAAATGCGAATAGAAGCGGCGGTCCTCGATGGCGATGAACGCCTTCGGCAAATGCGGCGGCAGATCCTTCAGCGCGACATTGGCGCCGGCCATCTCGCCGCGCTGGGCCAGAATGCTGCCGTCGATGCCGACGATCTGGATCGTTGGCGGGCGCTTCGGGATCTCCAGCGACTGGATCGGCGGCAGATGCGCGCCGACATAGATCACGACGCCGATCACCGCGATGACGCCCCACAGGCTCAGCACCGCGCCCCAATAGACAAGGCGGCCGAGACCGAACCCGCCACGCGACTTCGCTCGACGCTTGGCGCCGCTGCGGCCGGCTGGCGCCTTGCGCTCGCGCGGCGGCTCGGTGCCGGCATCCTCGCTCTTGCGCTTGGCGGATGGTTTCGCGGATTTCTTCGGCTTGTCGTCGCCGCCGGGAACGCGGTCTGCCGGGGTGAGCCGCAGATCGGCGAGCGCCGCGGGCAAGCCGAACAGCGGCTCCTTCCGCGCACCCTTTTTCTTTCCCCACGCCATACGCAAAACGCCCGGTCAGCCCGCCCCGCCGAGACGCTAGCGGTCGCTGTTTAAGGCCGGGTTACCCCGGCGTTAACGCACGATTAGGAGATGCGGCATTCGCCGGCCGCAGTTCCGCTTCGGGGGCCGCAAGGCTAAGATCGCTCGTATCAATAAGATGAGGGAGCGCCATGGGCCATATCGATCCGACCAAGGAGATCTTCGCGCAATTCCGGGAGAACGATCGGCCGGGCCCGATCCACATGCTCAACCTGGTGCGCCTGCGCAAAGAGGCGGCCTATCCCGACGGCCGCAAGGCCAGCGGCGCGGAAGCCTATGCGGCCTATGGCCGCGAAAGCGGCCCGGTGTTCGAACGGCTCGGCGGGCGCATCGTCTGGCAGGGCAAATTCGAGCTGATGCTGATCGGCCCGCAGGAGGAACGCTGGGACCATTGCTTCATCGCCGAATATCCAACCGTCGCCGCCTTCGTCGAGATGATCCGCGACCCCGTCTATCGTGAGGCGGTGAAGCACCGCCAGGCCGCGGTGGAGGATTCGCGGCTGATCCGGCACGCCGTGCTGCCGGTCGGGAAGAACTTTGGAGAGATACCGACCTGAACGCCAAGTAGGAGGCTCTCTCGATCGTCATGGCCGGGCTTGACCCGGCCATCCACGGCTTCCTTGACGCCCCAACAACGTGGATGCCCGGGCCTTCGCCTCGCCGAAGCGGCTCCGGCCGCGCAGGCGGGACAAGCCCGGGCATGACGTCGCAGAGGCAGATGCGTTCTAGCCCGACGGGCCGGTGTCCTCGATGATCGGTCCGAACAGCTCCCAGCGCTCGCCGTTGAACTTCATCATCTGCATCTGCTTGTTGACGCGGTAGTCGTTCGGCCCGGTGTTGATCTTGATGCCGGGCAGCGCCAGGCTCGGCGTGTAGCCCTTGATATTGGCGGCCTGCTTCATGATGTTCGCACGCGTCAGATCGTCGCCGCATTGCTTCAAGACCTGCACCAAGAGCTCGGCGACCGAATAGGCGTAGGTGTTGATGGTGTTGAGCTTGTCACCTTCCGGGAAATACTTGTCCATGAAAGCGAAGAAAGCCTTCACGCCGGGATCGTCCTTCCACTGCGGGTCGCTCGGCTCCTTGCCGTAATTGGTCGAGATGATGCCCTTGGAGATGTCGAGGCCTGCCGGCTTCAGCGTCGCCGAAATCGGGCTCGCATTGATGTCGAGGATGTGCACCGGCGTCCAGCCGAGATCGGCAAGCTTCTTGATCGCCTGCGCCGCGAATTTCGGCGTCGAGGCGTTATAGAACAGGTCGACGCCCATCGACTTCAGCTTCACCACCTGCGAGTCGACGGTGGGGTCGGTCACCTCATACGACACCTCGCCGACGATCATGTTGGCCTTGTCGCCGAGGCCGCTCTTGAGGCCGGCAAGATAGTCGCGGCCCATGTCGTCGTTCTGGTAGAGCACGCCGATCTTGGCGTTGGGGTGATTGGCGAGAATGTATTTTGCGTAGATCCGCCCCTCGGACACATAGTTGGGATTGTAAGCGATGGTCCAAGGATAGTTCTGCGGATCGTTGAAGCGCGCGGCGCCGGTCGAGGCCAGCAGCTGAGGTACCTTCTTGCCGTTGAGGTACTTCTGCACGGCGGCGTTCGCGGCTGTGCCGATCAGCTGAAAGGTGAACAGGACCTCGTCGCCCTCGACCAGCTTGCGCACCTGCTCGACGGTCTTCGGCGGCGAATAGGCGTCGTCATACTGGATCAGGTTGATCTTGCGGCCGTTGATGCCGCCCTGATCGTTGATCATCCTGAAATATGCGGCCTGGGTCTTGCCGATATTGGCGTAGACCGAATAGGCGCCGGAGAACGGCACGGTCTGGCCAATCTTGATCTCGGTGTCGCTTGCGCCGGTGTCGTATTTCTTCTGGGCGAGGGCCTGGCTGGTCGAGACTGCGACGGCGAACGCCGCCGTGGCAGCTAGGAAGGCTCTGCGATTGTTCATGTTGGTTCGTTCCTCCTGACGGAATTTTAGGTCGATGGTCTTTCTCCGTTGATTGCAACGGTCGCCATCGCTGCCGAAGATTGTGGAGGAAGCTTCGCCGCAGCGCAAGGATCGCGGCGCCGCGCCGTAGCGTCTCAGGCGAGAAACATCGCAATCAGCGCGATTGCCGCCGGCAGCGCCTGCACGATCAGGATCCGCGTGCTGACGGTCGCCGCGCCATAGGCGCCGGCCACGATCACGCAGAGCAGGAAGAACACCTTGATCTGGAATGCGAAGGCCGGGTTGCCGTGGAACAGGCCCCAGACCAGGCCGGCCGCGAGGAAGCCGTTATAGAGACCCTGATTGGCGGCCAGCACCCTGGTGATCTCGGCCTTCTCGGGCGAATTCCGAAACACCTTCAGGCCCAGCGGCTTGTCCCAGAGAAACATCTCCAGGACGAGGAAGAAGACGTGCAGCGCCGCGACCAGCGCCACCAGGATATTGGCGATCAGGATCAAGGCGAGCTCCCCCAAAAGCATCAGCTTTCGGGTGGACGTTAGCACGGCCGCCGTGGCAAGTGCGATCGATGTGTTTCGATTGCTGGTGCCGCAATGTCCGCTCGATCAACCAAGGTGCCTGAACGCTTCGGTCTCGACCACCTGGCGACGCCGATCGGGATTGCGCTGCTCGTCACCGATGCCGAGGGCAAGCTGCGCGCGCTCGACTGGGAAGACTATGAGCACCGCATGCGCGATCTGCTGCGCCTGCACTATGGCACAGTGGATCTGCGTGATCAGCCTGCGCCGTCGGACATGCGGACCGCACTCTCGCGCTATTTCGACGGTGATCTCGGTCAGCTCCAGAGCATCGCATGGCGTATCGCCGGCACGCCGTTCCAGCAAAAAGTCTGGACCGCGCTCGCGCAGATCCCCGCCGGCACCACGATGAGTTACGGCGCGCTCGCCGCGAAGATCGACATGCCCAGGGCGATACGAGCCGTCGGCCACGCCAACGGCTCAAATCCGATCAGTGTGGTGCTCCCGTGCCATCGCCTGATCGGAGCGGACGGTTCGCTGGTGAAGTATGGTGGTGGCCTCGAGCGGAAGAGATGGCTGCTGCGGCACGAGGGGGTGGAGATTTGACGCGCAGCTCAGATGCTGTTCGGGTTAATGCGCGGATCCCCCTGTTTCCAGTCAACCCATTCCTCTGCGTCTCGAAGCGAAACAAAGTCGGCGATCGGAATGTCTGTTAGGTCAGCGCGCCGTTCGATCACACGCCATCCGCCCTGTTCGAGGCGCTGGATTATGTAAGATTCGACCGGAAGGTAATCAGTCATTGCGGCTGAGCCTTTTGGGATTGCGAGGCTGGTTCAAGCCGCCGGCTGCACCGCCTTGTCGCCGGCCATCACATGGGTCAGCGCGCTCTTGATCGCGGCCTGGCGCGTCGGCGCGTTGATCTGGGCGCCCAGCAGGTCGGTGACGTAGAACACGTCGCGCGCGCGCTCGCCGAAGGTCGCGACATGGGCCGAGGCGATGTTGAGATTGAGCTTGGAGATCGCGGTGGTCAGCTCGTAGAGCAGGCCGGGCCGGTCGAGCCCGGAGACCTCGATCACGGTGTAGCGATCGGACCATTGGTTGTTGATCGTCACCTCTGGTTCGATCACGAAAGGCTTCGCCTTGCTGCGCACGGTGCGCCGCGCCACCACTTCGGGTAGGCGCAGCTTGCCCTCCAGCACGTCCTCGATCATCTCACCGATGCGCGTGGCGCGCCGTCCCTCGTCCTCGTCGCGGTCGTATTCGCGCGAGATCGAGATGGTGTCGAGCGCGCGGCCGTCGGTCGTGGTGTAGATCTGGGCGTCGACGATGTTGGCGCCGGCCGAGGCGCAGGCGCCGGCGATGATCGACAGCAGCCAGGGATGGTCGGCGGCGAAGATCGTCAGCTCGGTGACGCCGCGCACCTCGTCGAAACCGACATTGATCGCGAGCTTGTGGCCGGCCTGCTCGCTGGAGCGGACGAAGCGGGCGTGCCGGATCTTGCGCGGCAGCTCGACCTTGAGCCAGTAGGCCGGATAGTGCCGGCCGATATAGGCGTCGAGCTCGTCGTTCGGCCATTCGGCGAAGGCCATGCGGAATTCGGCGTGCGCAGCGGCGAGGCGCTTGCCGCGGTCGACCTCTGAGAAGCCGCCGGTCAGCACCGGCTCGGTCTCGTAGTATAGCGAGCGCAAGAGCTGCGCCTTCCAGCCGTTCCACACGCCAGGGCCGACGCCGCGGATGTCGGCGGTGGTCAGGATGGTCAAGAGCTTCATCTGCTCCACCGACTGCACCACGGCAGCGAAATTCTCGATGGTCTTGCGATCGGAGAGGTCGCGCGACTGCGCGACTGTGGACATCGTCAGGTGCTCCTCGATCAGCCAGGCCACGAGCTCGGTATCGGCCGGGCTGAAGCCGAGCCGCGGGCAGAGCCGCCGCGCCACCTTGGCGCCGGCGATGGAGTGGTCCTCGGGCCGGCCCTTGGCGACGTCGTGCAGCAGCGTTGCGATGTAGATCACCGCGCGGTGCTCGGGCCGGGTCTTGCGGAACAGGTCGCTCGCCAGCGCGAACTCCTCGATGCCGCCGCGCTCGATGTCCTGGAGGAAGCCGATGCAGCGGATCAGGTGCTCGTCGACGGTGTAGTGATGATACATGTTGAATTGCATCATCGAGACGATCTTGCCGAAGGCGCGGATGAAATGGCCGAGTACGCCGGTCTCGTTCATCCGCCGCAGCACGATCTCGGCATTGTCGGAGGTCAGGATCTCCATGAACAGCCGGTTGGCCTCGGGATTTTCGCGCAAGCCCGCGTTGATCAGGCCGAGCGAGCGCGTCACGTCGCGCATCGCATCCGGATGGAAGGCGAGGTTGTTCTTCTGCGCGAGGCGGAAGATGCGGATCAGATTGACCGGGTCGTGCTTGAACACGTCGGGCGCGGCGACGTTGATGCGGTTGTTGTCGACGATGAAGTCGTCGCTGTCGGGGACGCGCCGCTTCACTGCGCTCGGTCGCAGCCGCGCCATCACCCGGCTCAGCACCGGCGCGGGCTTGGCCTGCTGGTCCTCGAGCTTGGCGCAGAGGATGGCGGTGAGGTTGCCGACTTCCTTGGCGACCAGGAAGTAGTGCTTCATGAAGCGCTCGACGTCCTGCATGCCCGGATGCGAGGTGTAGCCGAGACGTATCGCGATCTCGCGCTGGAGATCGAAGGAGAGGCGCTCCTCGGCGCGGCCACAGTAGAAATGCAGGTTGCAGCGCACCGACCAGAGGAAGTCGGCGCAGCGGCGGAAGCTGCGATATTCCTGCGCGTCGAACACGCCGCGCCCGACCAGCTCGTGGGTGTCGCGGACGCGGTAGACGTATTTGGCGATCCAGAACAGTGTGTGCAGGTCGCGCAAGGCCCCCTTGCCGTCCTTGACGTTGGGCTCGACCAGATAACGCGACTGGCCGCCGCGGCGGTGTCGCTCCTCGCGCTCGGCGAGCTTTGCGGTGACGAATTCGGACGCGGTGCCCTGCACCACTTCCTTGTCGAAGCGCTCGACCAGGTCGTCGTAGAGCGGCTTGTCGCCGGTCAGGAAGCGCGTCTCCAGGATCGCGGTCCGGATGGTCATGTCGCCGCGCGCCTGCCGGATCGATTCATCGACCGATCGCGTGGCGTGGCCGACCTTCAACCCCATGTCCCAGAGGCAATAGAGGATCGCTTCGGCGACCTGCTCGCCCCAGGCGGTCTGCTTGTAGGGCAGGATGAAGAGCAGATCGATGTCCGATTCCGGCGCCATCAGCCCGCGGCCGTAGCCGCCGGTCGCCACCACCGCCATGCGCTCGGCGCCGCTCGGGATCGGCGAGCGGTAGAGATGGCGCGTCGCGGCCGAATACAGGATGCGGATGATCTCGTCCTGCACGTGGCACAGCCGCTCGGCGCAGCGGCGGCCGTGGCGGTCCTTCAGAAGGATCGCCTGGGCGGCGGCGCGCGCCGCGATCAGCTCCGCCTTGAGCAATAGCGCCATCGCCGTGCGGAACGCGTCCTCGCGCCCCTCGTGCTTCTCGGCAAGCGCATCGACCGCGGCGGTGATCCGCGCGGTATCGAAGCGCTCGTCCACCTGTGGCTTCTGCTCAGTCGCGACGCTGTCCATGTCTTACCGGATATAAGAGGTGACAGGCGCTGTCACGAGACATTCGCAAGGGACGACCGGCGAGTTTCGCCATGCAGATGAATCGGCTTCGATACCGATATCGGCGCCTGGGGTAACGTCATGAATGTGCTCAGATTTTTCTCCTGGATCCCGGCTGGTCATGACTGCCTCCACCAATCATGGGCTGACACAAAACCAATCGCGCTCTATACCGCTCGTCGATATCCCCGGGAGAGAACAAGATGGACGCTGCAGAGCTGCGCCAGATGCAGGCCCCGATCAAGGAGCGCTACAAGACCGATCCCAAGGCTGCGCTGATCACGCTGAAGGCCAAGGGCTCCACCGATAGCGAAGGCATTGCGTGCAAGGTCGAGACCGGCCGCGCTATCGCGATGGCCGGCCTGCACCCGGGCACAGGCGGTTCCGGCCTCGAGCTTTGCTCCGGCGACATGCTGCTCGAAGCCCTGGTCGCCTGTGCCGGCGTCACGCTGAAATCGGTCGCGACCGCGATCGAGGTGCCCTTGAAGACCGGCAACGTCTACGCCGAGGGCGATCTCGATTTCCGCGGCACGCTCGGCATCGACAAGGAGACCCCGGTCGGCTTCGCCGAGATCCGCCTGCGCTTCGAGGTCGACACGTCAGCGCCGCAGGACAAGCTCGATCTGCTGCTCAAACTCACCGAGCGGTATTGCGTGGTCTATCAGACCATCAAGAACGGCCCGAAGGTTTCGGTGTCGATGCAAAGGATGTAAGACGCAGGTCGTCATTCCACCGATTGGTGTCGTCCCGGGGCGCGCCGCTTGGCGCGAGCCCGGGACCCATAATCCCCGGCCGTCGGGATTTTCGGACGGTCGTTGCTCCTAGCTCTTAAGCCACCATGGCCTGTGGTTATGGATTCCGGGCTCGCGCTTCGCGCGCCCCGGAATGACAGATAAAATGTCCCTCGACCTCCACTTCCTCCTCTTCCTGCTCCTGCGCATGGCGATCGCGGCGGCGTTCGTGGTGACGGCATCGATCATCACCGAACGCTCGGGACCCGTGATCGGCGCGCTGATCGCGACCCTGCCGGTCTCGGCCGGGCCGTCCTACGTCTTCCTTGCGATCGATCATGACGCCGCGTTCGTCGCCCAGGGCGCGCTGGCGAGCCTGCCGGTCAATGCGGCAACGATCTTGATGTGCCTCACTTACGTTGTGCTGTCGCAGCGGCACACTCTCGTGGTGAGCTGCGGAAGCGCTTTCGCGGTATGGATCGGGATGGCCTCGATCATCCGCCAGTTCGACTGGTCGCTCGCCGCGGGGCTCGCCGCCAATCTGATCGCGTTCGGCATCTGCATTCCACTGCTCGCGCGCTATCGCCATGCGAAGATGCCGCTGGTGACGCGCCGCTGGTACGATGTGCCGATGCGCGCTGCGCTGGTTGCGACCCTTGTCGCCATCGTGGTTTCGACATCGAGTTGGGTCGGCCCGCGCATCAGCGGCATCATTGCACTCTTTCCCGTGGTGTTCTCCAGCATCATGGTCATCCTGCATCCGCGCATCGGTGGACCGCCGACCGCTGCCGTGCTCGCCAACTCCGCCTGGGGCCTGCTCGGATTTGGCATGGCGATTGCGGTCCTGCACGTTGCAGTCGTGTGGTTCGGCTCCGCCGCCGGCTTGTGCCTCGCGCTCGCAACCTGCGTGGCATGGAATCTGACGCTGTGGAGAATAGGACGGCGCGCCTTGCGCCGCACGCGGCCGATGCCGTGAGACTACGGATATGCGCGACGCGACGTCGCGAGAAGCCGATGTGGCCCGCTCGGATCAACCGTTGAATGAGCGCCATCATTTCAAGTCCTGCCGTACTGTTCCGGTGTGAGCTCCAGCGGCTCCTCGCGCTGACATGCTGATAACCCCCGTCGAATTCCCGACAGTAAAATTAGAACTTTGTTCGAGCTTTTGCCGTAAAGAATCAGGCTGCTCGCCCGCTTCGTTGCTGTCCGACCATCGCGACGGACCTTCCAATCGGATCTGGGGGAGACGCAGATTGGAATATGTCAGCACTGCTGCGCGATCAGTTCCTCGATACTGACGAGCATATCCCCCTTCGGCTCAATTCGAGATGGAGATTTCCTGATGTTCGGCCGTAAATTCCACACTGATGCACAATCGCGGCTCGATGCCATCGGCCGTTCGCAGGCGATGATCGAGTTCAATCTTGATGGGACGATCATCACGGCCAACAAGAATTTTCTCGACGCACTCGGCTACCGTCTCGAGGAGATCCTGGGCAAGCATCACTCGATGTTTGTGCCGGCCGACCAGCGCGACAGCGCCGAGTACAAGGCGTTTTGGGCCGCATTGAACCGTGGCGAGTATCAGGCGCGCGAGTTCAAGCGGATCGCGAAAGACGGCCGCGAGGTCTGGATCGAAGCATCCTACAATCCGGTGCTCGACGGCAACGGCAAGACGGTGATGGTCGCCAAGATTGCGACCGACATCACCGAGAAGAAGATCCGCAGCATGACGGACGCCTCCAAGATCGCTGCCATCAGCCGCGCCCAGGCCGTCATCGAGTTCAAGCTCGACGGCACCATCCTCTCGGCCAACGAGAATTTCTGCAAGGCGCTCGGCTATTCGCTCGACGAGATCAAGGGCAAGCATCACAGCCTGTTCGTGGCCGAGGCCGACCGAAACAGCCCGGCCTATCGCGAATTCTGGGCCGCGCTCAACCGCGGCGAATACCAAGCCGGCGAGTTCAAGCGGATCGGCAAGGGCGGCCGCGAGGTCTGGATCCTTGCCTCCTACAATCCGTTGCTCGACGAAAACGGCAAGCCGTACGGCGTGGTCAAGTTCGCGACCGACGTCACCGCGGAGAAGCTGAAGAATGCCGATCTCGCCGGCCAGATCGCGGCGATCGACAAGGCCCAGGCCGTGATCGAGTTCAACATGGACGGCACGATCATCACCGCCAACGCCAACTTTCTCGGCGCGCTCGGCTATTCGCTGGCCGAGATCAAGGGCCGCCACCACAGCATGTTCGTCGAGCCCTCCGAGCGCGACGGTGCCGGCTATCGCGAGTTCTGGGCCGCGCTCAATCGTGGCCAGTACCAGGCGGCGGAGTACAAGCGCATCGGCAAGGGCGGCAAGGAGGTCTACATCCAGGCCTCCTACAATCCGATCCTCGACCTCAACGGCAAGCCGTTCAAGGTCGTGAAATACGCCACCGACGTCACCAAGCAGGTCCTGGTCCGCATGGGCAACGAGCGCGTGCGGGGCATGATGGAATCGGTCGCCGCCGGCTCGGAGGAGCTCAACGCCTCGGTGCGGGAGATCTCCGAGGCCATGACCAAGTCGCGCGAGACCGCGATGGGCGCGGTCGAGCAGGTCGGCGCCGCCGACGCGCAGGCCCAGCGCCTCACCGAGGCCGCGCAGGCGATGAGCGGCATCGTCGAGATGATCAACAACATCACGGGGCAGATCAACCTGCTCGCGCTCAACGCCACGATCGAATCGGCGCGCGCGGGCGAGGCCGGCCGCGGCTTCGCGGTGGTCGCTTCCGAGGTCAAGAGCCTCGCCAACCAGGCCAAGCAGGCGACCGACAAGATCGGCCAGGAGATCGGCAGCCTCAACAGCATCTCCGGCGACGTCGTCAGCGCGCTCGGCTCGATCAAGCAGGCGATCAACAATGTCAGCGAGTACGTGACCTCGACCGCCGCCGCGATCGAGGAGCAGAGCACGGTGACCAACGAGATGTCGACCAGCATGCAGCGCGCCGCCGCGGAAGCCGCGGCGATCGCGGCGCGGGGCTAGGCCGGGCTCGGAATTGCAGGGTGGGCAAAGGTGCGCTCTTTGCGCGCCGTGCCCACCATCTCTCCCCGATCGCTTCATGGAGCGGTGGGCACGCTCCGCTTCGCCCACCCGACGGCACCGTCACTGCTTCGGCAGTTTCGCCTTCAGCGCATACAGAGCATCGAGCGCCTCGCGCGGCGACATCTCGTCGGGGTGCAGCGCCTTCACCGCCTCCATCAGCAGCTCCGCTTCGCTCGGCGGCGCGGCTTCAGTGGCGGCGCGCGAAGGGACAGCGAACAGCGGCAGATCGTCCACCAGGGCTCGCGCGGTCTGGCCGCGGTCCTGCGCCTCCAGCTTGGACAGCACCGATTTGGCGCGCGTGATCACCGCCGGCGGCAGGCCGGCGAGTTTCGCCACCTGGATGCCGTAGGAGCGGTCGGCCGAGCCCGGCAGCACCTCGTGCAGGAACACGACGTTGCCCTGCCATTCCTTCACCCGCACCGTGGCGTTGAACATCCGCGGCAGTTTCGCCGCGAGCGCGGTCAGCTCGTGATAATGCGTCGCGAACAAGGTTCGGCAGCGGTTGCTCTCGTGCAGATGCTCGATCGCGGCCCAGGCGATCGAGAGGCCGTCGAAGGTCGCGGTGCCGCGGCCGATCTCATCCAGGATGACGAGCGAGCGCTCGCCGGCCTGGTTCAGGATCGCCGCGGTCTCGACCATCTCCACCATGAAGGTGGAGCGGCCGCGGGCGAGATCATCGGCGGCGCCGACGCGCGAGAACAGGCGGTCGACGATGCCGATCCGCGCGCGCGTCGCCGGCACGAAGCTGCCGATCTGGGCCATCAAGGCGATCAGCGCGTTCTGGCGCAGGAAGGTCGATTTACCGGCCATGTTGGGACCGGTGAGCAGCCAGAGCTGGCCGGACCTCTGGGCCGGCGCAGGCGACAGGTCGCAGGCGTTGGCGATGAACGGCTCGCCGTTGCGCTTGAGCGCCTGCTCGACCACGGGATGGCGGCCGGCCTCGATGGCAAAGCTGAGCGAGCCGTCGACCTCGGGCCGCACATAGTTCTCGTCGACAGCGAGCTTGGCCAGCGAGGTCGCGACGTCGAGCAGCGCAAAGCCTTGCGCTGCGGCCCGCAGATCGTCGCTGATCGCGAGCGCCTTGGCGCAGAGCCGCTCGAAGATATCGAGCTCGAGGCCGAGCGCTCGGTCGCCGGCATTGGCGATCTTGGCCTCGATCTCGCCGAGCTCGGACGTGGTGAAGCGCACCTGTCCCGCCAGCGTCTGGCGATGGATGAAGGTCGCGTTCAGCGGCGGCGACATCAGCTTGTCGCCGTGCTGGGCGGTGACCTCGACGAAATAGCCGAGCACGTTGTTGTGCCGGATCTTGAGGCCTTTGACGGAGGTCGCATCGGCGTAACGGGCCTGCATCGAGGCCACGACCAGACGCGAGGCATCGCGCAGGTTTCGCGCTTCGTCCAGCGCCGGCTCGTAGCCCTGACGCACGAAGCCGCCGTCGCGCTTGATCAGCGGCAGCTGCTCGTCCAGCGCGCTGGCGAACTCGGCTGCGAGCGCGCGCGACGGCCGCTGCAGCGCTGCCATCACCGCCGCGATCTCCTGCGGCGGCTGATCCATTTCGGAGAGCCGCGTCAGCACCTGGTCGGCGGCGATGATGCCGTCGCGGATGCCGGCGAGGTCGCGCGGCCCGCCGCGGCCGACCGAGAGTCTGGCCAGAGCGCGCGACATGTCGGGCGCGCCGCGCAGGATGCTGCGGATGTCCTCGCGCGCGGCGGAATCGGCCACGAAGGTGCTGACCGCGTCTAGCCGCCGCGCGATCGCAGGCGCATCGGTCAGCGGCGCGGCCAGACGCTGCGCCAGCAGGCGGGAGCCTGCCGAGGTCACGGTGCAGTCGATGGCATCGAGTAGCGAGCCGCGGCGTTCGCCGGCGAGCGTGCGCGTCAGCTCGAGATTGGCGCGCGTCGCCGGATCGATCGCCATGGTCGCACCCGAGGCTTCGCGCGCGGGCGGCGAGAGCGGCGGATGCTTGCCGACCTGGGTGCGGTCGACATAGGTGACGGCGGCGGCCGCCGCGGTGGCCTCCAGGCGCGTCAGCTGCGCGAGCCCGTCCATGGTCGCGACGGCAAAGTAGTCGCAGAGCCGCTTCTCGGCGGTGGCGCCGTCGAAGACGTCGCGAGTCAGCGGCGTCACGGCCGGCAGCTCGCGCAAGGTCTGGCCGAGCTCGTTGTCGCCAAAGAGCGCGTCGGTGACGATCGCCTCGTTCGGGTTGATGCGCGCCAGCGTCGCGGCGAGCTCGCCGCCCGAGACCTCGGTGACCATGAATTCGGCCGTCGAGATGTCGATCCAGGCAAGGCCGAAGCGGTCGCCGCCGGCGGAGGAGCGGGCGCGCGCGATCGCCAGCAGGTAATTATTGGCGCGCGCATCCAGCAGTGTGTCCTCGGTCAGCGTGCCCGGCGTCACCAGCCGCACCACGCCGCGGCGTACCACGCTCTTGTTGCCGCGCGCTTTCGCCGCCGCGGGATCCTCGGTCTGCTCGCAGACCGCGACCCGATGCCCGGCGCTGATGAGACGATGCAGATAATCCTCTGAGCGCTCGACCGGCACGCCGCACATCGGGATATCCGCGCCCTGGTGCTTGCCGCGCTTGGTCAGGACGATGCCGAGCGTCTTTGAAGCGATCTCGGCATCCTCGAAGAACAGCTCGTAGAAGTCGCCCATCCGGTAGAACAGCAGCAAGCCCTGATGCGCCGCCTTGATCTCCAGATACTGCTCCATCATCGGCGTGACGCGCGCGGCAGCCTCGGCCTGCGGCGCGGGCGTGTCATCGGCGGGCGGAACTTGTATCGGCTGTTGCATCGTCATGGGCGGCGCAACCTACAAAATTTCGGCACCTGCTCCTATTTGCTTTGCCGGGGAAGCGAAGGTTTTCCACGTTGTCCGTGTAGCGCATGCGGCTGCCACATTTTCCGCCGTCATTCCGGGATGCGCCGGAACGGCGCAGGCCCCGAATCCATCGGGCCGCACGTCACGCCGACAAATGGATTCCGGGTTTGCGCCAAATGGCGCGCCCCGGAATGACGTCTGCTCCGCGAAACCGTCAATTGACCTGCCGCGGGCGCCCTCCTAAAACTCCGCCGACATTGAAGAATTTGGCCGGATCGCGGCATTCAGGGAGAACAACGATGCGTGACGTCTTTATCTGCGATGCCGTGCGGACCCCGATCGGCCGTTTCGGCGGCTCGCTCGCCAAGGTGCGCGCCGACGATCTCGCCGCCGCCCCGATCAAGGCGCTGATGGCCAAGCACCCCAATCTCGATTGGGCACAGGTGGACGAGGTGTTCTTCGGCTGCGCCAACCAGGCCGGCGAGGACAATCGCAACGTCGCGCGCATGGCGCTGCTGCTGGCGGGCCTGCCGGATTCGGTTCCCGGCCAGACTCTGAACCGGCTCTGCGCCTCGGGCCTCGATGCGGTCGGCGCCGCGGGCCGCGCCATTCGTTCCGGCGAGATCGATCTCGCGATTGCCGGCGGCGTCGAATCGATGACCCGCGCGCCCTTCGTGATGGGCAAGGCGCAGGAAGCCTTCTCGCGCTCGGCCGAAATCTTCGACACCACGATCGGCTGGCGCTTCATCAATCCGCTGCTGAAGGCGCAGTATGGCGTCGATGCGATGCCGGAGACCGGCGAGAACGTCGCCGAGGAGTTCCAGGTCTCGCGCGCGGACCAGGACGCCTTCGCCATCCGCTCGCAGCAGCGCGCAGGCGCAGCGATCGCCGCCGGCTATTTCGCGGAAGAAATCACGCCCATCACCATTCCCGGCGGCAAGGCCGGCCCGATCACCTTCGACAAGGACGAGCATCCGCGCCCCGAGACCACGCTGGAAGGTCTCGCCAAGCTGAAGCCGATCGTGCGCAATCCCGGCACCGTCACCGCCGGCAATGCCTCCGGCGTCAATGACGGCGCCGCCGCAATGATCCTGGCCTCGGAAGCCGCGGTCAGGAAGCACGGCCTTACGCCCCGCGCCCGCATCCTCGGGCTCGCCTCGGCCGGCGTGCCGCCGCGGATCATGGGCATCGGCCCGGTGCCGGCGACCCGCAAGCTGATGGAACGGCTGGCTAAGAAGATCAGCGATTTCGACCTGATCGAGCTGAACGAAGCTTTCGCTTCGCAGGGCATCGCCTGCATGCGCCAGCTCGGCGTCGCCGATGACGCCGATTTCGTCAATCCGCATGGCGGTGCCATCGCGCTTGGCCATCCGCTCGGCATGAGCGGCGCCCGCCTCGCGCTCACCGCCGTGCACGGCATGGAGAAGCGCGGCGGCAAGCTCGCACTCGCCACGATGTGCGTCGGCGTCGGTCAGGGCGTCGCGGTCGCGATCGAAAAGCTGAATTGAACTCTCTCCTTCGCCTCTCCCCGCTCTTTGCGGGGATAGGCGAAGAGCCCGGGCTCGCGCATTTCTCTCGCGTTCCGGAAAGACAGGGAGAAAATAGCCTGTGATCATCGAGCGCGAGAAGGACGTCACGGCCGCGGCCCTGGCGGTAATGGAGCGGACATCCGATCCGCGGCTGCGCGAGATCATGCTCTCCCTGGTCAAGCATTTGCACGCCTTCGTCCGCGATGTCAGGCTGACCGAGAAGGAGTTCCGCGACGCCGCGGCGATTGTGGCCGAGCTCGGCAAGCTGACCACCGACACGCATAACGAAGTCGTGCTGATGGCGGGGTCGCTCGGCGTCTCCTCGCTGGTGTGCCTGCTCAACAACGGCGATCAAGGCAATACGGAGACCGATCAATCATTGCTCGGGCCGTTCTGGCGGTTGAATTCGCCCCGGGTCGAGAATGGCGGATCGATCGTGCGCTCGGAGACACCGGGGGCCACGCTGTTCGTCAGCGGCCACGTCACTGGCAAGGACGGCCGGCCCGTCGGGGGTGCCGAGGTCGATGTCTGGCACGCCTCGCCGGTCGGCCTCTACGAGAACCAGGACCCCGAGCAGGCCGACATGAACCTGCGCGGCAAGTTCACGACCGATTCTGACGGGCGCTTTTCCTTCCGCTCGGTGATGATGGTCGGCTATCCCATTCCGACCGATGGTGTCGTCGGCCGCCTGCTCGCGGCGCAGGCCCGCCACCCCTATCGTCCCGCGCATCTGCATGCCCTGATCTTCAAGCCGGGATTCAAGGTGCTGATCTCGCAGGTCTATGATCCCAGCGACCCCCATATCGACAGCGACGTGCAGTTCGGTGTGACACAGGCGCTGATCGGCAAGTTCGTGCGCCACGATACGCCGCATCCGACGGCGAAGGACGCCTCATTGCCCTGGTATTCGCTCGACCATACCTACCGGCTCGAGGCCGGAGAGGCCGTGCTTCCGCGTGCGCCGATCAGGTAGCAGCGGCCGGCTGCCATGCGCGGGAACGCCGCCAAACCGGCTTTCCCAAATTAGTTATATCCTATAATGATTGGCGGAAGAGTTGACCGGCCGGACCGAAAACGGCCGGGGAGGAGTTCGCCAATGACATTCATCTATCCCACCGGCAGCAACGCGGCGCATCCGCTGCCGCTGTCGCCCGACTACAAGAGCTCGATCAAGCGCGCGCCGAACAAGCCCTTGATTCCGATGCCCCATACGCTGTCGGAGCTGACCGGGCCGGTCTACGGCCACGAGACCGTGCGCGAGGGCGACAACGACCTCACCCGCCAGCACGCGGGCGAGCCGCTCGGCGAGCGCATCATCGTGCATGGCCATGTGCGCGACGAGGACGGCCGCGGCGTGCCGAACTCGCTCGTCGAGATCTGGCAGGCCAATTCCTGCGGCCGTTATGTCCACGTCCGTGATCAGCATCCGGCGCCGCTCGATCCGAATTTCACCGGCGCGGGCCGCACCGTGAGCGATGCGTCCGGCTATTATCGCTTCGTGACGATCAAGCCTGGCGCCTACCCTTGGGGCAATCACCACAATGCCTGGCGTCCAGCGCACATCCATCTGTCGGTGTTCGGCCATTCCTTCGTCACGCGCCTGGTGACGCAGATGTATTTCCCGAACGACCCCTTGTTCCCGTTCGACCCGATCTTCAACTCGGTGCCGGACGAGAAGGCGCGAGCGCGGATGGTCTCGTCGTTCGACTTGGAGAATACCCAGCCCGAATGGGCGCTGTGCTACCGCTTCGACATCGTGCTGCGCGGCAAGGACGCCACCCCCATGGAGAACCATTAAGTGCAAGAGTCCGCGAAGCCCGACGGGATCACCCCATCGCAGACGGTCGGTCCGTTCTTCAAATACGGCCTGACGCCGACCGGCGAGTACGCCTGGAACGACGCGTTCACCAATTCGACGCTGACGCCCGATGTCACCGGCGATCGCATCCGCATCGAGGGCCGGGTGTTCGATGGCGACGGCGTGGCCGTCCCCGATTGCATGCTGGAGATCTGGCAGGCGGATGCGCAGGGCCGCTTTGCCGATCCCCAGGACAAGCGCGCGCTGCCGAATGCGAGCTTCCGCGGCTTTGCCCGCTGCGGCACTGACAAGGACGGCAACTATTCCTTCGAGACCATCAAGCCGGGTGTCGTGCCCGATCCTGCTGGCAAGCCGCAGGCGCCGCACATCCTGGTTGCGGTGTTTGGCCGCGGCATGCTCAGGCATCTCTACGCCCGCATCTATTTCAGCGACGAGGCCGGCAACGCCGCCGATCCCGTGCTGGCGCTGGTGCCGGCTGACCGCCGCGCCACGCTCACTGCGGTCCGCGAGGCCGGCAAGCCGGTCTACCGGCTCGACCTGCACCTGCAGGGCGACAACGAGACGGTGTTCTTCGACGTATGAGGGCAGGGCGTGCCGGGGAGGCCTGCTCCTCGGCACACATATCTCATTCGGCGCATCGGAGCCGGTGCTGCGTTGCCGCATCAGACTCGAACGTTGATTTTTGCGCGGTTGTGCGTCAGCCTCGCTGACTCAATACCGATGACTTGACGCCTAATCTCCGTATTCATGCGGGGTTCGTGAAATACAATTCCGGCGCGAATCAATCCCGTATTTACCGTAGTCGTCTAGGGTGGCCGCAGTTTCGACGCCGACCTGGATTGTTTCATGAAATTTCGTCTGTCCTTGTCCTCTGCGATCGTCGCGTTTGGCATCGTTCTCGCCATTGGTTTCGCCGCCGTTGTTTCGACCAGCCTGTACGCCCTAAAAGAGCTCAAGGTCGGCGGTCCGCTCTATTCCGACATCAAGCTCGGCAATGACCTCATCGCCGACATCCTGCCGCCGCCCGAATACATCATCGAAGCCTATCTCGAGGCGACGCTGGCCATGCGCGAGCCGGATCAGCTGGCGGCCCACGGCGAGCGTCTGGTCCAGCTCCGCAAGGACTACGACGAGCGCAAGGCGTTCTGGGTCTCCTCCAGCCTCTCGGCCGACCTCAAGACCGCGCTGGTGTCGAAATCCGATGCGGAGGTGCAGAAATTCTGGAAGGCATCGGATCAGCTTCTGCCCGCCCTCAAGGCCAAGGACGCGGCGGCTTCCGAGCGCGTCTATGCGCAGCTCAAGGAGGCCTATACCGCGCATCGCGCCGTCATCGACAGCATCGTCGAGAGTGCTAACAAGCGGAATGCCGCCATGGAGAAGCTGGCCGCGGACCGCGACAGCGCGATGCTCTATATCCTCCTCGGCGTCTCCATCGCCGTCCTCGCCTTCGTTACCGCCGGCCTGCTGGGTGTTGCCCTCGGCGTGGTGCGCCCGATCGTGCGCATGACGGACACGATGCAGAAGCTCGCGACCGGCGATCTCGCCGCCGAGATTCCGTTCGCGCAGCGCCAGGACGAGGTCGGCTCGATGGCGGGCGCGCTTGTGGTGTTCAAGCAGGCGGCGGTCGAGAACTCCCGTCTGCGCGAGGAGCAGTTGCGGCAGGAACGGGCGGCGGCGCTCGCCAAGCGCTCCGCCCTGCACCAGATGGCCGAAACGGTCGAGCGCGAGACCGGCCGCTCGGTCGATACCGCGACTGCGGCGACGCAGGGCGTGGAGCAAGCCGCCTCCGGCCTCTCTGAGATCGCAAAGTCGCTCTCTGCGCAGTCGCAGGCGGTGGCGGCGGCCTCGACCCAGGCGCTCGGCAGCTCGCAGGCCGTCTCCGCTGCGGCCGAAGAGTTGAGCGCCTCGATCCGCGAGATCACGAGCCAGGTCGCGCGGACCAGCACCGTCACCAAATCGGCCGTCGCCGGCCGCGAGCAGGCGCGTTCGACCATTCAGGCGCTGGCCGGATCGGTGAAGAAGATCGCGGAGGTCTCCGACCTCATCGGCGGCATCGCAGGCCAGACCAACCTCCTCGCGCTCAACGCGACGATCGAGGCGGCGCGCGCCGGCGAGGCCGGCCGCGGCTTCGCGGTGGTTGCCGCCGAGGTGAAGTCCCTGTCCGACCAGACTGCCAAGTCCACCGAGGAGATCGGCCGGCTGATTGCAGAGATCCAGGCCTCGACGCAGGCCGCGGTCGACGCCGTCGAGGCCATGGGAGGCCACATCATCGAGATCGACGGCGTGGCGACATCGGTCGCTGCCGCAATGGAACAGCAGGATGCCGCGACCCGGGAGATCACGCGGTCGATTTCCGAATCGGCCTCCGCCGCACAGGAGGTCTCGGCCAAGATCGGCGACGTCAGCCGCGATGCCGCCTCCGTCAACCAGCGCGCCGCGGATGTGAGGCAGGCGATCGCCGGGATGACGGCCAATCTCGATCAACTGCGCGCGATTGTTGTGCGGACGGTGCGCGACTCGACCGCCGCAGCCTGAGCCGGCGGCAGCCGCTGGTGCCCGGGCATGTGATCGTGCAGTATGACGCGGGACAGGGGCATCGTGGTTCATGACATCTCCACAATTGCCGGCGGTCGTTGAGCCCGCCCGACTGACGGCCGCGCTGCGCCGGGGCGGCGCGCTGGATGCAGGCGCCGTCCGCGAGGTGAAGGTGCTGCATCAGCGCGACACAGTGGTGTCGCATATCGTCAGGCTCGGGCTGCGCTATGTCGGCGAGTCCGCCGGTGCTCCGCAGTCGCTGATCCTCAAGACGCCCAATGCCGCTTTCGCCAAGCGCCTCGCCAATGGCGGCCGGCGCGAGGTGGGCTATTACACGCAGCTGGTGCCGCAGATGCCGCCGGGACTCGTGCCGCGCTGCTTTGATGGGCATTTCGACGAGGACAGCTTCGCCTGGCATCTGCTCCTGGAAGATCTCACCGACAGCCACGAGATCGCGACGGCCTGGCCGGTGCCGCCGTCGCGTGAGCAGACGTTCGCCATCGTCACGACGCTGGCGCGCTGGCATGCAGCCTGGTGGGACCATCCGAGCCTCGGCGAGACCCTCGGCACCTGGGCCAGCGTGGAGGACAGCGCGCAACGCATGGAGACGTTCGCGGGGCATTACGACCGCTTTGCCGATCTTCTCGGCGATCGCCTCAGCGAGGAACGGCGGATCCTCTATCGTCGGCTCATCGATCAGTCGGAGCGGCTGTCCCAGCGTTACCATTCACGCCGCCACCTCAGTATCACGCATGGCGATGCCCATGTCTGGAATTTCCTGCTGCCGCGCACGGGAATCGATGACACCGTGCGCATCTTCGATTTCGATCTTTGGAGCATCGACGTTCCGACGCACGATCTCGCCTACATGATGGCGATGCATTGGTATCCGGAACGCCGGCAGGCGCTCGAACGGCTGCTGCTCAATCTCTACCACGACACGCTGATCGAGAGCGGCATCACCGGCTATTCGCGCGGAGCGCTCGACCGCGACTATCGCTGGGCGGTGCTCTGGCAGATCACGCGGCCGGTCTGGCAGTGGAGCATCAACATCCCGCCGCTGATCTGGTGGAACAATCTGGAGCGGGCGTTTGCGGCCGTGGATGATTTGGGCTGCGAGGAGCTGTTGTAGCGCTGTTGTGTCCCGGACGCGGTGCAACGTGTAGCGCTGCGCTGCGTCCGGGGCCCGAGATCCGCTACTCCATCACCGCATGCTCCGGCCCCGCCGCCTGCTTGCGCAGCGTCGCCTTGGTCGAGCCGATCAGCAAAGCGAGCGGGATGGTGCAGAGGATGAAGAGCATCACCAGCTGGTAGTCGTGCGCGAAGGCGATGATCTGCGCCTGCACGTTGACCATTCTGTCGGCCATGGCGCGGCCGGTGTCGGTCGACAGATTGATGATGCCGCTGACGCCGGGCATCTGCAGCGCGTGGTTGAACGGGTTGATGTGCTCGGACAGGATCGCGTAGGTCCATCGCGTGCCTTGCGTCAATTGCGCGATCACGACGGAAATGCCGACCGAGCTCGCGACGTTGCGCATCAGGGTCAGCATCGCGGTGCCGTCGGTGCGCAGCTCGTTCGACAGTGTCAGGAACGCCACGGTCGAGAGCGGCACGAAGACGAGGCCGAAGCCAAAACCCTGGATGACGCTGACCGTGACGATCTCCGGCACCTGGGTCAGATCGGTCCAGCCGGTCATCTGGAACAGCGAGCCCGCCGTCAGCGTCAGGCCGCAGATGATCAGCGTGCGCGCCTCGATATAACGCATCATGCGGCCGACCAGCATCATGGCGAAGAAGGTGCCGATGCCGCGGGTCGCCAGCAGCAGGCCGGCGGTGATGATGGGATAGCCGATCACGTTCTGCATGTAGGGCGAGGCGAGTGCCATGGTCGAGAACAGGACGAGCCCCATCACGATCATGAACAGGCAGCCGGTGACGAAGTTGCGGTCCCGGAACAGGGCGAAGCGGATGAACGGGGTCGAGGTCGTGAAGGAATGCGCGAGGAAGAAGTAGAACGCGACGGCCGAGACGATGAACTCGGCGAGGATCTCGTTCGATTCCAGCCAGCCCAATTGCTCACCGCGGTCGAGCGCGAGCTGGAGCGCGCCGATCGCGACCGCCAGCGCGGCGAAGCCGAACCAGTCGAATTTGAGGCTGAAATCCTTCCTGGTCTCGTCCATGAAGACGACCAGCCCGAGCACGGTGATGATGCCGAACGGCAGGTTGACGAAGAACACCCAGTGCCAGGAATAGGTCTCGGTGAGCCAGGCTCCCAGCGACGGTCCCATGATCGGACCCATCATCACGCCCATGCCCCAGATCGCCATCGCCTTGGCGCGTTCCTGAAGCGTGTAATAGTCGAGCATGACCGATTGCGACAGCGGTACCAGCGCTGCGCCGAACACGCCCTGCAGCAGGCGGAACAGCACCATCTGGTTGATGTCCTGCGCGAGGCCGCACAGCACCGATGCCATGGTGAAGCCGGCCGAGCAGATGATGAAGATGCGCTTGCGGCCGAAGCGGTTGGCGATCCAGCCCACCGGCGCCGTCATGATCGCGGCGGCGACGATGTAGGAGGTCAGCACCCAGTTGATCTGGTCCTGCGAGGCCGACAGCGTGCCCTGCATGTAGGGGAGGGCGACATTGGCGATGGTCGTGTCGAGCGCCTGCATGATGGTCGCGGTCATGGCGCAGATCGTCACCATGTTCCGGCGCAGGCCGGGGACCATCAGGCTGGCATTGGGGCCGGACATCGCGCCAGTCCTTGTCTTATTCTTTATCCTGGCCCGCGGTCGCGGACAGGCCGAGCAGGCCGGCAAGCGACCGCCGATGACCGGTGTCGATGGTGGCGTAGACGCTCATGCCGGCTTTCAGCTTCCGCACATATTTGTCGGTCTCGTCAAAATAGATGCGGATCGGCACACGCTGCACCACCTTGACGAAATTGCCCATGGCGTTCTGCGGCGGCAGGATCGCGAATTGCGCGCCGGTGCCGGGCGAGAGCGAGCCGATCTTGCCCTTGAAGACATGGTTGGGGAACGCGTCGACCTCGAGCGTGACGGACTGGCCTTCGGTGACATAGGTGAGGTCGCTCTCCTTCGGATTGGCGTCGACCCAGGGATGGGCGACGTCGATGATGGAGAACACCGGCGTGCCGGCGGGCACATAGCGGCCGAGCTGAATCTGCTCGACCTGCGTCGCCACTCCATCCATCGGCGCGCGCAGCACGGTGTGGTCGAGGTTGCGCTGCGCGTCATCCAGCTTGGCTTTTGCCTGAGCGTAGGGCGGGAATTGCTCGAGCGGCAGATCAGGGTTGCCGAGCAGCTGGGTCTTTGCGTTGGAGAGCTGCTGCTTGATGTACTGCGCCTGCGCCCCGGCGGTGACCAGTGCGTTGGAGGCGTTGTCGAGATCGAGCTGGGAGCCGAAATTGTTCTTCACCAGCGCCTGCTTGCGCTCGACGTCGCGCTGCTTCAGATCGATGCCCTGCTGGGCGAGGCCCAACATGTCGCCGTAGATCTTGATGTTGGCGACGAGGTTGTCATAGGTCGTGCGCGCCTGCGCGAGCTGCGCCTTGGTCTCCTCGACCGCGAGGCGGAAAGGAACCGGGTCGATCTCGAACAGTTCGTCGCCGCGCTTGACCGACTGGCCTTCCTTGACGATGACTTTCAGGATCTTGCCGGAGATGTCGGGTGTCACCAGCACCTTCTGTGCGCCGACATAGGCATCGTCGGTGCCGACATAGCGGCCCCCATGCAGATAGAAGGTGATGCCGCCGATGGCGACGATGACAGGCAGCACGACCAGGAGCAGGAAACGGCGATAGCGGCGCAGGCCCGCCAGCAGGCGGCGGCGCGGATCGGTGCCGGCCTTCTTGGTCGGCTTGCCGCTGTCGCTCTTCTGCTCGGGCTGCAACTTGACGACCTGATCAGCCATGGCGCTGCTCCTTGCGTGCTTGCTCCGCGCCGGATGCCTGGATCGCGGTTCGCACGTTTTCCTTGATGGTTTCGAGCTGGGTGAGGAGGCGGTGCGCGTCCGCCGGATTGATGCCGTCGAGCGCGTTCGCCGTCAGCTCCGACTTCAGGCCGCTCATGCGGCCGAGCAATTGCCGCCCGGCCTTCTTGAGGTACAGGCGCTTGACCCGGCGATCCGAAGCGTCGCTGCGGCGCTCGATCCAGTCGTTGTCGCAGAGCTTGTCGATCAGCCGTGTCAGCGTGATCGGCTGCATCTCCAGGAGCTCGGCGAGCTCGGACTGCTTCATGCCCTCGCTGCGCTCCACCTTGGCCAGCACCGCCCATTGCGCCCGGGTGATGCCGAAGCGCGAGGCCTCCTTGTCGGCATAGACGCGCAAGAGGCGATAGAGCTCACCGAGCGTGAACAGGAAATTCTGGTCGACCGACCCGCGCGTCATGAGCGTGGTCTCCAATAAGCTTGAATATTATAAGCAAGCTTATGATTAATTCACGGACCGGGGGCGCGGTGCTGTCCCGCGGGAGGAGCATGGCTGGCAGCCGGACGGCTCGTCGTGCTTTGGGTTCCCCCGCCGAAATGCTAGAAGACGGCGACATGAGCCTCGCAAAGCCGGCATTCCCCGCGCCCGACCATGATCACGGCCGCTGCACCGCGGACGCGCTTGCGCATGCCGAGGTGGTCTGCCAGCAGCGCGCGCAGAAATTCACGCCGATCCGCCGCCAGGTGTTGGGTGCCTTGCTCTCCAGCCACCGCCCGCTCGGCGCCTACGAAATCATCGACGAGCTTGCCAAGTCGATGGCGCGGCCGGCACCGATCACGATCTATCGTGCGCTCGACTTCCTGATGGCCAACGGCCTCGTGCATCGCATCGAAAGCCGCAACGCCTATCTCGCTTGCGCAGCCCACGACCACGATTCGACCTCCGCGGTGGCGTTCCTGATCTGCGAGCGCTGCGGCCTGGTCGGCGAGATCTCCTCGGCGTCCTTCGCCAAGGACCTCAACGCCGCCGCGCGCAGCTCAGGCTTCGCGCCAAAGCTGTCTGTGGTGGAGATCACGGGCGTCTGCACGCATTGTCAGAAAATGTCTTGAAGCAACAACGGCGCAAAGCCGGATTTTTGGGAAGAAATGTCCGCACCTCAAGCCATACCGTCCGCCGGCCGTCCCCTCAGTGCCGGCGCCATCGCCCTGATGCTCATGCTATGCCTGACCTGGGGATTCAACCAGATCGCGGTGAAGCTGGTGCTGCCGGACATTCCGCCGATGCTCCAGGCCACCATCCGCTCGATGGGCGCGCTGCCGGTGCTGTTCCTCATCGGCACCTTTCGCGGCGTCAAATTCTTCGAACGTGACGGCACCTGGAAGCCCGGCCTGATCGCCGGGCTGATGTTCGGCATCGAGTTCGTGTTGATCTTCCAGGGGCTGCACTTCACGTCTGCTTCTCGTGCGGTGGTGTTCCTCTACACCGCGCCGTTCTTCGTGGCGCTCGGCTCCTACCAGGTGCTCGGCGAGCGTCTCGGTGGCGCGCAATGGCTCGGCCTAGCCATCAGCTTTGCCGGCGTGGCGCTTGCGATCGGCGTGCCCCAGCCCAATGTCGATTCGCAGGTTCTGCTCGGCGATCTCATGATCGTCGGGGGCGCCGCGCTGTGGGCCGCGACGACGCTGGTTGCCAAGGGCACGCGGCTGCGCTTCGCCGCGCCCGAGAAGGCCCTGGGTTATCAGGTCGCGACCTCGATCCCGATCCTGGGGCTGGCGGCCTGGCTGTTCGGCGAATCCATCACCCACACTCCGTCGCCGCTGTCGCTCGGCCTGATGGCCTTCCAGGCGATCTGGGTGGTCGGAACCACGTTCACGCTTTGGTTCGCGCTGGTGAAGGCCTATTCGGCCAGCAAATTGTCCGCTTTTACCTTCATCACCCCTTTGTTTGGCGTGGTGGGTAGCTATTTCATCATGCATGACACCCTGAGCCTGACATTCGGGGCCGCAGCGGTCCTTGTAATTGCTGGGCTTTTTCTGGTTAACCGTCCCAGCCCATCGGTTGCGGCGCCGCGCGATGCATTGCTGAACGTCACCAAAACCTGATATTTGGACCGCCATGAACAAGCTCGAAAACCCTCTCGATTCAGACATTGCGGGCCCGGCGCCCCGGCATCGGACCACCCAGGTCAAGGTCGGCAACGTCGCTGTGGGCGGCGGTGCGCCGATCGTCGTGCAGTCGATGACCAACACCGATACCGCCGATGTCGAAGGCACCATCGCCCAGGTCGCAGCGCTCGCGCGCGCCGGCTCCGAAATGGTCCGCATCACCGTGGACCGCGAGGAGGCTGCGGCCGCCGTTCCGCACATCCGCGACGGCCTCGCCAAGCGCGGCATCACTACGCCTCTGATCGGCGACTTCCACTATATCGGCCACAAGCTGCTCGCGGCCTATCCGGCCTGCGCCGAGGCCCTGGCCAAATACCGCATCAATCCCGGCAATGTCGGCTTCAAGGACAAGCGCGACACCCAGTTCGCCGACATCATCGAGATCGCGAACAAGAACAACAAGCCGGTGCGCATCGGCGCCAATTGGGGCTCGCTCGACCAGGAGCTTCTGACCAAGCTGATGGACGAGAACGCGGCCTCGCCCAATCCGCGCGACGTGCGCGCGGTGACGCGCGAGGCCATGGTGCAGTCGGCGCTGCTCTCGGCGGCGCGCGCCGAAGAGCTCGGCATGCCCAAGGACCGCATCATCCTCTCGGCAAAAGTCTCGGCGGTGCAGGATCTCATCGCGGTCTATCAGGATCTCGCGTCCCGTTCGGACTACGCCATCCATCTCGGTCTCACCGAGGCCGGCATGGGCTCGAAGGGCATCGTTGCGTCCTCGGCCGCGCTCGGCATCCTCTTGCAGCAGGGCATCGGCGACACCATCCGAATCTCGCTGACGCCCGAGCCCGGCGGCGACCGCACCCGCGAGGTGCAGGTCGGCCAGGAGCTCCTGCAGACCATGGGCTTCCGCACTTTCGTGCCGCTGGTTGCCGCCTGCCCCGGCTGCGGCCGCACCACCTCGACCACGTTCCAGGAGCTGGCCCGCTCGATCCAGGATTTCATCCGCGACGAGATGCCGACCTGGAAGACCAAATATCCCGGCGTGGAAGAGCTCAACGTCGCGGTGATGGGCTGCATCGTCAACGGCCCCGGCGAGTCCAAGCACGCCAATATCGGTATCTCGCTGCCCGGCACCGGCGAAGCGCCGGCCGCGCCCGTCTTCGTCGACGGCAAGAAGTTCCGCACGCTGCGCGGCCCGACCATCTCCGCCGACTTCAAGGCGCTGGTGATCGACTACATCGACCAGCGCTACGGCCAAGGCGCCAAGGTGCCGGCGCCTGCGGCAGAGTAGGCGCTCCTCAACATCGGAATCGTAGGGCGGGTTAGCACAGCCTAACCCGCCTATTTTTTTGCGGGCGCGAGGTGGCGGGTTACGCTTCGCTAACCCGCCCTACGTTGCTACGATGGCTCCCAATCAAGAACGATCGGGAGACACGCCATGAGCTCACTCGCCGGCAAGCAGGGCCCGCGCTATCGTCACACCGCTGAAGACGGCGCGCCGTACGAGACCATCGTCGTCGAGAAGCTCACCCCCATCATCGGCGCGGAAATCTCCGGCGTTGATATCGGCAAGCTCGTCTCGGACGATGCCCGCTCCAACCGGCAGATGGACGAGATCCACCGCGCGCTCGCCGAGAACCTCGTCATCTTCTTCCGCGACCAGCACATCACGCCGCAGCAGCATCTCGCCTTCGGCCGCAAGTTCGGCGAGCTGCATTTTCATCCCGCCGCCCCGCATGAGGACGAAGACCCCGCCTTGATGAAGATCTATGCGGACAAGAACTCGCCGCGCGCCAATGGCGAGGGCTGGCACTCCGACGTGTCCTGCGATCTCGAGCCGCCGATGGGCTCGATCCTCTACATCAAGCAATGCCCGCCCCGCGGCGGCGACACGCTGTTTGCCAACATGTACGCGGCCTATGAGGCGCTGTCGGAGCGCATGAAAGCCTATCTCGATGGCCTGACGGCGCTGCACGATGGCGAGCCGATCTATCGCGGCCTTTACGCCAACTATGGCGTCGCCGATCGTCCCTCCTATCCCCATGCCGAGCATCCCGTGGTGCGCACCCATCCGGTCACGGCGAAGAAAGCGCTCTACGTCAACCGCGGCTTCACCCGCCACATCAACGGCATCCCGCGCGACGAGAGCGACGCAATGCTCGCCTATCTCTACCAGCACGCCGAGAACCCGCTGTTCCAGTGCCGCTTCCGCTGGACCGAGAACGCCATCGCCTTCTGGGACAACCGCTGCACCCAGCACCGCGCGATGTGGGACTACTGGCCGCACACACGCTCGGGCACGCGCGTGACGGTGAAGGGAGAGCGGCCGGTCTAATGGGCCGGGCTCGGGAGACCAACATCAATCAGTCAGCTTCGCGCAAAGGAAAGCCCCGGACGCGAGACCGGGGCTTCGTTTGTCGAAGAAGTGCCAAAGTCAGTATTTGGCGACGATCGGGCCACCGAAGCGGTAATTGATGCGGGCGGTGACAATGTCGACATCCTGGCGGATCGTATCACCGCGCGTGACCCCCGGAACGATCGACGAGCTAAAGGTGATGTCGCGATGGCCCATGAACAGGTGATCGTATTCGAGCGCCAGCGACCAGTTCGGCGCGAAACCGAATTCGATGCCGGTGCCTACGACGCCGCCCCAGCGGGTCTCGGTGGCGCGATCAAACACCAAGCCGATGCTGGTGATCACGCCCTCGTACTTGTCGCGGGTGACGGCGGCGCCGCCTTTCACGTACCAGAGAACGTTGTTCCAGCTGTAGCCGACCTGGCCGGTGAATAGGCCGAGCGCATCAACCTCGGAGCGGTTGGTGAAATTGCCGTAGAACAAGCTGGAATTGGAGCCGGTGAAGTCGGCCCAGTTGCCCTGCGCCTCAACACCGAACACCCAATTGGTGGCCTGCCAGCGATAGCCGATCTGACCACCGACGGTGGCGCCGCTCGCATTGTGGCAGCCTTCCCGGAAGGGCGGCGCAACGGTGAAGCCGGCATCGTTGTAGATATCCCAGCACTTGTCGGCCCAGCCACCACCGCCGTTGATGCCGACGTAGAAGCCGCTCCAGTCGTAGATGGGGGCGATTGCGGGTGCCTTGGTGTAGGGTCGGGTAAGGTCAGCGGCCGACGCCGCGCCTGTGAACAGCGCCATCAGAGCGGCGGTTGCGAATGCGAGTTTCTTCATTTGACCCCGTAGACATTCAATGGACGATTCCAATTCAAACCCGCCCTAAATACCGGCTAGTTGCGCGTCCGTCCGTCGCTCCGCCGCAACAGTCGCCGACAATCTCCGCGAGCGTGGGAATCGCGCGATTGCCAGTGCCGCATCGCGCAATGACACGATCGTCATTTTCATTTAGTCTCAAATACTTAGTTGCCGACGCGATGGTCGGCCTGATCGCCCAAGACAGGGGGCGCCGTGGGGTCAGACCGCGCGTTGACGCTCGGACCTCCCTGCGTCAAGGTGATCAAAAGCAAAAAGCACCGCCGAAGGTCGCGTCATCTTTCGTCCCGAATGACTACAACTTCCTCACCGAAAGCGGTGCCGGCACCGGCATGCGTGAGCAGCAGCGGAGTAGCGCTTGAGGCACCTGCGGAGCGTCATCGTCGGGCTGGTCGCCTCGATCGTTCTGTCATCGCTTGCATTCGTCACGGCCGGCGAGGCTGCTATCGCGCGAAAGAGTGCGAGACATGGGCCGAAACCCTCACCTTCATTCAAGTGCGAGACGCCCAAATTCCGGATCGTCGTGGATGTCGGCCACACGCCGGACTCCTACGGTGCATTGAGCGCGCGCAACGATCCGGAGTTCGGCTTCAACTTCCGCCTCGCACGGCTCATCACGGCCAAGCTCAAGGCCGAGGGCTTTGCCGCAACCCGCCTGCTCGTCACCGACGGCAAGGCACGGCCGAGCCTGTTCAAGCGCGTCGGCGCTGCAAACGAAGGCCGCGCCGATCTGTTCCTGTCGGTCCATCATGATTCGGTGCCGGACAAGCTGCTCGAGACCTGGGAATTCGACGGCGCAAAGAGCTATTTCAGCGATCGCTTTTCGGGCCACTCGCTGTTCGTGTCGCGGCAGAATCCGCACTTTGCCGCCAGCCTGATGCTGGCCAGGATGATCGGCCGGCAATTGAAGCAGCAGGGCCTGCACTATGCCAGCCAGTACACGCTGCCGGTGATGGGCCGCTACCGGCGCCAGCTGCTCGACAAGGATGTCGGCGTCTACCGCTATGACGGGCTGGTCGTGCTGTCGCGCACGCGAAGCGCCGCCGTGCTGCTCGAGGCGGGCTCGATCATCAATCGCGACGAGGAAATGGAGATGAACTCGCCGGAGCGGCACGAGGCGGTCGCACAAGCCGTCGCGGCCGCGATGAGGGAGTTTTGCGAGAAGCGGTAGTTGGCTCAGGTCGTTCAGCGCTCCGTCATTGCGAGCGCAGCGAAGCAATCCAGAGTCTTTCCGCGGCGGCAGCCTTGATTGCTTCGCTACGCTCGCAATGACGAGCAAGCTACAGCGGCCCGGCTCGATATTCCCTATTCGCCAGGCTCGCCTCCTCCAGATCCAGATCGCGCTCGATCCGCCGCCGCGTCTCGTCGGTGATCTGGCCGTCGCGCAGCAGCTTGTGGATGAATTTGCGCTCGGCGGCGATCAGGTCGCGGGTCAGAGCGGTGCCGGCGGCAGAGATGTCGTGACGGTTGGGATCGAGCGAGTCCGGGAGCTGGTTGAAGCGGATCTCGTGGCGGGCGCGCAGCAGCCGCATCACCTCGTCGGAAACCTCTTTTTCCGCCGTGAGCGCGTCGAGCGATTTCAGCGCGGCCTCCAGCGCCTGACGGCGCGCGGCGATCTCCGCTTCGTGCTCGGCGGCATGCTCGTGACGACCGGCTTCGGCGACGCCGAGCCACCGCACGATCGGCGGCAGCGTCAGGCCGACGCCGATCAGCGTCACGAAGATGACACCGAAGGCGACGAACAGGATCAGGTCGCGATAGGGAAACGCCTCGCCGTTCGGCAGCGTGAACGGCAGCGCCAGCGCGGCGGCCAGCGACACCGCGCCGCGCACGCCGGTGAAGGCGAGCACGAACGGCCATTGCCATGGCGGCGACGGATCGCGCTCGCGCAGCGACCTGGAGAGCATCCGCGGCAGATAAGTTGCGGGATAGAGCCAGGCAAAACGCGCGAACACGACGATCACCAGGACCAATGCGGTTGCGATGAGAATGTCGTCGAGCGGAAAAGTCTTTGATTTCTCGTAGAGCGCGCGCATCTGGAAGCCGGTGAGCAGGAATAGCATGCCCTCGATCAGGTAGATCACGAGATCCCAGAAGAAGATGCCTTGCAGGCGCGTCGCCGAGGAGATCAGCAATGGGCCGTTCCAGCTGACGTAGAGGCCGCAGGCCACGGTTGCGATCACGCCGGAGCCGCCGACATGCTCGGGCAGCCAGTACGAGACATAGGGCGTGATCAGCGACAGCGTCAGCTCGACCTGCGGATCTCCGGACCATTTGCGAAGGCGTAAGGAGAGCCAGCCGACGCCGATGCCGAAGGCGATCTCGCCGGCGACGATGAGGAGGAATTCACCGGCCGCGAGCGGCAGTGAGAAGTGGCCGATGAGGATCGCGGCGAGCGCGAAGCGGTAGAGGATAAGCGCGGTGGCGTCGTTGGCGAGACCTTCGCCTTCGAGCACGACCAGGATGCGGCGCGGCATGTTCAGCCGGCGCGCGATCGCGAGCGGCGCCACCACATCGGGCGGCGCGACGATGGCCCCGAGCAGGAAGCCGACGGTCCAGGGCAGGCCGATCATGTAGTGTGTGGCGGCCGCCACCATCGCCGTGGTGAAGATCACGGCGCCGACCGCGAGCAGCACGATCGGACGCAGGTTCTTCTTGAATTCGCGCCAGCTCATCGCGACGCTGGCCGAGTAGATCAGTGGTGGCAGCACGACCAGCAGCACCAGCTCCGGCGGCAGCTCCACAGTCGGCATGCCCGGCACGAAAGCGAGGCCGACGCCCGCCAGCATCAGCAGGATGGCAGGGGCGACGTTGAAGCGTCGCGCGGCCAGTGCCACGCCTGCCAGCACGGCCAGCAGGATGAGAAAGGTCTGAAACTTCGCTTCCATGATGGTCTGTCTTGACCCGGAAGCGACGGCTAGGTCAATGCGCGGCTCAAGCCAGCCGCTCGGCCACCATTCGCCCAATCCGCGCGAACGCGGATGCGATCTGCGCCGCGCTCGGCGTGCCGCCCTGGGTATAGGCCGCGATCAGGATCGGCGTATCCGGCTTCGGCCAGGCGACCGCGATGTCGCCCGAGGCGTCCTTGCCGTTGTTGCCGGTCTTGTCGCCGATCTTCCAGCCTGCCGGGAGTCCGCCACGCAGGCGATTTGCGCCGGTCTTGCAGTTCACCATCCAGTCGGTGAGCAGGGCCCGCGAAGCAGGCGACAGCGCCTCGCCCGCGACCAGCCGGCGCAAATTTCCCGCCATCGCTGCCGGCGTCGTGGTGTCCCGGGGGTCGCCGGGTTGCGAGCGGTTGAGTTCGGGCTCGTTGTGGTCGAGCCGCGAGGTGGTATCGCCGAGCGACCGCCAGAAGGCGGTCAGCGCGGCGGGGCCGCCGATCCGCGCCAGCAGCAGATTGGCGCAGGTGTTGTCGCTGAGCTCGACGATGGCCTTGCACATCTCGCCGACCGACATCTTGCCGGCCGCGAGATTTTCCCTCGCCACCGGCGCGTATTCCAGCAGATCCGACTGGCCATACCGGATCATGGCCGCGAGTTGCTCCTCGCCGCGATCGACCCGCGCCAGCACGCTGGCGGCGAGCGAAGCCTTGAACGTCGAACACATCACGAACCGTTCGTCGGCGCGCCAGGAGAGCTTCTTGCCGGTTGCGAGATTCTCCGCATAGAGCCCGATCCGCCCGCCGCTCTCGCGCTCGTAGGATTCGAATTCTGATGGGGCATCCCCGGCGAGCGCAGGGGAGGCGGCCAACCAGGCGAATGAGGCGAGCAGGGAGCGGCGGTCGACAAGCATGGTGATTTCCAGGCGAGCAGGGGTGGGAGATGGAGCGGACGCTGCATCCGCGTCGTCATTGCGAGCGCAGCGAAACAATCCAGACTGTCTCCGCGGTGAGATTCTGGATTGCTTCGCTGCGTTCGCAATGACGGAGAATTGGATAGCGAGTGCGTCCGAATTCGGGCAGCAGGACGGCGCCCGTCACTCCCTCAAATCATATCGGTACGACTTCGACACGATCTGCCAGCCGTCGGCGAGCTTCATCGCCACGAGATAGTCGGTGAAATAGCGCGGCGGCAGCTGGCAGCGCACCTTGATGAACGCGGTCTTGTCGTCCGACCGGTCGATGGTGACGATGAAATCCTCGCGCGGCTTGCCTTCGGCCTTGGCCGAGGCGCGCTTGCGCACGCGGTCGAGCCAGTCCGGCACGGTCAGAACCTGGAGCTCGCCCTTTTCGACCCAGCGCAGATCGGCGGAGGGATGGAAGATGGCGCCGAGCTTGTCGGCGTTGCCCTAGTAAAGTCCGTCAAAATAGGATTGCACGACGGCTTCGACGCTCGACCGGTCCTGGCTCATGGGTCGTTCCTTTGCATGATAACTTCGGGCCAACTTAGTCGTACACGTTGAAATGCGCTATGGGTGTGTCAGCGATTTGCGCGAAGGCGTCACGATGGCAGAATCAGAAAATTCGAACGCTCGCATTCTTGTCGGCGAATGCTTTTGCCGCGCCGTGCGCTTCGAGGTGGCCGACGCATTCGCCTATGCGATGAACTGCCACTGCTCGAACTGCCGGCGCACCACCGGTGCCGCCTTCAAGCCCTTCGCCGGCATCCGGCAAGACAGGCTTCGTATTGTCAGGGGTGGCGACCTCCGGATGATTTTCGGCGACGACACCACCCATGACGCGCATTGTGGCCGCTGCGGCTCGCTGCTCTATTCCCGGGTCCGAGAAGGAGAGTGGGTCCACGTCGCCATGGGAACCCTGGTCGATGCCCCCTCCATCCGGCCGAGCGCCCATATTTTCGTCGGCTCGAAGGCGCCCTGGCATGAAATTAGGGACGACCTGCCGCAATATCGGGAGCACATCGGGGTTGTCTGACGGAACCCGGTCCGCACCGCCGTCCGTTGGCGAACCGCGACAGCGCTGGCGCGACAAACAAGAGAGGTCGTACGGCCTGCCGCCGGGTCCGCTTCGTGACCTCCATCACAAGCGCCGGCGGAGGATGTTGCTAAAGCGGTCCCAAAGGGCCGGACGGCCCGGAACCATCGGAAGTCGTGTCATGCGCAGCTTGCTCAGACTTTGTCCGCTTTTCGTCGCCCTCGGCCTGATGTTCGGCGCCGGGCCGGCTGTTGCCGGAAAGCGCGTGGCGCTGGTGCTGGCCAATTCGGCCTATCAGCACGCGCCCTCGCTCGCCAATCCTGTCAATGACGGGTCGGTGATGGCCAAGACCCTGAAGGAGGCCGGCTTCGACGTCGTCGACTCCCGGCACGATCTGTCGGCGCTGGAGACACGGCGCGTGCTGCGCGACTTCGCCGACGCGACCCGCGACGCCGAAATCGCCGTGGTCTACTACGCCGGCCACGGCATCGAGGTGGAGGGCTCGAACTATCTGATCCCGGTGGATGCCAAGCTCGAGCGGGACACCGACGTCTTTGACGAGGCGCTCTCCCTCGACCGTGTCCTGGTCGCGGTCGAGCCCGCCAAGCAATTGCGTCTGGTGATCCTCGATGCCTGCCGCGACAATCCGTTCAGCAAGCGGATGAAGCGCACGGTCGCTTCGCGCGGCATCGGCCGGGGCCTCGCCCAGGTCGAGCCGTCCAGCCCCAACACGCTGATCGCCTATTCGGCCAAGGCCGGCTTCACCGCGCAGGACGGCGACGGTGCCAACAGCCCGTTCACCATCGCGCTGTCGAAGCATCTGACGACGCCGGGCCTCGACGTCCGCCGCGCCTTCGGCTTCGTGCGCGACGATGTGCTGAAGTCCACCGGCAACAAGCAAGAGCCGTTCGTCTACGGCTCGCTGGGTGGCGAGGACGTGCCGCTGGTGCCGGTCAAGCTGGCGCCGGCGGCGCCCGTAGCCAATCCCCAGGCCGATATTCGCCGCGACTACGAGCTCGCGCTCCAGGTCGGCAACCGTCCGGCGTGGGAAGCTTTCCTCGCCCAGCATCCCGACGGGTTCTATGCGAGCCTTGCCAAGCTCCAGCTCGAGAAGATCGGCGCGGAGCAGGCGCATGCGGCGGCGATCGCGAAAGCGAAGCAGGCCGAGGCCGAGCGCGACCGCCTTGCTGCGCTTGGCGCGCAGAAGGATGCGCAAGCCAGGGCCGCGGCCGATGCGAAGGCCGCCGAGCAGGCGCAGCTTGCTGCGCAGAAGGCCAAGGAGCAGGCCCAGCAGCAGGCGGCCGCTGCCGAGCAGCAGCGCGTCAACCTCGCCGCCACGGCGCCGGGCGTTGCGCCGGGCAACACCACGAGCGCCGCCGGCACCAACGTGGCCGCGCTCACCCCAGCGATCGCGCCGGCCGACCTCAACCGCTCGGTGCAGAGCGAGCTCGGCCGCGTCGGCTGCTTCTCCGGGCAGGCCGACGGCAATTGGAATACGTCCTCGCAGCGGTCGCTGTCGCAGTTCAACCGCTATGCCGGCACCAAGCTCGACGTGAAGGTGGCGAGCACCGATGCGCTCGATGCGGTCAAGGCCAAGCCGTCGCGGGTCTGCCCGCTGGTCTGCGAGCACGGTTTCAAGGCCGAAGGCGACAAGTGCACCAGGATCGTTTGCGGCAACGGCTATGTCCTGAACGACGACAATGAATGCGAGAGGAAGCGCGCCGCCAAGCCGGCGTCAAAGCCCGCGACCTCGCGGCGCGACGACGGCGAGGACCGCCCCGCACGGCAGCGGGCCGGTGCTGCAGCGGGCGGCTACGGTGCAGCTGCGGCGGCTGGCGCGGGTCGTGCATCGAGCGGCAGTGGTCAGATCTTTTGCAACGCTCTGCTCTGCCGGCCGGTCAGGCCCGGTTGCCGCCTCGTTTATCGCGGCGGCGGCGGCCCCCACGTCGACGCCAATGTCGAGGTCTGCAACTGAAATGGCACGGCTTTCCTGACCACTCGAACAATAACCTAAAGCGCGATGACGATTCATCCTAATCGCATCGCGCTTTAGCTCAGTTCTTCCGCTCGGCCACGAAACGCGCGGCGGCCTGCAACACGGCGGCGCGGTCGCCGAAGATCGAGACGGCGCTGTCGGCGCGCGCGAGCAGGTCGCGCACGCGCTGCTTGGCGCCTTCGATCCCAAGTTGGGTCACGAAGGTGGTCTTGCCGAGCGCGGCATCGGCGCCGGCCGGCTTGCCGAGCGCGGCCGCATCGCCCTCGACGTCGAGCAGATCGTCGGCGATCTGGAAGGCTTCGCCGAGCGCGCGGCCGTAATCGTCGAGCGCCTGATATTCCGCCTTCGAGGCCTGGCCGAGGATCGCGCCGGCAATGCAGCCGTAGCGCAAGAGCGCGCCGGTCTTCATCTGCTGGATACGGGCGACGTCGATCGGCTCGTTGCCGCCAAAGCGGCCTTCGCCGGCGAGATCGAGGATCTGGCCACCGACCATGCCGCCGATGCCGGCGCAGCGCGCCAGTGCACGCGTCAAGAGCAGCCGCACATCGGCGTCGCGATGGACCTCGTCGCGGGTGATGATATCGAAGGCGAGCGTCAGGAGGCCGTCGCCGGCGAGGATCGCGGTGGCGTCGTCGGTTTGCTTGTGCAGGGTGGGGCGGCCGCGGCGCAGGTCCGAATTGTCCATGGCCGGCAGGTCGTCATGGATCAGCGAGTAGCAATGGATGCATTCGAGCGCGGCGCCCACGAGCAGGGCCGCCTCGCGCGGCACGCCGAACACGGCGGCGCTCTCGACCACCAGGAACGGCCGCAGGCGCTTGCCGCCGTTCAGGCTCGAATAGCGCATTGCGTCCATCAGTCGCTTGGGCCGGGCGATTTCGTCATGCAGGATGTCGTCCGACAGCAGGCGCCCGAGCAGGGCTTCGGTGTCATCAGCGGTCTTGTCCAGACGTTTGGCGAAATCGGACGGGGACGTGCCGGTCATCAAGAAGGGCTCCAGAACTAAAATTCGGCGGGACAATCCTTTATGCGCCCGCGCCAGTCAATCGTTTGGAAGGCCTAAAAAGTGCTGGAAAAGGCCCGAATTATCACAGACTTAATGCTCCAGCCCGTGGCCGCTCGTCAGTTCGTGCCGGAAAGGTCGATTTGCGCATCGTCAAAATCCTGCTGGTGGTGCTCGCGCTCGTGGTCCTCGCACCCTATGTGATCGCGCCGTTCTACCGCACCGGCCACCCAGTTTCGACGCTGATGGCCTGGCGCAGCCTGCGGGGCGCGCCGATGCAGCGGGAGTGGATCGATCTCGCTGATATGTCGCCCTCTCTGCCGCGCGCGGTGGTGGCGGCCGAGGATGCCCATTTCTGCAAGCATCACGGCATCGATTGGGGGGCGCTGCGCGAGGCGATCGACGACGCCCGGGAGGACGGCACCGCCTTCCGGGGCGCCTCCACCATCACCCAGCAGGTCGCGAAGAACCTGTTCCTGTGGCAGGGCCGCGACTTCGTCCGCAAGGCGCTCGAATTCCCGCTGGCGCTTTGGATCGACCTCGTCTTGCCCAAGCAGCGGATTCTCGAAATCTACCTCAACATCGCCGAGCTCGGCCCGCAGGGGCAGTTCGGGGTCGAGGCGGCCAGCGCCTATGCCTTCGGCAAATCGGCCGAAAGCCTCTCGCCCCGCGAGGCGGCGCTTCTGGCCTCGATCCTGCCGAATCCGGTCAAGCGCAGCGCCCGGACCCCGGGACCGGGCGTCCGGCGGCTGGCAGCCACCTATATGGCGCGGGGGCAGGCGAGCTCGCTTGCGACCTGTTGGCGGGAAAATCGCTGATTTTTGGCCCGTTCCGGGCGCATTTTCCGGCCCAAGAGCCTAGCTTTACGGCCAGCCTTCCTCTATAAGCGCGGCCTTGATCGGCATTCAGCTCGCCTCGTTATTTGCGGGTGCTGAGCCGTCCCTTCGCGGACGATGCCCTGATGACACCAATCCCTAGAGGATACTGAAATGGCCGTTCCGAGAAGAAAAACCTCGCCGTCGCGCCGTGGCATGCGCCGCTCGGCGGACGCCATCAAGAAGCCGACCTATGTGGAAGACAAGGACTCCGGCGAGCTCCGTCGTCCGCACCATCTCGACCTCAAGACCGGCATGTACAAGGGCCGCCAGGTCCTGAAGAAGAAAGAGTCCTGAAGCCAGGATCTTTCTCGGGCGGGAGATCGGACCCGCCCGATTCGGCCAACCCATGAGATAGACGGTGATGGCGGCGGAGCGGATGCTTCGCCGCTGCATTGTTCTGTCTGGATATCTTGATCGAGAAGGCATCAAGCCGATGGTCGGTTTCCCGCTGCTCCTGATTCCGCTCGCGGTCTACAACATCATCGCCTTCCTGATGCCGACCGTGTCCTTCACGGACGTGCTGTTCAAGGTGCCTATGGTGTCCGGAGAGGTCTGGCCGGTCACGCTCGCCGATCTCCTGCTCGCGCTCGGCATCGTTCTGCTGCTGCTCGAGGTGGTCAAGGGTGCGCGGCCGGGCTCGAAATTCCTGATGGATCATTTGCTGTCGCTGATCATCTTCGGCGCGGCCGCTGCCGAATTCGTGATGTGGCCCAAATTCGGCAACTCCACCTTCTTTCTGCTGGTGCTGCTGGCGATGGCGGACTTCTTCGCTGGCATCGCCCAGCGCACGCGCCGCCGAGTCACCTATGTCGCCGAGACCACGGTGCCGGCCCCTCGTAAGGCCAAGCGCAGGGCCGAAGCGCCGGCGGAAGACGTGGAGTCCGAGCGCAAGTTCGAGCCGGTGATCGCGCCGCAGCCGGCGCCGGCCGCACCTACCGCGCAATCCGTCGCCGAATCCGTGCTGATGGATCACCCGGCGCCCAAGCCCGTGCAGGGCGCCCCCTCGCCGGAAATTCCCTCGCCGCAGCTGCAGCCGGGGAACGGCACGCCGTCTTCCGACACGCCGCCGCGCTGATTTCTCTGAATTGGCTCGCATCTCACCGCCGCGGCAGTGTGCTCCCTTGCCCCGTTCTTACGGGGAGTGGGTTGGGGTGAGGGGCCTCTCTCCGCGGATGCGATAGCCGCGGGACCTGTACCCCCTCACCCGGATCGCACCGGACGATGCTTCGCATCGCCGAGGCGATCCGACCTCTCCCCGCAAGCGGCGAGAGGTAAGAAGCGCGCTCTCACTTCAATCAATCTTAAGCTACCTGACGCGTGCGCGCGCTGACGGTTCCGAGCGGGCGCTTGCTGCCATAGGCCATCAGCGCATCCTCGGAGGAGGCGCGGCGGAGCCGGCTCGTTTGCGGCAGCTGCTCGGCATTGGCGATCAATTGTGTGACGAAGCTCGGATCGGGGCGCGGCAGGGGCACCTTATGGACCCACCGCAACGTCGGCATCAGCGGCACCAAGGCCGTGCCTGTGCCGTTGTCCGCCGCGTCCGATCGATCAGTACTCAACATCGCAATCACCGTTGATCCGGCGAGACTGTCGCGTTTCGAGACGCGGGGGCCGGCGCGAGTCCTGTACTCGCAAGGCCTATGCCGGCCGGGCCGGTTTGGTTCCGACGCCTTCGGAAACGTGGTTTCCAAATTGTTTATCAACTTTGCCTAGGTTCGGCAGCGAATCTGGCTCTATCCTGTGCCGGCTCAGGACTTCTCCACTGTCCCGAAACGAGGCGACTTTGACCCCTGGATTGCCGCAAGCCTCCGACATCCTGGCCGCGCTCGGTCAGGCCGTGTTCGCCTGGGACATCGCCAGCGATGCCATCGTCTGGGGTGAGCAGGTCAGCGCCGTATTCCCCGGCATTCCCGCCGAGCGGCTTTCGACCGGCGCCGAATTCGCCAAGCTGATCGAGCCCGCGCAAACGCTGCGGACGGCGGCGCTGGCACTGACGTCCCCGGTGCACGGCGCCGACGGCACCCCTTACCGAATCGAGTACGGCGTGCGCATGAGCGCCTCCGATCCCGTGATCTGGATCGAGGAGACCGGCCGCTGGTTCGCAGGTCCCGACGGCCGTCCCACGCGAGCGATCGGCTCCGTCCGCATCAACAATGAGCGCCACGCCCGCGACGAGGAATTGAGCAGGCTGGCCCGGCTCGATCCGCTGACCGGCGAGCTCAACCGCTCGCATCTGATCGCGGCGCTGGCCGAGGCGATCGAGGAGACGACGCGCTTCCGCTCGACAGCGGCCTTCATGCTGGTCGGCATCGATCATCTCGCCCGCGTTAACGATGCTTTCGGCTTCGACGTCGCCGACGCCGTGATCCTCGACGTCGCCAAGCGCATTCGCGCGCGCCTGCGCGGCGGCGACGTGCTGGGGCGCTTCTCCGGCAACAAGTTCGGCCTGATCCTGAAGAACTGCACCGTCGACGACATGAACGTGGCCGCCGAGCGCTTCCTCGCCGGCATCCGCGACGAGGTGGTGCCGACCAAATCCGGTCCGGTCTCGGTCACCGCGTCGATCGGCGCGGTCAGTCTGCCGCGCTATGCCCGCAACACCGACGAGGCCGTCAACCGCGCCCATGAGACGCTGGACGCCGCCAAGCGCCGCCGCTCCGGCTCGTTCGCGGCCTGGCGTCCGGATGCCGCGCGCGACGCACAGCGCCGCGTCAACATCCGCGTCACCGACGAGATCGTCACCGCGCTCAACGAGCGCCGCATCAGGCTCGCCTATGAACCCGTCGTCTCCGCGGCTTCGCGCGAGCGCGCATTCCATGAATGCTTGGTGCGGATGGACCAGGGCGATGGCCAGGTGCTGCTCGCGCCCGACATCGTGCCGGTCGCCGAACGGCTCGGCCTGATCCGCCTGGTCGATCACCGCGTGCTCGAGCTCGTGGTCGCCGAGCTCGCGGCGGCGCCCGACGTCTGCCTCAGCCTCAACATCTCGCCGGATACGACCATGGATCCGGACTGGTGGGCGGGGATCGAATCGCTGATGCTGGCCCATCCGGGCGTTGCCGAGCGGCTGATCGTCGAGATCACCGAGACGGTCGCGATCCAGGACATCGACGACGTCCGCGCCTTCGTCAGCCGCCTCAAGCATTTCGGCAGCCGCATCGCCATCGACGATTTCGGCGCCGGCTACACCTCGTTCCGCAATTTGCGCAAGCTCGGCGTGGACATCGTCAAGATCGACGGCGCCTTCGTGCAGAACATCACCCATTCCGCCGACGACCGCGCCTTCGTGCAGACCCTGATCGACCTCGCCCGCCGCCTCGACATCAAGACCGTCGCCGAATGGGTGCAGGACGACGAAGCCGCAAACATGTTGCGCGACTGGGGCTGCGACTACATCCAGGGCCGCCTGATCGGGCTGGCTTCGGCGGAACGCCCGTGGGGCGTGCCGCCGGACAGCGCGCTGCCTGCGGCGGGCTGAGATGGCGTAGGGTGGGTTAGCCGAAGGCGTAACCCACCACTTTACTGTCCGCGTCGAGAGAGAAGCGGTGGATTACGCCTTCGGCTAATCCACCCTACCGACTACGAGATCTTCTCACGCCCCCTCGTCCAGCGCCACCAGCTCGCGCTTCTTGCGCAGCGACGGCAGCAGCGGCGCGATCAGCAGCACCAGGGCAAACACAAGACACACTGCCGAGATCGGCCGCTGCACGAAGGTCCAGAGATCGCCCTGCGACAGGATCAGCGACTTGCGCAAATTGTTCTCCATCATCGGACCCAGCACGAAGGCCAGCACCAGTGGCGCCGGCTCGTAGCCGAGCTTGCGCATGAAATAGCCGATGATCCCGAACGCGATCATCACATAGACGTCGAACACGTTGTTGCTCGAGCAGTAGACGCCGAGGATCGTGAACAGGATGATCAGGGGGAACAGGATGTTGTAGGGCAGCTTGAGCAGCTGCACCCACATGCCGATCATCGGCAGGTTCAGGATCAGCAGCATGACGTTGCCGATATACATGCTGGCGACGATGCCCCAGAACAGGCCGGGGTTCTGCGTGATCATCAGCGGGCCCGGCTGCAGGCCGTGAATGACGAAGGCCCCGAGCAGCAGCGCCATCACCACGTTCGGCGGGATGCCGAGCGTCATCAGCGGAATGAAGGCGCCGCCGGCTGCGGCGTTGTTCGCCGATTCCGGGCCGGCGACGCCCTCGATCGCGCCGTGGCCGAACCTTTCAGGGGTCTTCGACAGCCGCTTCTCCAGCGCGTAGGACGCGAATGACGAGACCACGGCGCCGCCGCCCGGCAGGATGCCGAGGAAAAAGCCGAGGATGGTGCCGCGGCCGACCGGACCGGCGCTCGCCTTCCAGTCCTCCTTGCTCGGCAGGAGATGGGTGATCCTGGTGTTGATGACGTCGCGCTTGATCGCCTGCTCGGTGTTGAGCAGCACCTCGGCGACGCCGAACAGGCCCATCACCACGGGCACGAGGCCGATGCCGTCGATCAGCTCCATGCGGCCGAAGGTCAGTCGCGGCTGCGCGGTGATGCTGTCGAGCCCGATCAGCCCGAGCACGACACCGATGCACGCCATCAGCAATGCCTTCGGCATCGATCCCTGGGTGAGGAAGGTGAGCACGACGAGGCCGAGCACCATCAGGCTGAAATACTCGGCCGGGCCGAAAGCAATGGCGAGACTGGCGAGCTTCGGCGCCACCAGCATCAAGGCGACCAGCGCAAAGGTGCCGGCAGCGAAGGAGCCGAACGCGGCGATGCCGAGCGCGGGGCCCGCACGGCCCTGCTTCGCCATTTGGTGGCCGTCGATGCAGGTGACGACGGAGGCCGCCTCGCCGGGGATGTTGACCAGGATCGAGGTGGTCGAGCCGCCATACATCGAGCCGTAATAGATGCCGGCCATCATGATGATGCCGGATTCCGGCGTTCCCGACAGTGTCACCGGTAGCAGTAGCGACATCGCCGAGATCGGGCCGATGCCGGGCAGCACGCCGACCAGCGTGCCGATGAAGACGCCGATGAAGCAATAGAGCAGGTTGACCGGCAGCAGCGCGACGCCGAATCCATGTGCCACGTTGACAAGCGTATCCATGGCGTCAGCCGATCCCGAACAGGCCTGACGGCAACTGGATCAACAGCAGCCGCTTGAGCACCCACCACATGCCCGAGGGCACCAGCACCGCGATCGGAATCGCCAGCGTCCAGCGCACCGGATCGATCAGCCGCAACAGCAGCAGCATCAGCGGGATCGATGACAGCAGGAATCCCAGCGGCTCCAGCGCGAACGCGAATGCAGTGAGGCAGGCGATGAGGACAAGCGGCTTGCTCCAGCGCACGTTCTCCCAGCGCGAGGCCAGCGTCGGCCCACCCTCGGTGATCGCCGAGACGATGATCGCGCTCGCGAACACGCACATCAGGATGCCCGTGTAGAACAGCACATAGCCGGAGCCGGGATCGTTGATGGTGCCGAGCCTGAGCTTCAAGCCCGACCAGATCACGAAGCCGCCGAGTGCGAGCCCGATCAGCCCGCCCCAGAGTTCGGAGTTGCTGAGGCGGAGCTTGACGTTGGTTGGATCGTTCATCGATTCTCTCTCGTGCCCCGGACGCAGCGCAGCACCGCAAGTTGCGTTCACGCACGTCTTCGACGTGCTATGGCAGGTGCGCTGCAAAGCCGGGGCCCATGCGTGTGGGCGAAGAAGATGGGTCCCGGCACTGCGCAGCAGCGTTGCACGCTGCAGCGCGTTCGGGACACAAGCAGCGCGGTCTTACTTCTTCGCGAGCCCGAGCGTCTCGATCACTTTGCGCTCGGATTCCGTGACCTCGACGATGAATTTCTTGTAATCCTCGGTGTTCTTGTAGTTCGGCACCATGTCGTATTTGGCGAGCGTCGCCACCACCGCGGGGTCTTCGACCGCCTTCTTGAAGGCGTCGTGCAGCTTGGCCACGATCTTGGGATCCATCCCTTTCGGTCCTGCAATGCCGAACGGGGAATCGTAGACCATGGGATAGCCGAGCTCCTTCAGCGTCGGCACGTCGGGATAGTTCGGCGAGCGCGCGCCGGTCCACACCATCAGGAGCCGCAGCTTGCCGGCGTCGACCAGCGGCCGCCATCCCGTGGAATCCGCCTGCAGCATGGTGTGCTGTCCCAGCACGGCGGCGTTGGTCTCCGCGCCGCCCTTGAAGGGGACCTGGGTCAGCTTGATGCCGGACATCGCGGCGATCTGCTCCATGCCGATATGCAGCGAGGTGCCGGCGCCGGGCGTGGCATAGGTCACCTTGCCCGGATTCGCCTTTGCGAACTCCACCACGTCCTTCCAGCTCTTGAACTGCGATTCCGCGCTCGTGGTCACGCCGAAGGTGTAGCCGGTGAGATGGACGATATAGGTGAAATCCTTTGCCGGATCCCACGACACCTCCTGCATCAAGGGCAGGCGAAACACGGTGATCGGGATCTGCGAGATGGTATAGCCGTCCGGCTTCGCCGCCGCCGCCATCGTCGCCGGCCCGACCGTGCCGCTGCCGCCGGCCTTGTTGTCGATCACGATCGGCTGGCCCAGCACCTTCGAGGCGCTGTCGGCGATCGCGCGCATCGAGAGATCAGTCGATCCGCCGGCCGGCCAAGGCACGATCAACGTGATCGGCTTCGTTGGATAGTCCTGCGCATTGACCGCCGTGGAGAGCAATAAGCCCATGACGGCGTGCACCGCGGCAAATGCAATCGTCTTCAGCCCGTATCCCGACATCGAAAGCCTCCCTCGCGGCGGCCTCTCTGGGGGCGCCGTCTCTCGTTGCGAGGCGATTGTTCCTGAATTTGACGGAGAAGAAAAGCGTGTTGCGCGCATCGCTGTGCGGCCGTCGGTCAGCTAACGCCGACAGAGCCGACCTCTGCGACAATTCGTCGTTTGGCCGCGTGCCGAGAGGCGGAATTTGAGCGGCCGAAGCGGTCAGGCCACCCGCCGGACCGTGTTCAGCTTCTCGATGGTGCGGCCGACTTCTGAGGCGAGACACGGCTTGCCGAAATAATAGCCTTGGACCGCGGTGCAGCCGCATTCGCGGACGAAGTCGAGCTGTTCCTCGGTTTCCACGCCCTCCGCCGTGGTCTCGACGCCGAGCACGGAGCCGAGGCTCGCGATCGTTCTGACGATGGCAACGCTCTCCGGGCTTTCGCCGAGCGTTCCGACGAAGGAGCGATCGATCTTGATGCGGTCGAACGGAAACTTGCGCAGATAGCTCAGGGAGGAATAGCCGACCCCGAAATCGTCGAGGCTGACGCGCACCCCGAGTGCGCGGAGCTGGTGCAGGATGTCGATGGTCGCCTTGCTGTCGTCGAGCAGCGCCGTCTCCGTGACCTCGAGCTCGAGCCGCTGCGGCGGCAGGCCGGCTTCCGCAAGCGCGCTCGTGACCATCGCCACCAGGCCGCGGGAGCGGAATTGCACCGGAGACAGGTTCACCGCGACGGTGACGCCGGGCCAGGACGCGGCGGTGGCGCAGGCCGTGCGCAGCACCCATTCGCCGATCGGAACGATCAGCTCGTTCTCCTCCGCAATCGGGATGAACTCGGCCGGAGAGACGAAGCCGCGCGAGGGATGCTTCCAGCGCAGCAATGCCTCGAAGCCGGTGAGCTCGGAGGAATCGAGCCGCATCTGCGGTTGAAACACCAGGTGGAATTCACGCCCTTCCAGCGCGCCGACCAGGTCCTGCTCCAGCGCGTGCCGGCTGCGCGCCTGTTCCTCCATCTCGGGCTCGAACAACTGATAGGCTCCGCGCCCCTTGGCCTTGGCCTGGTAGAGCGCGAGGTCGGCGCATTTCATCAGCTCATCGGCATCGAGTCCGTGGTCGGGCGCGATCGCGATGCCGACGGAGACGCCGACATGGATCGACTGGCTTTCCAGCGGCGGCGGATGACCGATGATCTCGACCAGGCGGCGGGCGAGCGCCTCGGCCGATTGCGGCTGCGGCCCGCGCTGGAGCACGGCGAACTCGTCGCCGCCAAGCCGCGCGACGGTGTCGTGCTCGCCGACATTCTCCTTGAGGCGCGCCGCGACCCAGCGCAGCAGGCGGTCGCCGGCGGCGTGGCCGAGGCGGTCGTTGACGGTCTTGAAGTTGTCGAGGTCGAAGCACAGCACGGCCATGGCGCCGCCGGCGATCGCGACCTGGTTCAGCCCCTCGCCCATCTTCTCGCGGAACAGCGTGCGGTTGGGCAGGTCGGTGAGCGAATCGTGCCGCGCCATGTGCGCCACCCGGGCCTGGGCCTTGTGGCGCTCGGTGACGTCCTCATAGGTCACGACCCAGCCACCATGCTCCATCCGCTTGTGGTTGAGCTTGATGATGCGGCCGTCGTTCAAATGGCGGTGCAGCGTGTGCTCGCCCTCGCGCAGCCTCTCGACGTAGTCGGCATAGAGCTTGGCGCCGGTCATGTTCGGATGGATGCCGAGCTCGCAGGCGTGCTCCATGATGTCGCGCATCGAGACGCCTGGCTTCACGGTCTCCGGCGACAATCCATACATCTCGATATAGCGGCGGTTGCAGACGATCACGCGCAGGCTGCCGTCGAGCATGCACAGGCCCTGGCTCATGTTGTTCAGGGCGGCGTCGAACCGGCGGTACTGCTCGCTCAGCTCCTCGATCGCACGCTCGCGCTCGGTAATGTCCTCATAGGTGGCGACGAAGCCGCCTTCGGCCAGCGCGCAATAGCGCACCGAGATCACCGTGTCGTTCGACATGCGCCGGCGCATCGGCGAGGAATCACGGCTTGCGATCCGCGCGCGGGCGGCTTTGAGGATCTGCTGCGGGCTGTATTCCGGGGAGAACGCGCCGTTCGCCATGGATCGCTCGATCAGCTCGCCGAGGTGTGTGCCGGGGCGGGTCTCCTCCGGCGACAACAGGTAGATCTTGAGGTAGGTGGAGTTGCAGACCCGAAGCCGCATGTCGCTGTCGAAGAAGGCGAGCCCGTGCGCCATGTTCTCCAGCGCCGCATCGAGGATGAAATTCTGCTGCCGCAGCGTTTCCTCGTATTGCAGCCGCTCCGTGACGTCCTCGTGCACCGTCACCCAGCCGCCGTCGGGCAGGAAGCGGGAGACCGCCTGCACCATCCGTCCGTCGTAGCGCATCACCAGCAGCGTCTTCGGCTTCCTGCTGCGCACGTCCTCCAGCCGGTTCTGGTAGAATTCGTCGCCCGACATGCCCGGCAGGTTGCCGCGCGACATCCAGTGCTCGAGCACCGTGGAATGCGCGACGCCCGGCTTCACGATCTCGGGGTTGAGGTTGTAGAGCTTCAGGAACCGTTCGTTGCAGACGACGACACGGCTGTCGACGTCGTACATGATCAGTCCGTGCGACATGTTGGCGAGCGCGTGCTGGCTGCGCTCGGTCTGCACGCGCAGTTCCGCTTCGAGCCGGGCGAGGCGGGTGACGTCATCGCAGATCGTCATCCAGCCGCCGCCGGGGAGCGGCTTCAGCTCGAGCGACATGACGAGGCCGCTCGCCAGCATTTGCTCGGTGCGGAACGGCTTGCCCGCGGCGATCTGCGCCATCCGCCTCGAATACAACGCGTCGAGCTGGTCTTGCGGAAAGTTGCCGCGGCTTGCGCTGTGCGCGAGCACCTCGCGATAGCTGGTGCCGATCCGCACGATTTCGGCCGACATGTCGAACAGTCTGAGATAGCGCTGGTTCGTCAGCACGATCCGGTTGTCGGCATCGTAGACGCAGACGCCCTGTCCATGTGGTCGAGCGCAAGCTGGCTCAGCGCGACGAGGGCGCCTGGGCCCTGCTCACGGCCTGTACCAAGCTCGCTCTCGCGGGTCGACATCATGGGGTCGGCGGGGCCTCGGCCAGCAATAGACTGAATGCAGCCTAATTCAGCCGCCGAGGCTAGCGAACAGGCCGGAAAATTCCCTTAAGCGCCGTAGTTTACGGAGGATGACCGGCGATGGTGAGCGCACGCGTAAACGGCCCGCTGCCAAGGCGATAGGCCGTAGCTCCGGACGAGCGCGGCGATATTCCCGCTCCGCTCGTACAGATTTACAGCGCCGGGCGTTGCTCTACGGCCCGTACAGCACGAGCTCCGTGTCGGTGAGGTCGCCGAGCTGTGGCTGGTGCGGGCCCCTGAAGTATTTCCGGCCGCGCCGCTCGGTGTAGATGCCGACGAGACCGGGAACCGGACCGTTGGCATCGACGGCCACCGCGATCTTGCCGAGCCGCAGCAGCAGCCGTCCGATGCGGCCGGCGCATTCGGCAAATTCTGCGGTGCTCCGGCAATAGATCAGCTTCATGGCGGGCGGTGCGATGAAACCGCGGCGGATGCGCACCGGTTGCAGGATGAAGGGGAAGGTTCCCTTCGGCGTGCGGCACACCAGACTGAGGCAATTGTAACGCGCATGTCGCGTCAAAAGCTCGGTCTCCGCCTCGGAAAGCCCCTTGATCTCCTTGGCGTGCGGCGGAATGACCTCGATCTCGTTCCAGCGCGGGACGCGCGCTAGCGCAGGGACCGAGAAGAATATGCCGCGGCAATAGGCGCGAAAGCCCTGCGTCTCGATGATTGGCCAGGTCCACTGCGCCGGGCTGATGTTGAAATAAGTGACGTGCTTGTGCCGCTGGGCGATCTTGGTCAGCAGCGGCGCGTAGTTGCGGTAGGCCGGGTCGACATACCAGCTCGACAAATTGCACCGGATGGCGGTCTCGTCGCCCTCCTTGCGTTCGCTGTAGATCAAGAGCAGCACGCCGACCGGCGTGCCGTCGTCGTCGAGCATGTAGCCGAAGCGCGGATAGCCCTCCGGCGCGGCCCGGAAGGCCTGCCGGCGCAGACCCTGGATCCAGTAGTCGCGTGAACGGCCGACGAAGCCGCGCGTCAGCAAGTCCGCGATCTTATCGACGTCGGACTCGGTGATCTCGCGGCATCGGACCTTGGTATGGATCACGCTCGTCTTGCCCGTGGAAATGGTCGGCCTCGTGAGGTCTATCGTTTCAGCATGATCTTCTCGGAAAACCGCTCCGCACTTTTCCGGATCATGCTCTAGCGCCAGCCTTCGCCATGGGCCTCGGCCGCGACAGGCGGCTGCAGGGCCAGGATGTCCCGCACCTTGGCGGGCCAGGCGGAAAGATCGGTGCCGTGGGTGTGGAACATGGCGACGGCCAGGCGGTCCATGCCGAAGGCCACGCAGCCGGTGTGCGCCGGCTCGCCATCGGCGTCCTGGATTCCCCAGGTCGTGCCGAAATGCTCGCGGTGATAGTTGAAGCTCATGCACGCCGTCGGCTGCTCTTCCGAGCGCAGCGGGATGAGCAGCTCGAACTTGAGCTGCTGCTGCTTCTGGCTCACCGCCTTCATCTGGCCGACCCGGCCGAAGAACGGATCGCTGGCATAGTCGACGCGGAAGCTGAGGCCGAGGTCGGTCGCGATCTTCTGCGCGCGCACCATCCAGCGCTCGCGGAAATCAGCGACGTCGTCTGGGCTGCCGATGCAGACATATTCGCGCATGCGGAACGATTGCAGCCGGTCGAGATGCTTCGACGGCTCGCGGCGGAAGCAATCCGCGGCAACGTCGAAGCGCAGCCCGCCCTTCGGCAAAGGTCCGCGGCTCGCCGCGATCGGATAGACCGGATAGCAGGCCGCCGGCGACAGCACGAGATCGGCCGGCGACAGCGAAGTCGTCCAGTCGCCGCCGGCATCGAAGCGGCTCACCGCGGCGTTGATCTCGCGTTCGGTGCCGTGCAGGCCGCAGACGCAGCCGAGCAGGTTGGGAAAGCTCTTGAGATAGCCGGACTTCTCCAGCTGCGAGCGGCTCATCACCGGCGGGAAGCGCATCACCTCGGTGCCGGCCTCGCGATGACCGGTGATCAGCGCGGCGAGCTTCTCGACAATGCCCTCGTAGAGCGCGGTGCGGGCATAGACGCCATCGGCGCCCATGCGGTGGAACAGCTGGTCGGCGAGATGATCGAGCGGATCGATCATTTGCGGCGCGGTGGTGGGCGAGTCGGGGAGGACGGCAATATTCATGGTTCGATGTCCTGCTATCTCAAAATTGTTCTTGTTGAATCGGCCGCGGAGGTACGTCAGTCGCGAAGGCTCGCCGGCACCCCGCTCATCAATGTCGACGTCGCGGCATTGGCCAGGATCCGGTCGTTGTTGATCATGATCGGCGACGACAGCACGTCGCGGAGGTGGCGGCCCATCGTGAACTCGCCGTCGTTGCGATAGCCGGCAAGTCCCGCGGTGCGCATCGCATGCATCACGGTCTCGACCGCGAGCTCGGAGGCCTGTACCTTCAAGAGCGTGATCGAGGACTGGAAGTCGAGCGAGCTCAGAGCACGCTCGTCGTGCTCGACGCGGGCGAAAGCGTCGATATTGGCTGATATTAGCGCGCGCAGCTTGGCCAGCGACATCTTGGCGGCGGTGAAGTGCGCCGCGGCCGGGGGCATCTGTCCGCCGGACGAGCGGGCCGCCTTGCGGATGAAGGCCTGCGCGCGCGTCACCGCCGCAGCGGCGATGCCGGCCCAGGCCGACGACCAGCACAGATGCGCGAATGGCGTCATGGTCTGGGCGTGGATCTTGTCATAGGATTCCGGGAAGATGCGGTCGGCGGGGCAGTCGACCTTCAGCTCGAACCCGGTCGAGCAGGTGCCGCGCATGCCGAGCGTTTCCCAGCCCAGCGTCCGCTTCAGCGAATAATCGTCCTTGGCGAGCGCCAGCAGCACCTGGTCGGAGGCGGCGGCTTCGGTGGCGCGGCGGGCGATGGTGACGAGGCCATCGGCTTCGGCGCCGTAGGAGATCACGGTGGCGTCGCGCACCAGCGAGACGGTATCGCCGGCATGGTCGACCGCAGCCGCGCTGGCGCGGATGTTGCCGCCGTTCTGGCCTTCGGTGGTGGAGGAGGCGAGCAGCCACTGGTCGCGGGCGACCCGGCGCATCATGGTCTCCATCCAGGGGATGCCATGGCCGTGCCTGATGACGCAGGCGACCTTGGTCTGGTGCATCGCGTAGATCATCGCCGTGGACGCGCAGGCGCGTCCGAGCGTGTAGCAGATGTCGGTGACGTCATGGATCGAGGCGCCGAAGCCGCCGAACTCGACCGGAATCATCACGCCGAGCAGCTTCTGCTCGCGTGCGACGTCGAAAGCCCGGTGCGGGAAGCGGGCGTCGCGATCGACCTCGTCGGCGTCGGCCGCGGCCGCTGCGGCGGTCCGGGCGGCGCGCTCGATCAGGGAGGGACCCTGCTCGAGAAAGCTCGTCTGCATTTCGTCGACAGTGAGGACTGCTTCACGCACGTTCATGCTCGTCCGCCTCCGGTTTGCCGTTCGAGATCGCCGGCATCATTCGCGATGCCGCTTGAGGCGATCCTCCAGCCATCTTTGCTTGTGAGACGAGGCTACGGATTTAATTCAAATTCGTCGATGAAATAGAGGGTAAACAAAACCCAATTCCGAACGAACAGTTAAGGTCCGGTTGTTCGCATCGCCGGATTTTCTGGTATCGCGTTAGGACTCTGGAAGAAGGTTGGATTTCCGACAATCTGAGTCATCGTTTACTAAGAAACGCGAAGTATTGGTGCCGCCCATTGCAGGACCGGCAGCCCGCACCCATCGTAGCCGGCAGTCCGGTCCGCCTCCGATAGACAGATGGGAATTTGCCGATGCAGGCCTTTGATACCGTTTTGCGCAATCGCATCATCAAGCTGGTGAAGGGCATCCTCGAACAGAATTCGCTCACCGCGAACGTTACGCCTTCGGCCAAGCTCGTCGATATCGGCCTGACCTCGATGGACATGGTCAATCTCATGCTCGGCGTCGAGGCCGAATTCGACTTCACCATTCCGCAGTCCGAGATCACGCCGGAGAATTTCCAGTCCGTCGAGACGCTGGCGCGGATGGTCGCGATGCAGCTCCAGCCGGCGACCGCGGCTTAACAGGGGCGCATCTCCCCCCGTTCCAAATCCGCCGCAAAACTGGCATAGCTTAACCATGTCACATCTGGCGGACAGGGTGGAGCAGGCATGACGCAGGCGGTATTGGGCATCATCGGCGGCTCGGGCATCTATGACCTGCCCGGCTTAGAGGGTGCGCGCGAAGAGGTGATCGAGAGCCCCTGGGGCGAGCCGTCGGCTCCTTTAAGGCGTGGCTCCATCGCCGGCCTGCCGATCGTGTTCCTGCCCCGGCATGACAAGGGGCACCGGCTGTCCCCCTCCGACATCAATTATCGCGCCAACATCGACGTGCTGAAGCGCGCCGGCGTCACCGACCTGATCTCGCTCTCGGCCTGCGGTTCCTTCAGGGAGGAACTGCCGCCGGGCACCTTCGTTCTCGTCGACCAGTTCGTCGACCGCACCCATAAGCGCGAGAGTTCGTTCTTCGGCCGCGGCTGCGTCGCGCATGTGTCGATGGCGCACCCGGTCTCGCCGCGGCTGCGCATCCATCTGGCGGTCGCCGCGGAAGCCGAAGGCATCGCGATCGCGCGCGGCGGCACTTATGTCTGCATGGAAGGGCCGCAATTCTCCACTTACGCCGAAAGCATGACCTACAAGACGCTGGGCTGCTCGGTGATCGGCATGACCAATATGCCCGAAGCCAAGCTCGCCCGTGAGGCGGAGATCTGTTACGCCACCGTCGCAATGGTGACGGATTTCGACTGCTGGCATCCCGACCACGATGCGGTCACTGTGCAGGACATCATCCGCGTGCTGAATTCGAACGCCGACAAGGCGAAGGCGCTGGTGGCGCGGTTGGCCAAGGATTTTCCGCGTGAGCACGAGCCGTGCCCGATCGGTTCGGACCGTGCGCTCGACACCGCGCTGATCACGGCGCCCGAGGCGCGCGATCCCGAGCTCCTGAAGAAGCTCGATGCGGTGGCCGGGCGCATCCTGCGAGCGTGAGACGCAAGACAAACGAAAAGGCAGAATGCCATGAAGGTCGACGGCAAGCATTTCCGCAGCATCTGGCGCGAGCGCGACGGCTGGTCGGTCGGCGCGATCGATCAGCGCCGGCTGCCGCATGAATTCGTCATTGCGCGGCTGACTTCGTGTGAAGATGCGGTCGTTGCTATACGCGACATGCTTGTGCGCGGCGCGCCGCTGATCGGCGCCACCGCCGCCTACGGCATGGCGCTCGCGATGCGCGAGGACGCTTCCGACGCCGGGCTGCAACGCGCTTATGACACGCTGGTCGTGGCGCGGCCGACCGCGATCAACCTGAAGTGGGCGCTGGACGAGATGCGCGCGGCGCTCGCGCCGATCGATCCGGTGGAACGGGCGGAAGCGGCCTATGGGCGCGCCGACGAGATCGCCGAGCAGGACGTCGAGATCAACCGCGGCATTGCCGACAACGGCCTGAAGCTGATCGAGGCCACCGCGGCGAAGAAGCCGGGCGAGGTGGTCAACGTGCTGACTCATTGCAACGCCGGCTGGCTCGCCACCGTCGATTGGGGCACGGCGACGGCGCCGATCTATCTTGCGCATGAGCGCGGCATCAAGATCCATGTCTGGGTCGACGAGACCCGTCCGCGCAACCAGGGCGCCTCGCTCACGGCCTGGGAGCTCGGCCATCACGGCGTGCCGCACACGGTGATCCCGGACAATACCGGCGGACATCTGATGCAGCACGGCATGGTCGATCTCGCCATCGTCGGCACCGACCGCGTCGCCGCCAATGGCGACGTCTGCAACAAGATCGGCACTTACCTGAAGGCGCTTGCGGCGCATGACAATGGCGTGCCGTTCTACGTCGCGCTGCCGTCGCCGACGATCGATTTCGCCGTCCATGACGGCATCCGCGACATCCCGATCGAACAGCGCAGCGGCGTGGAGGTCACCGACATGACCGGCCGCACCGCGGACGGCCGGCTGGAGACGGTACGCATCGTGCCCGAAAACTCGCCGGTCGCGAATTACGCCTTCGACGTGACGCCGGCGCGGCTCGTCACCGGTCTCATCACCGAGCGCGGCGTGCTGAAGCCGGACCGTGCCGCGCTGGCCGCGGCGTTTCCGGAGCGGACCTCTGCTGCGGCGAAGTAGATTTGGTTGGGCGATATCTCGCCACAACCGTCATTGCGAGCGCAGCGAAGCAATCCAGACTCCCTCCGCGGAAAGACTCTGGATTGCTTCGCTGCGCTCGCAATGACGGCGTATGTCGAACTACCCCAGCTTCAGCCCCGTCGCCGTCTCCAGCTCCGCGATCGCCTGCGCCCCGCTCGTCACCTTGATCGTGGTCATGCCCATCTGACGCGCCGGCTTCAGGTTCACGCCGAGATCGTCGAGATAGACGCAATTGTTCGGATCGACCTTCAGCGTCTCGACCATCATCTGGTAGATGCGTGGATCGGGTTTGCGCAGACCGATCTTGGCGGATTCGATGACGTGATCGAACAGCACCATGACTTCGGCGATGTAGAGAGAACGTCCCGTCATGCTGCCGATCGCGTTGGCCGGCAGATTGTTGGTGATGCAGCCGGTCTTGAATTGCGCCTTGATGCGCTTCAGGGCCTCGACCATCTCCGGGCGCAGATCGCCCTGCAGCAGCGGCAGCACGTCTCGGCCGCGCACCTCCGCACCGAGCGCGAGCGATTCGGCGGCGAACAATGCGTCGAACGTCTCGATGTCGACCTCGGCCCGCTCGAATTTGGCCCAGGCGTTTTCCAGATGATTGGCGGCGTTGGTGCGCCGGATGATATCGGCGGGCAGGCCGCGCTCGGTCTCGAACCGCGTGAACGCCTCGAAGGGCGAGCTCGTCAGCACGCCGCCGAAATCAAAGATCACCGCCTCGATCGCCAATGTCCTGCCCTCGTCAATTGCTTTCCAAGAGGGCTAGCATGCGCTATCGGCAAGAGCCAGTCCGAAGCAATCGCCCGCCTTCATCGATGCCGATGCGTGTTCCCATGAAGAAGCTCGCCACCCTCATCGCAGCTACGCTGCTGCTCGCTGCGCCCGCTCACGCCATCGTCGGCGGCGGCACGCCGCAGGCAGATGGCGTCGCCCGCGCCGTCGTCAGCATCGTCGGCTCGCGCGGCAATTTCTGCACCGGCAGTCTGATCGCCCCGAGGCTGGTGTTGACGGTCGCCCATTGCGTGCAGCCGGGCGCGGATTACAAGGTGGTCGATCGCGGCGGCGACGGCCAGCCGCAATTGCTGAACGTGCGCACCGTCGCGATCCATCCGAACTTCAACATGCAGGCGATGCAGGCGCATCGCGCCACCGCCGACGTGGCGCTGCTGCAGTTGGAAATTCCACTGAAAGGAAAATCCACGGTGACGGTCGGCATGCCCACGATTCCAATTCAGGTCGGCAGTCGCTTCGTCGTCGCCGGCATCGGCGTCACGGTTCTCGGTGATGGCAAGAGCGGCGGCACCACGCGCGTCGCCGGCCTCGTTGCGACCGGACAGCCCGGCACGCTGCAGATCCGTCTGGTCGATCCCGTAACCAACGGTGTTCGCGGCGGAATTGGCGCCTGCACCGGCGATTCCGGCGGCCCCGTGTTCGAGGACAGGTCGAACGGTCCCGTGCTCGTCGGCCTCATCAGCTGGTCGACAGGACCGAACGGCGCCGCCGGTTGCGGCGGCTTGACCGGCGTGACGCCGCTGACGCTCTACCGCGACTGGATCGTGCAGACCGCGCGGAGCTGGGGTGCGGCACTGTGATTTGACCGCGACTTGATCTATGTCATTTTGAAGCGGAGGCGCGGCGGGTGATCATGCCCGTCGCGGAGGAAACGCGCCGTCCAATCAAGGACGGCCACAAAGACAAGCAAGGCATAGAAGCAACAATGAATGTCGCTGTTCGCAGTCACGCCACGGCCAAACAGGCTTCTGAACATTTCGACGTGCTGATCGTCGGCGCCGGCATATCCGGCATCGGTAGCGCCTATCACATCCAGAAGCAGCTGCCGGGCACGAGCTACGTCATCCTGGAGACGCAGGAAACATTCGGCGGCACCTGGAGCACACATCGCTATCCCGGTATTCGCTCCGACAGCGATCTCCACACTTTCGGCTACAGCTTCAAGCCTTGGGTCGGCCCGCCGATTGCGACCGCCGAAGAGATCCTCTCCTATATGAAGGAGGTGATCGACGACAACGATATCGCGCGGCACATTCGCTACAAGCACAAGATCAATTCCGCGAGCTGGTCGAGCGAGCAGAATCTCTGGACCATCGACGCCGTGACGACCGACACCGGCGAGCCCAGGACCTTCACGGCGAACTTCCTCTGGATGTGCCAGGGCTATTATCGCCATTCCGAAGGCTACACGCCGGAATGGAAGGGCATGGACCGTTTCAAGGGCCGCATCGTCCATCCCCAGACCTGGCCCGACGATATCGACCTCACGAACAAGAAGGTCGTCGTGATCGGCTCGGGCGCGACCGCGGCAACGCTGGTGCCGAACATCACCGACAAGTGCGCCCATGTCACCATGCTGCAGCGCTCGCCGACCTATTTCCGCCTCGGCCGCAACGCCATCGAGATCGCGGAGGAGCTGCGCCGGCTGCAGGTCGACGAAGCCTGGATCCACGAGATCGTGCGGCGCAAGATCCTGTTCGAGCAGGATGCGTTCACCAAGCTCTGCGTGTCCAAGCCCGAGCAGGTGAAGAAGGAGCTGATCGGCCAGATCAGCGCCGTGCTCGGTCCCGACTACGACGTCGAGACCCATTTCACGCCAAAATACCGGCCCTGGCGGCAGCGCATTGCCTTCGTGCCGGATGCCGATTTGTTCAAGGGCATCGCCAGCGGCAAGGCCTCCGTCGTCACCGACGAGATCGAATGCTTCGTCGAGAATGGCATCCAGCTCAAGTCCGGCAAGCTGCTTGAGGCCGATGTCGTCGTCACAGCGACCGGCTTCAATCTTGCCGCGCTCGGCGATATCGCCTTCGAGATCGACGGCAAGCCGCTCGCCTTCGGCGACACAGTCACCTATCGCGGCATGATGTTCACGGGCGTGCCGAACATGGTCTGGGTGTTCGGCTATTTCCGCGCCAGCTGGACGCTGCGCGTCGATCTCGTCGCCGATTTCGTTTGCCGGCTGCTCGGGCACATGAAGGCAAAGGGTGCAAAGAAGGTCGAGGTCAAGCTGCGACCTGAAGACCACAACATGCCGATCCTGCCCTGGATCGATCCGGAAAACTTCAACCCCGGCTACATGATGCGCAACATGAACCTGCTGCCCAAGCGCGGCGACAAGCCGGAATGGCAGCACAGCCAGGATTACTGGACCGAGAAGGACGAGATCCCGAAGACGGACCTGGATGACAAGGCGTTCGTCTACAGTTGACGATGCCGATGTAAGGCGAGGTTAGCGATCGCCACTGTCGTCCCGGGGCGCGAAGCGAGCCGGGACCCATACTCCCAGGCGGTGGTTATAGAGCGAGCTGGTCACTCCGAGCCTTCGCCAAACTACTCCCTGGGGTTATGGGTCCCGGATCGGCGCTCCGCTTCGCTGCGCTTGTCCGGGACGACACCATTTGCTCGGTTGGCAGCGCCTCAACTCATCTACACCACGCTCAAGAATTCCGCCGCGTCGCATTCGCGGCGATCGCGGCCGCGGCGGTCCGGTTCTCGACGCCGAGCTTGGCGTAGATCTGCTCCAGGTGCTTGTCGACGGTGCGCGGGCTGAGGCCCAGAATTTGCGCGATGTCGCGGTTGGTCTTGCCCTTGCTGAGCCAGGCCAGCACCTCGCCTTCGCGCGTGGTGAGGCCGAGCTCGCTGGTGAATTCGGGCGGCAGCGCGGTGCCGGCTTCCTTGGACAGCCGCAGCAGGAATTCGTTCGGCGCGGTCTCGCCCATGTAATAGAAGCGGAGCTGCGGACTATCGGGCAGCGACGCGGCCTGGGATTTCGAGCCGCTCTTGGCCTTCGCCTGCTCGAGCCATTGCAGCAGCGTCGGCGGCAGCACGAAGTCGTCGGTCTGCGCGCCGTGATGATCGGATAGCAGCTTCTGCGCCTGCGGCGTCGCCCACAGCACGCTGCCCTGGCGATTGACCGCGAACAGGAAACGGCCGGAGACGTCGAGCGCGGCGCGCGCGCTCTGGGTCAGCCGGGCATTGCCGAGATGGACCCGGATGCGCGCCAGCATCTCCTCGATCACGATCGGCTTGGTCACGTAGTCGACGCCGCCGGCTTCCAATCCACGCACGATGTGCTCGGTTTCGGCCAGACCCGTCATGAAGATCACCGGGACATTGGCGAGACCCGCGTCGCGCTTGAGCCGGCGGCAGGTCTCGAAGCCGTCGATGCCGGGCATCACGGCATCGAGCAGGATGATGTCGGGCGTGATCTGGTCGATGATTCGCATCGCCGCGGCGCCGTCGAGCGCCACCATCACCGTCATGCCGGCGCTGTCGAGCGCGTCGGTGAGCAGCCGGAGCGTCTCCGGGGAATCGTCGACGACGAGCGCGACGTCGCGCTTCTTCGATTCAATGCTCATAAGCATGCAACGTCTTCAATGTGTCCATGTACTGGTCGAGATCGAAGCGATCGACCAGCGACCGCATCTGCGCGACGAAGTCGGCATGCTCGGGGTGCTCGCTGCCGATCTCGTCCAGCTTCAACTGGATGCCCTTGACGTAGCCGATCTGGCCGAGCCCGATCAGCGCCTCGATGTGCCGCAGCGGCGGCTTCGATCCGGTCTCCGGATGCCAGAACGGCACCGCGACCTCATGCGAGCCGTATTGCCATTCGATCTTGAGAAGCTGGCGAATCGTCGCCAGCAGCCGCGGGATGTCGATCGGCTTCATCAGGTAGCCGTCGTGGAAGGGCTGCGCCAGCGGCGTGCCATGAGCCTCGAGCGCGCTTGCCGACACCATCAGGATGCGGGCCTGATGATGGCCGCTGGCGCGCAAGGCCTCGGCGACCGCCCAGCCGTCCATGGCAGGCATCGAGATGTCGAGCAGGAACAGATCGGGCCGGCAATGCTGCGCCAATGCGAGGCAGCCGGCGCCGTCGGGTGCGCTGAGCAGGATGAAGCCGAGCGGCGTCAGCACCTCGCGCAGGAGGTCGCGATGCACGGGATCGTCGTCGGTGACGAGGATGGTCTTGCGCGGGCCGTGATAGCCTGAGACCGGCGCCTCCACCGGCGCGATCCGCTGGGGATTGGCGACCTCCGAGAGCAGGATCTTGACCCTGAAGGTCGAGCCGGTGCCGACCGTGCTCGTGACCTTGATGTCCCCGCCCATCACGCCGGCGAGCAGGCGGCTGATGGTGAGCCCGAGGCCGGTGCCGGTCTGCGGCTGCGACGCGCCGAGCGCACCCCGCTCGAATGGTGCGAAGATACGTTCGAGGTCGCCGCCCTGGATGCCCGGGCCGGTGTCGATCACCTCGAACTCGGCGACCGGGCTGCGGTAGTGCACCACGAACTGCACGCTGCCGGACTGGGTGAACTTGATGGCGTTCGAGAGCAGGTTGATCAGCACCTGACGCAGCCGCTTCTCGTCGGCATAGACCACCCGCGGCAGCGTCGGCGGCCGCCTGAACACGAAGTCGATGCCCTTGGCGGCGGCCTGGAGGCGGAACATGCCGACGAGCTGGTCGAGGAATTCGCTCAAGCGCACCTCGTCGCGCGACAGATACAGCCGCCCCGCCTCGATCTTGGAGATGTCCAGGATGCCGTCGATCAGGCCGGAGAGATGGTCGGCGCTGCGGCGGACGACGCGGACCTGGTCGCGCGGCTTGGCACCAAGGCTCGTATCCTGCTCGAGCAGTTGCGCATAGCCGCTGATCGCATTGAGCGGCGAGCGCAGCTCGTGGCTCAGCCCGACCACATAGCGGCTCTTGGCGAGATTGGCGGATTCGGCGACCTCCTTGGCACGCTGGAGCTCGGCATCTGTGCGCTTGTGCGCGTCGATCTCCTGGATCAGCAGCGCGGTCTGCCGCCGCGTCTCGGCCTCGGCGGCGCGGCGGCTCTGCTGCGCCAGCACGAACAGCCACGCCACCACGCCGATGATGATGCTGAGCGAGAAGAACACCTTCCACAGCACGTCGGACACGAGCTCGTTGTCGCCGTGCACATTCGCCGACGTCTGTAGATAGATGAGTCCCAGCACCAGGGCGATCAGCCCGGCGGAGACCACGAACACGCCGATATAGTGGCCGACTTGCGAGTTGATCCGGGCGTAGATCGGCTGCGGCATCAGCCGGCCCAGCGTCTCCGACACCTGCGCCTGGAATCTCGCATGCGGCTTGCAGAGATCGTGGCAGCGCGCGTCCAGCGAACAGCACAGCGAGCAGATCGGGCCGGCGTAAGCGGGGCAGGAGGCCATGTCCTCCGGCTCGAACGAGTGCTCGCAGATGCAGCACTGGATCGCCTCGATGTTCTGCCAGCTCCGCTTCGGCTTGCGCGCGATGTAGTATTTGCCGCCTGTGGCCCAGGCGATCAACGGCGCCGTGAGGAAGGCCGCGGCGAGCGCGATGAAGGCCGACAGCGCCTTCGCGGTCGGCCCGAACAGGCCGTAGAAGGCGCTGATCGAGACGATGGTCGCGATCGTCATCGCTCCTACGCCGACCGGATTGACGTCGTAGAGATGCGCGCGCTTGAACTCGATCTGCTGCGGCCGCAGTCCGAGCGGCTTGTTGATGACGAGGTCGGCGACCAGCGCGCCGACCCAGGCGATCGCGACGTTCGAATAGAGCGCCAGCGTCTGCTCCAGGGCCTTGTAGACGCCGATCTCCATCAGCAGCAGGGCCACGACGACGTTGAAGACCAGCCAGACCACGCGCCCGGGATGGCTGTGGGTCAAGCGCGAGAAGAAATTCGACCAGGCGATCGAGCCGGCATAGGCGTTGGTAACGTTGATCTTGACCTGCGACAGGATCACGAAGGTGCCGGTCAAGGCCAAAGCGAGGTCGGGCTGCGACAGCACATAGCGGAACGCTTCGAGATACATGTGCGCCGGCTCGGCGGCTTCTTCGGGCGGCACGCCGTGGCTGAGTGCGAAGAAGGCGAGGAACGAGCCCGCCAGCAGCTTCAGCGCGCCCAGCACGATCCAGCCCGGCCCCGCGCTCATCAGCGCCATCCACCAGGAGGCCCTGGAGGCGCGGCGGTCGCGCGGCAGGAACCGCAGGAAGTCGACCTGCTCGCCGATCTGCGCCACCAGCGAGAACACGACCGAGGCCGCAACGCCGAACAGCAGGAGATCGAAATGCCCGTTGAGGTCGCCGTGCTCGCCGGAGAACTTGTGCCACTCCGCAAAGGAGCGCGGGTTGTGCCAGGCGATCGCGGCAAACGGAATGATGTGAAGGATCACCCACAGCGGCTGCGTCCACAATTGGAAGCGGCTGATCAGCGTGATGCCGTAGGCCACCAGCGGGATGATGACGACGGCGCTGATGAGATAGCCCACCGGCCGCGGAATCCCGAAGCACATCTCGAGTGCCGACGCCAGGATCACGGCCTCGATCGCGAAGAAGATGAAGGTGAAGGAGGCGTAGATCAGCGAGGTGACGGTCGAGCCGATGTAACCGAAGCCGGCCCCCCGCGTCAGCAGGTCGATGTCGATGCCGCATTTGGCGGCATAATACGCAATAGGCACCCCGCAGCCGAAGATGATGATGGAAACCACGACGATGGCGGCAGTCGCGTTGGTGACGCCATAGTTCAGCGTGATGGTCCCGCCGATCGCCTCCATCGCCAGGAACGAGATCGCGCCCAGTGCCGTGTTGGCGACGCGGGCGGCGGACCAGCGCCGCGCGCTCTTGGCGGTGAAGCGCAGGGCGTAATCTTCCAGCGTCTGGTTGGCGACCCATTGATTGTACTGGCGCCTGACGCGGTCTATTCGCTGCCGCCCTGCCACTTAACCCCACTCCCGATACGGACCCGGACCCCTCGCAAATTCCGTACCACAAGCCTACGTCGGCATTTTGCGGTGCAGTATACGCGATCTTGCGTATGCGTGGGCTGCATAAATTCGAGCCATCCTCACGGGCACCAATCGCGTGTTCTCGAACAAAAGTGGGGTGCTCATGTCAGACGAAGCAAACAAGGGCCTGTTGTCGCCGCTGCGGCGCAAATTATTGATGGGAATGGCCGCGGTCCCGGCCATCACCATGCTGCCGCGCGGGTCATTTGCGCAGGCGCCGGCGACCTCGGCGGTCAATACCACGGGTCTGGCCGTCACCGACGCCGAGGTCACGGTCGGCATCCTGCATTCGGCGACCGGCACCATGGCGATCTCCGAGACCGGCTCGATCCAGGCCGAAAAGCTTGCGATCGAGCAGATCAACGCGGCCGGCGGCGTACTCGGCCGCAAGATCAAGTTCATCCAGGAGGACGGCGCATCGGACTGGCCGACCTTCGCCGAGAAGGCGAAGAAGCTCCTCGTCAACGACAAGGTCGCGGCGATCATGGGCTGCTGGACCTCGGCCTCGCGCAAGGCGGTGCTGCCGGTCGTCGAGCAATATAACGGCATGCTCTACTACCCGACCTTCTACGAAGGCCTCGAGCAGTCCAAGAACGTCATCTATACCGGCCAGGAAGCGACCCAGCAGATTCTCGCCGGCCTGAACTGGATCGCCAAGGAGAAGGGCGCCAAGTCCTTCTTCTTCATCGGCTCGGATTACATCTGGCCGCGCACCTCCAACAAGATCGCGCGCAAGCACGTCGAGAACGTGCTCAAGGGCAAAGTGGTCGGCGAGGAATATTATGCGCTCGGCTCGACGCAGTTCAATTCGGTCATCAACAAGATCAAGCTGACCAAGCCGGACGTGATCTTCACCGACGTCGTCGGCGGCTCCAACGTCGCCTTCTACAAGCAGCTCAAGGCGGCCGGCATCGATCTCTCCAAGCAGGCACTGCTGACGATCTCGGTGACCGAGGACGAGATCGACGGTATCGGCGGCGAGAACATCGCGGGCGCCTATGCCTGCATGAAGTACTTCCAGTCGCTCGACAATGCGAACAACAAGGCTTTCGTCTCGGCGTTCAAGAAGATGTGGGGCGAGAAGACCGTGATCGGAGACGTCACCCAGGCTGCCTATCTCGGCCCGTGGCTGTGGAAGCTGACGGTCGAAAAGGCCGGCTCTTTCGACGTCGACAAGATCGCCACGGCTTCTACGGGTGTCGAGTTCAAGGGCGCGCCGGAAGGCTATGTGCGCATCCACGAGAACCATCACCTCTGGTCGAAGACCCGGGTGGGGCGCGCCAAGCTCGATGGCCAGTTCGAGCTGATCTACGAGACCGCCGATCTCGTCGAGCCGGATCCGTTCCCGAAGGGTTACCAGTAAGAAGCGTTACCGGTAAGTCGCGGCGCCCGTCGCACCCCCTCAAGGCAAAACCGCTCCCTGGCGTGGATCGCAAGTCCATGCCTCAAGCCCCCGCGTCGCGAACCTGCTCGCGACGCGGGACCCTTTCCCGACGGAGGACATGGATGTTCGGCGACTATTCGATTGGCGACCTCGGCTCGATCTTCGTCATGCAGGGGTTTGCCGGACTGATCCTGTTCTCCGTCTATGTCCTGATGGCGCTCGGCCTTGCGATCATCTTCGGCCAGATGGGCGTCATCAACATGGCCCATGGCGAGTTCATGATCCTCGGGGCCTACGTCACCTGGATGACCTCCAATCTCTTCCAGGCCTATTTGCCGAGCCTGTTCAGCGGCTACTTCTTCCTCGCCATGATACTGGCCTTCCTCGCCTCGGGCGCGCTGGGCATGCTGGTGGAATGGGGGTTGATACGGCACCTCTACAAGCGCCCGCTCGATACGCTGCTCGCCACCTGGGGCCTCAGCCTGATGCTGCAGCAGGCCTATCGCTCGGTGTTTGGCGCGCGCGAGGTCGGCGTCGAGCTGCCGCAATGGATGCTGGGCTCGCTCCGCGTCACCGACAGCATCGAGGTGCCGATCAACGGCGTCTTCGTGATGTGCCTCACCGTGCTGATCACCATCGCCGTCGCCTACGTCCTCTACATGTCGCGCTGGGGCCGCCAGGTGCGCGCGGTCGTGCAGAACCGCATCATGGCCGGCGCGGTTGGCATCAACACCGAGAAGGTCGACCGCTACACCTTCGGCCTCGGCTGCGGCATCGCCGGTGTCGCCGGCAGCGCCTTCACCATGATCGGCTCGACCGGGCCGACGTCGGGCCAGCTCTACATCGTCGACACTTTCCTCGTCGTCGTGTTCGGCGGCGCCGCCAGCCTGCTCGGCACCATCGCCTCGGCCTTCTCGATCTCGCAGACGCAATCGACGCTCGAGTTCTTCATGTCGGGCTCGATGGCCAAGGTGCTCACACTGCTCGCCGTCGTCGGCATCCTGATGCTGCGGCCGCAGGGTCTGTTCGCCCTCAAGGTCCGCAAATAACGAGAAGCAGGCAAGTCATGATCATCAATTCACGCTTCTTCAACCGATCCGAACTGATGGGCTTCATTGCGCTCGCCGCCGTGCTGTTCGTGATCCTGCCGCTGACGCTGGACGTGTTCCGCCTCAACCTGGTCGCGAAATATCTGACCTACGCCTTCGTCGCGATCGGCCTCGTGCTGTGCTGGGGCTACGGCGGCATCTTGAGCCTGGGGCAGGGCGTGTTCTTCGGACTCGGCGGCTATTGCATGGCGATGTTCCTCAAGCTCGAGGCCTCCAGCGTCGAGAATACCAAGATCCAGTCGACGCCCGGCATCCCCGATTTCATGGACTGGAATCAGATCACGGCGCTGCCGTTCTTCTGGCAGCCGTTTCACAGCCTCACCTTCACCATCCTCGCCATCATCCTGGTCCCCGGCCTGTTCGCTCTGATCATCGGCACCGCGATGTTCAAGCGCCGCGTCGGCGGCACCTATTTCGCGATCATCACCCAGGCCGTCGCGGCCATCCTCACCATCCTCATCGTGGGACAGCAGGGCTATACCGGCGGCATCAACGGCATGACGGACCTGCGCACGCTGAAGGGTTGGGACATCCGGCCCGATCACGCCAAGATCATCCTGTACTTCGTCGAGGTGGTGCTGCTGTTCGCCTGCATCGGCATCGCGCAGTTCATCCGCCTGACCAAGCTCGGCCGTATCCTGGTGGCGATGCGCGAGCAGGAGGATCGCGTCCGCTTCTCCGGCTACAGCGTCGCCAATTTCAAGATCTTCGCCTTCTGCATGGCCGCGGTCTTCGCCGCGATCGGTGGGGCCATGTTCGCGCTCAACGTCGGCTTCATGTCGCCGTCCTTCGTCGGCATCGTGCCGTCGATCGAGATGGTGATCTACACCGCGGTCGGCGGGCGGATGTCGATCTTCGGCGCGGTCTGGGGCGCCATCCTGGTGAACTTCGCCAAGACCAGCCTGTCGGAATCCTTCCCGCAACTCTGGCTGTTCGGCCTCGGCGCGCTGTTCATCGCGGTCGTGCTTGCTTTCCCGAACGGCTTGTCCGGGCTCTGGGCCGATTACGTGCAGCCGCGCATCGACCGGCTGTTCGCCTCGCGCAAGCCGAAGTCCGGCTGGACCGACAATTCCGTCGCCGACGGCGCGCCGGCAGAGTGAGGAGGCGATCATGCTCATCGGTCACCAGCCCAAGGACTTCCTGCTCGCGGTCTCCGGCCTCACCGTCTCGTTCGACGGGTTCAAGGCGGTCAACGATCTCTCCTTCTATGTCGAGGAGAACGAGATCCGCGTCATCATCGGCCCCAACGGCGCCGGCAAGACCACGGTGCTCGATTTGATCTGCGGCAAGACCAAGGCGACCTCGGGCTCGATCCAGTTTCGTGGCAAGGAGCTCACGAAGATGAGGGAGAACGAGATCGTGCAGACCGGCGTCGGGCGCAAGTTCCAGACGCCGTCGGTGTTCGAGGATCTGACCGTGTTCGAGAACCTCGAGATCTCGTTTCCGCGCGGCCGCACCGTGTTCGGCTCGCTGACCTTTCAGCGCGATCAGCTGGTGAAGGACCGGGTCGAGGAGGTCGCGGAGATGATCTTCCTCAAGGACAAGCTCAATACCTATGCCGACGAGCTCAGCCACGGCCAGAAGCAGTGGCTCGAGATCGGCATGCTGCTGATCCAGGATCCCGACCTCTTGATGCTCGACGAGCCCGTCGCCGGCATGAGCGTGTCCGAGCGCGCCAAGACCGCCGAATTGCTCAACCGCATCATCAAGAACCGTTCGGTGCTGGTGATCGAGCACGACATGAAGTTCGTCGAGGACATCGCGCACAAGGTCACCGTGCTGCACCAGGGCCAGATCCTCTCGGAGGGGACGATGGAGAAGGTGAAGAACGATCCCAAGGTCATCGAAGTGTACCTCGGTCACTAGCGCATGATCCCGGAAAGTGGCGTCCGGTTTCCGGACAAGATCATGCGCAAGAAGCAAGGAGCAGGCTGATGCTGGCTATTTCCGATCTCCACGTCGCCTACGGCCAGAGCGAGGTGCTGCACGGGCTCAACGTCAAGGTCGCGGCGAACGAGATCGTCGCGATCATGGGCCGCAACGGCATGGGCAAGACTACGCTGATGAAGTCGCTGATGGGCATCCTGCCGGCCAAGAGCGGCTCGGTGAACATGGATGGCGCCGAGCTCGGCAACCTCAAGAGCTTTGAGCGCGTCGCCAAGGGTCTCGCCTATGTGCCGCAGGGCCGCATGATCTTCTCCACCATGACGGTGAAGGAGAACATCGAGACCGGGCTCGTCGTCTCCGGCGGCTCCGAGGTGCCTGACGACATCTACGAACTGTTCCCGGTGCTGCTGGAGATGAAGGGCCGCCGTGGCGGCAATCTCTCCGGCGGGCAACAGCAACAATTGGCGATCGCGCGCGCGCTCGCCACCAAGCCGAAGGTGCTGCTGCTGGACGAGCCGACCGAAGGCATCCAGCCCTCGATCATCAAGGAGATGGCGCGCACGTTGAAGCGCATCCGCGACGAGAAGGGGCTCTCGATCGTCGTGTCCGAGCAGGTCCTGAGCTTCGCGCTCGACATCGCCGACCGCGTGCTGGTGATCGAGAACGGCGAGATCGTGCGCGATGATCCGCGCGATGCCGTCGATGCCGCGCAGGTCTCGAAATATCTGTCCGTCTAACCAACCGTGTAAAAGGGGAGCATCTCGATGCCAGAGACACTGATCAAGGTCGATCTCACCAAGTCGGCCTATGAAAACGACATGGTGCACAACCGCTGGCACCCCGACATCCCGATCGTGGCCTGGGTCAATCCCGGCGACGATTTCATCATCGAGACCTATGACTGGACCGGCGGCTTCATCAAGAACAACGATTCCGCCGACGACGTGCGCGACATCGACCTGTCGATCGTGCACTTCCTCTCCGGCCCGATCGGCGTCAAGGGCGCCGAGCCCGGCGACCTTCTCGTCGTCGACCTGCTCGACGTCGGTCCGCTCAAGGAGAGCCTGTGGGGCTTCAACGGCTTCTTCTCCAAGCAGAACGGCGGCGGCTTCCTCACCGACCATTTCCCGCTGGCGCAGAAGTCGATCTGGGACATCAAAGGTCTCTACACCTCGTCGCGTCACGTGCCCGGCGTCAACTTTGCCGGTCTGATCCATCCCGGCCTGATCGGCTGTCTGCCCGATCCGAAGATGCTGGACACCTGGAATAAGCGCGAGGCCGAGCTGATCTCGACCAACCCGACCCGCGTGCCCGGCCTTGCCAATCCGCCGTTCGCGCCGACCGCCCATGGCGGCCGCGCCAAGGGCGATGTGAAAGCCAAGATCGGCGCCGAGGGTGCGCGCACCGTGCCGCCGCGCGAGCATGGCGGCAATTGCGACATCAAGGATCTCTCGCGCGGCTCGAAGATCTACTTCCCGGTCTACGTCCCCGGCGCGGGTCTTTCGATGGGCGACCTGCACTTCAGCCAAGGCGACGGCGAGATCACCTTCTGCGGCGCGATCGAGATGGCCGGCTGGCTGCACCTGAAAGTCGAGGTGATCAAGGACGGCATGTCGAAATACGGCATCAAGAATCCGATCTTCAAGCCATCGCCGATCACGCCGAACTACAAGGACTATCTGATCTTCGAGGGCATCTCGGTGGACGAGGCCGGCAAGCAGCACTATCTCGACGTCCACATCGCCTATCGTCAGGCCTGCCTCAACGCCATCGAATATCTCAAGAAGTTCGGCTATTCCGGCGCCCAGGCCTATTCGATCCTCGGCACCGCGCCGTGCCAGGGCCACATCTCCGGCGTGGTCGACGTGCCCAACGCCTGCGCCACGCTATGGCTGCCGACCGAGATCTTCGACTTCGACGTGATGCCGTCGGCGGCCGGACCCATCAAGCACATCACCGGCGACATTCAGATGCCGATCTCGCCGGACAAGTGACGCCGCGCTCCCTCTCCCCGTTCTCACGGGGAGAGGGTTCGGGGTGAGGGGCTGTCTCCACACGCACGGTGGCAGCGAGTTGTGTTGAGCACAGAAGTGGGATGATGCGATGCCGGTCTACGAATATCTCTGTGACGACTGCGGTCCCTTCAAGGACCTGCGCCCGATGGCGGAATGCGACGATCCGCAGAGCTGCCCCCACTGCGAGACGATGGCGCCCCGCGTCATCCTGACGGCGCCGAACTTCTTCTGCATGCCGGCGGAGAAGCGCAAGGCGCACGCCGTCAACGAGCGCAGCACGCACGCACCGCAGACGCTGGCGCAATACAAGGCCTCGCACGGCCCGGGCTGCGGCTGCTGCTCCTCGGGCAAGACCGTGAAGGACAAGAGCGCAGCGGACAGGACAAAGCCGGCGCGGCTGGTGACCAAGACCAGGAGCGGTGCCAAGGGCTTTCCGACCGCACGCCCTTGGATGATCAGCCACTAACCCACGCCAGCATCAGACAACAGGAGCGCTCCACATGCTTCACGGTGACATCTCCAGCAGCAACGACACGGTCGGCGTCGCGGTGGTCAATTACAAGATGCCCCGCCTGCACACCAAGGCCGAGGTGCTCGACAACGCCCGCAAGATCGCCGACATGATCGTCGGCATGAAGGTCGGGCTGCCCGGCATGGATCTCGTGATCTTCCCGGAATATTCCACGCAAGGCATCATGTACGATGCCAAGGAGATGTACGAGACGGCCTCGATGGTGCCGGGCGAGGAGACCGCGATCTTCGCGGAAGCCTGCCGCAAGGCCAAAGTGTGGGGCGTGTTCTCGCTCACCGGCGAACGCCACGAGGAGCATCCGCACAAGGCGCCCTACAACACCCTGATCCTGATGAACGACAAGGGCGAGATCGTGCAGAAGTACCGCAAGATCATGCCCTGGGTGCCGATCGAAGGCTGGTACCCCGGCAATTGCACCTATGTCTCCGAGGGGCCCAAGGGTCTGAAGGTCAGCCTGATCATCTGCGATGACGGCAATTATCCGGAGATCTGGCGCGACTGCGCCATGAAGGGCGCGGAGCTGATCGTGCGCTGCCAGGGCTACATGTATCCGGCCAAGGAGCAGCAGGTCATGATCTCAAAGGCCATGGCCTGGGCCAACAACGTCTATGTCGCGGTCGCCAATGCCGCCGGCTTCGACGGCGTCTATTCCTATTTCGGCCACTCCGCGATCATCGGTTTCGACGGCCGCACGCTCGGCGAATGCGGCGAGGAGGATTACGGCATCCAGTACGCGCAGCTGTCGAAGCATCTGATCCGCGACGCGCGCCGCAACGGCCAGTCGCAGAACCATCTCTACAAGCTGGTTCACCGCGGCTACACCGGCATGATCAATTCCGGCGACAGCCCGCGCGGCGTCGCCGCGTGCCCGTATGATTTCTACAAGAACTGGATCAGGGATCCCGAAGGCACGCGCGACATGGTCGAGGCAATGACCCGCTCGACGCCCGGCACCGAGGAATGCCCGATCGACGGCATTCCGAACGGCGCGGCGGCCAGCAATTACTGAGCCGTCGCCGATTCCGCCTTACCCTCCCCTGGAGGGACCCTGGAGGGGGAGGGTCGATCGCGCGTAGCGCGAGCGGGGTGGGGTGATCCCTCCTCTCGGGCGCTGTTGGATGGGGAGAGACCGTCACCCCACCCCGTCTCACATTTCGCTACGCTCCATGTGAGCCGACCCTCCCCCTCCAGGGGAGGGTAAGAAAGAGGCGTTACCGCTTCTGCTCCGTGGGCCTGCGCGGCGGGCGCGGGGGTGCAGGCGCCGGCGTGCCGCTCATCTTGTTGGCGGCCTCGCTGACGTCGAGCAGCGAGCGGCGAATGTCGTCGAGGTAGGCCGCCGATTTCTTCTTCATGGTGCCGGCAAGCTCGTGCAGTCCCTGGATCTTCTCGAACAGCTCGTCGGCCTTGCCGTCGACGAAGCCCGGCACCGCGCCCTCGATCTTGGCGACCGCCTTGTCGAAGCCCGCAAAGGCGCTGTCGACCTTGGCCATGACCGAATCGATCTCGGCGCCCTTGCTCCTGAGGTCGGCGGTATAGGTCTCGAACGTGTGCAGGCCCTCCTTGATTGCGGGGGCGTTGTTCACGATGGTGCGGTCGACGCTGTGCAGGGTTTCGACGATGGTTTCGGCGTCGCTGAGATCGGCCGTCAGCACCGGGATGCCGTCCGCGTCCAGCGGCACCGGCGGTGCAGAGGGGGCGCCGCCGATGAGTGAGATCGCGGCAATGCCGGTGAGGCCCTGGAACTCGATTCCGGCCACGGTGTCCTTGCGGATCGGCGCGGTGTTGTCGAGCATGACGAGTGCCACGATCCTGCGCGGACTATCCAGCTTGATCGACAGGATCTGGCCGGCGGGCACGCCGTCGAAATTGACCGGCCCGCCGCGGCGCAGCCCGCTGGCGGAGCCGCCCTCGAACACCACGCGCAACTGGCTGCGGCTCTGGATGGTGCGCCATTTCTGCGCGCCGAGCAGGCCGCCGAACGCCACGGCGATCGCCGCCAGCGTTGCCGTTCCGATCACAAGATTGCTCGCGCGTGCCATGAGGCTGAGTTTAGGGCCAAAGCGGGATGGTTGGAAGAAGGTCACGATGGTACGTAGGGCGGGTTAGCGAAGCGTAACCCGCCAACGCCTCGCGCGTGGATGCACCGAATTGGTGGATTACGCTGCGCTAATCCACCCTACGGACCTACGCACCTCAATGCCCGGCCGCCCGCTTTGCCGCAGCATTGTTCAGCACGATCAGGGCGTCGACGGCCACACCCGTCCTGGTGTTGATCAGGAACGGGTTGATGTCGATCGAGGCGATGCGATCACCCGCATCCGCGATCAGGTTGGACAGCCCGACCAGCGCCTTCACCGCCGAGGCCTCGTGCAAGACCGGCCTGCCGCGATAGCCGCGCATCTTGACGCCGGCCTTGGTGCGGCCGATCAGGAGCCGTGCCTCGCTCTCATCCAGCGGCGCGCCGGCGAGCGCGACGTCCTTCATCAGCTCGATGTCGATGCCGCCGGTGCCGAACAGCACGACCGGCCCCATCTCGGCGTCGAGCGAGGCGCCGACCACCAGCTCGAGCTCGGCCTTGACCTGCTGTGCGATCAGGATGCCGTCGAGCTTCGGCTTGCCCTTGAGCTTCGCCACCCGCGCGGTGATGTCGGCGAACGCCTTCTTTACCTCGGCTGCGCTGTTGAGGTTCAGCACCACGCCGCCGATGTCGGACTTATGCAGGATCTCCGCACTGACGAGTTTTGCCACGACCGGAAAACCGATCTGCTTCGCAATCTTCACGGCGTCCGCCGCAGTCTGCGCGATCGCCTCCTTCGAGATCGGGATCCCGTAGGCCTTGAGCAGCTTCTTCGAGGCGACCTCGTCGAGCGCAGCACCGGTCGCCGATCTCAACGTCTTCTCCAGCACGGCGCGGGCGGCGGGTTTCGAGCTCGAGACGATATCGGGCACCTCCTTGCGCAGCTTCGCATAGGCGAGCAGCGACTTGATCGCGGTCACCGCGCGGTCCATGCCCTGCATGACCGCGAGATGCGGCAGCGATTTCCGCAAGTCCTTGGTGTATTCGGTGAAGCCGATCGACATCGCGCTGATGTAGATCACCGGCTTGCCCGCCTCGCTCGCCATCTCGTTGACGATGCGCAAATTGCGCTCGCGCAGCTCGTGCGGCGCCTTCGGCAGCTCGGCATCGACGATGACGATGTCGATATCGGGGTCGTCGATCATCAGCTTGATCGACTTCATGTAGACGGAGGGATCGACCACTGCGGCGAAGCCGGCATCGAGCGGATTGCCGACGATCGAGCCGGGGCCGAGCATCTTCGCCAGCTCCGCGCTGACATGCGGGCTCAGCGGCGTGAAATTCAGGCCTGCGGCATAGAATGCGTCGATCAGCATGCCGCGCTTGCCGCCGGACAGCGTCACCGCGGCGAGCCGGTCGCCTTTCGGAACGGCCGCGTGCACGAAGCACTCGGTGGTCTCGATCAGCTCGTCGAGGCCGCCGACCCGGATCACCCCTTCGCGCGTCGCGATCGCGTCGAACGTCTCGATCGAGCCGGCGAGTGCGCCGGTATGCGCCATCGCCGCGGCGCGGCCGCCTTCGGAGGCGCCGAGCTTGAGCGCGATCACGGGCTTGCTCGCCGCGCGCGCCGCCTTGCAGGCATCGCGGAACGCCTTGGTGTTGCGCACGCCTTCGAGGTAGACGACGATCACCTTGATGCTCGGATCCTCGGCGAAGTAGCGCATCAGATCCGGCGTCTCGAGCCCGGCCTCGTTGCCCGTGGTCACCATGTAGCCGACGCCGACACCCCGGTCTTCCAGCGTCTGGCGGATCGCCATGACGATCGCGCCGGATTGGCCGGCGATCGCCACCGCGCCCTGTTCCATGGTGACGATGCGATCGTCGATATTGGTGAAGAGCTTTTCGCCGGCGCTCAAATTGCCGAGGCAGTTCGGGCCCGTGACCGCGAGCCCCGTCTCGCGCACCGCAGCCTGCAATTCGGCAGCGAGCTTCTGGCTTTCGTCATCCTGCAGCTCGCTGAAGCCGGAGGTGACGATGGTGGCCGACCGCGCGCCGGCTGCGGCGGCGTCGCGGATCACCTGCACGGCAAAGCGCGCAGGCACCAGCACCAGGACGTGATCGGGCTTCTCCGGAAGACTCGCAAAGTCCTTGTAGCAGGGAACGCCCCAGACGGTGTCGCGCTTGGCGTTGACCGGATAGAGCCCGCCTTCGAAACCATACTTGATCAGATTGTTCCAGATGCGCTCGGCATAATTGCCGGGCTTGTCGGTCGCGCCCACCAGCACGATGTTGTGCGGGTGCAGCATTGCGTGGATGCCCTTGACGATGTCGCTGGCATCTGGCGGCGGAGACCATGGACGTGATGCGGGCGCAGCAGACACACGGGCTTCCATGGCGTGACCTCACCTGTTGTTCTTATTGGTGTCGCGTCACTCTGTTCTATGGCGAGTCCTTTGGCAACTGTGTGGCTGGTATGCCGTGTGGTGGAATGAAGCGCGCACCGGTGCGTGTCAGTCCGATCGGCGATCTAGCCGTCGGCGCCAATCAATGTCGCATGCACGATGTAGCGCTCGGGGCCGGATGTGACGGCATCGAATGGCCAGCAGGTCGCGAGAACAAGCTCGAAACCCTGTGCCATGGGATCGATGCCGGATGCATCGAAGCGAACCACGGCCGAGGAATCCGCGCGATAGCGAAAGTGTCGACCGTCACTGCGCGTGACGTCGATGACGTCGCCAATGGCAACATCCTTCAGGAAGCGGAAATGAGTGTCGCGATGGGCGGCATAGACGGCAATCCCGCGTTCGCCCGCATCAGCCGTGTGCTCGATATGACCGGGCCCGAAAGCGAGCGCCTGTCCGCTCGTGCCTTCCAGCACGATGGCGCTGGCACCGATCCGCTTCACCTCGATCCGCGCGACCGGCCAGATGTCGGCCCAGGACCAGGGCTTTACCGCCTGTCCCGTGGCAATGCTCCGGTCGAAGGCGCGCTCCAGCAGCACCTGCGCCAGCCACGCCTTGGCATGGATATAGGCGCCGTCGCCGAACAGGAAGAGGCCGACAAGCGCGAGGACCGGCGGAGAGATGAAGCGGGGCATTGTGTTTCGTCTCTCGTCATTGCGAGCCACCGGGTCCGCGCGAAGCGCGGCCCGATGACAGGCTCCGCGAAGCAATCCAGACTGTCTCCGCGGCGGCAGTCTGGATTGCTTCGTCGCTTCGCTCCTCGCAATGACAGTGAAAAAAGGCGCGCGCGGCCGTTTGGAGGGGACGGGCAGCCGCGCGCGCTAACAGAGGAGTTCGGGGGAGCTCCTCTCTCAAGCGGCGTCGGTGAGCAAGGTCCGACGCCGGTTGAACACGAACAGGATCAGGGCGAGCACGATCAGGATGAAGCCCGCGATCATCTTCAGCTCGGCCGAGGTCGCGGTCTTGGGCAGGCGGATCGCATCGGGCGCAGCAGGCATAGGCCGTCGCGTTGCCGGCTGATTGCGCGCATCGGCATGGCGCTCGTGCAGCTGTGTCGGCGTCAGATGCGGCCGCTCGCCGAACACCTTCTCGAAATCCCAGCCCGCGGGCAGGTTGATCGGCAGCTCGCTGAGCTTGAGCGGTTCGCCTTCGGGACGGCTTGGCGTCTTGTCGACCGCGACGAGGCTGGTCAGCCGCGTGACGATCTGATGGTCGAGCGCCAGCGCCAGGATCGCCTTGTCAGCTTCCTCCGGCGTCATCTCGCGCAGGGTGCGCGCGACCTCCGCATCGGCGATCTTCCGCCTGGCCCAGAGCTTCGACAGGCCCTTGCCTTCGGCTGCGTTTTGCAGCGGCAGCGTCACCGACCACGGACGGTCGCCGACGCGGCCCTTGATCTCGAGCGAGCCTGCGAGCTTGTCGAGTCTCGCCGCCAGCACCAGGGGCTCGTCGCGATAGACGTCGGGGATGATCGCCGGGGTGACGTCGGCATTGGCCTCGGAAAACCTTGCGGTGAGGCCGGTCACGGCCGGATTCTCCAACTTGGCGAACAGGCCGCGCATGCGCTCCTCCACCTGCTCGGTGGAGCCGATATGGGTGAAGGCGCCGCGGCCGAGCTCGGCGGCACGGGTCATCAGATAGGTGTTGGGCGCGGACCCGATGCCGACCATGAAGACGCGCGAGCGGCCGCGCATCGTCGTGATCGCATCGAACAATTGCTGCTCGTTGCCGATCGCGCCGTCGGTCAGGAACACGACCTGGCGGACCATGCCGGTGTCGCCGAGCCTGTCGGCCAGTGCCGCGCGCATCGCCGGCACCATCTCGGTGCCGCCGCGCGCCTGCAAGGCGCCGACGAAGGAGGTCGCCTCGCCGATATGGGCGGCATCGGCCGGCACGGCGGCCGGAAACAGCATGTCCATGGTGTCGTCGAAGCGGATCACGTTGAAGCGGTCATTCGGCTGCAGGCGTCCGAGGGCGTAAAGCAGGCTCGCCTTGGCCTGCACGATGGACGTGCCGCCCATCGAGCCGGAATTGTCGATCACGAACACGACCTCGCGGGGCAGCGGCTTCTGCGTCGCCTGCTCGGCGCTCGGCGGGGTGACGAAGGCGAGCAAATAATCGGCATCGCCGATGTGCTCGCGGAACAGTCCGACCGACGGCGCTGTCTCGGCAGCCGGCTTCCAGGTCAGCTCGAAATCACGGTCGGCGGGCACGGCACCGTCGGCGAGCGTCACCACGCGCGTCATGTTATCCGGGCTTTCCGTCTTGACGTTGTGATGGTGGCTCTTGACCTCGCCGAGCGCAAAGCCGGCCTGCAGGCGCACAATGATGCTGGTCGGATTGAGCGGCGCATGTTTGGCGGGATCCAGCACAGGGGGCGAGATGCGCTCGCGATCCGGCACCGGGTCCGACGTCGCGCCCCAGCCCGAGCCGTCCTTGCGGAAATCGACGCTCTGGATGATCGGTGCGGGATTGTAGCGCGGCCCGACCACGAGCGGCAGGCGCAACGAATATTCGTTGCCGACTTGATGCACCGGCTCCTGGTACTCGATCTGCACCAGCACGGTTTCGCCGGGACCGATATTGGCGACCGAGTTGGTGAAGATGTTCGGCCGCTCCTGCTCGGTGAGCGCGGCCTTCTGGCCGGCGCGGCGCGCCTCCTCGTAGATCACGCGCGCTTGCTGCCGTTCCTTGATGTCGCCGATGATGACGCGGTCGCCGACCACCATCTTCAGTGTGTCGACGGCGCCGCCGGCCGCGAGCGGATAGACGTAGGTGGCCTCGACCCAATCCTTGGTCGGGTTGCGAAATGCTTGCGTGACGCGGGCGCGCAAGGTCGGGCCCGACACGGTAATGTCGATATCGGTCCCGAGGCGAATCGCCTCCGTGGTAGTGCCGTCCTCTTTCAGTAGCAGGCTGCCCGACCGTGCTTCGCCGGGCTGGAGCAGGCTGGCCTGTTCGGTCGTCGCCGACCAGCTCGCCCCGAAACTCACCAGCAGGGCCAGGAAGGCGACCAGCATCACGGCGATGCCCTGCGCCAGAAGGAACAGTCCGACCTTGATGAGGCGGCTCAACAGCGGGTGTTCGTCGCTATCGGCCGTGTCGTAGGCGTTCATTTGGCTTGCTCCGAAGCATGTTTGCTGGTCCTCAGCATCCGCCGGCGGGGCGGGATTTCGCGAGCAGAATGATCGGCAATGTTCCGCCGCGGCCGGCCCAGGCTCGCTTGAGCCGGGGCGGTCATGTGCGGTTTTGTGCTGGTCTGTCCGCCCTGCTAAAGTGACCGGCCTGGAGCGGGGCTGACGATGCAGATGCAGGACAAACTCACGGACAAGCAGCTTTCGGACGAGCAGAGCCGCGAGATCGCCGAGACCATTCGCGAGGAGCTCGCCCGGCGCCGGATGTCCCGGCAGGCGCTGGCCGAGCAAGCCAAGCTCAGCCTCTCGACGCTCGAGAAGGTGCTCGGCGGCCGGCGGCCGTTCACGCTGGCGACGACAGTCCGGCTGGAGCAGGCGCTCGGCGTTTCCTTGCGCAAAAATGTCGTCGCGGCGGCGCCTCCCGCCGCAAACGACGTCGCGCCCGACAGTCTCGGCTCCTATGCCCATCGCGCGGTGACCTGGCTCGAGGACGTCTACATCACCCTGCGGCCGTCGTTCGGCGACAAGGATGCGATCTTCGCCTATCGCACTGAGATCGCCTGGGAGCCGAAGCTCTCGTCGCTGGTCTTCCGCGAGGGTGAGCGGACCGATGCCGCCTACGAGCATACCGGCGAGGTCGCCGTCCCACATCAGTCCGGCTTCATCTACCTCGTCATCATCAAGCACGGCCAGCACCGCGTGATCACGGTGTCGCGGCCGACGGTATCAGGCGAAATGTACGGCATCATCTCGACGCTGCGCGCCGGGCCCGGCTCGCAGCTCACGCCGATCGCCGCGCCGATCGCCTATGTGCCGCTCAGGAATATCCCAAAACCTTCCTTGGGCCGGGTTGCGCCCGAGGATCCCAACCACGCCTTGTATCGAAAGCACTTGCGCCGCACGGTGGAAGAGCCGTTCGCGTTGTTTCTGACGCTGTGACAGCAATCCGCTGGGGGTGCGTTGCTGGCTTGCTCGAAGCGTTCGCGCCCGATCAGCCACTCCGCGCAAGTGAACGGCCCAGGTTAGAGCCATGGTGGCTGAGACGAAACCGTTCGAGGCAAGTCTCGCGATGAAGAGCCCGTTCTATACCGCCGAGCACGACGCGTTCCGCGACGTGATGCGGCGCTTCGTCGAGAAGGAGATCACGCCCTTTGCCCATGAATGGGACGAAGCGGGCGAATTCCCGCGCACGCTCTATCGCAAGGCGGCCGAAATTGGCCTCTTGGGACTTGGATTCCCGGAAGAATATGGCGGCATCGCCGCCGAGCAATTCATGAAGATCGTGGCGAGCCAGGAGCTTGCGCGCGCCGGCGCAGGCGGCGTCAGCGCCAGCCTGATGAGCCACACCATCGGCTCGCCGCCGATCGCGCGGGCCGCACGCGCCGAGGTGAAGGCGCGCGTGCTGCCGCAGGTGCTGGCCGGCGAGAAGATCTCCGCACTGGCGATCACCGAGCCGGGCGGCGGCTCCGACGTTGCCAACCTGAGCACGCGCGCGCGGCGCGACGGCGATCACTACGTCGTCAGCGGGGAGAAGACTTTCATCACCTCAGGGATGCGTGCCGACTACCTGACCGTTGCGGTGCGGACCGGCGGCGAGGGCGCCGGCGGCGTCAGCCTGCTCCTGATCGAAGGCGATACGCCCGGACTGTCGCGCACCAAGCTGAAGAAGATGGGCTGGTGGGCCTCCGACACCGCGACGCTGCATTTCGACGCGTGCCGCGTGCCCGCCGCGAACCTGATCGGTGAGGAGGGCCAAGGCTTCAAGATCATCATGCAGAACTTCAACAGCGAGCGCATGGGCATGGCCGCGAGCTGCACCGCCTTTGCCCGCGTCTGTCTCGACGAGGCGATCGCCTATGCCAAAGAGCGCACGACCTTCGGCAAGCCGCTCGCGCAGCACCAGGTCATCCGCCACAAGATCGTCGATATGGCGCAGAAGGTCGCGGCTTCGCAAGCGATGCTGGAGATGCTGGCCTGGCGGCTGGAGCAGGGCGAGAGCCCGGTCGCCGAAATCTGCATGATGAAGAACCAGGCGACGCAGACCATGGCGTTCTGCGCCTCGGAGGCCGTGCAGATCTTCGGCGGCGCCGGCTTCATGCGCGGCATCAAGGCCGAGCGCATCTACCGCGAGGTCAAGGTCAACGCCATCGGCGGCGGCACCGAGGAGATCATGAAGGATCTGGCCTCGCGGCAGATGGGGTTGTGACTACGGCCGTCATTCCGGGGCGCGAAGCGAGCCCGGAATCCATCGGGCCGCAGACACCGTAGACAAATGGATTCCGGGCTCGCGCTACGCGCGCCCCGGAATGACGAGAGGACAAAATGTTATTCACCGCCGATCACGACGACATCCGCCGCTCCCTGCAGAAATTCATTGCGGGCGAGATCAATCCGCACGTCGATGCGTGGGAAAAGGCCGACATCTTCCCCGCGCACGAGCTGTTCAAGAAAATGGGCAGCCTCGGCTTCCTCGGCCTGAACAAGCCGGTCGAATTCGGCGGCTCGGGCCTCGACTATTCCTACGCGCTGATGATGGCGGAGGAGCTGGGCGCCATCACCTGCGGCGGCGTGCCGATGGCGATCGGAGTGCAGACCGATATGGCAACGCCCGCACTGGCGCGGTTCGGCTCGGATGAGGTGCGGCGCGAATTCCTGGCGCCGTCGATCTCGGGCGATTACGTCGCCTGCATCGGCGTCTCCGAGCCCGGTGCGGGGTCGGACGTCGCCTCGATCAAGACCCAGGCGCGCTCTGACGGCGACGATTACGTCATCAATGGCGGCAAGATGTGGATCACCAACGGCACCCAGGCCGACTGGATCTGCCTGCTCGCCAACACCGGCGACGGCCCCGTTCACCGCAACAAGTCGCTGATCTGCGTGCCCATGAAGGCCAAGGGTGTCACTGTCGCGCGAAAACTCGACAAGATGGGGATGCGCTCCTCCGACACCGCGCAAATCTTCTTCGACAATGTCCGCGTGCCCAAGCGCAACCGGATCGGCGAGGAAGGCCAGGGTTTTACCTACCAGATGATCCAGTTCCAGGAGGAGCGGCTCTGGGGCGCGGCCGCCTGCCTCAAGGCGCACGAATACATCATCGACCAGACCATCGAATACACCCGCAACCGCAAAGCCTTCGGCAAGTCGATCCTCGACAACCAGGTCGTGCACTTCAAGCTCGCGGAGATGCAGACCGAGGTCGAGCTCCTGCGTGCGCTGATCTATCGCGCCGGTGAGCAGCTGGTCGCCGGCGAGGATGTGACGCGGCTCGCGACCATGGCCAAGCTGAAGGCCGGCCGGCTCGGCCGCGAGCTCACCGACGCCTGCTTGCAATATTGGGGCGGAATGGGCTTTACCAACGAGACGCCGGTCAGCCGCGCCTATCGCGACAGCCGCCTGACCTCGATCGGCGGCGGCGCCGACGAGGTCATGCTGATGGTCCTGTGCAAGATGATGGGCACGCTGCCCGGCAGCAAAGGAAACGCCTGATGATCACGCTCTATCATTGCGACGCTGCGCGCTCGTTCCGTCCGCTCTGGATGCTGGAGGAGATGGGGCTGCCCTATGAATTGAAGATGCTGCCGTTCCCGCCGCGCGTCTTCGCCAAGGACTATCTCGCGCTCAATCCGCTCGGCACCATTCCCTTCATGATCGACGGCGAGACCAGGATGACGGAATCCTCCGGCATCTGCCATTACCTCGGCATCACATACGGCCCGACGCCGTTGATGGTCGGTCCTGAGGATCCCGCCTACGGCGCGTTCCTGAACTGGATGTATTTCAGCGATGCCACGTTAACCTTCCCGCAGACGCTGGTGCTGAGATACACCCAGCTCGAGCCGGAGGAGCGCCGCAACCCGCAGGTCGCCACCGATTACGCGAAATGGTTTCTGGGAAGACTGCGCGCCGTTGAGGCAGCGACGGCGAATGCCGAAACATTGTGCGCGGGCCGCTTCACCGCTGCCGACATCGTCATCGGTTACGCGCTTCGGCTCGCGAGCAATATCGGGCTTGCCAAGGATTTCGGGCCAAACGTCGCAGCCTATTGGTCGCGTCTGCAGCAGCGCGAGGGTTTCAAGCGCGCGGTTGCTGCGGAGCAGAAGGCCGGGCAAGAGCAGAATGTCGCGCCGAGGGTGAGGGCGTAAGGTCTAGGCTGTCATTCCGGGGCGCGGAAGCGCGATCCCGGAACCTCGAGATTCCCGGTTCGCGCTATTGCGCGTCCACGACGCGCCATGTCTTTTGACAGCGCTATCCTACCGTGACAGCGCCCAAATTTCCGCTAAGGTGACCTCCGTCCGCAGCGGCCAGAGAGCCGCGCGAGGAGGAACCCAATGGAATATAACGGTCGCGAATCCGACCACCTGATGCTGATCACGCCGGAGCGGGTGTTTTATGCGGGCCTGCTTGGTCGTCCGCGCAAACGGACACCCGGCTGCTGCCATGTCTATGTCGCGGTGAAGGGCAATCTGCACCTGACCATCGACGACGTTCTCGCCACCGGCGAGCTGTTCGTCACCCTGCCGAACCAGCGGCACTCCATCGCCAGCGACTATCGCACCGTCATCAGCGTGACGCTGGAGCCGGAAAGCATGGCGGATGGCGTGATCGAAGCCTTGGCCGCACGCCTGACCGGACCCGACCAGGCCGCCTATGCCCGCAAGATCCTCGCCGCCTACGCACTTTTGCGTCAGCGCCGCTATGGCGACATCACCACCGCCGAGTTCGACGAGATGTGCTTTGGCGAGGCGCTGCCGCGCCGCGTGCTGGATCCGCGCGTGATGCGTGCGGTGGCCCGCATCGAGCGCTTCTCCGGCGAGCCGGTGACGGCGGATACCTGCGCCGCTGAAGCCGGCCTCTCGGCCTCGCGCTTCCTGCACCTGTTCAAGGAGGAGACCGGCATCTCGTTCCGCTCCTTCCGCGCCTGGAAGCGCGCGCGGTATCTGCTGCACTTCGCCAACCAGGACCTCAACCTCGCCCATCTGGCGCAGGACATCGGCTATCCCGATTCCACGCATTTCAGCCACTCGATCCGCCGCTTCTACGGATTGAAGCCGCGGGCGATCTTCGTCGGCTCGCGCGATCTTGCGATCTATCGCAGCACCGAGACCGTGCGGATGGCGGAGGCTTCGTAGCTTCGTAGGGTGGGTTAGCCGATCAGATGCGCGAAGCGCAGCTGCTCGGCGTAACCCACCTCTTCAATGTCCACGGAGGCAGACAGTGGTGGGTTACGCCTTCGGCTAACCCACCCTACGAAAGCTCGTCTTTTCCCAGCTTCTCCGCGCAAGAAGCCGCATGTCGCGCGTCACATGATCGCAAGCGTTGAATTCTCAACGTGCGAGACATTGAACGCATGAGCGACAAGGCCGTCATCACCTGCGCGCTGAATGGCGTGCTCACCGACCCCAAGCAGCACAACGTGCCCGTGACGCCCGAGCAGATGGCGCGCGAGGCCAGGGCTGCGTTCGAGGCCGGCGCGTCCATCATGCACATCCATCTGCGCCAGCAGGCGCCGGGCAAGGGACATCTGCCGTCCTGGGAGGTCGCGGTCAGCAAGGAGATCCAGCAGGCGATCCGCGAAGCCTGCCCGGGCGTGATCATCAACCACACCTCGGGCGTGTCGGGGCCGAATTACTCAGGCGCGCTCGACTGCATCCGCGAGACGAAGCCCGAGATTGCCGCCTGCAATGCCGGCTCGCTGAATTATCTGAAGGTGAAGGCCGACAACAGCTGGGCCTGGCCGCCGATGATGTTCGACAATGCGGTCGAGAAGGTGAAGGACTATCTCGACGTCATGAACGCGGTCGGCACCATCCCCGAGTTCGAGTGCTTCGACGTCGGTATCGTCCGCTGCGTCGGCATGTACCACCAGGTCGGCATGTACAACGGCCCGCTCGAGTACAATTTCGTCATGGGCGTCGCCTCCGGCATGCCGGCCGATCCTGAATTGCTGCCGATCCTCTTGAAGCTGAAGCGCCCCGAGGCGCATTGGCAGGTCACCGCCATCGGCCGCGAGGAGATCTGGCCGCTGCACCAGCGCTGCGCCGAGCTCGGCGGTCATCTGCGCACCGGCCTCGAGGACACCTTCTATCTCGCCGACGGCAAGAAGGTGACGTCGAACGGCCAGCTGATCGAGGCCGTCGCCGCCTGCGCAAGGCGCGCCGGCCGCGAGATCGCGAGCCCCGCCGAGGCGCGGAAGATCTTTGGGACGAACAGGTAAGGTATCGCCCCGTCATTGCGAGCGAAGCGAAGCAATCCAGAATCTTTCCGCGGATGCAGTCTGGATTGCTTCGTCGCTTCGCTCCTCGCAATGACGAGCAGGATCAAGTCATGTCCATTCTCGAAAACACCATCTCCCCCGGCAGCGCCGCCTACCAAGCCAACCGCGACGGCATGCTCGGCCTGATCGACCGCATGCGCGCGCTCGAGGAGCGCACGCGCGCCGCGTCCGCCGCGGCCAAGGACCGCTTCCACAAGCGCGGCCAGTTGCTGCCGCGCGAGCGCGTCGCGCTGGTGCTCGATCCCGGGGCGCCCTTCATCGAGCTGTCGACGCTCGCCGGCTACATGTTCGACGTGCCGGATGCGAACAAGAGCGTGCCGGGCGGCGGCGTCATCGCCGGCATCGGCTTCGTCTCGGGCATCCGCTGCATGGTCAGCGCCAGTGATTCCGGCATCGACGCCGGTGCGCTGCAGCCTTACGGTCTCGACAAGACGCTGCGGGTGCAGGAGCTCGCGCTGGAGAACAAGCTGCCTTATGTCCAGTTGGTCGAAAGCGCCGGCGCCAATTTGCTGCGCTACCGCGTCGAGGATTTCGTTCGCGGCGGCAACATCTTTCGCAACCTGGCGCGGCTCTCCGCTGCCGGTCTGCCGGTCGTCACCGTCACGCACGGCTCCTCCACCGCGGGCGGCGCCTATCAGACCGGCCTCTCCGACTACATCGTCATGGTCCGCGGCCGCACCCGCGCCTTCCTCGCCGGGCCCCCGCTGCTGAAAGCCGCGACCGGCGAGATCGCGACCGAGGAAGAGCTCGGCGGCGCCGAAATGCATACGCAGATCTCCGGCCTCGGCGATTACCTCGCCGAGGACGATCGTGACGCATTGCGCATCGCGCGCGAGATCATGGCCGCGCTGCAATGGGAGCGGCCGGGCAAAGCGGCGGCGCAGTTCAAGCCGCCGCGCTATGACCAGGACGAGCTGCTCGGCATCATGCCGATGGACCACAAGCGCCCGGTCGACATGAAACAGGTGATCGCGCGCATCGTCGACGATTCCGATTTCACCGAGATGGCGCCGAATTACGGCCCGGCCACCGTCTGCGGCCATGCCCGCATCGAGGGCCATGCCATCGGCATCATCACCAACAATGGCCCGCTCGATCCCGCCGGCGCCAACAAGGCGACGCATTTCATCCAGGCCTGTTGCCAGACCCGCACGCCGATCCTCTATCTCAACAACACCACCGGCTACATGGTCGGCAAGGCCTATGAGGAGGCCGGCATGATCAAGCACGGCTCCAAGATGATCCAGGCGGTGACGTCGGCGACGGTGCCGCAGATCACCATCTATTGCGGCGCCTCGTTCGGTGCCGGCAATTACGGTATGTGCGGTCGCGGCTTCCATCCGCGCTTCTGCTTCTCCTGGCCCAATGCCAAGACCGCGGTGATGGGCGGCGAGCAGGCCGCCGAGACCATGGCGATCGTGACCGAGGCCGCTGCCGCGCGCCGCGGCAAGCCGATCGAAAAGGACAAGCTCGACGTCATGAAGGCGCAAATCATCGGCGTGTTCGACGGCCAGATGGATGTGTTCTCGACCAGCGCCCGCGTGCTCGACGACGGCGTGATCGATCCGCGCGACACCCGCGCGGTGCTATCGGAGGTGCTCGCGATCTGCCGCGAGGGCGATGCGCGCACGCCCCAGCGCATGCAGTTTTCGGTGGCCCGCCCATGAGGAACGGATCAGTGCAGCACCGGCCGTTCTCTAGGGTTCTGGTTGCCAATCGCGGCGAGATCGCACTGCGCGTGATGCGCAGCGCGCGAAAACTCGGCCTCGGTGTCGTCGCGGTCTATTCCGATGCGGATCGCGATGCGCTTCATGTGAAGCAGGCGGACCAGGCCGTGCGCATCGGCGAAGCCTTGCCGGCGCAATCCTACCTCAACATTCCCGCGATCATCGAAGCGGCCAAGGCCAGCGGCGCGGATGCCGTTCACCCCGGCTATGGCTTTCTCGCCGAGAACGAGGCGTTTGCGCGCGCCTGCAAGGATGCCGGCCTCGTCTTCATCGGCCCGTCGCCGCAGGCGATCGAGGCGATGGGCAACAAGGCAGGCGCCAAGGAGATCATGAAGAAGGCCGGCGTGCCCATCGTGCCCGGCTACCAGGGCGCTGAGCAAGGCGACGAGGTCATGCTCGCCGAAGCCGGGAAGATCGGCTTCCCCGTGATGATCAAGGCGGTCGCCGGCGGCGGCGGCCGCGGCATGCGGCTCGTCACTGACGCTGCGTCCTTCCCCGAAGCCCTGCGCAGCGCGCGGTCGGAAGCGAAAGCCGCGTTCGGCGATGCGGCCGTCATCCTCGAGCGTGCGATCCAGAATCCGCGCCACATCGAGATCCAGGTGTTCGGCGACAGCCACGGCAATGCCATCCATCTCGGCGAGCGCGATTGCTCGGTGCAGCGGCGGCACCAGAAGCTGATCGAGGAGGCGCCGTCGCCGGCGGTCACGCCGGAGCTGCGCGCGAAAATGGGCGAGGTCGCGGTGTCAGCGGTCAAGGCGCTGCGCTATGAAGGCGCCGGCACGCTGGAATTCCTGCTCGATGCCAGTGGCGCGTTCTACTTCATGGAGATGAACACGCGGCTGCAGGTCGAGCATCCCGTCACCGAGGCGATCACCGGGCTCGATCTCGTCGAGCTGCAGCTGCGCATCGCGCGAGGCGAGCCGCTGCCGATCAAGCAGCAGGACATCAAGTTCTCCGGGCACGCCATCGAGGTGCGGCTCTGCTCGGAAGACGCCGCGCAGGATTTCATGCCGCAGTCGGGTCGCATGGCGCGCTGGCAGGTGCCTGAGGGCATCCGCGTCGAGCACGCGTTGCAACCGGGCTCGGAGATTCCGCCATTCTACGATTCCATGTTCGCCAAGGTGATCAGCCACGGCGCCAATCGCGAGGAGGCGAGGGGGCGGCTGATCGTCGGGTTGGAGCAGCTTACGGCGTTCGGCGTGACGACCAATCAGGCGTTCCTGTTGTCGTGCCTGCGTCATCCCGGCTTTGCCAAGGGGGAAGCGACGACGGCTTTCATCGGCGCCCATCGCAACGAGCTGCTTGCGCCGCGTGCGGACGCGGCATTCGAGATCGCGCTGGCAGGCCTGCTGCTCTACGTCACCAACCCGCGCGCGCCGTCGTGGCAGGGCGGGCGGAGCCTTGCCGCCACCTTTCCGCTGCCGGCGAAAATCGACATCGGCGGCGATGCGCACGAGCTCGACATCATGCGCGAGCGCGACGGCAGCTACACCGTCGCCGTCGAAGGCCGCCAGCATAAGTTCGAGATCGACCAGCTCGATCTCGACGCCGTCCGCTTCCGCCACGCCGGCGTGATGGACAGCGCAAAATTCCTGCGGGATGGCGATCGGCTGTACGTCCAGCACCGCGGCATCCCGCTGGTGGCGAATGATCTCACCCTCGCCGCGCCGAAGGCGACTTCAACGAATGGCGGCGACGGCAAGGTCCGCGCCGCCATGAACGGCCGCGTGGTCGCCGTCCTGGTCAAGCCCGGCGACCGCGTCACCGCCGGCCAGCCGGTGCTGACGCTGGAAGCGATGAAGATGGAGCACGTCCACAAGGCCGGCATCGACGGCGTGGTCAGCGCGATCGACGTCGCCGAAGGCGAGCAGGTCACGACGGGCCGCATCGTCGCGGAGATCGGGGCGGGTTAGCGCCACAAACGCGGTCTCGTAGGGTGGGCAAAGGCGCGCAGCGCCGTGCCCACGAATGTCGATCATAAGCGGAATGGTGGGCACGCCGCTTTGCCCACCCCACGGCTGCGGTGGCCGCTCACGTTGAAAAACAAAAGCAATTTCAATATCTTGCTTGTTGCGGAAATTTCGCGACCTTTCCCATTGAACATAGTTCATTTTCGAGCTACTAATATTGAACAATGTTCAATATCTGGAGCTATTCATGCTGCGCGCGCGCGACCAAGCTCAACCGGCCAATGCACTGGTCCCGCCAGTCGTTCGCCGACTCTCGTACGCCCCCCTTCAAACCGGCGAGAAATATCTTATCGGTGCCCTCCTCGTCCTGACGCTCACCGCGCTTCTGGCGCCCACGATGCCCGCCGCCGCCTGGCACATCCCGCATTTCGTCGATAGCCGCACCTTCCTCGGCGTGCCCAATGCCGGCGACGTGCTGAGCAATCTCGCCTTCCTCGCGATGGGCGTCTGGGGCTCGGAGCGGCTGCGTGCCCGCCACGATGCGCCGGTGGGTGCGAACTGGTTCTTCGTCGGCCTGATCCTCACGTGCCTCGGCTCGGGCTTCTATCATCTCGACCCCGACGTGCCGCAACGGCTCATCGCCGATCGTCTCGGCATGGCGGTCGCGTTCGCGGGCTTTCTGGGCATCGCGGCCAGCGAGCGCATCAGCACGCGCGCAGGCGAAGCGGTGCTGGTGCTGACGATGATCGCGGGCCTGTTGGCGGCCTGGGTGGCACGCGAGAATCTCACGCCCTGGGTGGTCGTGCAGTTCGGCGGCATGGCCCTGGCCGTGGGCCTCGCGTTCACACGCCCGCGACCCGGCGCGCTTGGCGTGCCGCTCGGCGGCGTGATGGTCTTCTATGTGCTGGCCAAGCTGTTCGAACTCGGCGACGTGACCGTGTTCGAAGCGACCGGCCACATGGTCTCGGGCCATACGCTCAAACATCTCGCCGCCGCGCTCGCGGCCTGGCCGGTGATCCGGGCACTGGGATCTAGGCCGTGTACGCATTAAGCGGCTGGCCGTCGACTGATGTCCGCTTAAGCCCCAACACCAGCGGAGAAGCAGCAATCTTCCAATGTCGCTGAAGGGCCACATGCGGACTCATGCAGCGCAGCATCATTCAATCACCTCGTCAGCCGTCGCGAGTAGCGCGGTTGGAATATTCAGACCGAGAGCGCGAGCAGTCTTAAGATTGATCACCAATCGGAAGCGTTCCGGCTGCTGGATCGGGAGTTCGGCCGCTTTCGCGCCCCGCAGCAGTTTTGCAACATAACCGGCGGAGCGGCGATTGAGGTCAATGATGTCAGGGCCATACGCGAGAAGGCCACCTTCGACCGCTTCTTCACGCCAGTGATACACCGCCGGAATGCGGTTTTGCGCGGCGAGCTCGATGATCTTGCGCCGGTTGGCGAACCCGATGGGGTCCACAAGCACGAGCAGGCCCTGAATATCCTTCGAAGCTATGGTCTGGAAAGCAGGGCCTATGTCCTCCACCGAGCGTTTGATCACCGGAAGTATCTCGACCTGCCGGTCCGCGGCGGTTTTCTGGAAGTCGGCCATCAGCCGTGCATGATATTGGTTGTCGGGGTCGAGGAGCACCGCGAACCGCGACGCCCGTGGCAGTAACTCCAACAGAAGCCCGAAATTCTTGCCGCTGCTTGCGACCCCGGTCAGTCCCGTCACGTTTCCACCCGGCCGCGCAAGACTTGCCGCAAGGCCGACACCGACCGCGTCTGCGGTGGCAGTCACGATGGGGATCGTGCCGGTGACTGCCCTGGCGGCAATTGCCTCGGGCGTGCTGGACGCCACAATCACCTCGACTTCGAGAGCCACCAGCTCGGCGGCAAATCTCGCCAGTTGTTCCCGGTCATTCTTCCAGAACCGGCGCTCGATGATGATGTTCGCGCCCTCCACATATCCCATCTCGCGGAGTCCGCGATCGAAGGCTTCGATTCGTTGGTGCGGAACTGACGCCAGGAAACCGATGCGAGGCATCTTCTTCATGAGCTGATGGGCGGGCTGCGCGATCAAGCTGCGCGGCCAAACGGCACCGATGGCCCCGATCAGTGCAATGAACTCCCGCCGCTGCATGTACCCTCCAAGGACCACGCCTGGGGACATTAGCATTTTGCCATGGGACCGTGTGATCGACGGAGGTATGCGGGATTGAGATGGGCCGTTTGGGTTGAATAAGTCGAAAATAACGTCACAGCAAGAACCTCGCTGAATTAGGTCAGAGCGAGTGATGAAGTTCTCGCCTTCAACCCAACTATGCTCTCGGAGCTTTCGCAGAAAAGCATCGAGCGCGCGTTGTACCAACTCCCGGCTCGGAGCACTTAGATAAACAATTCGATGGACACGTTCCTTTTGCCAGGCGCGCGGCAACTGGCCAAATTGCAGCCAGTCCGCCGAGGGTCGACATGAAATCGCGTCGCCTCATGACTAGCCTCCAAATAGCGGAGCATTATGGGACGCAATCAGGACCGAGGATAGGGTAATGAGTCCGCAATGGGTCGAATGCAGACGGTCGCGGTCGCGCGGCAAGGTCGCTACGGGCCGACATGGGGCGTAGAGCCTTATTCGATCACCTCGTCCGCACGGGCGAGCAGTGATGGCGGGATTTCGATGCCTAACGAGCGCGCGGTTGCTGAGTTGAGAACCAAACTGAACTCCGTGGGCTGCTGAATGGGCAAATCCTCCGGCCGAGCACCTCCCAAGATTCGTGCGGCGTAGATGCCGGCTTTTTCAAAGTTTGCGACAAGGCTCGGCCCGTAGCTCATCAGGCCACCGGCCGCCGGAAATTCGCGGAATTCATAGGACGCCGGAAGCGAATGACGATCGGCCAATGCGACAAGTTGCGCACGCAGGTTGAAAAATATCGCATCGTTGCTGACGAGGACCGCCCCGACTTGGGCACTAACAAGCTGCCTGAAAGCTGGCTCTAATTCATCCTGGTTGCGCGCCTTGGCTACTTTCAAGGTCCGCCCGGTCGAACGGGCAACTTCGTCAATTTCCTGAAGCAAGTCTTGATTGTCAGGGTTCACCAAAAATCCGACGGTAGCCTTTTGCTGGAGCAGCTCCTGGATCAGTTCGAGGCGCTTTAGGACAAGCCTCGCTGTCATCATAGATATGCCCGTGGCGTTGCCCCCGGGGTGAGCGAAGCTCTTTGCCAGTCCGAGCTTCACGGGGTCTGACGCGATTACGAATACGATCGGAATGGTTGAAGTCACTTTCCTTGCGGCGAGCGCAACCACATTGCCCCCTCCGATGATCAGCGCTGGATTGAAATGCAAGAGCTCCTGAGCGAGCTCCGGAAGCCTACTGTGGTTTCCTCGTGCCCACCTACGTTCTATCGTAACGTTTTTGCCAACTACGAAACCCCTCTCCGCGAGACCTCTTTCGAATGCTGCGTCATAGGGACTCGCAATGTCAGGGGAACCCACGGACAACACACCGATAACAGCTACCGCTGAACGTTGCGCGCTCGCCGTCAGCGGCCACAGAGGTGCCGCGCCGACAAGAAGCGTGATGAACTCCCGCCGTCTCATGTGCGCTCCTAAGCTCTCTGGTGACGGCATCGTAGCCGTTCAGGCGAGCTCATTGAAAGTGGCCAAGGTCAAAAGTGTTGCATCCGCGAACCGCCGCAGACTTCTGTCTCCCCAGCTCCACGAAGCGAGAAGCATTTGTTCCCGCTCCTAGAATTGCAATATGGCAAGCCAATTTGCGACAGCATTACTGCTACACATCTCGCTGGGATTGCTGACCATGCCATTGTTTAAGGAGATCAGGGACCCTGACGATGCTCACGTTCCGGCGTCAGGCACGTGCAACCGCAAGAATGAGTTTCGACCCGGGCGGTTGAGGGGTTGGAGTGCAGGCTCAGACTTCTGCTACGGGTCAAAAGCGGTGCTCGGAGGGCGAGGTCCCAATGGTCGGCTGAGGGCCACAAGCGGACATCAACGGGACGATGCAAGAGCACATGGCGGATTTTCGGTTGCCATGATCCGGCCCCGCGCTGGGGAGCACGGAGCGTACAGAACGCTGGCTTGAGGTTGAGGCAATTGGTCCAATCTTCTGATCCATCTTGAAACAAGATCAAGCCTCTCTAAGTCTCACGCCGGAAGGCTCCTCCGACCTCTTTTGGAAAGGATTGCTTGTAACCGTCGAGGACGACGATGATGACTCTGGAAGAAAAGCTCGCCCGCTTGCGCACCCACCGCAATAGCATTCACCGCTACCACCGGCTGCTCAAGACCCGCCTTTCCGATCTGGAGCGCGAGTACATCGAAAGCCGTCTCTCCGAGGAACGGGCGGCGCTGGTAAGCCTCGCGCGCACGCCGTTCCCCATTCCTTTTAAAATGCCGCCGCCAGAGCAGCAGCCGCAGACCTTCAAGCCTGAGGTGACCTGAGCTTGCCGTGGGCATCAGGAGGTCGCTCCCGTGCGACAGCGGCCCATCAACGGCGTCGAGCCGGAAAGAACCGAGGATGACATTACGCGTGAGCTGCTCGGCCCCAGGGGCGTTCCGGGCGGTCCCGATCCCGCCCGCATGGTCCCGCAGGTCGAGAAGAACACGCCAAAGCACATAAGGTGGAGAACCCCGAGCTCCCGCGATGAACCGAGCGCCAGAAACCGGAACCTTGTTGATCTGGTCAAGGGCAGAGAGGCGGAACGGGTAGTGACAAATCAACGTTGCTCCGAATTGCGGGGCGCCTTTGATTGCGGTGCAATGATGCAGGACGCTCAGAAGTACATCAACATTGCCGCTCTAATCGCGCTCGCTGGTTGGCTTGGTCTCTGTTTCAAGATGGGCTGGTACTGATGGGGCGGCTTACGCCCGGAGTAGACCACATCGGCCCCAGCCTGGAGGTTTTTCCGGATCGAAAAACGAGCTGGGACCGAGAGGTCTGCCGTCGGATGGCAAACGCAGCTTGGTCCCAAAAATCATGCCACGTGGCATTCAAAATTTGGGAATCCGACGCAAACGGAATGCCCGATGAACCTAGCCCCGGAGCAAGGCCTTTCCATCGGCACTTTCGGAATTTGGCGCCGGGAGTAAGCCGTCCAGCAAGGCTAGCTCGAGCTACGGCACTTGCGGCTGACCCAAGGCCGACTGCGCTGAGTAGCTGCCGGCCCCAGGTCCGCACCGAATTTCGTCCGCGTCGGCTGGACAGGTTTTTCCGGTGACGGCGAAGCTATGCCACGAGCCAAACGATCCAGCTTCTCAGCTACCGGTGGTCAGCCGCGGCGGGTTGCGGGACATAATCCAGAGCTCGATCGCTGCCAAGATTGCGACCGCCGCGCCGATGATCACATGCACGGTCATCGCGGTGGTTCCCTGGAAGCCCAATATCCAGGGCGATACCAGTGCCCACAAGCCGACGACGAGGTTCAGCCATTCCTCCCACACCGCGAACGCCGCCAGCGCTGCGACCGCAAGGATCGCGATGGCGATACCGGTGATAACGGCGTTCTGAGAGACCGTCCCCGCATCGAAACCGAATATCCAGGGCGAAACGAACAGTACCGCGCCGAGGATCAGGTTCGCAACATCACAAAACTTTGCGTTCGTCCAATTCCCTTCCCAATTCTGCATGGCACCCTCCATTGGAGGTTTCGATGCCAAATCAACCGCGTAATCGCCGAGCCGGTTTCCATCGCGGCCCGCGGCATAATGGCAACGGAGAGGCGGACCCGCCGCGCCGGTGCTGTCCTAGGCTGTGTGCTCATTAAGCAGCTGACCGCCTGCGGTCCCAACCTTAACAGCGGCGGGAAAGCGGACGGCTCCGGAGGTCGCTGAAGGGTCAAAATGCGAAGAACTCAGGTTGAGCAAATCTGGACCGCTCTGCCGCGATAAGCAGACCTCTGTGAGACGCAGCGCAACTTCGCAGATGGACCAAAGGCTGAATTTACGGACTTAGTCACTATTGGCACGCGCCAGCAGGGACGTTCGAAGCCCTTCTTCGATTGACACGATCTGACTGTTCTCTCCACTTGGCCAATTGTCGGTTAGAGGCTTGAAGTCGTCGCCGCCCATCCTAAGTTCAGACGCTGCCGGCTGTGTCCGGCAAAACGAAACTCATGCAAAGGATCGAGAAGCCCGCTTGCGCGGGCATAAGTCGAGGGAAGTCACATGAGAAAGCTTGCTCTTGCAATCGCCGCGGCAGCAACGCTCCTCATCGGAACCGTTGCGCCGGCCTCGGCCCATTGGCGGGGCCATCATCATCATTGGGGCAGTCCAGGCATTGGTCCGGCCATCGCGCTCGGCCTGTTCACCGGAGCGCTGGCCGCCGCGGCCGCACCTCCGGTCTATTATGCGCCGGTCTATGGTCCGCCGCGATACTATTATGGCCCCCGCTATTATCGGACCGTCCGGTATTATCCGGCGGCATATCCTTACTGGTATCCCTGGTGAACTGATGCAAAGGCCCGGCCCGCAACCGGGCCTTATCGCTGTCCGGCATCTCGATCGCCTGCGTCCAGCGCTGCCGAGCCCGCGTTTGGGATGACTGGAACCGATGGCAGCAGGAGAAGTTCTGTCGTGAACATGCAGGTCCGGAGGCGCACCGGGCCCGAGCGAGCGCGCCAAATGCGCCTCGACGCTAGCCCGGCCCGCGTAACACGATCGGATCTGGTCTTCGCATGAACAAGAATGCCCGTTTCAATATCGGATACGCCATCGCCGCAATTTTCGCGGTCTTCCTGATTCAGTATCTGATCTCGGCGGCGAACCAGATCGCGGTGATCCCCTACAGCGAATATCAGCAATTGCTGCGCCAGGGGAAAGTTGAGACGGTCGGCATCTCCGACCGCACCTTGCAGGGCACGCTGAAGGAGCCGCTGTCCGGCGGCCAGAAGCAATTCGTCACCACGCGCGTCGACCAGGACGTCGCCCAGGAGCTCGAGAAGCACAACGTCCGTTTCACCGGGCAGATCGAGAGCACGTTTCTGCGCGACCTGTTGTCCTGGGTGATGCCGGTTCTGCTGTTCTTCGGCGTCTGGTGGTACATCGGCCGCCGCATGGCCGAGGGCGGCGGGATCGGCGGCGGGCTGATGGCGATCGGCAAGAGCAAGGCCAAGGTCTACGTCGAATCCAACACCGGCGTCACGTTTGCCGACGTCGCCGGCGTGGACGAGGCCAAGGACGAGCTGCGCGAGGTTGTCGATTTCCTGAAGAACCCGACCGACTATGGCCGGCTCGGCGGCCGCATGCCGAAAGGCGTGCTGCTGGTGGGCCCGCCAGGCACAGGCAAGACCTTGCTGGCCAAGGCCGTGGCCGGCGAGGCCAGGGTGCCGTTCTTCTCGATCTCCGGCTCGGAGTTCGTCGAGATGTTCGTCGGCGTCGGTGCGGCGCGGGTGCGGGACCTGTTCCAGCAGGCGCACGAAAAGGCGCCGGCCATCATCTTCATCGACGAGCTCGATGCGCTGGGCCGCGCCCGCGGCATCGGCCCGTTCGCCGGCGGCCATGATGAAAAGGAGCAGACACTCAACCAGCTGCTGGTCGAGCTCGACGGCTTCGATTCGCGCTCCGGGCTCGTCATCCTCGCCGCCACCAACCGGCCCGAAATCCTCGATCCCGCCCTGCTCCGCGCCGGCCGCTTCGACCGGCAGGTGCTGGTCGACCGGCCCGACAAGAGGGGCCGCATCGAGATCCTCAATGTGCACATGAAGAAGGTGCGCCTCGCCGACAATGTCGATGCAGACGCCGTTGCCGCGCTCACCCCTGGTTTCACGGGAGCGGACCTCGCCAATCTCGTCAACGAGGCCGCGCTGCTGGCGACGCGCCGCGGCGCCGATGCGGTGACCATGAGCGATTTCAACAATGCGGTCGAGCGCGTGATCGCAGGCCTGGAAAAGCGCAACCGCCTGCTCAACCCCAGGGAACGCGAGATCGTCGCCTATCACGAGATGGGGCACGCCCTCGTCGCACTCTCACTGCCGGGGACCGATCCCGTGCACAAGGTCTCGATCATCCCGCGCGGCGTCGGCGCGCTCGGCTACACCATCCAGCGGCCGATCGAGGACCGTTTCCTGATGACCAAGGAGGAGCTGGAGAACAAGATGGCGGTGCTACTCGGCGGCCGCGCCGCGGAGCTTATCGTGTTCGGGCACTTGTCGACCGGTGCGGCGGACGACCTGCGCCGCGTCACCGATATCGCCCGCAGCATGGTGACGCGCTACGGCATGTCGGAGCGTCTCGGCAGCGTCGCCTATGAGCGCGATCCCGGCAACTTCCTGGCCGGCCCTGACCGCCCCTATCCGACGCGCGAGCGCGACTATGCCGAGGAGACCGCGGCCGCGGTCGACCACGAGGTGAAAACCATCGTCGACCAGGTGTTCCAGCGCACCCAGGGCATCCTGACCACGCGGCGGCCGATCCTGGACCGCGCCGCAAAAAAGCTGCTCGAGAAGGAAACGCTGGAGCAGAGCGACATCGATGTGCTGATCCGGGAGATGCCCAAGGAAGGGCTGCGGGCGATCTAGGGCCACTCACGCGGCGCGCTTGCGCCTGATCTCGGCGGGAAGCTCGATCATCCGCCTGTCCGGAGGCGAACCGTTCGAGATGAGCGGCGCGGGCGCGCCCTCGCGCTTCGGCGCCTCGATCCCGATGCCGGGATCGGTGCTTCTGGCGTGCCATTCGATCAGGAGATGGCCGGCCACCAACATCAAGCCGGCGCAGAACAGCGCAAGAGCTGCGCTCACGAGATCACGATAGTCATCCATCCCACGAACCAAGCATGCGTGCAGCCTCATCGGCGCCTGCGTGGACCAGATTGGAATGAAGGCTCCGCGTTTCAAGAGCCTGTCTGCAGCGGCAAAGGCATACGGCAATCGCAATTTCCGTCACGACCGTTCACGCTGGAACATTCCGGCCATTTCCAAATTCTAGTGGCGCCCACCGGCCTGAGGCGTCTGGGTGCCATGATCGGGCTCAGCGGATCAGGTTCGCGGTGGTCCAACCATCTTGCTCTAACGAGGATTTGGCCATGAAACCTGACTGCGCTCGGACCGCGCCGCTCTCGGCGCTTCACTCAGATTATCGCTTGGATCGGCAAGGCGCCCCTGATCGGGGCGAACGGTGCTCGTGAGGGAGGGCGCGATGTTGGTTGCCTCACTTCCTGCCCTTCACAGGGAAAGCGGGCTATCCCGCTATCTCAAGGAGATCCATCGTTTTCCGCTGCTCGAGGCATCGGAGGAAGCCGACTATGCGAGGCGATTGCGCGATAGCGGCGATCGTGACGCCGCCTATCGGCTGGTGACGAGCCATTTGCGGCTCGCGGCGAAGATCGCGCTGCAATATCGCCGCTATGGCCTCGCCATCGCCGACCTCATCTCGGAGGCCAATGTCGGGCTGATGCTGGCCGTCAAGCGGTTCGATCCCGAGAAAGGCTTCCGGCTTGCGACCTATGCCTCCTGGTGGATCAAGGCCTCGGTTCAGGAATACATCCTGCGATCATGGTCGCTCGTCAAGCTGGGCACCACTGCTGCGCAGAAGAAGCTGTTCTTCAACCTGCGCAAGCTGAAGAACAAGCTTGGCGTTGCGGAGGATGGCGAGCTCCGGACGGATCAGCTGACATCTATCGCGAGGCATCTCGACGTCAGGGAAGCCGACGTCGCCGAGATGAACGGCCGGCTGCGCGGCGACATCTCACTCAACGCGCCGATCAGCGTCGAGACGGAAGGCGACCAATGGCAGGACCGGCTGGTGGATCTCTCTCCCGATCCGGAGAGTCTGCTGCTGGACGCGGCCGACCGTGAACGCACCAAGGCTGCCCTCGCCGATGCACTCGCTGCGCTGACACCGCGGGAGCGCAGCATCGTCGAGGCGCGATATCTCGGCGAGCCGCAGCAGACGCTGGATGCGCTCGCCGGCAAGTTCGGCATCTCGCGCGAGCGCGTCCGGCAGATCGAGCAGCGCGCGTTGCAGCGGATCAAGGCGAAGATGTCCGCGCGTCTCGATGAGGCGCGCCTTGCGACGTCGCGTTAGGCGAGCGAAGAAGAATGCTGATCGGCCAAGGCCGATCAGCATCCTCTGCAGATATCGGGGACAAGACGTTCGGGCGAAAACTCCCGGCTCCTGCGCTCGGTCTGGCCGGACTTCTCAGGATTGCTCCGAGACGCTCCGACGGAACTGGTCGCAAGCTGCCGGGCGGGCTCGGCCGAGCTCCGCATCTCGGCGCGAGGCGTGTCGGCCTCCTTGGCCTGGAGCCCATTGGCCATGCCCAACAAAGCGACGGCGAGGACAATGCCTCTCATCTGATGATCCTCCTTTCGCGTGAGCGATGAGTGGCTGCAACGATGAGGAGCGGCCTCGCCGGCCGCTCCCCCGTATCAGCTGGTGGCAGGCTCCGGCCTGTCCCGATCAGGCGGCGTGAGGTCGAGCCGGATCCCGGATGGCCCGAGGACCGGCAGCAATGTGTCCACCTTCATGGTCGGGCTGCCCCGGTCCCAGCTCGACCACGGCATCGTGTCCAGGTACGGGATCGGCGGCAAGGCGAGCCGCTCGAAACTGTCCGCCGTCTTGGCGGCAGGGCCGGGGCTTTCGGCGCCAAAGGCCGCAAAGGGCACCAGCGAGAGGCCAGCCCCAACGGCCAAGGCGGCGAGCCGCCGCAACGTTTTCCGAGTGGTTTCCCCGCGAGCGGAGAAAGCACGATCCTTGATCATTTCATCCTCCTTTCGTTCGAGAACACAGTCACAGATCCATGGCAAACGAGCCCGGCCGTTCGGCCGGGCTCGCCCGTCCTTAGAAGTCCATCGCGGGAGCGCTCGGCGCTTCCGTCTTCTTCGGCTTCTCGGCCACCAGCGCTTCGGTCGTGATGAGCAGCGAGGCCACCGAGGCCGCATCCTGCAAGGCGGTGCGGACGACCTTGGCAGGATCGATCACGCCGGCCTGCACCAGATCCTGGTACTCGCCAGTCGCGGCATTGAAGCCCCAGGTGTAGGTCTGGTTCTCGAGCAGCTTGCCGACGACGACGGAGCCGTCCTCACCCGCATTCTGCACGATCTGCCTCGCCGGCACCTGGATGGCGCGCCGCACGATGTCGACGCCGGCCTTCTGGTCGGCATTGGCGGTCTTGACGCCGTCGAGCGCCTTGAGCGCGCGCAGCAGTGCCACGCCGCCGCCCGGCAGGATGCCTTCCTCGACCGCGGCCCGGGTCGCATGCAGAGCGTCGTCGACGCGATCCTTGCGCTCCTTGACCTCGACCTCGGTCGCGCCGCCGACCCGGATCACCGCGACGCCGCCGGCGAGCTTGGCGAGGCGCTCCTGCAGCTTCTCGCGGTCGTAGTCCGAGGTGGTTTCCTCGATCTGCGCCCTGATCTGCTGGCTGCGCGCCTCGATGTCCTTCTTGGCGCCGGCGCCGTCGACGATCGTCGTGTTCTCCTTCTCGATCACCACTTTCTTGGCACGGCCCAGCATCTTCACGGTGACGTTCTCGAGCTTGATGCCGAGATCTTCGGAGATCACGGTGCCGCCGGTGAGGATCGCGATATCCTCCAGCATCGCCTTGCGGCGGTCGCCGAAGCCCGGCGCCTTGACGGCTGCCACCTTCAGGCCGCCGCGCAGGCGGTTGACGACCAGCGTCGCCAGCGCCTCACCCTCGACCTCCTCCGCGATGATCAGGAGCGGCTTGCCGGATTGCACGACCTGCTCCAGCAGCGGCAGCACGGTCTGCAGGCCCGACACCTTCTTCTCGTGGATCAGCACATAGGGATCTTCGAGCTCGGCCTTCATCTTCTCGGCGTTGGTGACGAAATAGGGCGAGATGTAGCCGCGGTCGAACTGCATGCCCTCGACCACTTCGAGCTCGGTGTGCAGGCTCTTCGCTTCCTCGACCGTGATCACGCCCTCATTGCCGACCTTCTGCATCGCATCCGCCAGGAAGCGGCCGATCTCGGTGTCGCCGTTGGCCGAGATGGTGCCGACCTGGGCGATCTCGTCGTTAGAGGTGATCTTCTTGGCGTGCGACTTGAGGTCGGCGACGATCGCATCCACGGCAAGGTCGACGCCGCGCTTGAGGTCCATCGGATTCATGCCGGCCGCGACGGCCTTGGCGCCCTCCTTGACGATGGCCTGCGCCAGCACCGTCGCCGTGGTGGTGCCGTCTCCGGCGAGATCACTGGTCTTCGAGGCGACCTCGCGCACCATCTGGGCGCCCATATTTTCGAACTTGTCCTCCAGCTCGATCTCCTTGGCGACGGTGACGCCGTCCTTGGTGATGCGGGGAGCGCCAAACGATTTCTCGAGGACGACGTTGCGCCCCTTTGGACCGAGCGTGACCTTCACCGCATTCGCCAGTGTGTCGACGCCCTGCAGCATGCGCTCGCGGGCCTCGGTCGCGAACTTCACGTCCTTGGCAGCCATGTTGTTAAACTCCTTTCCGTTCGATGACTGTCAGCGTTACGCCGCCTTCTTCAGCGTGCCGGCCTGCTCGGCCACGCCGAGAAGATCGCTTTCCTTCATGATCAACAGCTCCTCGCCGTCGATTTTGACCTCGGTGCCCGACCACTTGCCGAACAGCACCCGGTCGCCGACCTTGACGTCGAGCGGCACGAGCTGGCCCTGCTCGTTTCGCCCGCCCGGCCCCACGGCGATGATCTCGCCCTGCTGCGGCTTCTCCTTGGCGGTATCGGGAATGATGATGCCGCCGGCGGTCTTCTCCTCGGCATCGATGCGGCGCACGAGCACACGGTCGTGCAACGGGCGGAAATGCATGCACATCCTCCTTAGGTAGGTTCAGCGATGTCCAAAATCCGGGTCCGGAACCGGCCCCCGGGCGGCAAACGACCTAGGAATACGCGGATTTCTAGTCAAGAGGACCTGCAAAAATTTTTGCGCTACTTCAAGGTTCTTGTCCGGATGGATGTGCCGCCGTCCCTGTCACGCCTGCTTGGCGGGCGAGGTGCATCGGCTTGGGCCCGCAAATCTCGAGAGCCGCCCTTACTGGTCATTTCCATGTGAGGATGATCCCATATAGCCCCTTGAGGTCCGCTTCGGGTCAAAAGCGGTAACGCCCTGCCGAGCAGAAGATTTCCGCTTCTCCCTCAGGAGCTGACATTTCTTCTATGAGTCCGCCTTAGCGGCCTCGCCCCGTCCCGTCATTGAGCAAACACGCGACCTGATGCCCGTCACCGGCGTCCAGCAGCGCCGGGCGTTCCGTCTTGCACCGCTCCATCGCAAACCGGCAGCGGGTGTGAAATGCGCAGCCTGACGGCGGATTGACCGGGCTCGGCACGTCGCCGTCGACCAGGGGCGCGAGCTTCTTCGCCAGCGGATTGGCGATCGGCACCGAGGCGAGCAGGGCCTGGGTGTAGGGGTGCCTGGGATTGCGGAACAGCTCGTCCTTGTCGGCGATCTCGACGATGCGGCCGAGATACATCACGGCGACGCGGTGGCTGATATGAGCGACCACGGCGAGGTCGTGCGCGATGAAGAGATAGGAAAAGCCGTGCTGCCGCTGCAGGTCGATCAGAAGGTTGATCACCTGCGCCTGGATCGAGACGTCGAGCGCGGAGACCGGCTCGTCGCAGACGATCAGGCGTGGCCCCAGCGCCAGCGCGCGGGCAATGCAGATGCGCTGGCGCTGACCGCCGGAGAATTGATGCGGGAAATTGCGCATCTGGTCAGGCCGCAATCCCACCTGCTCGAACAGTGTTGCGACCCGGGCTTCCAGCTCCTTGCCTGTGGCAAGTCCGTGCACGGCGATCGGCTCGCCAACGATGTCGCCGGCGGTCATGCGCGGATTGAGCGAGGCGAACGGATCCTGGAACACGATCTGCATCGAGCGGCGATGCGGCCGCATCGCCGTTTTCGACAGATGCGTGATGTCCTCGCCGTCGAGACGGATCTGGCCCGAGGTCGGCTCGACCAGCCGCAGCACGCTGCGCGCCACCGTGGACTTGCCGCAGCCGGATTCGCCGACGAGGCCGAGCGTCTCGCCGGTGCCGAGCGCGAACGAGACGCCATCGACCGCGTGCACGGTGCCAACCTGCCGGCGCAACACGCCGGCGCGCACAGGGTAGTGCTTCTTGAGGTCGGTGACTTCGAGCAGCGCCTCGGTCATGCCACCTCCGCGACTTCTTCGGCGCGCCAGCAGGCGGCCAGATGCCCGCCGCCCCAATCGGCCAGCGGCGGATACTCGGCCTCGCAACGCTTGATGGCGAGCTTGCAGCGCGGCGCGAAGGCGCAGCCTTGCGGCAGCCGCACCAGCGATGGCACCGTGCCGGGGATTTCGTTGAGCCGCGCCTGCGCAGCGGCGCCGGAAGCCGGCACGGCCGGGATCGAGGCCATCAGCCCGCGCGTATAGGGATGCTTCGGCGCGGCGAACAGCGCCTCGACGCTGGCTTCCTCGACCTTCCGCCCCGCATACATCACGATCACGCGTTGCGCGGTCTGCGCGACCACGCCGAGATCGTGCGTGATCAGCACGAGCCCGGTGCCGAGCTCCTTCTGCAGGTCGAGGATCAGCGCCAGGATCTGCGCCTGGATGGTGACGTCGAGCGCGGTGGTCGGCTCATCCGCGATCAGGAGCGCCGGCCGGCAGGCCAGCGCCATCGCGATCATCGCGCGCTGGCGCATGCCGCCGGAGAGCTGGTGCGGATATTCGCGCGCCCGCCGCGCCGGCTCGGGGATGCGCACCAGCCGCAGCATCTCGACCGCGATGCCTTGCGCCTCTTTCGCCGAGATATGCCGATGCAGCCGCACCGCCTCGACGATCTGGTCGCCGATCCGCATCACCGGATTGAGCGAGGTCATCGGCTCCTGGAAGATCATGGAGATGCGATTGCCCCTGACCGCGCGCATCTGCGCCTCATCCAGCGCCAGCAGGTCGGTGCCTTCCAGCGAGACGGAGCCGCCGACGATCCGGCCGGGCGGATCGGGCACGAGACGCATCAGCGACAGCGCGGTGACGCTCTTGCCGCAGCCGGATTCACCGACGATCGCCAGCGTCTCGCCGCGCCTCACGCTGAAGGAGAGGTCGTCGACCGCCTTGAACAGGCCGGAATTGGTGAAGAACACCGTCTTCAGGTTCTTCACGTCGAGCACGAGATCGGTCTTGTCCGCCATCAGCCGCGCTGCCTCGGATCCAGGATGTCGCGCAGGGCGTCGCCGAACAGGTTGGCGCCGAACACGGCGAGGCTGATCGCGACGCCCGGGAAGATCACCAGCCACGGCGCGGTGCGGACATATTCGGCGGCGGATTCGGACAACATGCGCCCCCACGACGGATAGGGTTCGGGAATGCCGAGGCCGAGGAAGGACAGCGAAGCCTCGGTCAGGATGGTCGAGCCGAGCTGGGCGGTGGCGAGCACGATCAGCGGCGCCAGCGTGTTCGGCAGCACGTGACGCAGCGCGATCCGCATCTCGCTCATGCCGATCGACTTGGCGGCCTCCACGAACGGCTGTTCGCGTAGCGCCAGCGTGTTGGCTCGGATGACGCGCGCCACCGTCGGGATCAGCGGAATGGCGATGGCGATGATCACGTTCGGCAGCGAGGGCCCGAGCGCGGCTGTCATCACTAGCGCCAGCACCAGGAGCGGCAGCGCCTGCAGCACGTCGGAGACGCGCTGGAACACCAGATCGAACCAGCCGGAGAGATAGCCGGAGGTGAGGCCGACGATCACGCCGATGGTGCCGCCGAGCACGGTCGAGCCGATTCCGACCGCGAGCGAGATCCGCGCGCCGTGGATGATGCGGCTGAACACGTCGCGGCCGAAGGAATCGGTGCCCATCCAGTGCGCCCAGCTCGGCCGCGCCAGCGCGCGGGCGGAATCGACGGTCAGCGGATCATAGCGCGCGATGACATCGGCGAAGATCGCCGTCAGCACGAACAATGTCATGATGACGAGCCCGGCCGCGCCCAGCACGTGCCGCTGCGCCATGAACAGCACGCGCCGCCAGCCCCCGGTCGCATGCGCCCCGGCCCGCCTCAGCTCAACGTCGAAATCGATCGCGGCCAAGCTGATCTCCTAATCCGTGTACCTGATCCGCGGATCGAACACCGCGTAGAGCATGTCGACGGTGAAATTGGCGAACACCACCACGACCGCGATGAACATCACGAGGTTCTGCACGATCGGATAGTCGCGCCAGCGGATCGCCTCCACCAGGAAGCGCGCGACGCCGGGGATGTTGAACACGGTCTCGGTGACGATCAGGCCGCCGATCAGGAACGCGGCCTCGATGCCGATCACGGTGATCACGGGCAGGATCGCGTTCTTCAGCGCGTGGTGATAGTTCACCGCCGCTTCGGATGCCCCCTTGGCGCGGGCGGTGCGGATGTAGTCCTGCCGCAGCACCTCCAGCATCGAGGAGCGCGTGATGCGCATGGTCAGCGCCGCGCTGCGGAAGCCGACGGCGGCAGCCGGCACGGCGTAGGTCGCGAACGCCTCGAGCCAGGTCTTCGGATTGGGATTGAAGATCGGCATCTGGCCGAACATCGCCACCGAGGCGGTGAGGATCAGAAGCCCCAGCCAGAACGAGGGCAGCGACAGGCCGCTGAGACTGACGACGCGAAGCGCGTAGTCGAGCTTGGTGCCCTGCTTCACCGCGCTGATGACGCCGAGCGGAATGCCGATCGATGCCGAGAACAGCAGCGCGAGGCCGGCGAGCTTTGCCGTGATCGGAATTCGCGGCAGGATCTCCTGCAGCGCCGGCTTCTCCGAGACATAGGAGAAGCCGAAATCGCCGCGCATGAAACCGCTGATCCAGTGCCAATATTGCACGATCAGGGGACGGTCGATGCCGAGCTCCTTCTCCAGATTAGCCTTGTCGGCCGGGTCGACATAGCCGGCGGCGGCGAACAGGATGTCGACGATGTTGCCCGGCACGATGCGCAGCAGGAAGAAGATGACGATCGAGATCCCGAACAGGGTCACGAACATCAGGAACAGGCGCCGCACCAGATAGGCAAACATGCACCGCCCTCCGCGCCAGCCGTTAGCGTCGCGTCACTTGTCGAGCCACACGTCGTCGTAGCGGAAGCCGTTGTAGGAGCTGTTCGACATGATCGTGACGCCCTTGACGTGGGGGTGCCAGCAGGTGCCGGCGCGGGCATGGAAGATGATCGGGCGGGCGACGTCCTCCTGCAGCTTCTTGTCGATGTCCCACACCAGCGGCCTGCGCTTTCCGATGTCGGTCTCCTGCGACTGCACGTCGAACAGCTTCTCGATCTCCTTGTTGCAATAATTGGTGTAGTTCCGTTCCGAGCCGCAGGCATAGTTCTCGTAGAACGACTGGTCGGGATCGTCGACGGCATTGCCGGTCAGGTTGAGGCCGAGCATGTAATCCTTGCGCGCGACCTTCGGGAACCAGTTCGCGGTTTCCACGACGTCGAGCTCGCCGTCGATATAGATGGTCTTGAGCTGGTCGATCAGGATCACGGCGGGGTCGCGATATTCCGCGATGTTGCGCGTCGAGACTTTCACGGCGAGGCGCTTGTCCGGACCGTAGCCCGCCTTCTGCATCAGCTTCTTGGCTTCCTCGCGGTTGGCATTGATGTCGCGGCCATAGCCCGGAATGGTCTCCAGCCGGTCCTTCGGCATGCCCCAGAGGCCCTGCGGCGGCGGCAGCATGGTGCCACCGATGTCGCCCTGGCCTTCGAACAGGATGTCGACGAACGCCTTGCGGTCGAGCGCGAGCGCCATCGCACGGCGGATGTCGATGTTGTCGAACGGCGCGGAGGTGGAATTGACGATGATGTTGGTCGAGACGTTGGTCGGCTCGACGACGCAGGTCGCATTCGGCGCCTGCGACTTGATGTCCTTCAGCAGCGGGATCGTGATGTGCGTCGGAAAGGTCATGTCGAACTTGCCGGCGACGAAGGCCAGGATCGCGGTCGAGCGGTTGGTGATGATGGTGTATTCGATGCCGTCGAGATGGGGCAGGCCCTTCTTCCAATAATTGGGATTGCGCGTCAGCTTGATCGATTCATTGGCCTTGAACTCGACGAACTTGAACGGTCCGGTCCCGATCGGATGAGTGCGCATGTCCGCCGGCGAGACATGACAGGGATAGACCGGCGTGTAGCCGGAGGCGAGCATCGCCAGCAGCGAGGGCTGCGGCCGCTTCAGGTCGAAGGTGACCTCGAATTCGCCGTTGGTCGTGACCTCGTTGACCTCGCTGTACCAGGCCTTGCGCGGATTCTGCCGCAGCTTCTGCTGCGACTTGCCCATCAACAGATCGAAGCTGCATTTGACGTCGGCCGAGGTGAACGGCTTGCCGTCGTGCCATTTCACGCCCTGACGCAGCTTGAATGTCAGCTTCTTGTTGTCGCTGCTCCAGGACCAGCTTTCGGCGAGGTCCGGCCGCAGCGTATCGGGGCTGTTCTGCGCGATGTGCTGATCGTAGATGAGGAGATTGTTGAACACCCCCATGAAGGGGATGTTGATCGAATAGGTCGCGCCTTCGAGGATCGAGGCGTTGGCCGGACTGTCGCGGTGATACATCCGCAAAATGCCGCCCTGCTTGGGCTCGCCGGCGAGCGTGGCAGTTGAGGCCGTCAGCACAGATAACGCCGCCATTGCGGCGAGCGCCCACACGCTCCGCATGCTCATCCTCCCTGGACCTCGGCCTTTTGCGGCCTGTTGATCCAGACGATAGCGAGGCGCGTGCAGCGAGGCAACCCGCAAGGCTCGCTGCGCCCTCGACAATTCGGATGACGGAATATCTCGGGTGCTTCTCTCGCGATGTGAGAGTGCAGGTGCGAAGACGCGATTCCCTGTGAGAGTTTGCGCGAGGTCGCCTCAACAACCTCTGCTGTCATCCCGGACAAGCGCGCCCTCAGCGCGCGCCGATCCGGGATCCATAGCCACAGGGAGGAGTTTGGCGAAGACTCGGAGTTGCCAGCCCATGCCGCAACTCCTTCCTGGGGTTATGGGTCCCGGGCTCGCGACTTCGTCGCGCCCCGGGAAGACAGTTGCGTGTATGGCGCTTGCTTGCGCACCTTACGTAGCGGAAACCCTCACACGATCCGCGAGGCCTTGTTCCCCCAGTAGCGGTCCCGCAGCAGCCGCTTGTACAGCTTGCCGGTCGGCAGCCGCGGCAATTCCTTTTCGAAATCGACCGAGCGCGGCACCTTCTGCCGCGACAGCGACTTTGCGCAGAACGCGATCAGCTCCTCGGCGAGCGCCGGCCCCGGCTCCACGCCGGGCATCGGCTGCACCACCGCCTTCACCTCCTCGCCGAGATCGGCATTGGGTACGCCGAACACCGCGGCGTCCGCCACCTTGGGGTGGGTGATCAGGAGGTTCTCGCATTCCTGCGGATAGATGTTCACCCCGCCGGAGATGATCATGAAGGTGGCGCGGTCGGTCAGGTATAGGAAGCGGTCGGCATCGACATAGCCGACGTCGCCGACCGTGCTCATGCTCCCATCGGCAGAGCGCGCCTCCTTGGTTTTCTCGGGATCGTTGAAATATTCGAACGGCGTTGCCGTCTTGAACCAGACCTGGCCGGGCGTGCCGGTCGGGCATTCCCGCATGTTCTCGTCGAGAATGTGCAGGTCCCCGAGCAGCACCTTGCCGACGGTGCCGCGATGCGCCAGCCATTCCTCGCTGTTGCAGGCGGTGAAGCCGAGGCCTTCGGTGGCGCCGTAATATTCGTGGATGATCGGTCCCCACCATTTGATCATCTCGTCCTTGACCTGCGGCGGACAGGGCGCGGCGGCGTGGATGGCGATCTCCAGCGAGGACAGATCGTAGCGGGCGCGCACCTCCTCCGGCAACTTCAGCATGCGCGAGAACATCGTCGGCACCAATTGCGTGTGGGTGATGCCCCATTGCTCGACCAGCTGCAGGTAACGCTCGGGATCGAAGCTTTCCATGATGATCACGGTGCCGCCCATGCGGATCGTGAGGTTCACGGCCGCCTGCGGCGCCGAATGATAGAGCGGCGCCGGCGACAGGTAGACCATGCCCTCGCGGTAGTGCCAGAGCCTCAACAGGAAATCGAACAGCGGCAGATTGTGCTTCGGCTTCTCCTCCGGCAGCGGGCGCAGGATGCCCTTAGGTCGTCCCGTCGTGCCGGAGGAATAGAGCATGGCGGTGCCGAGCCACTCGTCGGGAATCGGCGTTGCCGGCAGGCCGGCGGTCACCTCCGATAGGCCAACGATGCGCTCGCTCTCGCCCGGGCCGTCGGCGACGATGCAGAGCTTGATGTCGGGACAAGCCTCGATCGCCTCGCGCGCGATGGCGAGCTTGGCCATCGACGTGATCAAAATCTTCGACTGGCTGTTGACGAGCAGATAGGCGAGCTCGCCCGGCGTCAGGAACGAGTTGATGCAGGTGTAGTAGAGCCCGGAGCGCTCGCCCGCGCCGCAGGCTTCGAGATAACGCGCATTGTTCTCCATGAAGATTGAATAATGGTCGAGCCGCCTCAAGCCGTGCTGGCGGAACAAGTGCGCCAGCCGGTTGCTGCGCGCCTCCAAGTCGCGATAGGTGACGGCCTCGCCGGTCGCCGCCATGATGAAGGCGGGCTGCAGCGGACGCAGGCGGGCGTGGTGACCTGTGTACATCGATCCTCCGGATGTCGATCAGGCGGCAAGGAGCAGGATCTCGCGCACATCGGCGGAGCTAGCGATCTTGCGCGGGTTGCGCGGAATCCAGTTCGTGCGCATCGCGGCTTCCGCGATCGCATCGAAATGCTCCGGCGAGATGCGCACGTCGGCAAGGCTGCGCGGCATGCCGAGCGAGCGGATGAAGGCGTCGAGCACGTCGGCAGCATTGCGGCCGGGATAGCCCATGGCCGCCGCGACGATCATCTGCCGCTCGGCATTGTCGCGCGCGTTCCAGCGCATCACCGACGGCAGCATGACGCAGGAGGTGTAGCCGTGCGGCACGTCGAAGGCACCGCCCAGCACGTAGCCGATGCCGTGGCTCGCGCCCATGGGAACGCCGGCGGCGAGCGCCCCCATCGACAGCCAGGTGCCGATCTGCGCGTCCATCCGCGCATCGAGATCTAAAGGATCGGCCTTCACCCGCGGCAGCGCATCGGCGAGCATGGCGAGGCCCTTCACCGCCTGCGCATCGGCGTAAGGATGCGTCTCGCGCGAGTAGATCGCCTCGACGCAATGGTCGATGGCGCGGATGCCGGTCGACAGGAACAGCCATTCCGGCGTGTGCACGGTGATGGCCGGATCGAGGATGGTCGCGCGCGGCACCGCGAGCGGATGCCGCAGCATCTGCTTCACGTGGCTCGCGCGGTCGGTGACACCGGCGATCGATGAGAACTCGCCGCCGGCGATCGTGGTCGGCACGCTGACCTGCCGCACGTGAGGGGCGTTCATCTCGGGCGCAACGCCCTTGTGCACGCGGATGCGGTCGATGCCCGCGATATCGTCGATGCCGTTGGCAAGGCAGAGCTGCACCGCCTTGGCGCCGTCGGTGATGGAACCGCCGCCGATTGTGACGATCAGATCGGCCTCCGCCGCGCGCGCCGCTTGTGTCGCCGCGATCACCGCCTCGCGCGGCGTATGGGCCGGCATGGCATCGAACAGGCCGGCGCAGCGGGAGCCGAGCGCCTCCCTGATTTTCGTGATCTCATCGGTCTGCCGGTTCAGCGTCCCCGACACCATCAGGAAGGCGCGGCTTGTTCCGAGCCGGTCCATCTGCGCGACGATGGCTTCGGCCGCAGGATGGCCGAACACGACCTCCTCGATCGCGCCGAACACGACACGTCCCTGGTGCACGCCTGTCCTCCCCGGACAATTCGTTGGTGTTGTTGTGGCCGCAATCTAGCCGACCCCGCCACGTCAGTCATGCGCGAAGACGCTGGCCGTTTCGCAGCGCGAGGGGCGGGGCTGTTGAAGATGAGATGTGGCGGCGGCCGGCGCGCACGCCTCGTCCTTCGAGACGGCGCTACGCGCCTCCTCAGGATGAGGCTCATCGGCGCCGGTGCCCGTCGAGAACTGCCGCCGCGCACTCCACCCTCATCCTGAGGAGCCCGCTTAAAGCGGGCGTCTCGAAGGATGGCTGCAGGGGAAAATCTCTCCAAGGCGAGTCCTTGCCAAAAAGGCAGGGCCAGCAACCGGCCGCTATTCCCTCAAAACACCACGCCCACGCGCGTGCCGCGCTTCCAGGCTATGCGGCAGCGCTTCTTGGTGTTGACGTGCAGCAGCTCGAAGCGATCGGGAATCGTCACCTGCCCGCCGAGATCGACGCAGGCGCCGCCGGGCGAATAGTCGATCAGCGTGCACGGGATCACCGGCGCGCGCGGGTCGGTGATGATCTTGGCCTGGCGTGACACCAGGCCCGCGGGCTTCACACGGACAAACTTGCGCGGATGCATTGGCACGTCTCCTCCAACTCCGCAGGTCGCGGCGGCTGATCTGTCCCAATCATGGAAAAGAGTTGATGCGATCCCCCTAAGCCGCGCCCGAGAATTTTAACGAAAAGTGTCAGCGAAAGGCAAAAGCAGCGGTAGCGGAGTGCGCTTCCCCTCTCCCCTTGTGGGAGAGGGTGGCTTCGATGCGAAGCATCGAAGCCGGGTGAGGGGTTCTATCCTCGCGAACGGTCCCACGCGCGGCAACAACGCCTCATCCGGCGCCGTAGCCGACGCTACGCGTCGGCGTATGCTTAAGACGGCGGCCGTAGGCCGCCTATGCCACCTTCTCCCACAAGGGGAGAAGGGAAGTCACCCCGTCACCCCCTCCACCTCCGCCCCCACATCCGCCCCCGGCGGCACCGGCATCGGCACCGTCACGTAATCCTTCGGCAGGTTCACCGGCCGGTAGCCCGGCTCCACCGCCATGCGCTTCAGCACACTCTCATGCACATGCGCGCCTTCGGGGATCAGGCGCGGCTCGCCATCGGGGATGTAGAAGCCGAAATAGACTTTCCGCGCCGGCCATTCCCTGTACTTCGCGCGCTTCGGCAAGAACTCCAGCAGGCGCCAGGCCGCCGTCATGGAATCGTGCAGCATGCCGCTCTTGCCGGTAAAAGCGGGCTCGGCGTAGGTGAACGGCGAGTTCTTGCGCTGGATGCCCCAGGCGAGCTGGTTCACCGTGCGCGGGTTGAACTTCAGCCCGGCCTTCTCGGCCTCGTCGATCATCCACAGCAGCGGATATTTGGACTCGCCGCTCTCGGCCTCCGGATAGCCGCCGCCGACGTCGCAATGCACGCCGGCGAACCACACCTGCATGATGTCCTGCGGCACCTTCTTCTCGTCGGGCACGTAGCGGTTGCTCCAGAACTCCTGCGGCTCCGCGTAGGGCTTCAGGCGGAACATGCGCCGCCGCTCGTCGATCGCGATCGCCTGCCGGAAGATCCTGATGCTGGGATCGCGCAGTGTGAAGGCGAGCTCCTCCAGGCTCGGCCAGTAGAAGCGATCGGCGCGCGGCACGATCACGCTCGCCACCGTGTCCCAGACGCCGACGAAATGGATGGTCGGCCAGCGCGTCGAGGTGATGCGCGCGAACTGCGCGGCGAGGTCGAATTCGTCCTTCGGCAGCGGCCCGCTCTCGTCGAACACGATGTTCTTGATATCCTCGACGTCGTTGCCGCGCCCGCTGCCGGAATATTGCTTGTAGGCGATGAGCCCGCTGCCTGCGAGGTTCGCCTGCTCCGGCGAGATCAGGCCAATTTTGTGGATCAGCCCCGCCAGCACGCGCACGGTGTAAGCCCCGCGCGAAAAGCCGAACAAATAGATCTTGTCGCCCGGCGCGTAATGCTGAACCAGGAAGCTATAGGACGACAGCACGTTGTCATCGAGCCCGTATCCGGTGGCGAGCCCCCACACCAGCTTGATGTTGGCCTTCCAGCGCCCCCACGTCGACGGCTCCGTCATGGTGCCGACCCCGGGATCGTAAAACACCATCTGCCTGGGCTGCGTCTTGTCCGTCCTGCGCAGGCAGCGATAGAGCTTCAGGACGTTGGAGATGTTCTCCGAGATCTCGTTGCCGGTGCCGTCACAGCAGATGACGAGGTTCTTGCCAGCGGGCTTGTGGTCGGCGGTGTGGGCGGATTCCATGGGATGCGCCTCCGGGTGATGCTACCGGGGCGAGTATAGCGGAAAATGGATGGCAGCGAGGAGGCGACGTCGCCGGCACCCGGTCCCATGGCCGAAGGCTGTGTTGACATTAACCTCTTGTTAACCATGCGGTTGCCTAATGTTGACGATGGGGGATCACCATGTCGGCCCATGTGACGCGGCGGAAGTTGATGCCTGTTTCGGCCGATCCGGCCATCCGGTCGGTGGCGAGGCTGGCGGTTCGCGCCAGGGCCGTCCTACAGGGCAGAACGCCTGTCCTACGGAGCAAAGCCATGTTCGCAAGGGACGACTTAGTGGACAATCTCAGCCGCGATCTCGATCGCGCGCGCGGCAGACGCGATGCGCTCGCATCTGAAGCCACGACCCTGACGGCCCAGATCGCCGAAATTGAAGCCCGCCTTTCGGAGGAGAAGAAAAGGCGGGAGCGTGAGCGCGTCCTGAGCGAGATCGAACTGATCAAGACGCGAATCAAGCAAGCCGCCGGAGCGTTTGCACCTGTCGTGGACGGTCTCTCCAGGGCGGTCGAATCGGCTGCGGCCGTTGTGCCCGAGGCGCGCGAGCTCAATAGTTTCCTGGTGTCGGTGGCGACCGAGGTCGACAGCGTGCTCGATCCCCTGTTGCGTGAACTGGATCAGCGCGCGGATGCAGTGCGATCCGGCCACGCGGCGCTGGACTTGCCGAGTTCGGCCGTTGAAGCCCCGCCCATCGAACTGCCGAAGGACACCAACGAACGCCTGCTTCGCTTTCCGGCCTGGCTGTCCCGCGACAAGGAAACGGACAAGAAGGAAACCGCCGAGAGCCCGCGCAGCACGGCGGCGTGAAGCATCGGCGGCTGGTTTCGTTGCGGCGTATCCTTCGAGACGCCCGCTTGAGGCGGGCTCCTCAGGTGCTGCTTTGCTCCGTCATTCCGGGGCGCGCCCCTTGGCGCGAACTACGGTGCGCAATTGCGCACCTGAGAATCCATTGCTCAACGGTCACCGCGGCTGAATGGATCCTCCGATGCGCAATTGCGCATCATAGCTCTCGCTTCGCGAGCCCCGGGATCACGACCTGTTATTTGGCTCGCTGGTCGTCCGATCCGCAGCCCGGCTCGACCACTCAGCTCGCCGAGCGGCGCAAGAAGGCCGGAATATCGAGAACGGCCTCGTCGGGCGCATTGCGTGCAGGCGCGCGGCCGTAAGCATCGAGCGGCTGAAGCGCCGCCTGCTGCGCATGGTCCAGGCTCGGCCGTGCCGGCGGTCCCACGGGGTGGTGCGGCTGCGGCCGCAGCGGCGGGCTTGCCGCTTGCGGAAGGGGGGCACTGCGCTCGATGCGATCGGCGATGCGACGGCCGTCATTGCGCAGCCTGCCGGCGAGCTGGGTGAGGGCGGTTTCCACCGGGTGCGCCTGCGCCGGATCGAGATTATCGATTCCGGTCGCCACCACCGAGACGCGGACGATGCCCTCTAAGCTTTCGTCAAAGGACGCACCGACGATGATGTTGGCGTCCGGGTCCGCCTCGTCGCGAATCCGGGTCGCGGCTTCGTCGACCTCGTACAGCATCAGATCCTTGCCGCCGGTGATGGAGATGATGAGGCCACTGGCGCGTTTGATCGAGGGATTCTCGATCAGCGGATTGGAGATCGCGGCCACGGCGGCGGCGAGCACGCGCTTCTCGCCGGAAGCCTCGCCCCGTCCCATCATGGCCTTGCCCTTCTCCTTCATGACGGAGAGGACGTCGGCAAAATCGAGATTGATCAGGCCTTCCTTGACGATGAGGTCGCTGATGCAGGCCACGCCCGAATAAAGCACCTGGTCGGCAAGGGCGAAGGCGTCGGCGAACGTGGTCTTCTCGCTGGCCACCCGGAACAGGTTCTGGTTCGGGATGATCAGGAGGGTGTCGACTGTCTTCAGCAGCTCCTCGATGCCGGCTTCGGCAAAGCGCATGCGGCGCTGGCCCTCGAAATAGAACGGCTTGGTGACGACGCCGATGGTGAGAATGCCGAGCTCGCGCGCGATTCTGGCGACGACGGGTGCAGCCCCGGTGCCGGTGCCGCCGCCCATGCCTGAAGTCACGAACACCATGTGCGCGCCGGTCAATTGCTCGCGGATCGTGTCGATCGCCTCTTCGGCTGCGGCGCGTCCCAGTTCCGGCTGCGAGCCGGCGCCGAGGCCCGCGGTCACCTTCGTGCCGAGCTGGATGAGGCGGTTCGCCTTCGACATCGCCAGCGCCTGCGCGTCGGTGTTGGCGACCACGAACTCGACCCCTTGCAGCCCGGCCGTGATCATGTTGTTGACGGCATTGCCGCCGGCGCCGCCGACGCCGAACACGACGATGCGGGCCTTCATTTCATGAATATCGGTGTTGCCAGTCATTCTTCCCTCGCGATTGCTCCGGCAAGCCGGGGGTTAAAGAAAGTCTCGCGTGCTACCTGCAAGCATGATCCGGAAAAGTGCGAAGCGGTTTTCCGAAAAGATCATGCTCGAACAAAAACCTGGAGCGCGATGACGATTCATCCCAATCTCATCGCGCTCTAGCCGCGCGGTCTGCTTGCACGATGAAGGCGGCCAGATGTCCCAACCGGCGCGCCGCGTGTCCTGCGATCGAGCCGCCAGGGCGGCGATCGCTCCGCAGCGCCGCCACTTCGTCTTCCAGTCGTGCCGCCCATGCATTGGCGGCCGTCGTCTCGGCGGTCGCCTGCGTCAGCTCGACGGCGAGGCGATCGGCACGTTCGCGCTCGCGCTCGAACACGGCCCTGTAGGCGGTTGCGACGGATTCGAGCCGCGCGATCTCCGCCTTGAAGACTTCGGTCTTGACGGCCTCGATCCTGGCCAGGGAGACCCCGATGGGATCTGCCCGGCGGGCTCGTCGCGGGCGGGGCGTGTAGCGGAGCGCGGCGAGATCGACGCTCACCACCGCCTTGCCGTCCCCCGACCGCGAGCGCGGCAACCGCCGACGCCGCGCCACTGCCCGCGCGGCCTCGCGCGAGACATTGAGGCGGGCACCGAGATCGGCATACGTCAACAACTCAACGCACATCCGCGCTTCTCCTGGAGCGAACCGGGAAGGGATTTCGAGCTAGTGATGGCTGGACGATTGCAGCAGGCTAGGGTGCGTTGGTTAATGGACGGTTAACGCGCGCGGGGGGTGTTTACGGGTGGCGCTGCGGTGCCGGCTGCCGGAGACGTAGGGCGCCATCTGTCGCGGCTGCGTGTTGTCCGGCTTGCGCAGGCAGCGATGGAGCTTCAGGGCGTTGGAGATGTTCTCGGAGATTTTGTTGCCCGTGCCGTCACAGCAGATGACGAGGTTTCGTCGGTGAGGGGTTGCGGTCGGTGTCGACACGTGCTCCACGGGATGTGCGTTCAGGTGATGCTCTCGGGGTGAGTATGGCGGAAAATGCGACCGGGGAGCAGGATGTTTGTTGTGGCCTAGCTATCAAGATCACGCGCGTGTGCGTGTCGTGGCCGAGAAACGTGATATGCTCGCTAGGACTAAGACGACGGCAGGTTCTGCAATAGTAGTACGCAGGGGTCGCCTTTCGGGGTCAAGATTGTGGTTTGAAATCGAGCGCGCGTTACGCTGACGCGGAGATTTTGGCGATCTTGACTCATGTTTTCGTTGGCGATGTTGTTGCGCACTATCCGATCCGGATTCGTAGCAATCTTCCGTCCGACGAAGCGTGGCCAGCCTTCGAAGATTATGACCTCATCAAACTGCTTACCCTTAGCCTTGTGCATATTCATAATGATCACTCCACGCTCGGGTCGACTGTTTGTCGCGAAATGTTCCTGCACGAATGCTTGTCTGACGATTGCTAAGCCATTTTCGTATCTGCCATAAACACGCCAATCCAGAGACAGGGCCTGGCGTAGCGCCGTGCCCCGCTCTAAGATGCGAATACAGCGAGCCTCTTCCGCGATCTCCCTAAGCCGTGGGCAATCACTTTTCTCGAGCACGGCTCTTATCTCTAGCCAATCTCGATCTGGGTCGCCTGAGAGCTGTAGCGAGTGAACTTCGTTTACAGTGCGTCGCATTGCTTGAACGATACTGTTCGCGGGCCATGGGTCGTCAACGGTCCATTTCTTGCGGCGCTTATAGTAAGCTTTTTGGATTGCGTCTGCTTCCGTGAGGTTTCCTTTGCCAGGCTCGTCCCCATCGCGGCCACGATAGAACGCGCATAGCAGCTCGATGAAGCCGGTAAGGTTCGTGCTCGCTTCTTGCTGTAGCAGATAAGCAATCAACTCGGCAGCGAGTATAGGGCCTTCCATGTCGACGATGGCTGAATGTGCTATCGAGGGCATCTTGGCTGTCGCCGATCGGAAAGCTTCGGAGACTTGCCGAGTCATTCGCTTTGTCGGAACAAGAACTGCGACCGTCCAATTCTTGTTGCCTGCCCTTAGCCGCCGCTGTCTTGCTTGCAGCGTTTGACCACGCAACGCCGCTAACGCTTGGTTCGAGTTAACACGACAGTTTCTTCGATAGCGAATTCCTCCAGCACATAGGGGGAATGCGACGTGAAGAGGGTCTGCGCGGAAAGTTTTCGTAACTCATGCACGATGCGTTTTTGAGCATATGGAGGAATTGCGGTTTCTGGCTCCTCCATAGCAAAGATCACGTTCTGTCTGTCTTCTGCAATCTGAGACAGCATTGCCAAGAGTAGCAGGTTTATGGTGCCCGTGCCCTGGCGAAAATAAGGGGCGGAGTACGACCCGGCTCCCGTGTCGATGAAGGCGGTGATAACTTCACGTAAATGCCTTCGCGTAAGAGCTGATACTCGAAGATGAGGTTGAATGCCCCACTCGCGAGGTACGTATTTCTTCAGAGCCCTATCAATACTGCCTAAAACTCCGGAGATGCCTAACTCTGGATCGCCCGCTACGTCGAATGTCGATAGTTCGGAAAGAGTAGCTTCCCACATCTTGGGACGGATTTCCTTCAGACGAAGAATGATGTCGAGGAGACTCCCTCGTTCAAGACTAAGCGCGCGCCCGCCGGTCCGGAGCGGGCGCAAGTATAAGAACCCGCATTTTTGTTTGTCTGGTTTTGAAAAATGCGCGGGAGTCTCGTCCTCTTCCAAAGTTCGGGCGAAGTACGTTCGTCCTTCGAAGTCGTCTTCATTGGGATCGTATCTGCCAATGAATGAGACACGTAAAGCAGGAATCGTCGGCGACGAATCGAGCTCTGCGGGGGCGGAAACGTCTGATAGTTGCTGCTTCGATGTGTCCCACCACTCGATGTAGTCTCGAAAGTGTATTTGTTGTTCTTCGGAAAGGCCGGTGACAATTGCCCCTATGGTAATGTGCGGCGCAGGGCCGTTTGGGCTCGCCTCATTGGCCAGATACTGACCGAGATGAAAGTCATGTTCATCGATTGGTGATTGTCGCGAGAGACGATCTGGTCCCATAACCAAATCGAGGGCTTCCAGGATTGTCGATTTGCCGACGTTGTTGTCCCCAATGAGGACGGCATGGTCCGGAAGGAGCACGCTAGCGTTGCGAATTCCTCGAAAGTTCTCGATTGAGAGATGGCTTATTTTCAAATTGGCCTCGGACAAAAGCTCTCGACTTAATGCACGTCATGGTTGTTCGAGCTTTGATCAAAATCAATCCGTCTCTCGTTAGCTTTCAGCAGAAAAATTCGCCTGCGCCGCACAAACAAAAACGGCCGGATCTTCAGATCCGGCCGCTACTCGAACTCTACTCGGCTAAGCCTACGCCACGCGACGCAACTTAGCCCCCGCCCTATCCTGAAAAATCTCAGCTCGCCTGCTTGGCCGGCTGGGTGTCGCCGACCTTCTTCTGGATGGCGCGCTTCAGCTCGACGGCGCGCGGGGAGAGCGCGTCGGCGTTGGCCTTGAGCAGATAGGCATCCAGGCCGCCATTGTGGTCGACGCTCTTGATCGCGTTGGTGGAGACGCGCAGGCGCACGTTGCGGCCCAGGGCTTCCGAGATGAACGTCACGTTGACGAGGTTCGGCAGGAAGCGCCGCTTGGTCTTGATGTTGGAGTGGCTGACCTTGTGGCCGACGAGGGGGCCCTTGGCCGTCAGTTCGCAGCGGCGAGACATGGCATAAATCCTTTAGTTCGAACCCCCAACGAGTGCGGCCGCCATTTCGGCGCCACGGGGGCAAATTCTTTCGTCCTTGCAGGGAGCGGGCGGACGTATAGGGGGGAAGGGGCCTTGCGTCAAGGCGACGGGCCGTTTTTGGCCCGTCGTCCCGGGGCGGGCAGAGCCCGAACCCGGGATCTCGTGCCCCGCGCTCCGTGTCATCGCCCGGCTTGACCGGGCGATCCAGTACGCCGCAGCGGCGCGGCCAGAGTCGAGAGGCCGCGGCGTACTGGATGCCCCGCCTTCGCGGGGCATGACGGCGGAGGGTGGGGAGAGCTCGGAACGTCCTCCGTTACCGTCCGATCACCAAAACGGCAATGATTGTCGCGCCTTACCATCACATAAAGGGCGTATTCGCCGTCGAAGAGTCCGGTGGAGTTCCCGGGGCTGCACGCCCCGACACATTGTTTGCCGCCGGTTTTCGCTTAAGTAACAGCACATCGCGCTCTGATTGGATTATTTCGTGCCGACAACGCTTCATTTCGCGCAAGTCCTGCGCTCAGCCTGTCTGTGTCGGGGCGTCCGCTTGGACGTCCCCTTGGCCGGCCGGCTGATGGCGCTTTGTGGCCTGGCGGCGGTGCTGGGCCTGGCGTCCGGCGCAGCGCCCGCGGCGGCGCAAGGCAAGCTCGAGGCGCAATATGAAGCGACGCTGGCCGGCATTCCCGTCGGCAAGGGCGCCTGGAACATCGATATCCAGGACGACGTGTTCTCGGCGGCGGCCGCCGGCGGCACCACCGGGCTTTTGAAGTCGTTCACGGGCGGGTCCGGCACCGGCGCCAGCCAGGGGCGCGTCGTTGGTGGCGCGCTGGTTGCGACCGGCTACCAGGCCTCCACCACCACCCAGAAGAAGACCGAAGAGATCCGCATCACCCTCGACAAGGGCAATGTGAAGGATTTTGCCATCCTGCCGGAGCCGCCGGTCGATCCGGACCGCATCGTCGTCACCGAGGCGCATCGCCGCGGCGTCTGGGACCCGATGACCGCCTCGCTGCTGCGCGTGCCCGGCACCGGTGATCCCGTTTCGCAGGACGCCTGCCACAGCTCCGCGCCCGTGTTCGACGGCCGCATGCGCTACGAGCTCAAGCTCGATTTCAAGCGCATGGAGACCGTGAAGGCGGAGAAGGGGTACAAGGGCCCGGTCGTGGTCTGCGCGATCTATTTCGTGCCGATCGCCGGCTACATTCCCGACCGCCCGGTGATCAAATACCTCGCCGCCCAGCGCAACATGGAGATCGCGTTCGCCCCCATCGCCGGCACGCGCATCCTGGTCCCGTTCTGGCTGAAAGTGCCGACGCCGCTCGGCCCGGCCATGCTGGAAGCCACCAGCTTCATCACGTCGCCCCAGCCGCCAAGGGTCGCCAAGACGCAGTAAGTTTCTCCGTCATTCCGGGGCGCGCCCCTTGGCGCGAACCCGGAATCAATCAGGCTACAGAGACGGTTGCGCGATGGATTCCGGGTTCGCGACTGCGTCGCGCCCCGGAATGACGAGCGAAATGGGGGCCCAAAAGCGCGCCCTAATGATTTCAACGACTTACCTACTGTGCATGGGGTTGTTTTCGCACTCTTCGTTTGACCAACCCCCGCCGCAGGGAATCCATTTGACTCCGCCCCGATTCTGATTCGACTCGACACCATCCCCAGCTTTAACCAGTCCGCTCGCTTGTGCGCTCCCGCAAAACTCCATCTAGTGCGCAACCAAGACGAGTCCCGCGACATGTTGCGTGAACGGAACGGGACTCACAGGGGAGTCAGCGATTCGGCCGCGATTCGTTCTAGAGTCGTTCCGAAGCTTAAAGCGAACGGGAAAAGCGTCGCAAAGTGAGACAGTTGCGCGGGATTTGGGGCGGGCGTTTTCACGCCCGCGGTGTGCCCCTCACCCTGAGGAGGCCGCGCAAGCGGCCGTCTCGAAGGGCGAGGGGCTTGGCTCGCCCAGCAGCACCAGCCGGGCCTTCATCCTTCGAGACGCGCTGACGCGCTCCTCAGGATGAGGAACGAAGAGCCAGCCCCCTCACCGCCCCATCCAGCACTGACATTCGCCCAAATCGCCATTACCTAATCCCCTAGACATGGCTTTTTCCTCCTCCCCCTTCGCTTCCGAGCGCGCACCCGGCGCGGGCGTCACTGCGGTGCTCGGGCCGACCAACACCGGCAAGACCCATCTCGCCATCGAGCGGATGCTGGCGCATCCCTCGGGCATGATCGGCCTGCCGCTGCGCCTGCTCGCGCGCGAGGTCTACAACAAGATCGCCGCTCGATCCGGCGAGGCCAGCGTCGCGCTCGTCACCGGCGAGGAGAAGATCAAGCCGAAGAACCCGCGCTATTGGGTCTCGACCGTCGAGGCGATGCCGCGCGATATCGACGTCTCCTTCCTCGCCGTCGACGAGGTCCAGATCGCCGCCGATCTCGAGCGCGGCCACGTCTTCACCGACCGCATCCTCAACCGCCGCGGCCGCGACGAGACGCTGTTGTTGGGCGCCGCCACCATGCGCCCGATCATCGAGCGCCTGTTGCCTGGTGTCTCCATGATCACGCGGCCCAGATTGTCGCAGCTCGAGTTCGCCGGCGATCGCAAGATCACGCGCCAGCCGCGCCGCACCGCCATCGTCGCGTTCTCGGCGGATGAAGTCTATGCGATCGCCGAGCTGATCCGCCGCCAGCATGGCGGCGCCGCCGTGGTGCTGGGCTCGCTGTCGCCCCGCACACGAAACGCGCAAGTGGCGATGTTCCAGAACGGCGACGTCGATTATCTCGTCGCCACCGATGCCGTCGGCATGGGCCTCAATCTCGACGTCGACCACGTCGCCTTCGCCTCCGACCGCAAGTTCGACGGCTACCAGTTCCGCCGCCTCACGCCGTCCGAATTCGCGCAGATCGCAGGGCGCGCCGGCCGCGCCACCCGCAACGGCACCTTCGGCACCACGGGCCGCTGCGCGCCGTTCGAGCCCGAGCTCGTCAACGCGCTGCAGAACCACACCTTCGATGCCGTGAAGGTGCTGCAATGGCGTAATTCGAAGCTCGATTTCTCCTCGCTCGGCGCGCTCCAGGTCTCGCTGAACCTCGCCCCCGGCCACGAGACGCTGACGCGCGCGCCGATCGCCGAGGACATGCGCGTGCTCGATCACGCCGCCCGCGACGGCGAGGTGCGCGATATCGCGCATGGCAAGGCCGCCGTGGAGCGGCTCTGGGAAGCCTGCCAGGTCCCGGACTACAGAAAGCTGTCGCCGGCCGCCCATGCCGAGCTGGTGACGACGCTGTACGGCTTCCTGATGCGCAAGGGCTGCATTCCCGATGCCTGGTTCGAGTCCCAGGTCACCCAGGCCGACCGCATCGACGGCGACATCGACACGCTGTCGGCCCGAATCGCCCAGATCCGCACCTGGACCTTCGTCGCCAACCGCCCGGACTGGCTGAAAGACCCGGAACGCTGGCAGGGGATCGCGCGGGAGGTCGAAAATAAATTATCGGATGCGCTCCATGAACGCTTGACTGAGCGTTTCGTTGATCGCCGGACCAGTGTATTGATGCGCCGCCTGCGGGAGAACACGAGCTTGAATACTGAAATCGGCAAGACCGGCGAAGTCATCGTCGAAGGCCATGTCATCGGCCGCCTCGATGGCTTCACCTTTGCACCGGATGCGGCGGAAGCCGGCTCCGATGCGAAGGCCTTGCAGGCTGCAGCGCAAGCGGTGCTCGCCGGCGAGATCAACGCGCGCGCCGAAAAGCTGGGCAATGCGCCGGACGATCAGTTCGTGCTGACGTCCGAAGGCATCATCCGCTGGACCGGCGATGCCGTGGCCCGCCTTGCCGCCGCGGACGAGGCGCTGCATCCGCGCATCCGCATCATCTCGGACGAGCGCCTGACCGGCGCGCCCCGCGACAAGGTGCAGGCGCGGCTCGAGCTCTGGCTCAAGACGCACATCGAAAAGCTGCTCGGGCCGATGTTCGAGCTGTCGAAGGCCGAGGACGTCACCGGCATTGCCCGCGGCATCGCCTATCAGCTGGTCGAGGCGCTCGGCGTGCTTGAGCGTCCGAAGATCGCCAGCGAGCTGAAAGATCTCGACCAGTCCTCGCGCGCCGTCTTGCGCAAATACGGCGTCCGCTTCGGCGCCTATCACATCTATTTCCCCGGCCTGCTCAAGCCCGCCGCGCGTGCGCTTGCCGCGCTGCTCTGGGCGCTGAAGCAGGACAATGTCGATCTCTCCGCGCTCTCGGGCGCGCAGCATCTGGCCTCCTCGGGCCGTACCTCGTTCCCGGTCGACAAGGCGCTGCCGCGCGATGCCTATCGCGTGCTCGGCTACAAGCAGGCCGGCGAGCGCGCGGTGCGCGTCGACATTCTGGAGCGCCTCGCCGACCTGATCCGCCCGGCGCTGGCCTGGCGCGAGAATTCGCCGGGCGAAAAGCCCGCCGGCGCGTTCGATGGCCGCAGCTTCGTGGTGACGCAGGCGATGACCTCGCTCACCGGATCTGCCGGCGAGGATTTCGCCTCCGTGCTGCGCGCGCTCGGCTATCGCATGGAGAAGCGCCCGCCGCTGCCGCCGAAGCCTGTCGTGACCGAGCCCGTCGCGACCGAGCAGGTCGTGACCGAGACCGTCGCGGCCGAGACGCCGCCCGTTGAAGGCAGCGTAGAGACCTCGACCGAGACTGCAGCCGAGGCCGTTGCCGGCCTGCCGGCTGAGGCCACGGCCGCTGATGCTACGGCCGAATCCGTCACGGTCGAAGACGCCCCCGGCATGGAGCCGCACGACGAGCCCGCTCCTGAGAAGGCTCACAAGGAGCCGGCGCTGGAAGCCTCTCCGGAAGCGCCCGTCACCCCCGAGGACGCCCCCGGAATCGCGCCGCCCGCAGAAGAGGCTGCGACGCCCGCCGAGGCTGCCGGCCTCGAAGCGGCCGCCGCCGAGACCGCCGCGACGGAAGCTGCTGCATCCCCCGATGCTGCCGCGCCTGAGGCAACAGTCGCACCGGCCGAGCCCGACCTGGTCGAGGTCTGGCGCCCTGCCGGTCGTCACGAAGATCGCAAGCCGCGCCACGAGCGCCATCGCCATCAGCGTCACAACAACCAGCGTCCGCGGCCCGGCGCTGCACCCGATGCAGCGAGCGCCGCGCCCGGCGAAGCCGCCGACGGCGCGAAGCCGGGCCATCGTCATGGCGGCGGCCATCGCCGCGATGGCGGCCGCGACTTCCGCAAGCCGCGTGAAGGCGGCGAGGGCGGTGAGCGCCGCGACGACCGCAATCGCAGCTTCCAGGGCAAGGGAGACCGCGACAAGGATCGCGATCGCAACCGCGACAACAAGAAGTTCGGTGGAGATCGCGACAAGGGCCGCGACAATCGTGGCCGCGACCGCGACAAGGGCCGTGACCGCCGCGATCGCGAGTCGGGTCCGTCACTGCGCCCCTACGCCTCGAGCGCGAACCCGCGCGAGCGCGATCGTCCGATCGATCCGAACTCGCCCTTCGCCAAGCTCGCCGCGCTGAAAGAGCAGCTGGGGCGGAAGGAGTAATCCCACGACGACGACCGAGCGGCAGCGCATCGACAAATGGCTGTGGCACGCGCGCGTGGTGAAGGCGCGCACCTCCGCGGCCGAGCTCGTCGTCACCGGCCATGTCCGTGTCAACGGCGTGCGCGAGACATCGCCGGGCCATGCGATCAAGCTTGGCGACGTCCTCACCATCGCGCTCGATCGCACCGTGCGCGTGCTGAAGGTCACCGCCTTCAACGAGCGCCGTGGCGATGCCGCTTCGGCTCGCGTGCTCTACGAGGAGCTCGGGACGCGCAATTAATTGCGCTTTGCATTCATTTCTTGATCGATCAAACACACAAAGCCGTCATGATCGGGCCTTCCCGACCTTGCGGCGCCCGGCCATCCGCGCTAGGCAAGCCGCGACTTCTAAAAGAGCTTTTCGGAGCGTTGGATGACTTACGTCGTCACTGAAAACTGCATCAAGTGCAAGTACACCGACTGCGTCGAGGTCTGCCCGGTCGATTGCTTCTACGAGGGCGACAACATGCTCGTCATCCATCCCGACGAGTGCATCGATTGCGGCGTGTGCGAGCCGGAATGCCCCGCCGACGCCATCAAGCCGGACACGGAACCGGGCCTCGAAAAGTGGCTCCAGGTCAACGCCGACTACGCCAAGAGCTGGCCGAACATCACCCAGAAGAAAGAATCACCTGCCGACGCCAAGGAATTCGACGGTATGGAAGGCAAGTTCGAGAAATATTTTTCTCCGAACCCCGGCTCTGGGGACTAATTCGCGCCCAAACTTAACCCTAATAGCGGCGCTGCCGCCGAAAACCAGCCCTCAAGACCCCTAAATCATTGATTTTTGCGGGAAATGTGCTATATTGGGCACATTAAGCCGAACCCCGTCAGCCCCGTTGGCCCCTCTGGGTTCCCGTGAAACCAAATGTCGAACAGGGGCGTGGCAGTTTCCGCGCGCAGGCTGTGTCACAGAAAACGCGTAAAAAGAGTACTTCAGCGAGGGCTTCCCATAAGGAGGCCAAAAAAGTCGCCGCGGCCAGCCGTAGCGCATCCAAGGGTCGGACCGCGACGAAGGCGCCGGCTGCAAAGTCCTCGAAGAACAAAAGAAGCGCAATGCCTAACAAGACTGCCAAACCGGCCGCGAAAGCGACCGCTGCCAAGCCTGCTGCCGCCAAGCCTTTGAATGTCAAGCCTGTGACTGCCAAGGCCCCCGCTGCCAAGCCCGCCGCGACGAAGGCTCCTGTTGCCGTTGCGCCCGCCAAGGCTCCCGTCGCCGCCAAGCCGGCCGCCAAGCCCGCGGCTGCGCCGAAGGTCGAGGAAAAGAAGGTCGTGACCCAGCGTCAGGGCTTCAAGGCCAACGAATTCGTGGTCTATCCCGCTCACGGCGTCGGCCAGATCCTGGCCATCGAGGAGCAGGAGATCGCCGGTGCGAAGCTCGAGCTGTTCGTCATCAACTTCATCAAGGACAAGATGACGCTGCGCGTGCCGACCGCCAAGGTCGCCAATGTCGGCATGCGCAAGCTGTCCGATCCGGCGCTGGTCAAGAAGGCGCTGGAAACGCTCAAGGGCCGCGCCCGCGTCAAGCGCACCATGTGGTCGCGCCGCGCCCAGGAATACGAAGCGAAGATCAATTCGGGCGATATCGTCGCGATCGCGGAAGTCGTGCGCGACCTCTATCGCTCGGAATCGCAGCCCGAGCAGTCCTACTCGGAACGCCAGCTCTATGAAGCGGCGCTCGACCGCCTGTCCCGCGAGATCGCGGTGGTGCAGCACTCGACCGAGACCGAAGCGGTCAAGGAGATCGAGGCGCAGCTCGCCAAGAGCCCGCGCCGCAATGCCAAGGCGGAAGCTGCCGAGGGCGAAGCTGACACGGATGCCGAGGGCGATACCGACGATACCGATGGCGACGACAGCACCGTCGCCGACGAGGCCGCGTAAGCCGGCACCGAACGCAAGCAATCAAAAGCCCGGCCGTTTGGCCGGGCTTTTTGTTTGGCTTCCTGAGGCCGCGGGAGTTCGGTTCTACGCGCCGCGCGGCTGGGTCCAGATCGCGATCGGCTGCTGAATGCCGCGGACCGCCCGCGCCTCTCGCGCTTCCAATGTCTGAAACGTTGTGGCTGCACCGCCCAGCTCGGCCTTCGCCTGGCTGACGAGGTCGTCACTTGCCACCAGCGCGCAGCCCAAGGTGCGGGTCAAGGCCTCGAGACGGCTTGCCACGTTGACGGTCGCGCCGATCACGGCAAATTCCAGACAGGTCTGCCCGAGGTCGCCGAGCACCACCGGCCCATAATGCAAGCCAAAGCTCACATGCAGCTTTGGCTCGCCTGACGCTGCCCGCTGATCGTTCCAACTCTCCGCCGCCGCGATCATCGCCTGGGCACATCGCAGCGCGTTGCTGGCGTCGTGCTCGCCGGCAAAGGGCGTGCCGAACGTTGCCATCAATCCGTCCCCGAGATATTTGTCGAGCGTGCCGCTATGGCGGAAAACCTCCTGCTCCATCAATCCGTGGAATTCCCGCAACGTCCGCACAACCTCCTGCGGCGATCGTCCATCGGCAAAGGCCGTGAAGCCGACGATGTCGACGAACAGCACCGCGACGTGTTGCGTGCGCACCTGCTTCAACGGCTCGTCCTGTTTCGACAATTCCGCCACGACATTGGGGGAGAAGTAGCGCGCCAGGTTGCCGCGCTCGCGCTCCACCGCGGCATGCCGGACCAGGAGGTCGTTGCTGCGGCGGACCGCGAGCGCCAAGGTCATGGCCACGATCATGAAGACGACGATCTCCTGGATGCGAACGTGGAACACGATCTCGCTCGGCGAGATCATCGCAAACAAGCGCTCATCGTTGCCTGTCGCGGCCGCGATGCGGGCCGTCAGCGCAGGATCGCGATCGGGTTGCCACCAGACCCAGGCGATGCCGATCAACCAGAGCGCAGCCGTCCAAACGCCGACCGCAATCACGGTCCGCCAAGTATAGGCCAGTGTGGCGCCCGCGAGCAGGACGAAGAAATAGATGAAGTTGCCGAAATGGTACTGCATCGCGACCGGCCAGTGCGAGGCTCCGAACGGATTGGGAACCACGATGAGGCACGTGAGCAGCGCCAAGTCGCAAAACAGGAGTGCCAATTCCGGCCGCGACACGCCAACCCGCCCAACCCTGACCTGGGCCCAGCCGATCAGCGCGAACAAGCCGAGCAGCGCCACGTAGTAGAGCTGCTCCCAGGCCGGGTTGATCACCATGATCAGGCAGCCAATGACGACGAGGGCGACATAGCGCGCCCGCACTGCGAGTTGCAGGCCCTCCCGCTTGGCGGACGTCAGCGCGGCCTGTGCGAACTGAACTGTTTCGGCATCGCGTTCGCTCGGCGCGGGCGAATGCGCAGCCGGCAGGTTGAAGCGCTCGACGAGCATTGTCACGGCAGTCTCCTCGCTTGGGCCTTCAGCCGCTGGTTCGCTGCGCCCTTGCCGAGACGCTGATTTCGTTCCGGCGGCCTTCTCCGTCAGCCGCCGCCGCAACCGACGTCCACCAGTCCCCCAAAGCATCGATCAAGGGCACGAGCGCGTGACCGGCGGAGGTCAGATCGTACTCCACGCGCAGCGGATATCCGCCGAATTCGGTGCGGCTGACGATGCCGGCGTCCTCCAGCTTGCGAAGCTCGAGCGCGAGCATCCTGTGTGAGATGGTCGGATTATCGCGGCGCAAGTCGCTGAAGCGCTTGGTGCCCTGCTTCAAATAATAGATCAGCAGAGTCGGCCAGCGACCGCTCAGAATCTGCATCACTTCCTCGATGGGACATCTCGACACGAGATCCTTCATCGGCGCCTCCAGGTTACAAAAAAGTTCGTAATTTACTTGATGCGGCGAGCGGCTAGGGTCGCATCACCGCTGCGCAGCGTGATCATCAGAAATCACGGAGAATGGATCATGGACCCAATTCTACTCTACGGCTTCCCGAAGGGAAGCTCCATGGGGCTCGTTGCGGCTCTCGAATGGCTGGGCAAGCCATATCGGCTGTGTCGGGTCGATATGTTGGGCGAGATGCGAAACCCGTCATACGCCCGTATCAATCCGCGACACGAGACGCCGGTCTTCATCACCGAGCAGGGCGAGGTGCTGACGGAAACGATGGCGATCGCGGCCTGGCTAGAGGCCAGGGATGTCGAACGGCGCATCAGCTTCGATCCGCTGTCGCGGCAAGCCGATCGCATGCATCAGCTCATGGCGTTCGTGAATACCGGTTTCACCGCCGCGTTCGCGCCGCTGTGGGCCGCATTGGAAGCCGAAGCCATGGAGCCTGCCGCGAAGTCGGTCCTGCGCGCCTTCGGCACAGCAAGGGTCATCGAGCGTCATGACAAGCTCGAAGAAATGATCGAAACGCAGCAATTTCTGCTCGGGGACCGGCCGACCCTCGCCGACGCCGTGCTTGTCGGTGTCGCACGCTGGCTCGACTTCCACGCGGTCGCGGAGAGGAGCCGCTGGCCGAAGCTGGCGGCGCTGCGCGCGCGCCTCGAAGCCGATCCCGCGGTCCTCTACGCCACCGCTCTGGAGGACGGCGGGTCTGATCCGGGAACGGGATCGTGCACAGGCCACGTCGCGCTAGCCGAATTGATCGCGCAGTTCGGCAAATAGCGGCCGGTGCGCACGCCTCGTCCTTCGAGACGGCGTTGACGCGCCTCCTCAGGATGAGGCTCATCAGCATCAGTGCTCGTTGAAAACTGCTGCCGCGCACTCCTCCCTCATCCTGAGGAGCCCGCTTAAAGCGGGCGTCTCGAAGGATGGGCCGCAGGGAATGCTCTCAAATGGCGATAGCGCTCCTACTTCACCGGGCGCTTCTCGAGCTTCCTCGCCAGCGTCCGCCGGTGCATGCCCAGCCGGCGGGCCGCTTCCGAGATGTTGAAGTCGGTCTCGATCAAGGTCTGGTGGATGCGTTCCCATTCCAACGTCTTGATCGAGGTCGGCCGCGAATCGAGCGCGACCTCGGCGTTGCCTTCGGCCTTGTGGAAGGCGGCCTCGATGTCGTCGGTGTTCGACGGCTTTGCCAGATAGTGACAGGCCCCCAACTTGATCGCCTCGACCGCGGTGGAGATGCTGGCAAAGCCGGTCAGCACCACGATCAGCATGTCCGGGTCATGCGTGTGCAGGAGCTCGACGCAGGCAAGGCCCGAGGCGCCGCCGAGCTTGAGGTCGACCACGGCATAACCGAAAGAGCGTTCCTCCAGCACCTGGCGCACCTCCTCGATCGAGGCGGCGAGTACCACCTCGTAGCCGCGGCGCTCGAACGAGCGCTTCAGCGTGCGGGCAAAACCCGCATCGTCCTCGACGACGATCAGCGAACGGTCAGGCGTCAAAATTCCCTCCGATCGCCAATGTTGCGAGCGGCAGCGTGAGGCGCACCGTGGCGCCGCGCTTCCTGTGGTTCTTGGCGCTCACGGTGCCCCCCAATTTGCGCACGACGTTCACCACCAGGAACAGGCCGAGCCCGCCGCCGGCGCGACCCTTGCTCGACTGGTAGGGCTTGCCCAGCTGCGCCAGCATCTCCGGCGCAAAGCCCGGGCCGCGGTCGGAGATCGACAGCACGAGATTGTCGCCCTCGCGCTCGGCGACGAGCTCGACCCACTCGCGCGAGACCTCATAGGCGTTGTCGAGCACGTTGAAGATCACCTGCTTCAGCGCGACGTCGGAGACGATTGCGACGTCCTCGCCGAAGGTGTTGACGAAGTAGAGCGTGCGGGCGGAGCGCGCATTGCGCCATTCGTCGACCAGCGCGGTGACGAAGGCCGTCACCGTCGTCGGTGAGGAGCCTTCACCGCGCGCTTCGCCCGCCGACACCAGGATGCCTGTCACGATCGACTTGCAGCGCTGCAACGAGGTTTCCATCTCCGCGAGGTCCTCGGCAAGCTCCTGATCGGCGGCAAGATCGGGCATGCGGCGCCAGTCGCTGAGGATTACCGAGAGCGAGGCGAGCGGCGTGCCGAGCTCATGCGCCGCACCGGAGGCGAGCAGGCCCATGCGCACGATATGGTCCTGTTCGGCGGCATGCTGGCGCAGCGCCGCCAGATGCGCGTCGCGCTCGCGCAAATTCCTGTTGATGCGGGTGACGAACACGACGAGCAGCACGGCGTTGAGCACGAAGCCCAGGAGCATGCCTGTTACGGTGAGCGTATAGGTCTCGCTCAACGGATTGGGCGGCAGATCGAGCGGCCGGTAGGCCAATGTCAGCCAGACGAAGCTGGCGCAGGTCAGCGCCACCAGCGACCAGGTCGATCGGGCATCGAGCAGCACCGCACCGAGCGTCACCTGGAGCAGGAACAGCGAGGTGAAGGGATTGGTGGCGCCGCCGGAGAGATAGAGCTGCGCGGTCAGCGCGGCGACGTCCAGTATCAAGGCGACCAACAGCTCGTTGTTGGTGATCGCAGCGCGATGGCGCACCCAGACCAGGCTGGAGACGTTGAGCAGCACCAGCGCGCCGATCACCGCGCCCATCCGCTCCAGCGGCAGGGGGATGCCGAGGCCGAAATGCACGGCACCGATGGTCACGATCTGGCCGACCACCGCGGTCCAGCGCAGCTGGATCAGCAGCGCCATGTTCTTGCGGTTGGTCTCGTCCTCGGTCGGCATGGTGCCGATCAGCTCGCTGCGCGCGTCGGCCTGCGATTGCAGCGTGACGGCTTGCCCGTCACGCCCAAGCGTCTGGGAAAGCGTTTTCCCGTCGTCAGGTCGGCTCGACGATCGTTCCAGCATCTGATCCCGTCCTGCGGGCGTCGGCATCCGAGCCGCCGGCCTTGTCGTGGACGAAGCGCTTGCGACGGAACAGCCCGCCGCCGAATATGACGAAAAGTCTGCCGGCCAGCATGAAAACCAGGGCAAACCACGTCAGCGCGTAGATCAGGTGGTTATTGGGAAAGCGGATCACGGTCAATCCGCCGATTGGGCCGCCGGCGATTTGTGATCCGGCGTCGGCGTCCACGAAGAAGGGCGCGACCTCGCGAAGACCGCGCGCCGCCGCAATGGCGGCGACGTCCCGCGAGTACCAGCGGTTGTGCTGGGGCACGTTGGTCCGCAAGAAGCCGCCCTTCGGCTCGGTGATGCGCAGGAGGCCGGTGATCTCGACTCGACCTTGCGGATTGCCGTCCCGGCGCGTCGATGCGTCGCGGCGCTCGGACGGCACGAAGCCGCGATTGATCAGGACCAGCATGCCGTCGTCGCGCGCAAGCGGCGTCAGCACCCAATAGCCGGGGCCTTCCTCGGTGACGGCCTGAACCAGCGTCTCGCTCTCATGCAGGAAGCGCCCGCTGAGGCTGACGTGCCTGTATTCGTCGCTTGCGGCGCTGACGGTGGACCACGAAGCGGGCGAGGGGATCGGCTGAGCCGGCGCGTGGACGCGCTGCTCGACCCGGTCGATCAGCGCCAGCTTCCAGGCGCGGCGCTCGATCTGCCAGACGCCAAGCGCGATCAGAAGCACGAAAGCAATGAGCGAGAGGACCGTGAGCCACAAGGACGGCGACCGCGCAGCCTTGCTGCGCGCATCTCCGTCCTCACCCGTCACGGTCCCGGTTTCGCTCACTTCATGCCGCTCATCTGGTGCATCGGCATCATGTTGCTGTTGAGGTGGCTCATCACCCACAGCGAACCCGACAGCGCGATCACCACCATCACGATGGTGAAGATCAGCGCCATCATGGTCCAGCCGTTCTCGGACGTCGTGTTCATGTGCAGGAAGTAGACCATGTGCACGACGATCTGCACGATTGCGAAGGCCATGATCACCAGCGCGGTGATCTGCTTGCTCGGCAGCGCGCCGCTCATCACCAGCCAGAACGGGATCGCGGTGAGCACGACCGAGAGCACGAAGCCGAGCATGTAGCCCGAGAACGTGCTGTGGGCGTGGCCGCCCTCGTGGTGATGGTCGTGCGCGCCAGCTGCGTGGGTATCAGTGCTCATCGCAGAACTCCCAGGAGATAGACGAAGGTGAAGACGCCGATCCAGACCACGTCGAGGAAGTGCCAGAACATCGACAGACACATCAGGCGGCGGCGGTTGGCCTCGATCAGGCCGAACTTTCCGACCTGCACCATCAGCGTCACCAGCCAGATCAGGCCGCAGGTGACGTGCAGGCCGTGGGTGCCGACCAGGGTGAAGAAGGCGGAGAGGAAGGCGCTGCGCTGCGGCGTGGCGCCCTCGTGGATCATGTGGGCGAACTCGAAGAGCTCGATGCCGATGAAGGCGAGGCCGAACAGGCCGGTGATCGCGAGCCAAACCTGCGTCTGCGCGACCTTGTTCTGCTGCATCGTCAGCATCGCAAAGCCGTAGGTGATCGACGACAGCAGCAGCATCGAGGTGTTCACCGCGACCAGGGTGAGGTCGAACAGGTCCTTCGGCGCGGGGCCGGCGGCATAGTTGCCGCCGAGCACGCCGTAGGTGGCGAACAGGATCGCAAAGATGAGACAGTCGCTCATCAGATAGATCCAGAAGCCGAGCGAGGTGCTCCAGCCTTCCGGATGCGGATGCTCGTCAGCGAGGTAGAAGACCGGTTCGCCGGTCTGCGAGGGATGAACAGCGGCAGTCATTTACTTGGCTCCGGCGAGCAGCTTGGTGCGCGCGTCCTCGGTCCGGATGATGTCGTCAGCCGGAATGTCGAAGTCGCGGTGATAGTTGAAGGTGTGGCCGATCCCGACGGCGAGCATCGCGATGAAGCTCAGGGCGGCGAGCCACCACATGTACCAGACGAGAGCAAAGCCCATCGCGGTGGCGAAGCCGGCGAGGATGATGCCGGTGCCGGTGCTGCTGGGCATGTGGATCGGCTTGAACCCGGTGAGCGGACGCTGATAGCCGCGCCGCTTCATGTCCCACCACGCGTCATTGTCGTGAACGACCGGGGTGAAGGCGAAGTTGTAGTCCGGCGGCGGCGAGGACGTCGCCCATTCCAGCGTGCGCGCGTCCCAGGGATCGCCGGTGACGTCCTTTAGCTGCTCGCGCTTGAGCAGGCTGACCGCGAACTGCATCAGCATCGCGAGGATGCCGATGAAGACGAACACGGCACCGATCGCGGCGATGACGAACCAGATCTGCAGGGACGGATCGTCGAACACGCGCAGGCGGCGGGTCACGCCCATCAGGCCGAGCACGTAGAGCGGCATGAAGGCCAGGTAGAAGCCCGTGACCCAGAACCAGAACGACATCTTGCCCCAGAACGGATCGAGCTTGAAGCCGAACGCCTTCGGGAACCAGTAGTTGATGCCGGCGAACGCGCCGAACACTACGCCGCCGATGATCACGTTGTGGAAGTGCGCGATCAGGAACAGGCTGTTGTGCAGCACGAAGTCGGCCGGCGGCACCGCGAGCAGAACGCCGGTCATGCCGCCGATCACGAAGGTCAGCATGAAGGCGATGGTCCACATCATCGGCAGCTCGTAGCGGATGCGGCCGCGATACATCGTGAACAGCCAGTTGAACATCTTCGCGCCCGTCGGGATCGAGATGATCATCGTGGTGATGCCGAAGAACGAGTTGACGCTGGCACCCGAGCCCATCGTGAAGAAGTGGTGCAGCCAGACCAGGTAGGACAGGATGGTGATGACCACAGTGGCGTAGACCATCGAGGTGTAGCCGAACAGCCGCTTGCCCGAGAAGGTCGAGGTGACCTCGGAGAAGATGCCGAAGGCCGGGAGAACCAGGATGTAGACTTCGGGGTGGCCCCAGATCCAGATCAGGTTCACGTACATCATCGGGCTGCCGCCGAAATCGTTGGTGAAGAAGTTGGTGCCGACGTAGCGGTCGAGCGACAGCAGCGCGAGCACCACGGTCAGGACCGGGAAGGAGGCGACGATCAGCACGTTGGTGCAGAGCGAGGTCCAGGTGAACACCGGCATCTTCATCATGGTCATGCCGGGGCAGCGCAGCTTGACGATGGTGCAGATCAGGTTGATGCCGGATAGCGTCGTTCCGACGCCGGCGACCTGCAGCGCCCAGATGTAATAGTCGACGCCGACATCGGGACTGTAGCCGATGTTCGACAGCGGCGGATAAGCCAGCCAGCCGGTGCGGGCGAATTCGCCGATGAACAGCGAGGCCATCACCAGCACCGCGCCGCCGACCGTCATCCAGAAGCTGAAATTGTTCAGGAACGGGAACGAGACGTCGCGCGCGCCGATCTGCAGCGGCACGACGTAGTTCATCAGGCCGGTGACCAGCGGCATCGCCACGAAGAAGATCATGATCACGCCGTGGGCGGTGAAGATCTGGTCGTAGTGATGGGCGTTAAGATAGCCTTCGGAGCCGTTGAACGCGAGCATCTGCTGGCCGCGCATCATCAGCGCGTCGGCAAAGCCGCGCAGCAGCATCACGATGCCGAGGATCATGTACATGATGCCGATGCGCTTGTGGTCCACCGTGGTGAACCATTCGCGCCAGAGATAGCCCCAGAGGCGGAAATAGGTGAGGCCGCCGAGCAGCGCGGCGCCGCCGAGCGCGACCACTACGAAGGTGCCGACGACGATCGGCTCGTGCAGCGGCAGCGATTCGAGGCCGAGCCGGCCGAAGATGAGCTTGAGAAGATCAGGAGACATGCGCGTTCTCTTTAGGAATCTGACTTCAGGAATCGGACTTGGGACGCTGTCCAAGGAAGAAGGACGAGGACTTCAGCGGCGTGAACGACGGGCGCTTCAGGCCGGCACCCAGGAGCGGCGCGAAATCGGTCGGAGCCTTGATCGAGGCGGTGGTCTGCCCCTGCGGCGCATCCGGCGTGCAGGTGCCGGCGACGAAGGTCGGCTCGGGTCCGAGCACCGTGCCGCGGCGGGCATACTTGTCGTAGGCGAGTGGCAGGGTGTTGTTCAGGCCCTGATGGCCGTTGCCGCCCTTGGCGTCGATCGCCATCATCTCGCTCTGGCACATCTTGCCGGTCTCGACGCACATGTTGAGGATCAGGCGGTAGAGATCGGCATCGACGGTGCCCCAGCGCCGCACCGGCTCGTTCTGGCTGGGCTTCTCCAGCTGGAGATATTCGGCGCGGCCGAGCGAGCCGCCGGCCGACTTGGCGCTGGCGATCCAGGCGTCAAAACCCTTGTCGTCGAGCCCCTTGAAGTTGAAGTGCATGCCGGAGAAGCCGGCGCCGCTATAGTTCGCCGAAAAACCCTTGTAGGTGCCGGCGTGGTTGACGACGGCGTGGAGCTTGGTCTCCATGCCCGGCATCGCATAGATCTGGCCGGCGAGCGCGGGGATGTAGAACGAGTTCATCACCGAGGACGCGGTGATGCGGAAGGTGATCGGGCGATCGACCGGAGCTGCGAGCTCGTTGACGGTGGCGATGCCGTAATCCGGGTAGATGAAGAGCCACTTCCAGTCGAGCGCGACGACGTCGACCTCGAGCGGGGCCTTGGACTTGTCCACCGCGCGCTCGGCATGAATGCGGCCGAGGGTGCGATAAGGGTCGAGCAGATGCGTGCCCATCCAGGTTAGCGCGCCGAGGCAGACGATGATGAGAAGTGGCGCCGACCAGATCACCAGCTCGAGCTTGGTCGAGTGATCCCAGTCCGGCTCGTAGCGGGCCTCGGTGTTGGACTGGCGGTAGCGCCAGGCGAACAGCACCGTCAGCGCCATCACGGGCACGACGATCAGCAGCATCAGGACGGTGGAGATGATGACGAGGTCGCGCTGTTGCGCTGCGATATCGCCGGCTGGCGCCAGCACGACGTAGTCGCAGCCGCTGAGCGCGGCAGCCAGAGGTAGTAGCGCCAGGATCTTGAGACGGGACACGGGCCGAGCCTTATGAGATTGAGTTTCCTTTGCGGGGCCAAGGGGTAGCTGCGGCGCAACAATGGGGACATTGGACAATTTGTCCAATGTTGCAGTGCGGGAGGTTGGGCCAGATAGGGCCAGATTGCCTGGGCCCCGCCGGGCGGTCGGCTTTGGTTTTCAGGACGTTAAGGGCGCACGAATGGCGACGGCACAGACCCCCGCAATGGCAAACCTCCACACGGGCGAGCACGGCCACGACCAGGCCAGTCCCGGCGAGATCGCCATCGGCGTCATCATCGGCCGTACCTCGGAATTCTTCGACTTCTTCGTCTTCGCGATCGCCTCGGTGATCGTGTTTCCGCGGCTGGTTTTTCCGTTCGCGAGCGAGCTGACCGGGACCCTCTATTCCTTCATGGTCTTCGCGCTGGCCTTCATGGCCCGTCCGATCGGCACCGTCATTTTCATGACGATCGACCGGGAATACGGCAAGACGGCCAAGTTGATCTCGGCGCTATTCCTGCTCGGCACCGCCACCGTCGCGCTCGCGTTCCTGCCCGGATATCAGGAGATCGGCGTCGCCGCGATCTGGCTGCTGGCGCTGGCGCGCATCGCGCAGGGTCTGGCCTGGGGCGGCGCCTGGGACGGCATGGCTTCGCTGCTGGCGCTGAATGCGCCGGCCTCGCAGCGCGGCTGGTACGCGATGGTGCCGCAGCTCGGCGCCCCGCTCGGGTTGATCGTGGCGAGCGCGCTGTTCGCCTATTTCGCCGGCCTCCTCTCGGCCGATGACTTCTTCGACTGGGGCTGGCGCTATCCGTTCTTCGTCGCCTTCGCCATCAATGTCGTCGCGCTGTTCGCGCGTCTGCGCATGGTGACGACGGAAGAATACGCTACGCTATTCGAGACCCGCGAACTCCAGCCGGCGCGGATCTCAGAGACGGTCGCGCGCGAAGGCCAGAACATCATGCTAGGGGCCTTTGCGCCGCTGGCGAGCTTCGCGCTGTTTCACATGGTCACGGTGTTCCCGCTGTCCTGGGTGTTCCTGTTCACCCACGAAAGCCCGGTGCGCTTTTTGATCATCGAGATCGTCGCCGCCGTGTTCGGCGTCGCCGCGATCGTGGCCTCCGGCATCATTGCCGACCGCGTCGGGCGCAAGTCGCTGCTGATGGGATCGGCGATCGCGATCGCAGTCTATAGCGGCTTCGCGCCGCAGCTGCTCGACGCCGGCGCGTTCGGCGAGACCATCTACATGGTGATCGGCTTCATCCTGCTCGGCCTGTCCTTCGGCCAATCCTCCGGTGCTATCGCCTCGAACTTCCGGCAGGCCTATCGCTATACGGCCTCGGCGCTGACCTCCGACATGGCCTGGCTGTTCGGCGCCGGCTTCGCCCCGCTGGTCGCACTGCTGCTCGCCACCAATCTTGGCGTCATCGCCTCGGGTGCGTATCTGCTGTCCGGCGCGTTCTGGACCCTGCTCGCGCTCTGGCTCAGCGGCCAGCGCGAGGCGGGGGACATGGACGCAGGGCGCTGATCACGCAGCGCATGCAGGGTGGGCAACGGCGCTGGTGGCGCCGGGCCCACCTCTAGGCATCACCCCTCCCGCTGCCGCAACAGCGCTTCGACATCCAGCCGCTTGGTGAACATCGCGAGCTTCCCGTCAGGCCCGAACGGCCATTGCTCCCGCGGCTTGTCCCAATACAGCTCCACGCCGTTCTGGTCGGGATCACGCAGGTAAAGCGCCTCGCTGACGCCATGGTCGCTGGCGCCATCGAGCGCAATCCCGGCCGTGAGCACCCGATGCAGCGCATCCGCCAGCGCAGGGCGCGTCGGAAACAGGATCGCGGTGTGATAGAGCCCGGTCGCATCAGGCGGCGGCGGTGAGCCGCCCTTGCTCTCCCAAGTGTTGAGCCCGATGTGGTGGTGATAGCCGCCGGCCGCGATGAAGGCCGCCCCCGAGCCCATCCGCTGCATCAGCTCGAAGCCGAGCACGCCGCAATAGAAGCCGAGCGCACGATCGAGATCGGCGACCTTAAGGTGGACGTGGCCGATCCTGGTGCCGGCAGGAATGGTGGGGCTTTGCGACATGTGAATGCTCCCTCGAAAACACGCACGTAAGCCCCGCTTCGAGCCAGTGCTATGGCCAAACTCGAAACCCATCGTTTCTGAATGGGAAACTAAGCCAGCTCCGACACCTCGCCCTCGGGCAGGCCGAACTCGAACGTGTTCAGCGTCATCGACACCAGCGTGTAGTAGCCGCACAGCCCGATGACCTCGACGACGCCGCGCTCGCCGAGCAGCTTGACCGCTTCGTCGTAGAGACCTTTCTCGACGCCGTGGCCCTCGTGCAGCGACTTCGCGAGATCGTAGATCATCTTCCCCATGGGATCGTCGAAGTCGGGGGTGCGGCGGTCGCGGATCGCATCGATGATCTCGCCCTTCATGCCGCCGGCGAGCGCGAGGCGCTTGTGCGCGTACCATTCGTAATGCGCGGTCCAGTGCCGCGCCGTCACCAGGATCGCGATCTCCGACAGCTTGGCCGGGAAGATCGTGTCGAAGCGCATGACCTCGCCGAGCCGCGTGGCGTGCCGGGCCATCTCGGGACTATTGAGCCAAGCCATCATCGGAGGCGGCGGCTTGCCGCGCTTGCCGGCGATCGACTCGTCATAGGTCTGCCGCTGGCTCTCGTTCATTTCGCCAGGCGAAAGAAGTTTTAGGCGCATTGTCGTTTCCTCTTTGTTTTCAAGGCTCGCCGCAGCAATGACTATACCCGATAAGTGGTTGAATTCCGCGGGGGCTTGGCCCAGACTCGCTGGCAACAATTCGAATGTTGGGTGATGGAAACGACCAATGACCGATCTCAAAACCAGCGATTCTGAATCCGCCGATCTCGAAACATTCCGCAACGAGACCCGCGCCTGGCTGGAGGCCAATTGCCCGCCGGAGATGCGCAAGCCCGCAACGTCGGACGCCGACGTGTTCTGGGGTGGACGCAATGCAAAATTCTCGTCCGAGCCGCAGCGCATCTGGTTCGAGCGCATGCGCGACAAGGGCTGGACCGTGCCGGATTGGCCGCGGGAATATGGCGGTGGGGGCCTGAGCGCGGCCGAGCACAAGGTGCTGCGTGCGGAGATGGCGCGGATCGGCGCGCGGCCGCCGCTGTCGAGCTTCGGCATCTGGATGCTTGGGCCGGCGCTCTTGAAGTACGGCAACGAGGCCCAGAAGAAGGAGCATCTGCCGAAGATCGCCGCGGGCGAGATCCGCTGGTGTCAGGGCTATTCCGAGCCGAACGCCGGCTCCGACCTCGCCTCGCTCCAGACCCGCGCCGAGAGCGATGGCGACGACTTCATCATCAACGGCCAGAAGATCTGGACTAGTTACGCCAATTACGCCGACTGGATCTTCTGCCTGGTCCGCACCGACCCGACCGCAAAGAAGCATGACGGCATCAGCTTCATCCTGTTCGACATGGCCTCGAAGGGCGTCTCGACCAAGCCGATCCTGCTGATCTCGGGCTACTCGCCGTTCTGCGAGACCTTCTTCGACAATGTCCGCGTGCCGAAGTCGCATGTCGTCGGCACCATCAACCGCGGCTGGGACGTCGCGAAATATCTGCTCCAGCACGAGCGCGCGATGATCTCGGGGATGGGCGAGCGCGGCGTCGGCCGGCCGCTCGGCCAGATCGCGGCCGATTCCGTCGGCACCGATGGGCAGGGCAGGCTCGACGACGCCATGCTGCGCGGTAGAATCGCGACCTTCGACGTCGATGAGGCCGCGCTGGCGGCCTGCGCCGAGCGCGCGGTCGATCTCGCCAAGGCCGGGCAGGCGCATCCGGCGTTCTCCTCGGCGATGAAATATTACGGCACCGAGCTCAACAAGCGCCGCCACGAGATCCTGATGTCGGCGGGCGGCGTCGATGCGCTGGAATGGGAGAGCGAGCGCTCCAGGCAGGGCGCGCGCCCGCGCGCCTGGCTGCGCACCAAGGCCAACTCGATCGAGGGCGGCACGTCCGAGGTCATGCTCGGCATCGTCGCCAAGCGCATCCTGGATCTGCCGGGGGCGTGAGGTTTCCGTCATTCCGGGGCGCGACGAAGTCGCGAGGCCGGAATCCAATTCATCCTCCCCCTCTGCCGCCCGATGGATTCCGGGCCTGCGCCTGCGGCGCATTCCGGAATGACGAACCAGATAGATTTCGAATCGGAAACACGCATATGGCCCTCGTCCTCACCGAAGAACAATCCATGCTCCGCGACTCCGCGCGCGGGCTGATCAGCGACAAGGCGCCGGTGTCGCACCTGCGCCACTTGCGCGACAGCAAGGACCCCACCGGCTTCTCCAAGGATCTTTGGCATTCCTTCGCCGAGATGGGGTTTGCCGGCTTGCTCGTGCCGGAAGAGTTCGGTGGCAGCGGTCTCGGTTTCGTCGAGGCCGGAATCATCATGGAGGAGATCGGCCGCACCTTGATGCCATCGCCCTTCCTCGCGACGTCAGTGGTGGCGGCATCAGTGCTGACCCGCGGCGGCAATGCCGCGCAGAAATCGGAATATCTGTCGAAGATCGCGAACGGCTCGCTGCTCGCGACGCTCGCGATCGACGAGGGCGCCAAGCATCGCCCGCTGCAGACCAGCCTCAAGGCTGTGCGCGCCGGCAACGGCTTCAAGCTCTCCGGTGCCAAGGCGCTGGTGATCGACGGTCATGTCGCCGATCTCCTCATCGTCGCCGCGCGCACCGCGGGCTCTGCCGGCGAACGCGAGGGCCTGACGCTGTTCCTGGTCAACCCCAAGGCCAAGGGCGTTGCGATCGAGCGCACCATCATGGTCGATGCGCACAATGCGGCGCGGATTGAATTCGCCAATGTCGAGGTCACCGCCGACAGCGTGCTCGGCGAGGTCGACCAGGCGGCCGGCCTGCTCGATGGCGTGCTCGACATCGGCCGCGGTGCGGTCGCCGCCGAAATGGTCGGTCTCAGCGACGAGGTGTTTGGCCGCACCGTCGAGTATCTGAAGAGCCGCAAGCAATTCGGCAAACTGATCGGCGAATTCCAGGCGCTGCAGCATCGCGCCGCCGAGCTCTACATCGACATCGAGATCACCCGTGCCGCCACCATGAAGGCGCTGCAGGCACTGGACGCCGACATTGCCAAGGCCGCACCCGCCGTCGCCGTCGCCAAGGCGCGCGCCGGCACCACCGCCACGCGCGCGGTGCAGGAAGGCGTGCAGATGCACGGCGGCATGGGCATGACCGACCAGTTCGACATCGGCTTCTTCATGAAGCGCGCCCGCGTCTGCGAGGAGTTGTTCGGCGATGCGAACTATCACACCGAGCAGTTGGCCAGGTCGCGGGGTTATTGAGATGCCCTCGTAGGGTGGGTTAGCACTGCAGAAGCGCGAAGCGCATCTGCAGTGCTAACCCACCATCTTCGTCCGGCAAACGCGGAAGCATGGTGGGTTACGCCGAGCAATTGCGCTTAGCGCAATTGCAAGGCTAACCCACCCTACGACGTTCGCCGGAGACACCCCTTACCGCATCGGCGGTGCGTACTGCACGCCGCCTGCGTTCCACAGCTGGTTCATGCCGCGCGGGATCTTCAGCTTCGACTTCTCGCCGATGTTGCGATCGTACATCTCGCCGTAATTGCCGACGTGGCGGATGATGCGCGCGGCCCAGTCCTTGGTGAGGCCGAGCTGCTCGCCGTAGCGGCCTTCGGTGCCGACGAGGCGCATCACCTCCGGCTTCTTCGACTTCAAGGCCTCGTCGATGTTCTCCGAGGTCACGCCGAGCTCCTCGGCGTTGATCATCGCGTAAAGCGTCCACTTCACGATCATCATCCAGTCGTCGTCGCGCTGGCGCACCACGGGGGCGAGCGGCTCCTTGGAGATCATGTCCGGCAGGATCATGTGGTCGCCGGGCTTCGTCAGGTTCAGCCTGAGAGCATAGAGCTGAGAAACGTCGGCGGAGAACGTGTCGCACTTGCCGGTGTCGTACGCCTTCACCACGTCGTTGAGGTTATCGAACTTCACCTCTTCATACTTCATGTTGTTGATGCGGAAGTAATCGGCGACGTTGAGTGTCGTCGTGGTTCCGTTCTGCACGCAGACCTTGCTGTCTGCCAGGTCGAGCGAGGTCTCCTTGTTGCGCGTGCGCGGCACCATGAAGCCGACGCCGTCGTAATAGGCCACGGCCGGGAAATACAAATCGTAGTCGAGCTCGCGCGCCATGCTCCAGGTCGTGTTGCGCGAGAGGATGTCCACCTTGCGGCTCTGCAGCTCCTTGAAACGCTCGTTGGCGTCGAGCGGAACGAACTTCGCCTTGCCGGGGTCGTTGAAGATCGCAGCGGCCACCGCGCGGCAGAAATCGACGTCGAAGCCGGTCCAGTTGCCCTTGTCGTCGGGGATCGAGAAGCCCGGCAGGCCCTTGTTGACGCCGCACAGCACCTCGCCGCGGCGAACCGTGCGCCTCAGGGTGCGGGTGTCGTAAAACTCGTAAATGATCGCGCCGATGGCGACCAGCACGGCGATGGCGACCCCGATCAGCAGGCCGCCACGAAAAGTGCGCATCATGTTGCTCTCTCGAAAAATCGGGAAAAGGAATCAGGCGAGGACGGAGTGCATGATCCGGATCCGGACGACCGCGTTGGCGCAAGGCACGCTGCGGCCGTCCGAAGAATCATGCCGGGATCATGAACCTTAGAGCTCGGGCTTCTGCCGGATGACCACCTTGGTGCCGACAGGGACGCGATCGTAGAGGTCGGCGACGTCGGCGTTGACCAGGCGGAAGCAGCCGGACGACACCTTGGTGCCGATCGTGTCGGGTCGGTTGGTGCCGTGGATGCGGTAGACGGTGGTGCCGAGATACATGGCGCGGGCCCCCAGCGGGTTGCCCGGGCCGCCGGCCATGAAGCGCGGCAGATAGGGCTGGCGCTGGATCATCTCCGGCGGCGGTGTCCAATCCGGCCACTCCTTCTTGTTGGTGATGGTCACCAGCCCCTGCCACTGGAAACCGTCGCGGCCGACGCCGATGCCGTAGCGGATGGCGCGCCCGCCGGGCTGCACCAAATAGAGGTGACGTTCGGCCGTCGAGACGATGATCGTGCCCGGCGGCTCGGTGGTGCGGAAGTAGACCACCTGCTTCTGCCATTCCGGCTCGAGCTGGTATCCGTCATCGGCGATCAGGCCCGGCTCGTCGCCGCGGTCCGGCTGCTGGGCGAAGGCGTGCGGCGTGGACAGGACCAGTCCCATCGCAGCCACGAAAATCCCGGTCAGGCGACGAAAATTCGTCATTTCAAGCTCTCCCCGCTGCCACAGCGCAAATCATTCGGAACCATCAAACCTGAGGGGCAAGTTCATGGCAAGTTGATGGCGCGCCGTCCTGGCATGTCACGAGAATGCTTTGGTTTTTTGACGGGCCCGGCGCAATGCCACGAACAGGGGATGGCGCGAAAAGCATAGGATGTGCGGCTGGGCGGGGTGCGCTCCCTTCCCCGCTTGCGGGGGAGGGTTGGGGAGAGGGTGCTTCCGCAATGGGACACTCCCCCAGAGGATAGAACCCTCACCCGCCGCTACGCGGCGACCTCTCCCGCAAGCGGGAGAGGCTTAGATCGAACGCGTGGTGAGATCGAGGCCGACAATTTGCGCCAGCTAGATCTTGTTGCTCTCCGCCGGGATCCCGAGCCGCCGCACGATCTCCGCCGCGACGGCGCGGGCTTCGACGCGCGAGCCGATGCGGGGGCTGCGAAACCGCCGCCCCGAATGCAGCCGGATCACCACGATGCAATGCTCGTCCTCGGAGCGGCCGCGGCGCTCGACCGTGATCGTTTTCACGTCGGGTCCGGCGATGCGGTCGGCGCGCAGGCTGCCGTCGCCCCACAGGCGCTCGACGCGAATATCGTTCGGCCCGATGATCCAGAACGCGCCGGTCGCAAGGTTGGCATAGCGATAGACGGCGAATGCGGCGATCGCGCCCAGCGGCAGCAGCAGGATATCGACATGGCTCGGCGAGAGGCCGCGCCACAGCTTGTAGGCATAGGGGGCCGCGGACAAAGCCACCGCGATCAGTGCGACGATGCGGATCTCCCGTGCAGGAAACGCCTCGAGAGGCTCGCCGAGATGCATCTCGGGATTGCTGGCATCGAGCGGGTTGCTCGGCGCCTCGACATTGGGAACGTCGAAATGCGCCGCGATCCACGCCACGGTGTCGCGGACATGGGTGACATCGGAAATCGGCGGCGAGGTCAGCCGCTCGCCCGAGGCCAGGGTGAAGACGAGCTGGAAGCGGGCCTTCACCCGCTTGCTGCCGGGGACCTGTAGCGCGGCGATCTCGTCCTTGCCGACGAGGCGCGTCCGGAGCTTTCCGAACGGCCGCTGCCGGCCGATCAGGATCTCGTCCGGCGTGATGATCCACACCACCGCCGGCGCCATCATGATGCCGACGACGAATCCGGCTCCCACCAGCAGCGCCACCGTCGATATCGTGATTTCCAGGAGGTCCTGCGTGAACAGACCCGGCGTGAAGCAGAGCGCAACGGCAGCCGCACAGCCGGCCACGACCAGCCGCTGCGCGATCGAGGAACCTTCACGAAGGCGGATGTCGGTGCTGGTGGTCGCGTCCATTGCGGGGGCTGATTGCGTCGGTTGCGAAACTCCACGGACGGCTCCGTGGAGTCAAGCAACAAGGGCGACAATTGAAGCCCGCCGCGCGATGACCGTGCGGCGTCAGCTGCTCGCGTTCAGCAGCTTGGCCACCGTGCGGTCGATCTCGTCATAGCTGCCTTCGCCGGCGTGCTGGAACACGATCTTGCCGCTCTGGTCGACGATGTATTGCGCCGGCCAATATTGATTGCGATAGGCGCTCCAGGTTTTGGACTCATTGTCCTGCGCCACCGGATAGGTGATGCCATGGCGCTTCAGCGCGGCCTGCACGTTGGCGGCGGAGCGCTCGAACGGGAATTCCGGCGTGTGCACGCCGACCACGACGAGGCCTCGATCCCGGTACTTGGCGTAGAGGCCGGTGACATGCGGCAGCGTGTTGACGCAGTTGACGCAGCCATAGGTCCAGAAATTGACCAGCACGACCTTGCCGCGGAGATCGGCGATATGAAGCGGCTTCGAGTTGAACCAGTTGGTGATGCCGGTGAAGTCGGGCGCGGCCTGCTGGTTCGCGGCGGCGGTGACGACAGGCGCGGCGCGTGCGGCCTCGTCGCAGATGCCGGGGATCACGACGCCGGTCACTGTGATGCCGATCAGTGCAGCAGACATTGCGAGCAGCTTGAGAGTCATGGAAAGTGTCCTCCGGTGAAGATGAGGGGGATCACAGGCCGATCTGGCCGGTGGGGTAGAAGCCGGTGAGCCACGCCACGATCAGCGTGTCGTATTGAAAATAGGCGGCGACCGCGAAGCCGATCACGACGACGCCAAAGCCCTGCTGCAGCCGCGGTGAGATCCGGGCCAGGCTGCGTACGCGCGTGGTCGCGGCCTGTCCGCCGTAGGCTATTCCCAGCATCGGGATCGCAGCGCCAATGGCATAGGCGACCAGCAGCGTGCCGGCCCAGGCAACGTTCTTCGACGTCGCCACCAGCGTCAGGATCGAGCCGAGCACGGGCCCTGCGCAGGGCGTCCAGACCAGTCCCAAGGTGGTGCCGAGGATCAGCCCACCGAGCGCGCCCTCGCGCTGTGTGGCGCCGATGTTGCCGAGATCGAGCCAGCCGTTGATCCGGAGCGACAGCCATTCGAACGGCGCCGGCCACAGCATCAACAGGCCGAAGCCGAGCAGCAGGACCGCTGCCGCCTCGCGCAGCACGTTCGGATCGAAATCGAAGGCCCGCGTGATCGCGCCGAGCGCCAGCGCGACCATCGAGAAGGAAAAGACGAAGCCGAGCGCGATCATCGCGGGTCGCAGATGCCCCGCGCGCCCGATCGAGGCGCCGAGCAGGATCGGCAACATTGGCAGCGTACAGGGCGCCGCGATGGTGAGGATGCCGGCGAGGAGAGCAAAGAGCAGGTCGAGCATGAGGCACTCGTGAGGGAGGTCACGAGGGCTGTTCGCGTGCGGTGGGGCGGTCGTTACGCAGCGTCACGGCTTCGTGACGGGGGCTGTTGCTTTGCAGAGCACGGTGGCCGCGGGCTCCCGCCTCTCCCGCTTGCCGGAGAGGCCGGCGCACTCGCAGAGTGCGGCGGGTGAGGGTTCTTTCCTCTGGGGGGAGTGCCCCGTTGCGGAAACACCCTCTCCCCAGCCCTCCCCCGCAAGCGGGGGAGGGAGCGCACCGACCGCGGAGCCGGCAACCACTCAGGCCCAAATAAAAACGACCCGGACGGGGCATCGTCCGGGTCGCTGGAGGTCTTGGGAGGTTTAACGAAACCGTATGGGAGCTTTATAGAAGGGAAGTTTTTCCGCCTGATGTTGTCGTTTGTTTCAATTGTTTCGTCAGTGGTAACGCTTCCGTGTCCGGGGAGAGGGCCAAAACGGAGGTCCTATCCCCTTGAAAACATTGTTGTTAAGCGGCGAAACGGTCGACGCCGGCGCCCTTAAGCAAATCGGCGAGTTGCTTGCGAGCATAGAACATCCGCGTCTTCACCGTGCTCTGGGGGATGCCGATGATCTGGCCGACCTCCTCCACCGACTTCTCTTGGTAATAGACGAGGTTGATGATCTCCCGATGCGCCGGCGACAGCTTCTGCACGCAGGCGCGCAGGATGGCGCTGGTGTCGCTGCGGTCGAGCGAGGTCTCCGGCGTGTCGCAACCATCAGGGATCTGACGCACGTCCTCCTGATCGATGTCCTCAAAGCGGCGCTGGCGCATCGCGGTCAGCGCCTTGAAGCGGGCGATCGAGAGCAGCCAGGTGGACACCTGCGAGCGGCCCTGGAATTGGCCGGCGGTCCGCCACACGTCCAGAAACACCTGGCTGACCAGATCTTCCGCCGTGGTGGCGTCGCGCACGATGCGCAGGATGAATCGGTACACCCGTACATTGTGCCGGCAGTAAAGGATGTGCATGGCCGTCCGGTTGCCGTCGGCAATGCTTGCGAGGAGCATGTCGTCCGAGGTCGCCTGAGCGGCAATGATGCTCTGGCTGGCTTGGGCGTTGATGGCAATGACGTTCGGCATGGACTTGGCTCCCCGTAGCGCCGCAACCGAGCGGCGTTTCCTTGGGTCAAAGTGTTAATGAGCCAACGTTTCGGGACGTCTGCACGAAAAGCGGAAAATGGTTTCGTGCGCCGTCAAATTGTTTCGCCGGACAGGGTGCGACGAAACATTCGGGGCAAAAAACCTTGTGATTTCAACGTACGGAAAATACGGGGGTGGGGATTCGGGGCCGGACGGGCGCGCCGCGGAACGAATTTAGGAGGATTGCGTTTGGTCGCGCCGCACCTACCGCTGTCGTCCCGGGGCGATAATCTCGTAGCCCGGATGAAGCGCAGCGAAATCCGGGGCAACTCCATCCGCGGCTACAGCACCCCCGGATTGCGCTGTGCTCCATCCGGGCTACGGCAGAGCGGGTTGTGCCGCTCGCCCTACGCCTTCTCGCCCTGCGGCGAGAACAGATAGCCGCCGCCGCGGATGGTGCGGATTACGGCAGGCTTGGCCGGGTCGGGCTCGATCTTGCGGCGGATGCGCATGATGCGCAGATCGACCGCGCGGTCGAAGGCTTCGGCGTCGCGGGCGTTGGCAAGCTCGAGCAGGCGCTCGCGCGACAGCACGCGCTTCGGATTGGCCGCGAACACCTTGAGCAGCCCGAACTCGGATGCGGTCAGCGGATGCTCGTTGCCCTCGTCGTCGCGCAAGGCCTGCGCTTCGAGGTCGAGCCATTTGGTGCCGAAGCGCACCAGCTGCTCCTTGTCCGACTTCGCCGCCGGCGCCTCTGCCGCCTTGGCCGGTCCGCTCCGCCGCAGCACCGAGCGGATGCGCGCCATCAGCTCGCGCAGCTCGCAGGGCTTCGCCACGTAATCGTCCGCGCCGAGCTCGAGGCCGACGACGCGGTCGATCGGGCTCGCGGTCGCCGTCAGCATGATGACGGGCACGTTGATGCGGCTCTTGAGGTCGCGGATGATCGAGAGCCCGTCTTCCTCGGGCATGTTGAGGTCGAGCACGACGAGATCGGGCATGCTGCCCTGGATCGCGGCGCGCAAGGACTTGCCGCCGTCGCACAGCGTCACGGTGAAGCCGTGCATCTTGAGGTAATCGCCGACCATCTCCCGGGCCGGAGCCTCATCGTCGACGATCATGATGTGCTGGCTTTGGGTCATGGGCTTTGCATCATGGGCTTTGCATCACGGGCTTTGGCATCACGGCGCTTCAGTCGCAGGGAGGGTGATGGTGAAGGTCGAGCCCTTGCCGGGGCCCTCGCTCTCGGCGGTCACCTCGCCGCCGTGCATGTCGATGATACGCTTGACGATGGAGAGCCCAAGTCCCGTCGAGCTCTCCCCGGCAGTCGGCTTGGCCGACAGCCGCTGGAACCGGCCGAACAGCCGGCCGAGGTCCTCCGGCGACAGCCCGGCGCCCTCGTCGCTGACGCTGACGATGGTGTCGCTGCCCTCGTGGATCACGGTGACGTCGATCTTGCCGCCGATCGGCGAGTATTTGATGGCGTTGCTGATGAGATTGTCGATCGCCTCGCGGATGCGGTCGGTGTCGCACATGGTGACGATGTTGGGCGGCGCGGTGACGCTGATCGCCTGCTGCTTGTTGACCGCGAGCGGCTGGTTGGCCTCGGCGACTTCCTTGACCAGGGCGGCGACGTCGACCGGCTCGCGGCGGATGGTGATGTCGAAGGCATCGGCCATCGCGTCCGAGATCAAATGATCGACCATCGTGGTCAGGCGCTTGGTGGCGTCGCGGATGTGGTCGACCTGGGCGACGACCCCGCTTTCCGAGGCGCCGGTCGAGATCAGCTCCTTGAGCATCTCGGTGCGGCCGAGAATGACGCCGAGCGGGTTCTTCAGGTCGTGCGCGACGGTGCCGAGAATCTCGTTCTTGAAGCCGTTGGCGCGCTGCAGCCGCAGCCATTGCGCCGAGAGGCGGCGGTTGGCCTGCATCAGGGCGCGGGTGCGCTGGGCGACGCGGTCCTCCAGCTGGGTATTGGCGTCCTGCAGCTGCTGGTAGAGGATGACGTTGTCGAAGGCGATCGAGAGCCTGGAGGAGAAGATCTCGACCAGCGAACGGTCGGTCTCCGACAGCTCGCGCTCGGCCTGGAGGAGCACCACGACCTCGCGGCCCGATCCGGTGCGCAAATAGATCACGCTCCGGTGGTCGGCGAATTCGTTCTTGCGGCGCTGGAACGCGGCCTCCACCATCTCGCGCAGCTCGGGGTCGAGCGCCTTCGATGAGGTGGTGCCGATGAAGCGGCTGTAGCAGCCGCTGCCGGCGAGCACCGAGAGCTCGGGGTCGATGCCGCCATTGTCGCGCAGCACCAGGATGCCGGCGCAGTCGACGTTGAGCAGCGAAGCGAGCTGGGTCAGGACGCCCTCAGCGAGCCGCTGCATCGACTTGAAGTCGTACAGCGTGGACGCCGCGTCGATGATGATCTCCAGCCCGCGCCGGGTCTGCACCATGCGCTCAAGCTGCTGGTAGGAGCGCAGCGCCGCGGTCAGCGAGGTGAACAGCTTGTCGGCGGTGAGCTCGGTCTTGGCCTTGTAGTCGTTGATGTCGTACTGCACGATGACGCGCCGCTCCGGCGCCTGGCCGGGCTGGCCGGTGCGCAGGATGATGCGCACGGTCTCGTTCCGGATCTCGTTGCGGATGAACTCGACCAGCTCGAGGCCGGCGACGTCGGTCTCCATGATGACGTCGAGCAGCACGGCGGCGACGTCGCGGTGCTCGGCCATCAGCTTGCGCCCTTCGGCCGCGGAATAGGCCGACAGGATCTCCAGGCTCTGGCCGTTCAGGCTGTAGTCCGACAGCGCGAAACGCGTACCGTCATGCACGGCCGGATCGTCATCGATGACGGCGATCTTCCATTTCCGGGCGTTGCTGTCCTCCGACGCGGTACCGGTGTCGTCGATCAGGTGGAGGACATCGTCCTGTTCGGCCATTGCGAAGATCCGTCACTTTCTGTGCTTTGCGCGCCGCCCTTGGCGACGCGGGGCATGATAATGCGAAAAGTAGTGCCTTGTCCCAGCTTGGATTCCAGCATCATCCGGCCGCCGAGCTGCTGGGTGACGAGGTTATAGACGATATGAAGGCCAAGTCCCGTGCCGCCTTCATTGCGCCGGGTGGTAAAGAAAGGGTCAAAGGCCTGGCGCTGCACGTCCGGGGTCATGCCGGCCCCGTCGTCGGAGAAGCTGATCTCGATGTCCTCGGTGCCGCGCGGCCGCGCCGAGATCGCGATCCGGCCGGCGCGGCCGTCGGCGAAGGCGTGGTTGGCGGCGTTGAGGAAGAGGTTGGTCAGGATCTGGCCGTAGGAGCCGGGATAGCCGTCGAGCAGCAGCCCCTCGGGGACATCGACCTCCAGCGTGATCGGCGAGCGCTTCAGCACCGGCTTGAGGCTGGCGATGATCTGGTCGGTAGCTTCGCTGAGCGAGAACTGCCGCCGCTCGGCATGGGAGCGGTCGACCGCGACCTGCTTGAACGACTGGATCAGCTCGCCGGCGCGGGTCAGGTTGGCGACGAGCTGCTGCGAGGCGTCGCGCGAGGACTGCACGAATTCCTCCAGCTGTGAGCGGCGCAGGCCGCCCTCGCCCTTGAGCTGGGCTTCGAAAATCTCGGTGCGCCGGGCAAAGCTCGAAGCCACCGTCAGGCTGATGCCGATCGGGTTGTTGACCTCGTGCGCGACGCCGGCAACCAGGCCGCCGAGCGCGGCCAGCCGCTCGGCGTCGATCAGGTTCTGCTGCGCGGTGTTGAGCTCGAGCAGGGCGCTCTCGGCCTTTTCCTTGGACGCGCGCAGCTCGTCCTCGGTCCGGCGTTTGGCGATCGCGTTCTCGCGGAACACCTCCACCGCGCGCGCCATGGCCCCGACCTCGTCGCGCGCTTTCGTGCCCTGCACCTCGCGGTCGAGGTCGCCGAGCGTGATCGCCCGCATCGCGGACATGATCTGCTGCAGCGGCAGGCGGATCGACAGCGCGATCAGGACGCCCGCGGTGAGGATGATGCCGAGGAAGATCACCGCGATCGACAGCACCCTGCGTGAGATATCCGCCAGCGTGCGGTCGAACACCTCCTGCGCCTTCTGCTCGCGCTGGCGCATCTTGGTCGAGAGGTCGTCGATGGCGCCGATCGCCTCGGCCTGGCTGGCGTCGATGGTGTTGCGGAGCAGCTCGGTGCGGCTCGCAAGCTGCTCGGAGAGTTTTGCAAAGCCCTCGCGAAGTGCGGCGGTGCGGGCCGCGAGCCGCCGCAAGGCCATCTTCTGCAGGTCGTTGTCGGCGAGATCGATCATGACCGGGATGGTCCTCTCGATCGTCTCGGTATGGCGGCGCGCGTCGTCGGCGGCGCCCGACGACTGCGACAGGTAATAGGAATTGGCCGCGACCAGCATCGCGGTGAAGGCTTCGCGGGATTTGCCGAGCGAGGGCCAGATCAGCGCGTCGCGATGGCCGGTGGCACCCTCGATGATGGAGTAGAGTCCCGCCATGTCCCTGGCCGGGCCCTGCACCTGCTCCTCATAGGTCTTGGCGATGGTGGACTGCACGCTGCGCAGCTCGCCGAAGCCGTTGAGGAAGCGGTCGGTGGTGCGCTCCAGCTCCTCGACCGACCCTGATAGCATCGGGTCCTTGGCGGCGCGGTTGGTCAGCGTGCCCAGCACCGCCTCGCGCAGCAACAGGATCTCGGCGAACAGGTCCGGACTCGGCTGGTTGATGTAGCGGTGGATCAGGTTCTGCAGCCGCCCGGTCTCGCTTTCGAGCAGCGCCAAGATCCGGTCGGACTCGCGCACCTGGCGCACATCGTCCCAGGCCGAGCCGAGCACCTTGGCGCCGTTCCAGATCATCGCCACCAGCACCACGACCACGGCGGAGTTCAGCGCGGCGATCGACAGGATGCGCCAGCGGATCGGCACCGCCCGTAAGAGGCCGACGATGCGCGCGCGCAGCTGCCCGATCGGGCCGGGTGGCTTGTCCGCGTGATCGCTATGTCCAAGCGCAGCCAACAGGCCTCACTCCACCTTGCGAATCCGTTCGATCAGCGCGGCCGCCGCGGGGTCGCGCGCGGCCTTGGCGTAGATTGCGGCCATGGCGTCCTCGAACGGCTTGCGGTCGATGTCCCTGATGATGGTCACGCCGGCTTCCTGCGCTTTGCGCTGCGACTGTTCCTCGAGGTCGCGCCACTTCTCGCGCATGAACCGGCTGGAGCGCTGCGCGGCCTCCTTAAAGATCGTCTGCTCCTCCGCCGACAGGCTGTTCCAGGCCTTCAGAGAGATCACCAGCACCTCCGGGCTCATCGTGTGCTCGGTCAGCGTGTAATGGCCGGCATGCTTGTAATGGTTCGTGGTCACGAAGGATGGCCAGTTGTTTTCGGCGCCGTCGATCAGATGGTTGGCAAGCCCGGTGAGCACCTGCCCGTAGGGCAGCTCGACCGGTTCGGCGCCGAGCGCGCGCATCATCTGGCTCATCAACTCCGACTGCTGCACGCGGATCCGCAATCCCTTGAGGTCCGCGATGGTCTTCACCGGGCGGACCCCGTTATAGATCGAGCGCGCACCCGAATCGTAGAAGGCGAGCCCGACGAAGCCGTAGGGCTCGAAGCTACCGAGGATCTCGCTGCCGACAGGTCCGTCCAGCACCTTCTGCATGTGCTCGATGGACCGGAACAGGAACGGCATCGCCAGCACGTTCATCGCCGGGACGAAATTGCCGATCAGGGCGACATTGGTCCGGTTGAGGTCGATCGCACCGGCCCGGGTCTGCTCGATCGTCTCCTTTTCCTCCCCGAGCTGGCGGGAGTGGAACACCTTGATCTCGTGGCGGCCCTTGGTGCGCTCGGCGATCAGGGCGCCCATGTAGCGCAGCGCCTGGACGGTCGGGTAATCTTCGGCCTGGGTGTCGGCGGCGCGAAATTCGCGCGCAACCGCACTCGTCGCGCGCATGCTCGACGAGACTGCGGCAAGCAGAAGCGCGACGAAGACCACCCCGGTCCGCGAGAGTTCGGCACGGCTCAACACTGGCACACTCAACCCCTCAGTGGTGGAGTCTATGGCGGAAGGAAAAGGTTCAATGCAATCTAAAGCGTTTTCAAGCGAAGTGGATACCGGTTCGCGTAAAGAAAACCCGTCAAATTAATAATTTAGAACCCGTTCCGATCGGAACGGGGCTCCAGCAGAAGTTAAGGGAAGCCCCATCCCGTCCCCGGCCAGCGGGCTGATTGTGCGGCGCGGCCGGCGTTCATTCCCGGTTGAAACGGCCACTGCCGGGCCTTAAGCAGGACAGCCGCCACGTCGACCGCGGCCTGGGAAGAGCCATCCTGATGTCAGCCTTGCGCCTTTTGCAGCTCGTTGCCGCCTTTGCGGCCCTCGCATTGGCCGCCCCTGCGCGGGCTGCCACCGAGATCGCCTGGTGGCACGCCATGTCCGGCGAGCTCGGCCGGCAGCTGGAAAAGCTCGCCGCCGACTTCAACGCCTCGCAATCCGATTACCGCATCGTGCCCGTCTACAAGGGCAATTACACCGAGACGGTGACGGCGGCGATCTTCGCCTTCCGTTCGCGCACCCAGCCCGCCATCGTCCAGGTCAACGAGGTCGCCACCGCCACCATGACCGCGGCCAAGGGCGCGATCTATCCGGTGTTCAGCCTGATGCGGGACCAGGGCGAGCCGTTCTCGCTCAGTGATTATCTGCCCGCGGTCTCCGGCTATTACACCGATGCGGCCGGCAATCTGTTGTCCTTTCCGTTCAATTCCTCGACGCCGATCCTCTATTACAACAAGACCATGTTCCGCGACGCCGGCCTCGATCCGGAGGCGCCGCCGAAGACCTGGCCGGAACTGGGAGCGGTCGCCAAGCGCCTGCGCGACCGCGGCGCTGCTTGCGGCTTCACCACGTCCTGGCCGTCCTGGATCCATGTCGAGAATTTCGCCGCCTTCCACAATCTGCCGCTGGCCACCCGCACCAACGGCTTTGCAGGCCTCGATGCGGAATTGACCATCAACAATCCGATCGTGGTCAAGCACGTCGGCCAGCTTGCCGAGTGGCAAAAGACAAAACTGTTCGACTATAGCGGCCGCGGCCAGTCGGCCGAGCCGCGATTCCAGAAAGGCGAATGCGGCATCTTCATCGGCTCCTCGGCCACGCGGGCCGACATCAAGGCGAATTCGAAGTTCGAGATCGGCTACGGCATGATGCCCTATTGGCCCGACGTGAAGGGCGCGCCGCAGAACTCGATCATCGGCGGCGCCACGCTGTGGGTGCTGCGCGACCGTCCGCGCGAGGAATACAAGGGCGTGGCGCGCTTCTTCGCCTATCTGTCCCAGCCCGGCGTGCAGGCCGCCTGGCACCAGAACACCGGCTATCTCCCCGTGACCCGCGCCGCCTTCGAGCTGACGCGCTCGCAAGGCTTCTACGAGCGCAATCCGGGCTCGGCGATCTCGTTCGAGCAGATCACGCTCAATCCGCCGACTGAGAACTCCAAGGGCATCCGGCTCGGCTCCTTCATCCTGATCCGCGGCGTGATCGAGGACGAGCTCGAGCAGGCCTTCGCCGGCCACAAGAGCGCGCAATCAGCACTCGATTCCGCCGTCGAGCGCGGCAACAAGCTCTTGCGCCAGTTCGAGCGCGCCAGTCCGGACAGGTAGGGTGGCTGCGCTGCGAATGAAGCTTGATGTTGGCGCGCACGATCTTTCCACCGCGTCATGGCCGGGCTTGTCCCGGCCATCCACGCCTTGCCACGCGGTACGAAGAACGTGGATGCCCGGGACACGCCCGGGCATGACGAACTCAAACGCATAAAGCACGCGATGTCGCTGACATTGCCTCACCTCGCCGACGCCGCAAGCTTCCGCGCTTTCCGCTCCGCGTCCACGCAATGGCTGCCGATCGCCCTCGACATCGCACGTAGCCATGGCCTCGATGCCGGCTCGCCGCATGTGTTTGCGACCGGCACCAATCTCGTGGTCGGCCTCGGCGAGACGCTGATCCTGAAGATCTTTCCGCCGCTGCTCGCAGCGCAATTCGTCTCGGAGCGCGCGTCGCTGGCGCAGCTCAAAGGCCGTCTGCACCTGCCGATCCCCGAGATCGTCGCGGAGGGGATGCGCGACGGCTGGCTCTATCTCGTCATCACGCGCCTTGCCGGCACGCTGGGTTCGGAGGTCTGGCCATCACTGCCGGAGCCGCAGAAGGAGCGGCTGCTGCGCCAGATCGGCGAGACCATTGCGAGCGTGCAGCGCGCGCCGCTTGGACCGCTCGCGCATATCGAGCCGCGCTGGGACGCGTTCTTGCGCCGGCAGATGCAGGCTTGCCGCGCGCGGCACGAGCGTCTCGGCCTCGCACCAAAATTCCTCGAGGGCCTCGACGACTTCCTGCGCGATGCCGCAAAGCTGATCCCGATGGACGCGCCGCCGGTGATCCTGATCGGTGAATACATCCCCGAGAACTTTCTGCTCGCCTGTGACGACGGCCAATGGTCGCTCGGCGGCCTGTTCGATTTCGGCGACGTGCTCACGGGGTGGCGCGATTACGATCTGCTCGGCCCCAGCGCCTTCATGGCGGCGGGCCGTCCGGGCAGAGTGAATAGCCTGCTCGAAGGCTTTGGCTATACGACACTGGATTTTACCCTCAAGCGCCGCCTGATGGCCCTGATGCTGCTGCACCGCGCCAGCGACCTGAACAGCCACATCTGCATCGAGGGCTGGCAGGAGCGGGCGGATGATCTGGTTGAGCTGCAGGAGTTGATCTGGCCCAACTGAGTGCCCCCTCCGTCATTCCGGGGCGCCGCGCAGCGGCGAGCCCGGAATCCATTGTGCCGCGCGTTCTGCCGCCCGATGGATTCCGGGTTCGATGCTGCGCATCGCCCCGGAATGACTCTGGGGGCAGGGGCGAGCGCCGGCGGCTGCCTCCATAATGATCCCTCAAGTCGATCAGCCTAAGTTTTACGCAATTGTGCGTCTTTGTATGCAATTGCGCGTTGCGGTGCAGAGTGCTGAGAACAGGAATAATTTGTGATATCAGCGGCTTAGATGGACTTTAGTCTTCCGTTAAGCCTTGGCACAAACCTTGCGAATCCAGTTCCAGCTAAAAACTTTGTGTTGGAGCGATTTCATGAAGCGCCGCGATTTCCTCAAATCCGTTTCCGGGTTGGCCGCTGGCGCGGCGCTCCCGGCCATGCCGTCCGTGATCTCCCCGGCCAAGGCCGATGCCCGCTCGGAGACCTTGCTGATCGTTTCCGAAGGCGGCCCGAACAATCTCGACATCCATGGCATCGGCACCAACGTGCCCGGCTATGAAGTCTCCTGGAATTGCTACGACCGCCTGATCAGCCACGAGATGAAGAGCGGTCCCGGCGGCGTGCCCTATTACGACCGCGACAAGTTCAAGGGCGAGCTCGCCGAGGATTTCAAGGTCGACGACATGTCGGTCACCTTCAAGCTGAAGAAGAACGCCAAATTCCACGACGGCGCGCCTGTTACCGCGAAAGACGTGAAATGGTCGCTCGACCGCGCCGTCAGCGTCGGCGGCTTCCCGACCTTCCAGATGAGCGCGGGTTCGCTCACCAAGGCCGAGCAATTCGTCGTGGTCGACGATCACACCGTGCGCGTCGACTTCCTGAAGAAGGACAAGCTGACGATCCCCGATCTCGCCGTGATCGTGCCCTGCATCGTCAATTCCGAGCTGGTGAAGAAGAATGCCAGCGAGAAGGATCCCTGGGGCCTCGAGTTTACAAAACAGCAGACCGCCGGCTCCGGCGCCTACAAGGTGACGAAGTGGACCGCCGGCACCGAAGTGATCATGGAGCGCAATGAGGATTGGGTCGGCGGTCCGCTTCCCAAGATCAAGCGCGTGATCTGGCGCATGGTGCCGCAGGCCGGCAACCGCCGTGCACTGCTCGAGCGCGGCGATGCCGACATCTCCTATGAGCTGCCGTTCAAGGATTTCCAGGAGATGAAGGCGAACGGCAAGCTCAACGTGGTGTCGCTGCCGTTCTCCAACGGCATCCAGTATATCGGCATGAACGTCACCAAGCCGCCGTTCGATAACGTCAAGGTGCGACAGGCCATCGCCTATGCGTTGCCGTACCAGAAGATCATGGACGCCGTGCTGTTCGGTCTCGGCAATCCCATGTTCGGCGCAAAGGACAAGGCCACCGAAGTCGCCTGGCCGCAGCCGCACAAGTACAACACCGACATGGAGAAGGCGAAGGCCCTGCTGGCTGAAGCCGGTTACGCCAACGGCTTCGAGACCACGATCTCGTTCGATCTCAACTTCGCCGGCGTCAACGAACCGCTCTGCATCCTCGTGCAGGAGAGCCTCGCCCAGCTCGGCATCAAGACCACCATCAACAAGGTGCCAGGCGCCAACTGGCGCACCGAGCTCAACAAGAAGGAGATGCCGCTGTTCACCAACGTGTTCTCGGGCTGGCTCGATTACCCCGAGTACTTCTTCTACTGGTGCTATCACGGCAACAACTCTGTCTTCAACACCATGAGCTACAAGTCGGCGGCGATGGACAAGTTCATCGACGGTGCGCGCACGGCGGCCGCCACCGGCGACAAGGCCGCTTACGATGCCGACGTGAAGGGCTTCGTCGATCTCGCCTTCGCCGACGTCCCGCGCATCCCGCTCTACCAGCCCTTCGTCAACGTCGCGATGCAGAAGAACATCAGCGGCTACCAATACTGGTTCCACCGCAGGCTCGATTATCGCGCGATGGCGAAGGGGTAAGGGGTCATGAGTGAGGTGCGCACGCCTCTCTCATTCCCTCTCCCCTTGTGGGAGAGGGTGGCTCGCCGCGTAGCGGCGAGACGGGTGAGGGGTAGCCACGAACTCCGATCTCGTTTGTCGCTACCCCTCACCCCAACCCTCTCCCACAAGGGGAGAGGGGGCGCAGCGGCGCAAGCCGTGCGAGCTTGTTCCCAATCGGAATGCGGAAGGAGGTTGCTATGCTGACCATGATCGGCAAGCGCCTGATGTTCGCGATTCCCTCGCTGATCGGCGTCGTCATCGTCACCTTCCTGCTGACGCGCGCGCTGCCGGGCGATCCCGCGGCATACTTCGCCGGCCCCGCCGCGACCAAGGAAGCCGTCGAGCAGATCCGGAAAAAACTCGGCTTGGACAAGCCGCTGGTCGAACAGTTCTTCCGCTATGCCAACGATCTCGCGCACGGCGATTTCGGCAACTCGCTGACGACGGGCCAGCCGGTCGCGACCGAGATCCGCAACCGCCTGCCGGCCTCAGCCGAGCTGACGCTGCTCGGCCTGTTCGTGTCCGTTGCGATCGCCATTCCGCTCGGCGTGCTGGCGGCAACGCGGCCGGGATCATGGATCGACCATCTCTGCCGGGTCACGACCACGGCCGGCGTGTCGCTGCCGGTGTTCTTCACCGGCCTCGTGCTGGTCTATGTCTTCTACTTCCGGCTCGGCTGGTCGCCGGCGCCGCTCGGCCGTCTCGACGTGTTCTACAGCGCGCCGCCGACGGTGACAGGCTTCTATCTGATCGACACCCTGATCGCGCGCGATCTCGAGGCGTTCCGCTCGGCGCTGAGCCAGCTCATTCTTCCCGCAACGACGCTCGCAATCTTCTCGCTGGCGCCGATCGCGCGCATGACGCGCGCGTCGATGCTCGCGGTGCTCGCATCCGAATTCGTCCGCACCGCGCGCGCCAGCGGCCTGTCGCCGGCAACCGTGATCGTCACCTACGCGTTCCGCAACGCGATGCTACCGGTCATCACCACGCTCAGCATGGTGTTCTCGTTCCTGCTGGGCGCCAACGTGCTGGTCGAGAAAGTGTTCGCATGGCCGGGCATCGGCTCCTACGCGGTGGAGGCGCTGATCTCCTCGGACTTCGCGCCGGTGCAGGGTTTCGTGCTGACCATGGCGGTGATGTACGTGCTGCTCAATCTGATCATCGACATCTTGTACGGCGTGATCGACCCGCGCGTGCGGTTGGAGGGCTAGGCTATGAGCTCCGTAGCGCCTGCTGTTGAACCTGTCGGCCCCGCCCGCACGTCAGGCCTCGTCGCGGTGCTTGAGCAGACCCGCTATGTCCTCGGCGAGAACAAGGTCACGGGTTTTGCCTTTGCGCTGCTCCTGATCATCGTGTTCGCCGCGCTGTTCGGCCCTTACGTGGTGCCGTACGATCCGCTCGCCTCCGACACCGCGGCTGCGTTGAAACCGCCGTCGGCGGCGCACTGGTTCGGCACCGACCAGCTGGGGCGCGACATCTTCAGCCGCGTCATCGTCGCCACGCGCCTCGACTTCTTCATCGCGATCGCTTCGGTCGCGCTGGTGTTCCTGATGGGCGGCCTTGCCGGCATTGCGGCCGGCTATTTCGGCGGCTGGACCGACCGCGTCGTCGGCCGCATCGCCGATACCATCATGGCCTTCCCGCTGTTCGTGCTGGCGATGGGCATCGTCGCCGCGCTCGGCAACACCGTGCAGAACATCATCCTGGCCACCGCGATCGTGAACTTCCCGCTCTATGCCCGCGTCGCGCGCGCGGAAGCCAATGTCCGCCGCAATGCCGGCTTCGTGCAGGCCGCGCGTCTGTCAGGCAACGGCGAGTTCCGCATCCTCCTGGTGCATATCCTGCCGAACATCATGCCGATCATGATCGTGCAGATGTCGCTGACCATGGGCTACGCCATCCTCAACGCCGCCGGCCTCTCCTTCATCGGCCTCGGCGTCCGTCCGCCGACCGCCGAATGGGGCATCATGGTCGCCGAAGGCGCGGGCTTCATGGTGTCGGGCGAATGGTGGATCGCGCTCTTCCCCGGCCTTGCCCTGATGATCGCCGTGTTCTGCTTCAACCTCCTCGGCGACGGCCTGCGCGACATCGTCGACCCGCAGCGGAGAACGTGATGGCAGACGTACGTCAGAAATTCTCCAATGATTTCAGTCGCCATTCTACTGTGCATGGGGTTGTTTTTGAACTTTTGAACGGCGGGAGACCGGCATGACCGCCCAGCCGCTGCTCGACGTCCAGGACCTCACGGTCGAATTCACCACCCGCCGCGGCATCGTCAAGGCGGTGCAGCACGTCAACATCTCCGTCGCCAAGGGCGAGACGCTCGCCATCGTCGGCGAATCCGGCTCCGGCAAGTCGGTGACATCCTACGCGGTGATGCGCATTCTCGACCGCGCCGGCAAGATCGCCGAGGGCTCGGTGATGTTCTCCGGCATCGACGTCAAGGCGGCGACCGAAGACCAGATGCGGGACTTGCGCGGCCGCGAAGTCTCGATGATCTTCCAGAACCCGCGCGCCGCTCTGAACCCGATCCGTAAAGTCGGCGACCAGATCGAGGACGTGCTGCGCACCCATGTGCAGCAGGCCCAGGTCGCCGACCACGGCGAGAAGGCGATCGAGGCGCTCGAGCAGGTTAAGATCGCCCGCCCACGCGAGCGGTATCACGCCTATCCGTTCGAGCTGTCGGGCGGCATGTGCCAGCGCGTCGTCATCGCGCTCGCGCTGGCCTGCAATCCGCAGCTGCTCATCGCCGACGAGCCGACGACCGGATTGGATGTCACCACGCAGAAGGCGGTGATGGACCTGATCGTCGAGCTGACGAAACGCCGCGCGATGTCGACCATCCTGATCACGCACGATCTTGGCCTCGCTGCCGCCTATTGCGACCGCGTCGTCGTGATGGAGAAGGGCCGCGTCGTCGAGACCGCCACGGCTGCCGACATTTTTGCCAACCCTCAGCACCCCTACACCAAGAAGCTGATGCGCGCGACGCCGCGGCTCGGGGTGAGCTTGCGCGATCTGCTGCCGGACGAGGAGGGCGCAGCCACATCTGCATCCCTTGTCGCCGCGCCTGACCAGCACGCTTCTCAAAGCGAAGGGAAGAGCGATCAGCTCCTCCTCCGCGTTGAAAAGCTCGTCAAGGAATATCCCCGCCAGGGCGCGACCGCCGTGCTCGGCAAGCTGTTCGGCCGCAAGCCTCCCGTCGAGCCCGACGTGTTCCGCGCCGTCGACGGCATCAGCTTTGCGATCGGTCATGGCGAGAGCGTCGGTCTGGTCGGCGAATCCGGCTGCGGCAAATCGACCACGTCGATGATGGTGATGCGCCTGCTCGACCAGACCTCCGGCCTGATCCAGTTCGACGGCGAGGACATCGGCGGCATTCAGCCTGCCGCCTTCGCCCGGCTGCCGCAGCGCAGCCGCATCCAGATGGTGTTCCAGGACCCGACCGACAGCCTCAACCCGCGCTTCACCGCCGCGCGCGCGATCGCCGACCCGATCATGCAGCTTGGCGATATCAAGGGCCGCGACGCGCTCCGCGCCCGCTGCGAGGAACTCGCCACCATGGTCGGGCTGCCGCACAATCTGCTCGACCGCTTCCCGCATCAATTGTCCGGCGGCCAGAAGGCCCGCGTCGGTATCGCCCGGGCGATCGCGCTGCATCCCAAGCTCGTCATCCTGGACGAGCCGACCGCGGCGCTGGACGTCTCCGTGCAGGCTGTCGTCCTCAACCTGCTGCAGGACCTCAAGGCGAGGCTAGGTATGAGTTATCTGTTCGTCTCGCATGATTTGAACGTGGTGCGCTTGTTGTGCGATCGTGTCATTGTGATGCGGACCGGACGGATCGTCGAGGAGGGCTCTTCCGAGCAGGTTCTCGGCGATCCCAAGGACGACTACACCAAGGAGCTGCTGACGGCGATCCCGCATCCGCCGTTGCCGACACACTAAGACTGCACTGATTGCTTGAGAGCGTGATGGCCGAACCCCTGGACGACTATATCGACGCCGTATCGAAGGCGCTGGCGCTGCCGATCGAGGAGGCCTGGCGGCCTGCCGTGCGCGCCAACCTCGAGGTCTCGTTGCGGCTTGGCCGTCTGGTCGACGAATTCGCGCTGCCGGACGAGACCGAGCCGGCGCCGATCTTCACGGCCTGACGCCATGTCCGCCAAGCCAGAGATGACGGCCTCCGAGATCGCAAGTGCGGTTGCGGGGCGCAAGATGTCCGCGCTCGATGCCACTGAAGCTGCGCTCGCGCGCATCGAGCATCATGACGGCATCCTCAATTCCTTCACCGACGTCACCGCCGAACGAGCCCGGGCGAAAGCGCGCGCGATCGATGCCGACATCGCCGCGGGCAGGAAAGTCGGTCCGCTCGCCGGCGTCCCCTTCGCCGTCAAGAACCTGTTCGATGTCGCGGGCCTGCCAACGCGCGCCGGATCGAAGATCAACCGCGACCTCGCGCCCGCCAGACGCGATGCGATCTTGATCGAGCGGATGGAGGCGGCCGGAGCCGTTCTCGTCGGTGCGCTCAACATGGGCGAATATGCCTACGATTTCACGGGCGAGAACATCCACGACGGTCCCTCGCGCAATCCGCACGACACCACCCGGATGAGCGGCGGCTCCTCCGGCGGCTCCGGCAGCGCCGTCGGCGGCGCGCTGGTGCCGATCGCGCTCGGCTCCGACACCAACGGCTCGATCCGCGTGCCGTCGTCCTTCTGCGGCATCTTCGGCCTGAAGCCGACCTATGGCCGGCTGTCACGTGCGCGCTCCTTCCCGTTCGTGGCGAGCCTCGATCATCTCGGCCCGTTCGCGCGCTCCGTCGCCGATCTCGCGCTCGCCTATGACGCGATGCAGGGTCCGGATGCCGACGACGGCGCCTGCACCACGCGGGGGTTAGAGCCCGTCACGCCGCTGCTCGATGAGTCCATCTCCGGCCTGCGCGTTGCGATCGCCGGCGGCCACTTCCAGAAGAACGTGTTTCCGGAAGCGGTCGAAGCCGTCAGCCGCGTCGCCAAGGCGCTGGGCGCAACGCAAGTGGTGGATGTTCCCGAAGCATCGCGCGCCCGTGCCGCCGCCTATGTCATCACCACCACTGAAGGCGCTTCGCTCCATCTCGATCGCCTGCGCAAGCGCCCTGGCGATTTCGACCCGGCGGTGCGCGACCGGCTGATCGCGGGCGCCATGGTGCCGGCCCCGCTGGTCGACCGCGCCCAGAAATTCCGCCGCTGGTATCGCGCGCAGCTTGCCGAGATCTTTCGGTCGGTCGACGTGCTGCTGGCGCCGGCGACGCCCTGCACCGCGCCGAAGCTCGGCCAGGTCAATTTCAATCTCGACGGCGTCGATTTGCCGGTGCGCGCCAATATCGGCATCCACACCCAGCCGATCTCCTTCATCGGCCTGCCGGTGGTCGCGGTCCCCGTGCCGCTCGAGCCGCTGCCGATCGGCGTGCAGATCATTTGTGCGCCCTGGCGCGAGGACATCGCGCTGCGCGTCGCGCACGCATTGGAGAAGATGGGCGTCGTCGCTGCGCCCGCGCCGAGAGGGTTCTAAGATGCAGATCGATCTCCCCGAGGTGATCGCGGAAGTCAAAGCCGCGTTCGAGCGCTATGAGCAAGCCCTCGTCAGCAACGACGTCGCCGTGCTCGGCGAGCTCTTCCGCAACGATCCGCGCACCTTGCGCTACGGCATCGGCGAGAACCTCTATGGCTACGAGGCAATCTCCGGTTTCCGCGCCGGCCGTTCGCCGGTCGGGCTGAACCGCCGCACCGCCAAAACCGTGATCACCAGCTATGGCCGCGACACGGCCGTGGCGTCCACCTTGTTCTATCGCGATACGGCTCCCGGCAAGGTCGGCCGGCAGATGCAGACGTGGATACGTTTCCCGGAGGGCTGGCGCGTCGTCGCCGCTCATGTCAGCATCATCGACGAGCCGAAAGAGACCGTATGACGCTTGATGATCTTCCGCAGGGCGCATTGCCGGCCGAGCCGGTGGTGCCGCGCGTCGACCGTGCATCGCCGTCGCTGCTGAAGGTCACGCGCGCCGAGGAGCTGCGGCTGCAGCTTGCCGACGAGATCGTGCGGGGAACGCTGGCACCGGGCTCGCCGCTGGACGAGACCGACATCGCGCGGCGCTTCAACGTCTCGCGCACGCCGGTACGCGAGGCACTGCGCCAATTGGTGGCGAGCGGCCTCGTCGAGGCGCGGCCGCATCGCGGCGCCGTGGTGGCGCGGCCATCCGTCGAGCGGCTGAAAGGCATGTTCGAGGCCATGGCGGAGCTCGAGGCCTTGTGCGCCGGTCTTGCCGCCGAACGCATGTCGGCGGCGGAGCGTCATGGCCTCGAGGCCGTCCACGAGGAGCTGCGGGTGCTGAGCTACACCGGCAATCCCGAGCGCTTCCACGAGGTCAACGAGCGCTTCCACAACGCGATCTACGCCGGCTCGCAGAACGGCTACATCGCCGAGATCACGCTCGCGACCCGCGTGCGCGTGCAGCCGTTCCGCCGCGCCCAGTTCCGCAACCTCGGCCGCCTCGCCAAATCGCAAGCCGAGCACGACCGCGTCGTCGTCGCCATCATGCGCGGCGACAAGCAGGGCGCCGCCGCCGCCATGCGCGCGCATATCGAGCTGGTGCGCGGGGAGTACGAGATCTACGCGGTGTCGGTGTGAGTTGCGTGTTCACCACGAGGTGAAGGAGAGGCGTCGGTTCTCAGGAACCCGGCTTTGCACCGATCGTTTCCTCCCATCGATCCGATAAGGAGAATACACCATGGCCTCCTCCGAGAAAGATCCCCGCCATCACACCCAGAAGATGAAGCAGCGTCTACAGGAGACGGTGACGCATCTGCGCGAAGACATCCGCAAGGTCGACGAGCCCCAGCTCACCGCGATGTTCGAAACGTCCGCAGAGGTGCTGTCCGGCCTCGTCAAGGCGTTCGACGACTACGAGAAGAAGAACGAAGCCGCCTGGCGCAAGTCGGTGTGAGGCCCCGGTCGCTGTCTACGCCGTTGTAGCTTCAGCCATAAACTTCCGCCAGCCGCCATAGGCGGTGATGTCGCGAGCTTCGCCCAGCACTTCCGGCTCGACCAAAAATCCCTTCACGCTGCGGCCGTCGGCGAGCCTGATCGTGCCGATCGCCATGGGCGCGGGAATCGCGTTGACGAACTTGCCGAAGGCGGACGACGACAACGACCAGATCTCCAGCTCGATGGCAGCGCCTTGGCCGGCCTCGACGCGCAGCATGCCCGGCTTCGGCGGCGTCGTCTTGAGCGCATAGAGCTTGTAGTCGGGCGCGGTCTTCGTCGCCTCGATCAGCTTTCCGTTCAGCGCCGTCAGCTCGCCGTTCAGCGCCATGCCAGTGAGATGCGCGCCGACCACCGCAATCGGGATTTCATCGCCATTGCTTGCGGGCAGTGGCGCGAGCGGGGCCTGTGCCACACCTTTCGCGCCGACCGTCAGTTTGGTATCGGCATGGAACACCCGGCCGATGCTCGCGAGCAGCGCGTCGCGCCCTGCGGGCGCCAGCAGAGTGATGCCGAACGGAATTCCGTCGCTGCGCATCGCAGCCGGCACGGCGAGACCGCAGAGGTCGAGCAGGTTCACGAAATTGGTGTAGGTGCCGAGCCGGCTGTTGAGCTCGATCGGATTGGCCAGCACCTGCGCGGTCGTATAGGCCGTCGGCGCCGTCGGCAGCACCAGCGCGTCGATGTTGGCGAACGTGCGCTCGGCGATCTTGCGCAGGCCCTGCAGGCGATAGAGCGCCGAGAAGGTTTCCGCCGCGGTCAGCCGCGCGCCGGCCGCGGTGATCTCCCGCGTGACGGGGTGGATCGTGTCTGGCGCGGACGCCAGCAGGTTTTTGATCACGAGGTAACGCTCGGCGACCCAGGGGCCCTCATAGAGCAGCCGCGCCGTCTCGTAGAACGGCTCGAGGTCGAACTCGACCAGCTTTGCCCCGAGCGCGGTCCATCGCTTCAGCGCATCGTTGTAGGCGGCTTCCGCTTTCTTGTCGCCGAAGAAGATCAGCTGGCCGTTGCGCGGCACACCCAAGCGCAGGTTTGCCGGCATCGGCGTGATCGCGCCGAACGGCCGGTCGCGCGAGAATGGATCGGCCTGGTCGGGGCCGGCCATCACCGACAGCGCGAGTGCGGCATCGTCCACGGTCAGTGCGAACACCGAGATGCAGTCGAGCGTGCGGCAGGCCGGCACCAGGCCTGCGGTGGAGATCATGCCGAGGCTCGGCTTCAGCCCCACGATGTTATTCAGCATCGCCGGCACGCGGCCCGAGCCGGCGGTATCCGTGCCGAGCGACAACGGCACGAGCCCGGCGCCGACCGCAGTGGCCGAGCCCGAGCTCGAGCCGCCGGGAATGAGATTCTCGCGGATCGAATTCCGGGGAATGCCGTAGGGCGAGCGGACGCCGACGAGGCCGGTCGCGAACTGGTCGAGATTAGTCTTGCCGATGATGATCGCCCCCGCTGCGCGCAGGCGCTCGACGGCGGTCGAGTCGTGCGTGGGCCTGTAGGAGAAAGCCGGGCAGGCCGCTGTCGTCGGAAAGCCGAGCGCGTCGATATTGTCCTTCACTGCGACCGGCACGCCGTAAAGCGGCAGGCTGGCAGCATCCGCGCGGGCCGCGAGCTTCTCCGCTTCCGCGATCGCGTCCTTCTCGTCGCGCAGGCTGATGAACACGGCGGGATCGTCGTAGTCGCGGATGCGCTGATAGGTCCGCGCGACGGTCTCTGCCGGCGAAGACCGACCCGCGCGGTGCGCGGCCACAATCGCGGCGATCGTTTCAGGCTGCTCGGCCCCCATGGCGGCAAAACTCCGGCAATTCGACTTCGCCCGGAGCGAAGCAAGCGATGTGCCATTGTGTACAGAATCCGGGCAGGATGATCGTGCCGGATCTTATCGTGCGATCAGTGGCTTGGGGGACATTTCGGCCGGCGCCCGGCCGGTCGCCTCAGGGACCTATCTGCCCAAATCATAGGCAGCCGGGCTCAGGTGAAGCCGGAGAGGATCCGGAGCAGCTGTGCCCGGTTCTCCTTGCCGATCTTCGCCTCGACGTGCCGCTCGTGCTCGGCCGCGAGCCGCTTGAATTTCGTCAGCGCCGTCTCGCCCTGCGCAGTGAGGTGCAGCGCATGCGAGCGCCGGTCCTGCTTCGACTTGATCCGCTTCACCAGCTTGCGCTGTTCGAGGCCGTCGAGCAGGTGCACCAGCCGGGCGCGCTCGATGCCGAGGCGTTTTGCCACCGCCATCTGCGACAGGCCCGGATTGGCGCCGATCACGGTCAGCACCGAATATTGCGTCGGCCTGATGTCGACCTCGCCGAGCGTCTTGATGAAGTCCTGAAAGATCCAGATCTGGAAGCGCCGCACTGCATAGCCGGCGTGGCCGACCAGCGCGTCGAGGCCGACGCCGTCGGCGCCATCGCCTGGTGCCGCGCCGTTGCCGGCGCGCTTGCGTGGGGCGTGGCGGCCGTGGGCCCGGGATGCTGTGGCTGTCACGTCGTGTCTCCTGTCGCGCAACCCTAGCGCCCTTGGGCCAAGAGCGAAAGATTGTTGTTGACGACAACAATTGCCACGCCCAACATTATGACCAAAGCGGCCCGGAACGAGGCTGCGCCGATCCTGTAAACCGGGATGGAGGAGGAAACACATGACAGCCGCCTCACATGGTGACGTTGCAGGCCTGTTCGCAGTCCCAAGGACCGTCGCGGAGCATCGGCCCGACGGCAGCATCGTTCTGCGCTCGCCCGAGCCTCTCGGCGAGACTGCGCGCTGCACCGGCGATTGGCTGGAGCAATGGGCGCAGCAAAGGCCGGATGCGATCTTCCTGGCCGAGCGCGGCAATGTCGAAATGCCCTGGACCACCGTCACCTATGCGCAGGCGCTTCGCAAGGTGCGCGCCGCCGCGTCCTGGGTCCTGGCACAAGGGCTCAGCGCGGACCGCCCCGTCGCGATCCTCTCGGACAACAGCATCGATCATGCGCTGCTCGCGCTCGCCGCCCAGCATGTCGGCGTGCCCTCGGCGGCGATCTCGCCGGCCTATTCGCTGATGTCCAAGGATTTCGACAAGCTCAAGAGCATGATCGCGCTGCTCGATCCTGGCGCGATCTACGTCTCTGCGCTTCAGCCGTTCGCACCGGCGCTGGCTGCCATCGAGCCGCTGCACAGCGCGCAGATCATCAGCGGCAATGCCGATGACACTGAGGTGCTCGCGTTCCGCGCCGTTGCGGCCACCCCCGAGACGGCCGACGTCGCAAGAGCCTTTGCGGCACTCACGCCTGATACGATCGCGAAATTCCTGTTCACCTCGGGCTCGACGGGCACGCCGAAAGCCGTCATCAACACCCAGCGCATGCTGACGTCGAGCCAGCAAGCCAAGGCGCAGACCTGGACCTTCCTCGAACGGAGCCGCGATCTCGTCATTCTCGATTGGCTGCCCTGGAGCCACACCTTCGGCGCCAACCACAATTTCAACCTCGTGCTGCGCAACGGCGGCGCGCTCTACATCGATGGCGGCAAGCCCGCGCCCGGCCTGTTCGCGACCTCGCTCGCCAACCTTAGAAGCGTGATGCCGACGGTCTATTTCAACGTGCCGCGCGGCTTCGACATGCTGATCGCGGCACTGCGCAGCGACGAGGAATTGCGCCGCCGCTTCTTCGGCGAGGTGAAATTCGCCTTCTATGCCGGGGCCGCGCTGCCGCAGAATCTGTGGGATGCTCTCGAAGAGCTCTCACTCGAGACGGTCGGCCGCAAGCTGCCGATGGTCTCGGCCTGGGGCTCGACGGAAACCTCACCGCTCGCCACCGACTGTCATTTTCTCGCCGAGCGCTCCGGCAACATCGGCGTGCCCATTCCCGGCACCGAGCTGAAGCTCGTCACCTCCGGCGACAAGCTGGAGGTGCGGGTGCGCGGCCCCAACGTCACGCCCGGCTATTGGAAGGCACCCGAGCTGACCAGGCAAGCGTTCGACGAGGAGGGCTTTTACTTGATCGGAGATGCGGTGAAGCTTGCCGATAGCGCGCGCCCCGAGCGCGGCCTGTTCTTCGACGGCCGCGTTGCCGAAGACTTCAAGCTCAATTCCGGCACCTGGGTCAGCGTCGGCGGCTTGCGCGTTGCCGGCATCGCCGCGCTGGCGCCGCTGGCGCAGGACATCGTCGTCGCCGGTCACGGCGGCGACGAGGTGCGCTTCCTGGTGTTCCCGAATATTGCCGCCTGCCGCGCCCATGCCGGCCTGCCCGAAACGGCGGCGGCCAGCGACGTGCTGGCGCACGACAAGGTCCGCAGCGCCATCGCGCAGGGTTTGGCGAAGCTGAAACAGCAGAGCGCCAACTCCTCCGGTCACGCCACCCGCGCGCTGCTGCTCGCCGAGCCACCGTCGGTCGACGGCGGCGAGATCACCGACAAGGGCTACATCAACCAGCGCGCCGTGCTGACGGGCCGCGCCGATGCGGTGGCGCGGCTGAACGATGACGCGTCGGGAGAGTGGATCGGATTGTAAAGGCCGAGTTAGCGACGCCATATTCCGCTGTCATTCCGGGGCGCGCCTCTTGGCGCGAGCCCGGAATCCATTTCACCGTAGGGGTGGTGCACGATGGATTCCGGGTTCGCGCTACGCGCGCCCCGGAATGACGAGTGGGATACGCCAACAACCCTGTCGCAATATCCTGCCGATTCTTTTGTTGCCTAAGCAACTAATTTGTGCGAACCGTTCCAGACAGGGATGACGGCGGGCGAACCGCCGCGTTCTTTTCTGGAGGAAGCAATGCGCGGCAGAAGGGGTGCCGTCGGCAAATGCCGGCGCATGATCGGGAGTGACGGGAGCTTGCGCGCCGGGCACGACCCGTCAAGTGTCGATGCTGCCGGTCACCGCGCCGAGATTTTCGTGCAGCCGGCGCAAGAGATCGATCAGCACCTCGCGTTCGTCCTTACTGAGGCAGGACAACAGCCGCCGCTCGCGTTCGAACGCAGCGACGATCACCTTGTCATGGGTGGCGCGGCCCCTTGCCGTCATCGAGATCGAGTGGGTGCGGCCGTCGTTCGGGTCGGTGCGGATCGACACCAGCCCGCGCTTTTCGAGGCCGGCAAGCGTCCGGCTCACCGGCCCCTTGTCGAAGCCGATGACGTGGCAGATGCGCGAGGCGGGAATGCCGGGTTCGATCGCCAGCAGCGACATGATCCGCCATTCGGTGACGTTGACACCGAACTCGCGCTGATAGAACGCGGTCGCGCTGTTCGACAGCTTGTTGGCGATGAAGGTGATGAACGCCGGGACGTAACGGTCGAGATCGAGCGTCGGCCCTGCATCATGGGGCGCGGGCTTGTGGCGGGCTTTGGTCGAAGACGGCGGCATATCGGGTTTCTGACTCGCGGCGGGCCCAAAGACCTAAGGGCATGCGCCGCCCTTTCACAAGATCAAAATGAGGGAGGTCTTCCATGACCGCATCCGGTGCTGCGGGATCGGGCGTCCCGCATCTCGACGTCGACCCCTTCGACATGAGCTTTTTTGCCGACCCCTATCCGGCGCATGAGCTGCTGCGGGAAGCCGGCCCCGTGGTCTATCTCGACAAGTGGAACGTCTATGGCGTGGCGCGCTATGCCGAGGTCCACGCTGTGCTGAACGATCCCGCAACCTTCTGCTCCAGCCGCGGCGTCGGCCTTTCCGACTTCAAGAAGGAGGCGCCGTGGCGACCGCCGAGCCTGATCCTCGAGGCCGATCCGCCGGCGCACACCCGCACCCGCGCCGTCCTGTCAAAAGTGTTGTCGCCGACCGTGATGAAGCAGGTCCGTGACCGCTTTGCCGAGGCGGCCGAGGCGCGTGTCGATGCCCTGCTGCAGATGCGCAGCTTCGATGCGATCGCGGATCTCGCCGAGGCCTATCCTCTGTCGATCTTTCCAGATGCGCTGGGCCTGAAACCGGAAGGGCGCGAGCATCTGATTCCCTACGCAAGCGTGGTATTCAACGCGTTCGGCCCACCCAACCAGTTGCGCCAGCAGGCGATCGAACGATCGGCGCCGCATCAGGCCTATGTCGCCGAGCAGTGCCAGCGCGAGAATCTGGCGCCCGGCGGCTTCGGCGCCTGCATCCATGCACAGGTCGACGAGGGCGCCATCACGCCCACCGAAGCGCCGCTGCTGGTGCGCTCGCTGCTGTCGGCCGGACTCGACACGACGGTCAACGGCATCGGCGCTGCGGTGTATTGCCTCGCGCGCTTTCCCGATCAATGGCAGCGGCTGCGCGACGACCTCACGCTCGCGCGCGGTGCCTTCGAGGAGGCCGTGCGCTTCGAGAGCCCGGTGCAGACCTTCTTCCGCACCACCACCCGTGAGGTCGAGCTCTCCGGTGCGCGAATCGGTGAGGGCGAGAAGGTGCTGATGTTCCTTGCCGCCGCCAACCGCGATCCAAGGCGCTGGGACGACCCCGACCGCTACGACATCACCCGCCGCACCTCCGGCCATGTCGGCTTCGGCTCCGGCATCCACATGTGCGTCGGCCAGCTCGTCGCCCGCCTCGAAGGCGAGGTGATGCTGACGGCGCTGGCGCGCCGCATCGCGAGAATCGAGATCACGGGCGAGCCGAAGCGCCGTTTCAACAACACGCTGCGCGGGCTCGACAGCCTGCCTGTGACGATCACCCCGGCCTGACGAGGAGCTTGATGCCTGCCATTACCTTCATCCATCCCGACGGCAAGTCCGATCGCGTCGAGACCGCGGGCGGCGAGAGCGTCATGCAGGCCGCGACCCGTCACGGCCTCGACGGCATTCTGGCCGAATGCGGCGGCAACGCGATGTGCGCGACCTGCCATGTCTATGTCGACGAGAGCTGGCTCGCGCGCCTGCCTGCGATGGCCGACGACGAGGATGCGCTGCTCGACGGCACCGCCGCTGAGCGGCGACCGACGAGCCGGCTGTCCTGCCAGATCACGATCACGCCCGATCTCGATGGGCTCGTCCTGAAGTTGCCAGAGCGGCAGGTCTGATCTGCCAAGCCGTCGGATCTTCAAAATATCAAACAGGGAGGGAATGATGAAACATCTGAAGTGGACGCTCGCGCTGGCTGCGAGCTTGGTGACCGGCGCGGCGAGCGCCGAAATATCGGACAATGTCGTGCGCGTCGGCGTGCTCAACGACATCTCCGGCATCTTCCAGGACACCAATGGCATGGGCTCGGTCGAGGCCGCGCGGATGGCGGCGGAGGATTTCAACGGCGGCGGCAAGGGCATCAAGGTCGAGATCGTCTATGCCGATCACCAGAACAAGGCCGATGTCGGCAACGCCATCGCGCGCAAATGGCTTGACGTCGAAGGCGTCGACGCGATCGTGGACGTGCCGAACTCGGCCGTCGGTCTTTCCATCAACGCGCTTTTGCGCGACAGCCGCATGACCTTCTTGGCGTCATCGACGGCGAGCTCGGACCTGACCGGCAAAGCGTGCTCGCCCAACACCATCCAATGGGTCAACGATGCCTGGGCGACCGGCAACACCACCGCAGCCGCCATGGTGTCGCGCGGCGGCAAGGACTGGTATTTCCTCACGGTCGATTACGCGCTCGGCAAGGGCATCGAGGCGGAGGCGCAGAAATACATCGAGGGTCACGGCGGCAAGGTGATCGGCTCGTCCAAGCATCCGCTCGGCACCTCCGATTTCGCGTCCTTCCTGCTGCAGGCGCAAAGCTCGAAGGCGCAGGTCATCGGGCTCGCCAATGCAGGCGGCGACACCATCAACGCGGTGAAACAGGCCGCCGAATTCGGCATCCAGCAGAGTGGGCAGAAGCTCGTCGCCTTCCTGCTCTTCATCAACGACGTTCACGGCATGGGCATCAAGGTCGCGCAGGGCCTCCAGCTCATGGAAGCCTTCTACTGGGACATGAACGATGATACCCGCGCGTTCGCCAAGCGTTTTGCTGCACGGCCCGGCATGAACGGCAAGATGCCGAGCGGCAATCAGGCCGGAGTCTATGCTTCCACGCTCGCTTATCTCAACGCCGTCGCCGCCACCGGCAGCGACAATGCCAAGCAGGTCGTGCCCGAGATGAAGAAGTTCAAGGGCAAGGACAAGCTGTTCGGCGACACCGCGATCCGTCAGGACGGTCGCGTCGTGCATCCGATGTACCTGTTTGAGGTGAAGAAGCCGGAGGAGTCGAAATATCCGTACGATTATTACAAGCTGGTCGCGACGATTCCCGCAGACCAGGCGTTCCGCCCGCTGGCGGAGGGCGGATGCGAGCTGGTGAAGTAGGAGCGGCGAGCGCGCAATTGCACCCTCTCCCCTTGTGGGAGAGGGTGGCTTCGCGAAGCGAAGCCGGGTGAGGGGTCTCTCTCCTCACGAACAATCGCGAGAGTTGAGAGAACCCCTCATCCGGCGCCGTAGCCGAAGCTCGCTTCGGCGTTCTTAAGAACGGCGGCCGAAGGCCGCCTATGCCACCTTCTCCCACAAGGGGAGAAGGAAGTAAGACTACACCACCTTGCTCGACCCCTGCGTGATCAACCGCGCTGCGCGCTGGTCTCGCGCGTAGATCCACAGCCAGCTCAGCGCGACGCTGAGGCGGTGGCGCAGGCCGATCAGGAAGTAGATGTGGGCGATGCCCCAGATCCACCACGCGATGGTGCCGCGCAGCTTGATCTTGCCGAAATCGATGATTGCGAGCCGCTTGCCGATCTGCGCGAGGTTACCGGAATGCTTATAGCGGAACGGACCCGCTGCAGCGCCGCGCAGGCGCGCTTTGATGGTCTCCGCGACGTGACGGCCCTGCTGCTTGGCGGCCGGCGCGATGCCGGGCACCGGCTTGCCGTCCCAGGCGTTGATGCTGACGGTATCCCCGATCGCGAAGATCTCGGGATGGCCTGATATGGTGAGGTCGGCCTCGACCAGCACGCGCCCGGCGCGATCGTGCGCTGCGCCGAGCCATTCGGCAGCAGGCGAGGCGCGCACGCCGGCGGCCCAGATCCGTGTCTTGGCCTCGAGCAGCTTGCCGCCGAACACGACGCCCTCGCGATTGATCTCGGTGACGGCCTGCCCGAGCACGACCTCGACGCCGATCTTTTCCAGCGAGGCCTGCGCATAGGCTGATAGCTCGTCGGGAAAGCCGGCGAGCACGCGCTGGCCGGCCTCGATCAGTACGACGCGGGCCTTGTGCGTGTCGATGTTGCGGAAATCGGCGGGCAGGGTGTGATGCGCCATCTCGGCGATGGTGCCGGCGAGCTCGACGCCGGTCGGGCCGGCGCCGACGATCACGAAGGTCAGCCGTGCCGCGCGCCGCTTTGGATCGATCTCGCGCTCGGCGCGCTCGAACGCCACCAGGATGTGCCGGCGCAAGGTGGTCGCATCCTCCAGCGTCTTCAGGCCGGGCGCGAACTGCTCCCATTCATCGTGGCCGAAATAGGCGTGCCGCGCGCCCGTGGCCAGCACCAGCGTGTCGTAGGGCACCTCGCTGCCGTCGTCGATCAGCACGCAGCGTCGTTCGGCATCGACGCCGCTCACGGTGGCGAACAGCGTCGTCACCTCGCGCCGGTCGCGCATGAGATGACGGATCGGCCAGGCGATCTCGCTGGTTGCGAGCGAGGCGGTCGCGACCTGGTAAAGCAGGGGCTGGAACAGATGATGATTGCGGCGGTCGATCAGCGTGATCTCGACGGGAGCGCCCGCAAGCCGGTAAGTCGCCTCCAGCCCGCCGAAGCCGGCGCCGACGATGACGACGCGATGGGGATTTGCGGCCATGATTTAACCCTCGAATCTCGCTGCTGCTCGCCTTCATTTAAGTGCGGATTGGGCGCCGCGGTCCAATAGAGGTCATCAATCGTCGCATAGGCCCGCTGTATCGATCCGGCTCGAAAAAGCGCCGCGGCCTCCCGGACCGGCCCTGGGCCGGCCTCGGCCGAAGTGAGTAGAATTATAATTCTTGCCATCTCAGATCAGGGCGAAATATGGTGCAGGGCGGGCGCTGAGCCATTGGCGGCGCGACATATTTTGCGTTCAATAGAGACAGGCCTGGAGCGGCGATCACCCCGCTTCCAGGACCGATAATTAAGGAGGGAGTGTTATGAGGACGGCATTCTGGCTGGCGGGCGCAGCGGCGCTGGTGCTGGCAAATCAGGCATTCGCCGGAGACACCATCAAGATCGGCTTCGTCTCGACCTTCAGCGGCCCGACCGCCGTGATCGGCAACGACATGCGCAATTCGTTCGAGCTCGCGCTCGATCATCTCGGCCGCAAGATGGGCGGCAAGCCGGTCGAGGTGCTCTACGAGGACGACGGGCAGAAGCCCGACGTCGGCAAGCAGAAGACCGAGAAGCTGGTGCAGTCCGACAAGGTCGACTTCATCGTCGGCTATATCTGGTCGAACGTGCTGCTCGCCTCGCTCAAGACCGCGGTCGATTCGAAGACCTTCCTGATCTCGGCCAATGCCGGTCCGTCGCAGCTCGCGGGCGAGCTGTGCTCGCCTTACGTGTTCTCGACCTCCTGGCAGAACGACCAGACCCCGCAGGCGGTCGGCACCTATATGAACCAGAAGGGTGTCAAGTCGGTGTTCCTGATCGGCCCGAACTATGCCGCCGGCAAGGACATGCTGGCCGGCGTCAAGAGCACCTTCAAGGGTCAGGTCGTGGGTGAGGAATATACGGTGTGGCCGAGCCAGCTCGACTTCTCCGCCGAGCTCTCCAAGGCGCGTGCCTCCGGCGCCGAGTCGATCTTCGTGTTCTACCCGGGTGCTGCTGGCGTGCAATTCCTGAACCAATATGCACAGGCCGGGCTGAAGAGCACGATGCCGCTCTACACCGCCTTCACCATCGACGAGCTCTCGCTGCCGCTCCAGAAGGAGAACGCGCTCGGGGTGCCCGGCGCGCAGCAATGGGTCAACGACCTCCCCAACGAGCAGAACAAGCGCTTCGTCGCCGACTACCGCAAGAAGTACCCCGGCCTGCGCCCGACCTTCTACGGCGCGCAGTCCTATGACGCCGCGAACCTGATCAACAGCGCCGTCGTCGCCGTGAAGGGAGACACCTCCAAGAAGGACGAGATGAAGGCCGAGATGGAGAAGGCCAACTTCAAGTCGGTGCGCGGCGCGTTCAAGTTCGGCAACAACCACATCCCGATCCAGAACTTCTATCTGCAGGACGTGGTCAAGGATTCCGAAGGCCAGCTCGCCTTGAAGACCGTCGCCACCATCGTCGAGAACGACCAGGATCGCTTCCACGAGAAGTGCAAGATGAAGTGAGCCACAAGCGACGTAGCCCCTTCTCCCCTTGTGGGAGAAGGTGGCGCGAAGCGCCGGATGAGGGGTTCTCTCCCCTTGCAAGATTGTCCGTGAGGAGAGAGACCCCTCACCCGTCTTGCCGCTTTGCGGCGAGCCACCCTCTCCCGCAAGGGGAGAGGGGAAGCAGAATTGCCTACACCCTCGGCATGCTTGCCGGGCGCACCTCGCGCGCTTGCGCTGCGAGCCTGATGCCGGCGTTGGCGGCGCCAAAACCCTGATAATTCCTGCGTTCGACGATCTCGAAGAAGAAGCGCTCGTCGAAGATGTGGGTGTAGACCTGGAAGAACTCGCCGTCGCCTTCGCGGTCGTAGAGGATGTGGTTGGCGCGCAGCTGCGCCATCAGTTCGGGCGAAAGATCGTATTTGGCTTCGATGTCGTCGTAGTAATTGTCGGGGATGTCCAGGAAGCCCGCGCCGCGCCGGCGCATCGCGGCGACGGTCGCAAAAATATCCTGACACGCGAAGGCGACATGCTGCACGCCCGAGCCGAAGAACTCCGAGATGAAGCGTGCCGGCAGGGTGCGGTTGGCGGAGGAGCCGTTGAGCACGAAGCGCAGGCTCTGGTCGGCGTTGATGACGGCCTGGCTCTGCACGAGGCCTCTGGGGTCGGCGATCTCCATCTGCGGCAGGCGTTTCAGATCGAGAATGCCGGTGTAGAACAACAGCCAGGTCAGCATCTCGTCATAGGGCATCGACTGCGCGATGTGGTCGACCGCGACCAGCGCATCGGCGCTTGAATCGCTTGCAACAGGCTCGAAATCGGTGTTCCAGTTCTTGCCGGCCTGGTCGAGAAAATAGAGCAGGCTGCCGCCGACGCCATGGATCGCGGGAATCTCGAGTTCACCCGGTCCGACCGGCTGGTAGAAGGTGCGCGCCTTCAGCGTCTCGGCGCGCTGCATGGCGCGGCCGGCATCGTCGACGTCGAGCGCGATGGCGCAGACGCCGGGCCCGTGGGTGACATAGTGCGAATGCGCAAAGCCGTCGGTCTCGCAATTGATGACGAGCTCGACCTTGCCCTGCGACCAGCGCTCCACCGCCTTGCTGCGGTGCTGGCCGGTCCTGCGGAAGCCGAGCTGTGAGAACAGGCGGCCAAGCTCGCCGGCCTTGCTCTCGTTCACGGCAAATTCGATGAAGCCGGTGCCGCGGCTCTTCGCCTTCGGGGCCAGCGCCTTGCCGGCGAAATTCGGCCAGTCCGGTGCGAGCTGGTCCTCCAGCAGAATCAGCGAGCGCAGGCCATCGACGGCGGTCTGTGCGGCCGAGCCGGCGCGGAACTGGTCGTTGAAGATTTCCAGCGACAGCGGTCCGGCATAGCCGGTCGCTGCGATCGCCGCCATGAACGCGCCGACCGGCAGGTCGCCCTGGCCGGGGAAGGAGCGGAAGTGCCGGCTCAATGACAGGATGTCGAGCTCGAGCCTTGGCGCGTCGGAGAGCTGCACCAGAAAGATCTTGTCGCCGGGGATCGAGGCCATGGCGCGGGTCGGAAAGCCAGGTGCCAGCGCATGAAAGCTGTCGAGGATGACGCCAATCGCGGGATGATCGGCGCGGCGCACGATCTCCCAGGCGTCGCGATAATCGTTGACGTGGCGGCCCCAGGCCAGCGCCTCATAGCCGACGCGCAAACGACGTTTCGCGGCGCGATCGCCAAGCTCGCGAAAATCGTCAGCCGCGCGGTCGATGCCGCCGAGCGCGGCGGGTGAGACGTTGGAGCAGATCAGCAACAGATCGGTGCCGAGCTCCTGCATCAGATCGAACTTCCGCTCCGCGCGGGCGAAGTTGCGCGCGCGCTGCGGCTCCGGCATGCCTTCGAAATCGCGGAACGGCTGGAACGCACAGATCTCGAGATTGAGGTCCGTGCACATCTTCGCGATATCGCGTGGGCCGGCGCCGAACGACAGCAGGTCGTTCTCGAAGATTTCGACCGCATCGAAGCCCGCGGCGGCGATGGCGCGGAGCTTTTCGTCGAGGCTGCCTGAGAGGGAGACGGTGGCGATCGAGCGCTTGTTCATGCGGCCTGCTCCATGATCCGCCCCGGCGAGATCGTTTGCCCGGTACGCGCGGCCGCGCTGACGGCTTCGACGACGGCGAGCGTTCCCATCGCGTCCTCGACCGAGATCAGCGGTTGTTCACGGCCGGCAATCATTGCGCAGAAATGCCGGAGCTGCTCGACCAGCGGATCGAACGCGGGCGGCGCGATGGTCGCGCGCGCCAGCGGCGCGTACCAGCCGGGCTGCTCTGCGTATGACCACAGCTCCATGTTCGGCACGGAGAGCGAACCCGCCGTCCCTGCGAAGATGTAGCAGGGCTGGTCCTGCCTGGGATAGGCCGGGTTCTCGCCTGAGGAGAGCTCCCAGCTCCACGGCGCCGGCGTCGCATCCGACACGGTTACCGTGCCCAGCGCGCCGTTGGCGAAGCGCAGCAGCAGCGCGGCGGTGTCCTCGACCGCGAAGCCGCGCACCTTGTTCGAGGTCAGCGCCTGCACTTCGACGATCTCACCGCAGATGAAGCGGAGATTGTCGATGTCGTGGATGAGATTGATCAGCAGCGGCCCGCCGCCTGCTTCGCGCCGCCAGGCGACCTCGAAATAATCGTCGGGCTTCCTAAGGAGCCATAGCCCGACCACGGCCGTGAGCTGGCCGAGCTTTCCGTTCGTCACGGCCTCGCGGGCCGACTTGATGATGGGATTGTGCCGCCGATGATGGCCGACCAGCATCGGTACGCCGGTGCGTCTCACCGCCGCGCACAGGCGCTGCGCGGTGGCAACCGTCTCGGTCACCGGCTTCTCGACCAAAGCCGGCACGCCGGCTTCGGCGCAGTCGAGCGCCATCTGCAAGTGCAGCGTGTTGGGCGATGCAATGATGAGGCCGTCGGGCTTCTCTTCTGCGAGCAGGGCACGATGGTCTGCGTAGCAGGGCACGCCATGCGCCAGCGCATAGTCCTTGGCGGCGGGCGAGGGGTCCGCGATGCCGGCGAGCACGCAATCCCCGGAGGACTCGATCAACTCGATATGGCGACGGCCGATCAGGCCGGCGCCGGCCACGGCGATCCGCAACTTCGCCTTCATGCCGCACTCTCCTCCATGGCGCCGCCGAGGAAGAGCTGCCCGATGCGCGGATCGTTCAGAATGCGCCTGGCGTCATCGACCATGCGGGTCTGGCCAAGCTCGAGCACGATGCCGATGTCGGAGATCTCCAGCGCCGAGCGCGCGTTCTGCTCGATCATCAGGATGGTGACGCCGCGATCGCGCAAGCTTTTGAGGATGTCGAAGGTCTGCTGCACCATCAGCGGCGACAGGCCGATCGAAGGTTCGTCGACCAGCACCAGCTTCGGCTCGAGCAGCAGCGAGCGGGCGATCTCGAGCTGCTTCTGCTCGCCGCCTGATAGCGTCGAGGCCTGCTGCGCGGACTTGCGCCGCAATGCCGGAAACAGGTCGAGCGCCGACTCGATCCGCTTGGGCAGGTCGAGGCCCTTGTCGGCGGCGACGCCGCCGAGCTCGATATTGTGGCGCACCGACAGCTCGGGAAAGATGTTGCGGCCCTGCGGCACGTAGCAGATGCCGGCGTTGAGCAGCGCGCGCTGGCTCAAATTGGTGACGTCGCGGCCCGCGAAGCTGATCTTGCCTTCGCGCAGCTTGAGCAGGCCGAAGATGGCCTTGAACACCGTCGATTTGCCGGCGCCGTTCGGGCCGATGATCGTCGTGATCGTGGCTGACGGCACGGCAAACGTCGTGCCGTTCAAGATCGTCATCTTGCCGTAGCCGCCGACGAGATTGTGGACCGAGAGAATGGGATCGCTCATTAGGCGCTCCTAATGTCCGAGATAGGCTTCGATCACGGCGGGGTTCTTGCGGACCTCGTCGGGCCGGCCCATCGCCAGCACCTTGCCTTCCGCCATCACCATCACGCGCGAGCACAGCGACATCACGAACTCCATGTTGTGCTCGATCACGACGAAGGTGGCGTTCTTCTCGCGGTTGATCGCGACCAGGCGCTCCTTGAGGTCCGCCAGCATCGACGGGTTGACGCCGCCGGCTGGCTCGTCGAGCAGCACCAGGCGCGAGCCGCCCATGAAGGCCATGGCGGCATCGAGCAGTTTTTGCTGACCATAAGAGAGACCCCCAGCCGGCTCGTCGGCGAGATGGTCGAGCTTGAAGAAGCCGATCATCTGGTTGGCGGCCTCGGTCAGCCCGGCATCGGAGCGGCCGACCAGGCGCGAGGCCATGTTGCCCTGGTGCTCCTGTCCGGCGAGGATCAGGTTCTCGCGCACCGAGAGCTTTGGGAACACCTGCAACAGCTGGAAGGTGCGGCTGACGCCGAGCTTGTTGAGCTCGGAGGGACGCAGGCCCGTGACGACCTGTCCATCGAGCTTGACCTCGCCGCCGGTCGGCGTGAGCTGGCCGAGGATGCAGTTGAACAGCGTGGACTTGCCGCAGCCGTTCGGCCCGATCAGGCCGAGGATCTCGCCCTCGCGCACGTCGAACGAGACCCCGTTGACGGCGTGGATGCCGCCAAAGCTCTTCTTGATGTCGGTGACTTCGAGGACCGCGCTCATTGCGCCGTCTCCAGGCGCGACTTTGCGACGGCGCGCAGCGCGGACGCCGCCTTGGTGCGGCGCTCGGCGAGATATCGGTCGAGGATTCCGAGAATGCCGGTCGGCGACCAGATCAGCAGCAGCATCACGGCGACGGCGTAGAGCATCAGATAATAGCCTTCCGTGAAGCGCAGCCATTCCGGCAGCAGCACCGCGATCATCGCTCCCAGGAAGGGGCCGAAATAGAAGCCGGCGCCGCCGACGATCACCATCAAGAGGAGATCGAGCGAGAGCGACAGGTTGAACGGCACCGGATCGATATATTGCGTCAGCGGCGCATAGAGCGCGCCGGCGACGCCGCCGAGCGCCGAGCCGATCGCGAAGGCCATCAGCGTGTAGCGGCGGGTATCGACGCCGAGGGATTGCGCGCGCAACGGATTCTCGCGCAACGCCATGAAGGCGCGGCCCCAGGGCGAACGGATCAGCCACCACACCGCAAGCGAGACGATCGCGAGCGAGCCGAGGCAGACATAGTAGAACGGCAGCGGCTTGTTGGTCGCGATGCCGAAGATGTGCGGACGCGGGATGTTGGAGATGCCGTAGATGCCGCCGGTCAGCCAGCTCTCGTTGCGGAACACCAGGAAGGCGAGGGTGGAAAAGGCGAGGGTGACGAAGGCGAGGTAATGATGCTGCACGCGCAGTGCGGGATAGCCGAGCACCCAGCCGATCGCAAAGCTCAAGACGATCGCCACCAGGATCGCCGCCGGCAGCGGCCAGCCATGCGTGGTCATGATCGCGGCCGCATAGGCGCCGATGCCGACGAAGGCGCCTTGCGCCAGCGAGACCTGGCCGGCATAGCCGAGCGTGAGATTGAGCCCCATGGCGGCGATGCTCATCACCGCCCATTGGCTCAGGATGAACAGGCCGTAGCGGTTGAAGTTCATGGGGACGATGATCAGCGCGGCGATGATGGCAAGGCCGAGCGCGATCTTCAGGGGTTTGGCGATGCCGCTCATACGGTGCGCTCCTCGGCACGGCCGAGCAAACCCTGCGGCCGGAACAGGATGACGGCGATCAGGAACATCATCGGCACGGCGGCGCGATACTGCGTCGACACATAGGCCGCCGCGAGATTGTCGAGTACGCCGATCAGCAGGCCGCCGGCGATGGCGCCGCGCACCTGGTTGAAGCCGCCGACGATCGCGGCGATGAAGGCGGCCTGGCCCAGCACCTCGCCGGACGAGAATTTTGCGAGGTAGATCGGTGTGATCAGCAGCGAGGCCAGCGCCACCAGGAAGGCGTTGATCAGGAAGGTCAGCAGGATCATGCGCTCGACCGGGACGCCGATGATGCGGGCCACCGTCGGGTTCTGCGCCGCCGCCTGCATCTGGTGGCCGAGCGAGGTACGGCTCAGCAGCGTGGTCAGGCCGAGAACGGCGAGGATGGCAACAGTGAGCACGCCGATGCTCTGCAGCGACACAGCATGGGCGAGGATGGAGATGTCGCCGGTCGGCACGATCGAGGGGAAGGGCGAAGCCTCCGCGCTGTAGAACTGCTTGACCGATTCCTTGATGCCGATCGCGAGCGCCATGGTCGCGATCGCCAGCGGTAGCACACCGTGACGCATCATCGGGTCCACCAGCAGCATCTTGAAGGCGAGCCCGAGCAGGATCAGCGAGAGCAGGATGCCGACGATGATCGCGAGCCAGAACGGCGCGCCCACATGCATCGCGGCTAGCATCAGGAACGCCGGCAGCATCACGAACTCGCCTTGCGCGAAATTGATAGTTTGCGAGGTCTGCCACAGCAGCGTGAAGCCGACCGCGACCAGCGCGTAGATGGCGCCGGTGGCGAGCCCCGCGACCAGTAGATCGAATAGGTTGGACATGTTCCCCTCTTTCCTCTCCCTCTCCCCGCTCTCTTTCTTCTCCCTCTCCCCGTACTTACGGGGAGAGAGTTGGGGTGAGGGGCTGTCTCCGCGTACTCGATTGTCACCGTCGTCGCGGAAGCAGCCCCTCACCCCGCCCTCTCCCCGCGAAGGGGCGGGGAGAGGGAGACGAAAGATCTCTCCCCGCGTAGAGCGGGGCGAGGGAGAAGGGCCACGCTTCACTTCACCTTGGGCAGCACCTGCTTCACCACCTGCTTGCCTTCGACCACCTCGACCAGGAAGCTCTGGCGGTCGATGTCGCCGGTGTCGCTGAAGGTGACGTCCATCAAAATGCCCGGCTCGTCCGCGGCCTTGATGGTGAGGCCGTGCAGCGTGTCGGCGAACTTCTTCGGGTCGACCTTGCCCATCTTTTCCGTGGTCGCCTTCACCATGTAGACGGCGAGGTAGCCCTTCAGGCCGTTATGATCGGGGACGTAATTGTACTTCTTGGAGAACTTCTCGCGGAACGCCTTGACCAGATCGACCGGCGCGTCGGTGGTGAGGCCGACATGGCCGCGCGCGCCGTTGGCGGCATCGCCCGCGAGCTCGATCACCTTCTGGCCGATCAGCGTGGTCTCGCCCATCAGCGGCGCGGTGACGCCCTGGCGCTTCAGCTCTTTCAGGATGCGCGCGCTCTCTTCCTCGTTCAGATAGACGAACACGGCGTCGGGATTGGCGGCCTTGATCTTGCCGACGTCGGCGGCGAAGTCGGCCTGGCCCGCTTCGGTGGAGAGATCGGCGACGACCTTGGATCCGAGCCGGTCGAGCTCCTTGACCACGACGTCGCGGCCACCGCGGCCGAAGTCGTTGTTGACCCAGACCACCGCAACGGTCTTCGCCTTCATCTCGTCGTGGATGTACTTTGCGACCTTCGGCATTGAGGATTGCTGGCCGAAGGAGGTGCGGAACAGGAACTTGTTTCCTGTCTGCGTCAGCTCGGCGGCTTCGCCGCCCATGATCTGCGCGATGCCGGCTTCGGCCGCGAGCGGCGCGGTCACCTTCACCGAGCCGGAATAACCGGGCCCGAGCAGCACATAGGGCTCGGCGTCGAGCGCCTTCTGCACCTGGGCGCGCGCCACCCCGGGGTTGGACTGCGAGTCGGCGTGGCTGACCTCGAGCTTGCGGCCGAGCACGCCGCCCTTGGCGTTGATCTCCTCGATCGCGAGGTCGATGCCGTTCTTCCAGTTCGTGCCGACGGTGGCACCGCCGCCCGAGAGCTCCGCGACGTTGGCGAGCTTGATCGCCTGGGCAAAGGCGCCCGTTGCGGTCATGACGGTGAGCAATGCGCCCACCACTAGCGTTGATTTCATCGTCCTCTCCTCCCGTTTCAAATCTTGCAAGCGGCCTTGTATCCGGCCGCTTCGCCTCAAGCTGCCTGATAGGCGGCGCTGCGCGCTGCCATCACGGCGTCGAAAGCCTCTCCCATGATCTCGGTGGATGGGGCAAGGCCTGTGAACAATTCGAAGGCGTCGGCGGCCTGGTAGATCGCGAGGTCGCGGCCGGTCATGATCTTCGCGCCTTTCTCTCGCGCTGCGGCCAGCAGCGGCGTGATCAGCGGCGAATAGACGGCGTCGGCGACCCATAGGTCCGCCCTGAGCAGTCCCGCCGGCACCGGCGTGTCACGGTTCGGCAGCATGCCGACCGGCGTGCCGTTGACGAGACCGGTCGCACCGTCGAGCGCATCCTCGACGCTGGCGGCGACGCGGGCGCCGCGCGGGGCGAGTATGGCGGCCAGCTTCTCGGCGCGCGCCGGCTCGCTGTCGAAAATGCGGATGTCAGCCACCTCTTGGCTCGCCAGCGCAAACGCGATGGCCTTGCCGACGCCGCCGGCGCCGATCAGGGCGATGGCGTTGCCGGAGGGCGCCAGCAATGGCGTCACCGCCCGCGCGAAACCCGTGGTGTCGGTGTTGTGGCCCGTCAGCCGGCCATCCCTGACGACGACGGTGTTGACCGCGCCCATGCTGGCTGCGCCCGGCGCCAGCGCGTCGAGCAGCGGCACCACCGCTTCCTTGTAGGGGTAGGTGACATTGACGCCGGCAAAGCCGAGCCGCCGGACGCCCTCGAGCATCATGCGCAGCCCGGCCGCATCGGCGCCGGCGACCTCGATAAGCTGGTAATGGCCGCGCAGGCCGAGCGCTTCGGCGGCGCGCTCATGCATGGCGGGCGAGGCGGAATGCGCGATCGGGGCGCCGATCAGGCCGGTGAGGAGCTTCTTGCTGGCGGCGTATCCGCGTTTCGACATGGTTCGCTATCGTCTCAAGGGAGCGTCCGGCCCCGGCCATTAGCGGGGAAATCCGTGCAATTCCAGCTGCGACGATAGCCTTTCCCCCGCCTAACACAATTACCCTTTTATCTGGCAAACCTAACATCATGTTATTTCTTCCGCCCGCGGGCAGGGGCGGTCTTGCCACTGCCGCGGGACGGCTCGACCGCGCGCATCTCGGTGCGCAGGGCCTCGATGAAGTACTCCGCATGCAGCGACAGCGGCGTGCCGCGCTTGACTGCGATGTAGGTGTCGAACCGCGTCGGCTCGGCGATCTTCAGAAGCTCGATGCCGGGATAGCCGCCATGGGCGACGGTGAACTGGTCGATGATGGCGATGCCGAGCCCCGCCTTCACCAGCGCGCAGACGGTGGTGCCGAAGCGCGCGCGGATCGTGATGTTGTAGTCGAGCCGGTGGCGCGCGAAGATCCCGGCCATGATCCGGCCGTAGGGGTCGTTGGGATCGATGCCGATCAGCGGATAGCGCGTGATCTCGGCGGCGGAGACCTGCTTGCGGCCGGAGAGCTCGTGGCCGGGCGGCACGATGCAATAGAGCTCGCCCGAAGCGAGCGGCATGAAGTCGAGCCCGGAATGCTCGAGCCGATAGCTCATCGCCACGCATTCGCCGCGGCCGAGCATCAGGTAGTCGATGGCTTCCTCGAGCTTGAGGATGTTGATGTCGATGCCGAGATCGGGATAGCGGCGGCGGACGCGCTCGATCGCACGCGGCACCATCACCTGCGAGATGCTCGGCACCGAGCCGATGCGCAGCTCCGACAGGCCGCCGCGGCCGATCTTGGAGATGATCTCGGAGAGGTCGTCGACCTTCTTGTAGACGCCGTTGATCTGCTCGAAGATGTTCTCCGCTTCCGGCGTCGGGAAGTAGCGGCCGTTCTGGCGCTGGAAGAAGCGGATGCCGAGCGAGCGCTCGGTGTATTTGACGAGGCGGCTGATCCCCGGCGCCGAGACGTTGAGCAGCTTCGCCGCACCGCCGATGGTGCCCGTCACCATCACGGCACGGATCACTTCGACCTGGCGCAGCGTCATCATCTATCGGATGCCCACAATGCTCTCCGCGATCGCGCCATAAGAAGTTGCAATATAGCCATCGTCAAGCTGATATCTCGCAGCTGGGCACACCTGCATTGCCGATCATGAGGGCTACTGACTCTTTGCTTGCTTTAGTAGGAAACCGATATCTCCGCGGAAACGACTGAAGAATCGCCGCTTCACGCAAAGTGATGGCCCGATCCTGCGTTGGATGCAGAAAGCGTCCCTTAGATGGGTTAAAGCATCCACCAGTAATGGTTGGCGAGGGAGCATCCCAAGACATGCGTCCATAGATGTCATGGAATCCATCAGTTCGCTTGTGACAATCTAGCTGGAGGATAGAGGGAAGGTCGCGGCGACTACCCTCCCCTGGAGGGGGAGGGTCGATCGCGCGCAGCGCGAGCGGGGTGGGGTCACAGTCTATCCATTGAAGCGGTGCCGAGTGGAGAGATCACCCCACCCCGTCACGCAATCTCGCTTCGCTCGACCGCGTGCCGCCCCCCCTCCAGGGCAGGGTAAGGGCGCAGCTAGCTCGTGGCTGTTGATGGCGGAGTAACTTCCCGGTCAGATGCTTCGAATAAAACCCGCGCGGTCAGATGGAGAGGCGCTCTCGTGGCGCGATCTGTTGCTTCGGCTGTTGCAACGGCGCTCTAGCTCGCCGGCCCTTCCGGCGACACGCTCTCGGCCAGCTCCGCGCGCTCGCTCTGCAGCACCTCGCGCGCAAACTCGATGATCTTCTGCTTGTTCGCCGTTTCGCGGACGGCAAAAAACACGCGGTTCAATTCCAGGCCGAGCACGCTGTTGAGGGCGATGTCCTCGTCTTCCATCGTTGGCTTCCCGCTTCGGATGTTCTCAGGTGTATCGTGGCGTCAATTCTGCCACAAGTAGTTAAATCCTCAGAGCGCATGAGCACCGGGAAACTACGGCCACAGCGAATTGAGGCGGTCTGTGAATACGTGCTATACGGAAGCGCGAGGGTCAGGAAACGTACGATGTCCGCCGTAGACTATGGCCGGGAGGCGCTCGACTTCATCGAAGGCCTGCAGACCTACCGCAAGGTACCAGAGGCCATGAACGCGCTCGAAGCGGCGTTCGGTCGCTTCGGCTTCGAAACCATCATCGTGACGGGGTTGCCCAATCCCGATCAGCAGTTTGCGCAGATGGTGCTCGCCAAACGCTGGCCTGCGGGATGGTTCAGCCTCTACACCGAGAAAAACTACGATCGTTTCGATCCCGTGGTGCGGTTGTGCCGGCAGTCGGTCAATCCCTTCGAGTGGTCGGAAGCGCCCTATGATGCGGAACTCGAGCCGAATGCGGCCGAGGTGATGAACCGTGCCAGCGAGTTCCGCATGTCGCGCGGCTTCATCGTGCCGATCCACGGCCTCACCGGCTACGAGGCGGCGGTCTCGCTCGGCGGTGTCCATCTCGACCTCAATGCCCGCAGCAAGCCGGCGCTGCATCTGATGGCGATGTATGGCTTCGACCACATTCGCCGTCTGCTCGAGCCGATGCCGCATCCGTCGACGCGCCTCACGCCGCGCGAACGCGAGGTGATCGCCTGGGCTTCGCAGGGGAAGTCGGCCTGGGAAATCGGCGAGATCCTGCACATCACCCAGCGCACCGCCGAAGAGCATCTTGCAACTGCTGCGCGCAAGCTCGGCGCGGTCAACCGTACGCATGCGGTCGCGCTGGCGATTCGGAACAAGATCATCAATCCTTAAGCCGCCTTACTGGGAAATTTCCCAATACCGAAGCTGCGTCTTTTCGCAGAATCTCCCCCCATTGAGGATGAATGGGGGTTTTCATGATTCACGCAGTTTCCGCGGTAAATCGTCACCTTTATGAAGACATAATCGAGCAGCATTTCCGGCTGCGTCACGACATCTTCGTCGAGGAGCGGCGCTGGGAGACGCTGCGCAGGCCGGATGGCCGTGAGATCGATTCCTACGACGACGAGGACACCGTCTACCTGCTGGCGCTGGAAGGCCGCCGCGTCGTGGGCGGTCATCGGCTCTATCCGACCACCAAGCCCTCGATGATGAGTGAGGTGTTTCCGCATCTGGCGGCGGTTCGCGGCTGGCCCGCCGATCCGCTAGTGTGGGAATGGTCGCGCTACTTCGTCGTGCGCGATCGCCGCGACGGCGCGCTCAACCTGCAACTGATGGCTGCGGTGCAGGAGTTCTGCCTCGACCAGGGAATCGCGCAGGTCAGCGCGATCATGGAGACCTGGTGGCTGCCGCGCTTCCACGAAGCCGGCTTCGTCGTGACGCCGCTCGGCCTACCGGCTCTGGTCGAGAACGCATGGACCATGGCGGCGACCATCGACATTCGTCGGGAGACGCTCGATGCCCTGCATCATCGGATCGGCACGGCTTCGGTCGTGCAGCAGGACGGCCCTCGTCTCGATGCCATCGCCCGTGCCAACCTCTGCGGTCATGTTGCCGCGCAACGAAAGAGCGCCTGAGATGTCGAACGTGATGCGGGACAGCCAGATCATGGCGCAAATGAAAGACGAGGATCTCGGCTACATGTCCGACATGGCGCTCGAACTGGCGCAAATGGCGGAGGACACCGGATTGACGACGCTCGCTTATCTGTTTCGGATGGCGGCCCTGGAGGCGTCGACGGCCAACAGCGTTCTCGCCGAGCCGGACGAGCTCCCCCGGCAGATGACGTCGCACTAGACGCAGCCCTGCTCGATTTTACGACGATCGTACCCTCTCACCGCCAGCCGGTGAGAGGGTGATGCCGTTTCGCTGCGGCAGGTTGCCTCATGCCGTGCGGCAGCTTTTTTGCATTGCGGGGCGCGTCCCGGCCGCACGTGCCGAGATGCAACAAAGTGCATGTTTGATGTCGAATCGCTCTTGCCTCGGAACGATACTGCCATTACCCATTTTTCGGCCTTGAAGAGGCAGGGGGAGCTCTTTCACTGATGGCGACTGTGTTCGAACATCGGCGCGCGTCTGTATGCGCCTGAAAGAGTCCTGATGCTGCTCGTCGTCGAACAATTCTTGAATGGGTTGCAGTTCGGTCTGCTGCTGTTCCTGCTCGCCGCGGGCCTGACGCTGGTGTTCGGGATCATGGATCTCGTCAACCTCGCGCACGGCTCGCTCTATATGATGGGCGCCTATTTCGCCGCCACCTTCGCGGCGTGGACCGGCAGCTTCCTGCTCGGCGCGCTGATGGCGTTGGGCGCGACGCTCGTGCTCGGCATCGTGCTGGAGGTGAGCGCGCTGCGGCATCTCTATGGCCGCGACCATCTCGACCACGTGCTCGCGACCTTCGGCCTGATCCTGTTCTTCAACGAAGCCGTGCGGCTGATCTGGGGCCCGGCGGGCCTGGCGCTGCCGCTGCCGGCCTGGCTCACCGTGCCGGTGCCGATCCTGCCCGGCATTCACTATCCCGCCTATCGCCTCGCCATCATTGGGGTAGCGCTGCTGGTCGCGCTGCTGCTCTATCTCGGCGTGATGCGCACCCGCATCGGCATGCTGATCCGCGCCGGCGCCTCCAACCGCGAGATGATCGGCGCACTCGGCATCAACATCAAGCTGCTCTACACGCTGGTGTTCGGCCTGGGCGCCGCACTCGCCGGCCTTGCCGGGCTGATGCAGGCGCCGATCCTGACCGTGCAGATCGGCATGGGCGAGAACATCCTGATCCTCGCTTTCGTCATCATCGTGATCGGCGGCATCGGCTCGATCCGCGGCGCTTTCCTCGCTGCGATCTTCGTCGGCATGATCGACACGCTCGGCCGCGCCTTCCTTCCGAACCTGCTCCGCCAGGTGCTGAGCGGCGCCGCCGCATCCACCGCCGCGCCCGCGCTGTCCTCCATGCTGATCTATCTGCTGATGGCGATCGTGCTGGTGGTGCGGCCGGAGGGGCTGTTTCCGGCCAATCGTCGATGAAGGGTTTGAGCGTGAGCAAGGCCGTCACGGCCCTGATGCTGGCGGGCCTCGTGCTGCTGCCGCTCTATTCGCAGCTGACCGGCAACGTCTTCATCCTGACGCTGTTCACCCGCATCATCATCCTGGCGCTGGCGGCTGCGAGCCTCAACCTCATCATGGGATTTGCGGGCCTGATGAGCTTTGGCCATGCCGCGTATCTCGGCATCGGCGGCTATGCCGTCGGCATGCTCGCGCAGGAAGGCGTTGGGTCCGGCTTCATCCAGTTTCCGGTCGCGATTGCGGCGTCGGCGATCTATGCGCTGGTGATCGGCGCGCTGTCGCTGCGCACCCGTGGCGTCTACTTCATCATGATCACGCTGGCCTTCGCCCAGATGGCCTACTATGTCGCCTCGGGCCTGGCCCGTTACGGCGGCGACGACGGCCTGACCATCTACACGCGCAGCGACTTCTCGGGTCTGATCGATCTCGGCAACCGCACGCAGTTCTATTATCTCTGCCTCGCCTGCCTTTTCGGCGTCATGCTCCTGATATGGCGCATCGTCAACTCGCGCTTCGGTCTTGTCGTGCAGGGCCTGCGTTCCAACGAGCAGCGCATGCAGGCCATCGGCTTCCCGGCCAAGCGCTACCAACTGGTCTGCTTCGTCATATCAGGCACGATGTGCGGCCTTGCCGGCGCGCTGCTCGCCAACAACACCGATTTCGTAAGCCCGGCCGTGATGTACTGGACCCGTTCCGGCGACCTCATGGTGATGGTGATCCTGGGCGGCATGGGCACGCTGTTCGGCCCGGTCATGGGTGCGGTGGTGTTCCTGCTGCTGGAAGAACTGCTGTCGCAGATCACCGAATATTGGGCGCTGATCCTGGGCCCGCTGCTGCTGCTCATCGTCCTGTTCGGCCGCGGCGGCATCATGGGCGCACTCGGGAGGGCTGGCCGTGGCTGAACCCTTGCTCCGCGTCGAAAAGCTGGTGCGCCGCTTCGGCGGCATCGTCGCCACCGACAACGTCTCGCTCGACGTCGCATCCGGCGAGCTGCACGCCATCATCGGCCCGAACGGCGCCGGCAAGACCACGCTGATTAGCCAGCTCACCGGGCATCTCGAACCGCATTCCGGCAGCGTCTCGCTGGCGGGGCGCGACATCACCTATCTGCCAGCCTATCGCCGCTGCGCGTTGGGCCTGGCGCGTTCGTTCCAGATCACCTCGCTGCTGCTCGATTTCACCGCCGCGGACAATGTCGCGCTGGCGGCGCAGGCGCATGCCGGCACCTCGTTCCGATTCTTCGCCAATGCGCGGAAAGAGAAGGGCCTGCGCGATGCCGCGCAGGCGGCGCTCGATCGCGTCGGCCTCGGCCATCGCGCCGACGTCGTGGTCTCCAGGCTCAGCCATGGCGAACGCCGCGAGCTGGAGCTCGCGGTCGCGCTCGCCAGCAAGCCGAAGCTGTTGCTGCTCGACGAGCCGATGGCCGGCCTCGGCGTGACCGAATCCCAGCGCATGGTGAAGCTGCTCCAGGAGCTGCGGAAAGAGGTCTCGATCGTGCTGGTCGAGCACGACATGCCGGCGGTGTTCGCGCTGGCCGACCGCATCACGGTGCTGGTCTATGGCCGCGTCATCGCCTCCGGCGACCCGGCCGCGATCCGGGCCAATGAGGACGTCAAGCGCGCCTATCTCGGCGATCAGCATGTGGTGACGCATCATGGCTGACACACTGCTCGAGGTCGACGGCATCGAGACCTGCTACGGCCTGTCCCAGGTGCTGTTCGGCCTGTCGCTGTCGATCAAGCCGGGCGAGATGGTCTCGCTGATGGGCCGCAACGGCATGGGCAAGACCACCACCATCCGCTCCATCATGGGCCTGACGCCGGCGCGCGCGGGCACCATTCGCTTCGCGGGCGCGGAGGTGCGGCAGCTTCCGTCCTACCGGATTGCGAAACTCGGTGTTGGTCTCGTGCCCGAGGGCCGGCAGATCTTTCCGAACCTCACCGTGCGCGAAAACCTGGTCGCGGCCGCGGCGGATCGCTTCAACAGCGATAATCCCTGGACGCTCGCCGCGATCTACGTGATGTTTCCGCGCCTCGCCGAACGCGCGTCCAACATGGGCAACCAGCTTTCCGGTGGCGAGCAGCAGATGCTCGCGATCGGCCGCGCGCTGATGACGAATCCAAAGCTCCTGATCCTGGACGAGGCGACCGAAGGCCTCGCGCCGCTGATCCGGCAGGAGATCTGGAATTGCCTGTCGCTACTCAAGAGCCGCGGACAGTCGATCCTGGTCGTCGACAAGAACGTCGACCATCTCGCCCGCATCTGCGATCGCCACTACATCATCGAGCGCGGCAAGACGGTGTGGAGCGGCACCTCCGACGAGCTGATGGCCGCGCCGGACCTGCAGCACAAATATCTGGGAATTTGAGCCCAGCTCCAGCCGCGTCGTCGTTGCGAGCACAGCAAAGCAATCCAGACTGCCGCTGCGGAAAGATCCTGGATTGCTTCGCTGCGCTCGCAATGACGGAAGAGATAACGTGAGCTCTCACCAATAAATTCCGTGCCGATGCAGCTCGCGGATCACGCGCGCCTCGGTGGACGGCTGCCGGCGCTTCGGCTTGGCAGTTTCGGCCCTCGACGCCGTTGCGGACCGGGCCGACGTTGTGGCGGCCGGAATTGCCGATGCAGGCGCCGTCGACGCAGCCGGTGCGGTCGCCGTCGGCCCATTCGTTGTTGGCGGGGCTTGAGGCGTCTGCGCTGGAACTGGCGTCGCAGTGGCCGGCTGTTCCGCCTGCTGGCTTGCATTGCTGGCCGCCAGACTAAGGCTCCGCGAGCCTCCGGCATGGGCCTGGCTTGCGAGCAGCGACATCGCGGCGATCAGGATCAGCTTGCGCATGGCAATCCCCGTCATCTGGTCAATCGATCTTACCCAATTCCCTTGGGCTTCATGGACCTAACGCGCGAGGCGGTGCGTGCCGATCTCGATCAGGGTGGTCCGGCAGGACAGGCGATAGATCAGGCTGAAAAGTTGACCCCACATGACCGAACTCCGTTGTTGATCAATGCAGACAATTCTAGACCGCCTGCCTTTCCGGCGTTTTTCGCCGGGTGAGGAAAATGGCTTCGTCCGGGGGCGGCGCGATGTCGTCGCAACAGTCCGGAAGAAGTCGCCTCACGCGGGCGTGAAGCAGCGCGCCGAGCGGGGCCGATCGGATTCCGATCAAGGCCGGTAGTTCTCCCGGGATGAAGCGCCCGCAGCGCGGCAGTAACGTGCGGGCGCCTCAGCCCCGGTTATTGTATGAGTTCCGATCGCCAAGACGATCCGCCGATCCTCATCTGCTCAAAATGCAGGCGGCCAATGAAGTTCCTGGCGACACTACCTGGAATAGTCACGCTGCCTGCGGAGCACGTTTATCATTGCGTCCAGTGCCGTCGCGTCGACACGATTCGGCTGAAGTGACGCTCTGGTGGCCGGGGCGGGCCGCTTACAGCAGTTGTAGCTGCTCCCGCCGCCGCGAAACCGGTGCTATAATATCGTGAACAGACGAGAACAGGGAGGACACCATGAACCACACCATGGTTCCCAGTGATCGCGTGGAGCACGTCGCCGTCTACGGACGCGACGGCACGAAGCTCGGCACGATCGAGCGGTTGATGCTCGACAAGATGAGCGGAACGGTTGCCTATGCCGTGATCAAGACCGGCGGGCTGCTCGGTACGCGTCACCATTATCCGCTGCAGTGGAGCGCGCTGAAATACGATCCAGCACGGCAGGCGTTCCAGACCGAGCAGACGCTGGACGAACTCAGCAGCGGCCCGTGCGAGTTCGATGGCGACGCGTTCGACTGGGGCGACCGCTCGCGGCCCTACCCGCATCCGCATTACTGGTCGGTCTAGCGAGCAAGACGGTTCGGCCGCGGAGCAGTATTTGACGCGAGCGCCCGCTATCCCGCGAGCGGCGGCTCGCCGACCTTGGGCCAATAGGTCCCGAAGCTCCAGAGCCCGCCCTCCGGATCGCGTGCGGCGAAATCGCGGCTGCCATAATCGGTCGTGTAGGGCTCCATCTCGATCTCTGCACCAGCGGATTTCACCTTCGCATAGAGCGCGTCGGGATCATCGACAGCCAGATAGACGGCATCCGTCCGCCGGCCGCCGATGTCGCCAACCAATTTGCCGTAGGCGTCGTCGCGATGCGCGCCCAGCATGAGGATCGACGATCCGAACGCCAGCTCGGCGTGAACGACCGTGCCCTCCTTGCGGTACACCACCCGTTCGGTGAAGCCGAGAACGTCCTTCAGCCAGGCGATCATCGCCTCGGCATCCTTGCAGCGCATGGTGTGGTAGAGGCGCGGCGCTTCGTAGCCGTTCGGCTGGTTCATGACACTCTCCAGGTTCGGTGCAAGCTTGTTGCGAAGCCGACCCTAGTTCGGATCATGGCGGCCGGCTTGAACAAATGGGACCTGACCGTGCCTCGCGCCGTCTTGCCGCTGTTTTGGCGCTAGCCCCCGCCGTCCCGCATCAGGCGTGAATCGACGACATCGAGCCGCGCGGCCCATCCGGTCGGCGTCTCTCCGCTGAACATCCGGAAATCGCGAGCAAGATGTGCCTGGTCGGCATAGCCGGCGTCCGCGGCAATGGCCGCCCAGCCGCCTGCGCCATCCGTCCGGGCCAGGACGCAAGCGCGATGAAAGCGCAGCATCTGGGCCAGCGTCTTTGGCGGAGCGCCGATCTCGCGGTGGAAGCGGCGTGTGAGATGCTTGCGGCTCCAGCCGATGTCGGAGGCAATGTCGGCGATCCTGACCGCGCCCGCGCCTCGCCACAGCGTCTCCAGCGCGAAGGCGACCTCAGGCGAGGGCTCGTGTACGGCGCGGCGAAGCACGAAGTCTTCGACGATCTCGAATCGTCGCTGCCAGCCGGCCGCCTCGGCCACCCTGGCGCGGAGCTCCCTGCCGTGCCGTCCCAGAATGTCGTCGAGCCCGACGATCCGCGCGGTCAGATCGGGCACGGCGCCTCCGAAGAAGCGATACGCCCCGAGCGGCGTGAAATCGACCTGAACGCATTCGGCGCGCCCGTCGGATTCGATCACGACCGGCCCAGGAAACAGACCCGCTGCGAAACTCGGCCGCGCATCGGCGGTGTCCGGTCGGTGTCCGAGCGCAATGCGGAAGGGCGTTCCCAAATTCACCAGCAGAGGCAGTGCAAGCGGCGCGGCGTGGCGGAAGGCGGCCAAGCCGATCCCGCGCTCGCGGTAGAAGGAAATGCTGGAGATCAGCCGCGCAAGACGCGGCGAGGGCGGTCGACGGATGACATCGGGAGGTGCGTCCATCACGCGCTAACGCTCCGTCACTTCGCGCTCCATGCGTATGGTGTCGCAGAGCATGTCGGTCATGCCTGGAGCTTAGCAGGCGATCGCAGCGGAACTCAAATGACCCGGTGCGTGGCCGTCGAATTGCGCCGAAGCGCTGCCGCCCCGTCACGGCCGGTTGCGCATCCAGTCGGCCAGGCCCGCTATCGCCTTGTCGAGATCCTGGCGCGCGGCGGCGTCGGTGATCGTCTCCTCCAGCGCGCCGCGCATGCAGAGCATCCAGGCGTCGCGCTCGGCGTCCCCAATGGCGAAGCCGAAATGGCGCTGGCGCAGCCGCGGATGACCTTTCTCGGGTGTATAGAGCCGCGGGCCACCGGTCCATTCGGTGAGATAGCGCTTCAGCACGTCCCTGATCAGGCCAAGGTCGTCCGCATGCATGGCGCGGATGATCTTCGCCTCCGGCAGCGTGTCCATGCGGTCGTAGAAGCGGTCGACGAGGGCGTCGATCGTGGCGCTGCCGCCGATCCGCTCGAACATGGAGGTGGCGACGTCGGTGGACGTCATCGCTACAGCGCCACGCTGCGCAGGCCGAAGCTGCGGGCTTCGTTCTGCAGCACCGGCCGCACCGCATCGATCAGGCGTGCGGCGGCGGCATCGACGGAGAGGCCGGCGGTATCCACCACCGCGGTCGCGCGCGAATACAACGGCTCGCGGCTGAGCAGGATGTTGCGCAGCTCCGTCATCGCCGAGCGATCATCAGCCATCGGGCGTAGATCGCCCTGGCGACGCACGCGCGCCATGTGCTCCTCGGGCTCGGCCTTCAGCCAGATCGTGTAGAACGAGGAGAGGACCTGATCGAAGGTCAGGGGCTCGGAGACGATGCCGCCGCCGGTTGCCAGCACCATCAGCTCGTTGCGCGCGAGCAGCTGTTGCAGTGCCGCCTGCTCCATGCGTCGAAAGCCTTCCTGGCCGTACAGCGCGATGATCTCGGCGACCGAGAGCCCGTTCTGCTGCTCGACCTCCTTGTTGAGTTCGACGAAACTCCAGCCGATCTTCTTCGCCAGCATCCGCCCAAGTGTGGACTTGCCCGCGCCGCGAAGGCCGATCAGCGCGATCCCGCAGAACGGCGCGCGTCGGGGCGCGCTTGCGCTGCCGCCGGAGAGCAGATCCTTGGCCTGAGCAATCTGCGCGGGCGTCGCCTTGCGCAGGAGGTCGCGAAACATCTGCCAGTCCGGCGTCGGATCGGCGCTGGGCAGCAAATCTTCGAGATGGGCGCCCATCGCGTCGGAGACGCGGCGCAGCAGCACGATCGAGACATTGCCCTTGCCGCTCTCGAGCTGCGCGATGTAGCGCTCCGAGATCCCCGACACCTTGGCGAGCACTTTGCGCGACATGCCGCGCAGCGCGCGCATGGTGCGCACACGCTGGCCGAGTTGTTCGAGGAAGCGGGATTCGGCGTCGGGACTTTCGGTCATGAGTCTTCTTTACAGGGGTCCTGCGGCGCGTTTTAATGAAACATAGTGCCTGCTGGCATTGACAGCAAGCCGCCGTGGTGTCTTTCTATGAATTATAATTCTAAATTCCGGGGAGATGTCCGTGAGCGAGGGATCCTATAACGCGGTGACCTGGCTGCTCGACCGTAACGTCGACGAAGGCAGGGGCAGCAAGCTCGCCTTCGACGACACCGTCTCGCGGCTCACCTATGGCGAGCTCCAGCAACAGACCCGGCGCGCGGCCAACATGCTGCGCCGGCTCGGCGTCCGCCGCGAGGAGCGCGTGGCGATGATCATGCTGGATACAATCGATTTCCCGATCGTGTTCCTGGGCGCGATCCGCGCCGGCATCGTGCCGGTGCCGCTCAACACGCTGCTGACCGCGGACCAATACGCCTACATCCTCGCCGACTGCCGCGCGCGCGTGCTGTTCGTGTCCGAACCGCTCTATCCCGTCATCAAGGACGTTGTCGGCCGCATGCCGGATCTCGAGCATGTCGTGGTCTCCGGCGCCAAGCAGAACGGCCACAAGCAGCTTGCCGAAGAGCTCGCTGGCGAGAACGATCAGTTCACCACCGCCGTGACGCATCCGGACGAGCCGGCGTTCTGGCTGTACTCGTCGGGCTCGACGGGCATGCCGAAGGGCGTGCGCCATTTGCATTCCAATTTGCAGGCCACTGCCGACACCTATGCCAAGCAGGTGCTCGGCATCCGTGAGAGCGATGTGTGTCTCTCCGCGGCGAAATTGTTTTTCGCCTATGGCCTCGGCAATGCGCTGACCTTCCCGATGTCGGTCGGCGCCAGCGTGATCCTCAACAGCGAGCGGCCGACGCCGGCGCGCATGTTCGACCTGATGAATCGCTACAATCCCTCGATCTTCTATGGCGTGCCGACCTTGTTCGCCGCGATGCTCAACGACGAGACCATGAAGAGCGAGCGCGGCGGCAAGGCTTTGCGCATCTGCACCTCCGCCGGCGAGGCGCTGCCGGAATCCGTCGGCCACAGCTGGAAGGCACGGTTCGGTGTCGACATTCTCGACGGCGTCGGCTCGACCGAGCTGTTGCACATTTTTCTGTCGAACGCGCCCGGCGACATCAAATACGGCTCGTCCGGCAAGCCGGTGCCCGGCTATGCGGTGCGGCTCGTCAACGAGGCCGGGCAGGACGTCGCCGACGGCGAGGTCGGCGAGCTCCTGGTCGATGCGCCCTCGGCCGGCGAGGGCTACTGGAACCAGCGCCACAAGAGCCGCCGCACCTTCGAGGGGCCGTGGACCCGCACCGGCGACAAATACATTCGTGACGCCGAGGGCCGCTATACCTTCTGCGGCCGCGCCGACGACATGTTCAAGGTCTCCGGCATCTGGGTCTCGCCGTTCGAGGTCGAAAGCGCGCTGATCACGCATCCGGCCGTGCTGGAAGCTGCCGTCGTGCCCGAGGCCGATCCAGAAGGACTCCTAAAGCCGAAAGCCTTCGTCGTGCTGCGCCCCGGCGCCAAGACGACGGATTTGCAGGAGATGCTCAAGGAGCACGTCAAGCAGAAGATCGGCCCCTGGAAATATCCGCGCTGGATCGATGTGGTGGACTCGCTGCCGAAGACCGCGACCGGAAAGATCCAAAGGTTCAAGCTGCGGGAAGGCGCGCATTAGGCGACTAGGCACGATGGTTCGTCATGGCCGGGCTTGACCCGGCCATCCACGTGCCACCGCGATTGCCATAAGACGTGGATGCCCGGTCAAGCCCGGGCATGACGATCGAGAGAGAAGAGCGCAGAAATGACCAATCTCACCCCCACCGGCTTCCTCAACATCGACGGCGCCAGCCTCGAATACAGATGGCTCGCGCCGCTAGTCCCCGACGCGCCCACGATCGTCATGCTGCATGAAGGCCTCGGCTCCGTCGGCCTCTGGGGTGATTTCCCTGAGAAGCTGCAGCAGGCCACGGGCGCGGGCATCTTCGCCTATTCGCGCGCAGGCTACGGCCAGTCCAGCCCGGTCGCACTGCCGCGGCCGCTCGACTACATGCATCGCGAGGCGCTGGACGTGCTGCCGAAGCTGCTCGACATGATCGGCTTCAAGCGCGGCCTCCTGCTCGGCCATTCCGACGGTGCCTCGATCGCCACCATCTATGCCGGGGCGCATCAGGATCATCGCCTGAGCGGCCTCGTGCTGATCGCGCCACATTTCATCGTCGAGGACATCTCGATCAAATCCATCGCCGCGATCAAGACGACGTTCGAGACCACGGACCTCAAGACAAAGCTGGCGCGCTGGCACAAGGACGTCGACAACGCCTTCCACGGCTGGAACGGCGCCTGGCTCGATCCAAAGTTCCGCGATTGGGATATCTCCGAATACCTCGCATACATCCGCGTGCCCGTCATGATCGTGCAGGGCACAGATGATCAATACGGCACGCTGCGCCAGGCCGAGATCGCGCAGGAGGAATGTTACTGCCCGGTCGACCTGAAGATCATGGCTGGGGCGGCGCATTCCCCGCATCGCGAGGCCGCGGGGCCGACCCTCGATGCCATCGTGCAGTTCGCAAAGGCCGCCTTGCGGGACGATCCAGGGCTTCAGGCTGCATGAAGCCCATGCCCGCCGAGATGAAGCAAAGTGCATGTGAATCCGCGATTCGGGCTAGACTAACCTAACAAGATGCACTATTGTGCATCTAACGCTCCAAATGCATAACCAAGCTTAAGGGTGGCTCATGGCCGGGGAAGATCGGCGCCTCGCAGGCGGCGCGACATTCATCGATTTCCAGACCGAACCGTCCCGCTACAAGCATTGGAAGCTCGCGGTCGATGGCGACGTCGCGACCTTGACCATGGATGTCGACGAGAACGGCGGACTGTTCGAGGGCTACCAGCTCAAGCTCAATTCCTACGATCTCGGCGTCGACATCGAGCTGGCCGATGCGATCCAGCGCCTGCGCTTCGAGCATCCGCAAGTGAAGGTCGTGGTGCTGCGCTCGGCCAAGAACCGCGTGTTCTGCGCCGGCGCCAACATCCGCATGCTCGCGGGCTCGACCCATGCCCACAAGGTGAACTTCTGCAAGTTCACCAACGAGACCCGCAACGGCATGGAGGATTCGTCGGAGAATTCCGGCCAGCGCTTCATCACGGTCGTGAACGGCTCCGCTGCCGGCGGCGGCTATGAGCTGGCGCTCGCGACCGATCACATCATCCTCGCCGACGACGGTTCGTCCGCCGTCGCGCTGCCCGAAGTGCCGCTGCTCGCGGTGCTGCCGGGCACCGGCGGTCTCACGCGGGTGGTCGACAAGCGCAAGGTGCGGCGCGATCACGCCGATGTCTTCTGCACCATCGAGGAAGGCGTGAAGGGCAAGCGCGCCGTGCAATGGCGCCTCGTCGACGAGATCGCACCGAACTCCAAGCTCGAGGCCAAGATCGCCGAGCGCGCCAAGGAGTTTGCGGCGGCCTCGACGCGCAAGGGCAGCGGCAAGGGCATCGCGCTGACGCCGCTCAGGCGCCTGATCGACGAAAACAGCATCCGCTACGGCTTCGTCACCGTCGACATCGATCGCACCGCCCGCATCGCCACCATCTCGATCAAGGCGCCGGAGACCGCGCCGCCCGCCGACATCGACGGCATGATGGCGCAAGGCGCCGCGTTCTGGCCGCTGCAAGTGGCGCGCGAGCTCGACGACGCCATTCTCCACTTGCGCATCAACGAGCTCGAGATCGCGATGCTGGTGTTCAAGAGCCATGGCGATCGCGCCCATGTGCTCGCCAGCGATGCTTTCCTCGAAGCCAACAAGGCGCACTGGCTGGTCAACGAGATCAGGCATTACTGGAAGCGCGTGCTCAAGCGCGTCGACGTCACCTCGCGCACGCTGGTGACGCTGGTCGAGCCCGGCTCCTGCTTTGCCGGCACGCTCGCCGAGCTCGTCTTCGCCGCCGACCGCTCCTACATGCTGATCGGCACGCGCCAGGGCGATAACCGCCCGCCGCCGTCGATCGAGTTGTCTGCCATGAACTTCGGCCCGTATCCGATGAGCCACGGCCTGACGCGGCTGCAGTCGCGCTTCCAGGCCGATCCGTCCGACCTGGAGCGCGCGGAAGCAACGCTCGGCACCAGCCTCGACGCCGAGCAGGCCGAAGAGCTCGGCCTCGTCACCTTCGCGCTCGACGACATCGACTGGGACGACGAGGTCCGCGTCTTCCTCGAGGAGCGCGCCAGCTTCTCGCCCGACAGCCTCACCGGCATGGAAGCGAGCCTGCGCTTCGTCGGCCCCGAGACGATGGAATCGAAGATCTTTGCGCGCCTTACGGCGTGGCAGAACTGGATATTCCAGCGCCCGAACGCCGTCGGCGAGGAAGGCGCGCTGCGCCGCTACGGCAGCGGCCAGAAACCGAAATTCGATATGACGCGAGTCTAGCGAATAGGGAGTGGCGAATAGCGAATAGGGGAATTCCATTCGCTACTCGCCATTCGCCCTTCGCGCCCTTCAAACGAGTAAGTCCCCCACGGGAGGTCCACATGAACATGAACATCATGAACGTCGACTACTCGACCAAGATTCCGAACAACGTCAATCTCGCCGAAGACCGCCAAGTGCTCAAAGCGCTGGAAGGCTGGCACCCCGGCTACATGGACTGGTGGAGCGACATGGGGCCGGAAGGGTTCCAGGAATCGCTGGTCTATTTGCGCACCGCCTACTCCGTCGATCCGCGCGGCTGGGCCAAGTTCGACTACGTCCGCATGCCCGAATATCGCTGGGGCATCCTGCTTGCGCCGCAGGAAGAGAACCGCGTCGTGCCGTTCGGCGAGCATTATGGCGAGCCGGCCTGGCAGGAAGTGCCGGGCGAGCACCGCGCCATGCTGCGCCGCCTGATCGTGATCCAGGGCGACACCGAGCCGGCCTCGGTCGAGCAGCAGCGCCATCTCGGCAAGACCGCGCCCTCGCTGTACGACATGCGCAATCTGTTCCAGGTCAACGTCGAGGAAGGCCGTCACCTCTGGGCGATGGTCTACCTGCTCCAGAAATATTTCGGGCGCGACGGACGTGAAGAAGCCGATGATTTGCTGCGCCGTCGCTCCGGCGATGCCGACGCGCCGCGCATGCTGGGCGCGTTCAACGAAGCGACGCCGGACTGGCTGTCCTTCTTCATGTTCACCTATTTCACCGACCGCGACGGCAAGATGCAGCTGCACTCACTGGCGCAGTCCGGCTTCGATCCCTTGTCGCGCACCTGCCGCTTCATGCTGACGGAGGAAGCGCACCACATGTTCGTCGGCGAGACCGGCATCACCCGCGTCGTGCAGCGCACCTGCGATGCGATGAAGGCGGCCGGCATCACCGACCCCACCGACATCGCGAAAGTCCGCGCGCTCGGCGTGATCGATCTTCCGACCATCCAGAAGAAGCTGAACCTGCACTACACGCTCTCGCTCGACCTGTTCGGCTCGGAAGTCTCGACCAACGCGGCCAACGCCTTCAACGCCGGCATCAAGGGCCGCTATCACGAGACCCAGATCGACGACGATCACCAGCTCAAGAATTCGACCTATCCGGTGCTCAAGTTGATCAACGGCGAGGTCAAGCTGGTCGACGAGCCGGCGTTGACCGCGCTCAACATGCGCCTGCGCGACGATTACAGCCAGGATTGCGTCAAGGGCATGCTGCGCTGGAACAAGGTGATCTCGACCGCCGGCTACGACTTCAAGCTGACGCTGCCCAATGTCGCCTTCCACCGCCACATCGGCGAGTTCAAGGACGTGCACGCGACGCCCGACGGCATTTTGATCGACGATGCCACCTGGGCCAAGCGCAAGGACGAATGGCTGCCGTCGGCCAGCGACGGCGACTTCATCACCTCTCTGATGCAGCCCGTCACCGAGATCGGCCAGTTCGCCTCCTGGATCTCGCCGCCCAAGGTCGGCATCGACAACAAGCCCGGCGATTTCGAGTACGTGAAGATCGAGTCGTAAGATAGTCGAATGGCGAGTGGCGAATAGTGCGACAGATGCTATTCGCCATTCGCTACCTCACTACTCGCGCATTCAGCTGTCCCACCCGCTGCCCTTGATCCCGGGGTTCGCATAGACGATGCCGCCATCCACCGCGATGGTCGCTCCCACCACGTAATCGCCGGCGCGGGAGGCGAGGTAGATCGCAGCGCCCGCCATGTCCTCGTCGGTGCCGATGCGGCCCACGGGGACGCGCGTTGCGACCTCGTCGGCGTGGTCGCGCGCGGCGCGGTTCATGTCTGACTTGAACGGGCCCGGCGCGATTGCGGTGACCACGATGTGGTCCGGGATCAGCTTCACCGCCATGCGCCGCGTCAGATGAATCAGCCCGGCCTTGCTCGCGGCATAGGAATAGGTCTCGCCGGGATTGACGAAGATGCCGTCGATCGAGGCGATGTTGATCACCTTCGCCGGCCGTTCCGCGCTCGCTGACGTGCGCAGCGTCGGCGCCAACGCCTTGGTCAGGAAGAACGGCGCCTTGACGTTGAGGTTCATCACCTTGTCCCAGCCGTTCTCCGGAAATTCGTCGAACTCCGCGCCCCAGGCCGCGCCCGCATTGTTGACGAGGATGTCGAGCCGGGACTCGCGTTTCCCGAACTCGCTGGCCAGCAGCTCGGCGCCGGCAACGGTCGAGATGTCGATCGGCAGCGCGATGCATTCCCCGTCATATTGCGCGCTGAGCTCCTTCGCGGTGGCCTCGCACGGTCCGGCCTTGCGCGCGGTGATGTAGACCTTTGCCGCGCCGGCGCTGAGAAATCCCGCCGCGATCATCTTTCCGATGCCGCGCGAGCCGCCGGTTACCAGCGCGATGCGGCCTTTGAGCGAGAACAGATCGTTGAACATGCGTCCCTCCCTTGGTTGCCGCCGGTTGTGGGCGGAGCGGGGAGGGGTGTCAAGGAAGGCACGCTTGTCCTCGACCAGTGCAGATTGAGGCCTACGCCGCCGCGATGCGGCGGAAGCCGTTCCACATCGCGGTCGCGGCACCCGAGGTCAGCACCGGCAGGATCCGCGCGTCCTGATAATTGCCATTGAGCGAGACGCGGGGCAGCGCGGTCATGTGGCCGGCGTTCTCCGCGAACAGCATGCCGGGCCGCGTCGTCACCGCGGTCTTGAAACCGGCGGATGCGGCAAGGGCGAATTCGCGCGCGCCCGCGGCGTCGCGGTCGCCATAGGGATAGGCGAGGTGCAGCACGGGGCGCTCCAGCACCTGCTCGATCCGCGCGCGGCTTGCGGCCATCTCCTGCGCGGCGATGTCTTCCGTCTGCTTGGCGAGATTGCAATGGCTGATGCTGTGCGCGCCGATCGTGACCAGCGGATCGGCGGCAAAGGACTTGAGCTCGGCCCAGGACAGGCAGAGGCCGCGGCACTGCGCTTCCATGTCGACGCCGTGAGTCCTGCACAGCGCCCCGATCTCGCGCGCAAGATCGTGCTCGCCCGGCAGCGCGCGCAGCCAGTCGTGCAGGCGGTCGAATGCCGCCTGCTTCGCCGCGACACTGGTCGCATCGAGCCGCAGGGCGGAATTGCCGATCTGAATGTCGATCTGCTCGGCCTTGGCGATCACGGCCTCCAGCGCCGTCCACCACAATCGCCCGGTGCCGTCGGCAAAATCGCTCGTGACATAGACTGCCAGCGGCGCGTCAAATTCGCGCAGCACCGGCAGCGCGTAATCCAGATTGTCGCGGTAACCGTCGTCGAGGGTGAAGGCGGCGAAGCGACGGTCGAACCGGCCCTGCACCAGCCGCTCATGCAGCTCGTCCATGCTGACGATGTCGATGTCGCGCGAGCGCAAATGGCACAGCGTGGCGCGCAGGAAGTCGGGGGTGACCTCGAGATGCCGGTTCGGCTGGAACGCAGCCTCGCGCGCCGGCCGCACGTGGTGCAGCATGAAAATGGCGCCGACGCCCGACAAAAGCGGGCGCAACAGGTGGTGCGCCCCGCTGAGATAGAGTGCTCCCAGCCCGGCGCGGATGACGTTGTTACGCAGTTGTTTCATGACCGGGTGGGGGACTTTGGCATTCCGGCCTCAACTTACGGAAGAACCCTTGAAGAAAAAGTTATTCCGATTGTCCCACCCGGGCCTTGGGACCAGGGCCATTTCCGGTTTGACAGCCTGCCAAGGGTTTGTTTTGTCTCCGTTTCCAGAGGTCGGGTCGTCGAATGCAGAAGCTTTTCTCGTGGGCCAGCAAATGGTGGCCGGGGTTGATCCCCCTTGCCGTCATGTGGGGATTTGCGGCCTGGAATAATACCTTACCGGTCGAGGCTGATCTGTCGGCCCGCAGCTCGGCTGCGCTCAAGGACACCGTTCTGGACAAGACCCGGATCGCGGTCGACGGCCGCGACGTCAGCCTGGCCGCGGACGCCTTCTCCGAGGAGGGGCGCCGCGACGCAGTGATGGCGGTCGAAACCGTGCCCGGCGTGCGGCTGGTCGACGACCGGACCCGCCTCGTTCCCGAGGCCAAGCCCTTCGTGTGGAATGCCGAGCGCGACGTGGTGCGGGTGACGCTGTCGGGCTCCGCGCCGCTGCCATCGATGAGGGCCCGGCTGACCGAGGCGGCCCGCAAGGAAGTCGGCGGCGTCGAGGTCGCCGACCAGATGGGGCTGGCGCGCGGGGCGCCGCCTCGGTTCGAAGCCGCCGCGATGCTGCTGCTGGATCAGATCGGCAAGCTGAAGGACGGCAAGATCACGATCACCGACACCAAGGTCAATCTGTCGGGCATGGCGCGCGAGCTCGGCGGCCGTGAGGCGATCGCGGCTGCGCTGAAGAACCTGCCCGAGGGTTTTTCGATTGCGGCCAACGAGATCAAGGCGCCGCCCTACATCTTCCAGGCCTACAAGGATCCGGTGGCTGCGACGGTGACGCTGACCGGCTATGTTCCGGACAACAACGTCCACGCCGCGATCGGCACCAGCGCCTCGCGAAAGTTCTTCACCGAAAAGGTCGTCGACAATCTCAAGGCCAGTATCGGCGCCCCCGGCTCCTTCAGCACGGCTGTTATCGCCGCGCTCGGCGCGCTGTCGCGGCTGTCGACCGGCACGCTGGTCGTCTCCGACCGCGAGGTGAAGCTCTCGGGCGATGCGCTCTACGAGGGCGCCGCCAACGAGATGCGCGCAGGCCTCGGCAAGGACTTCCCGAAGAACTGGCAGTACAAGCCGGAGATCACGGTGAAGCCCGCCGCAGGCCCGGTCGACGGCACCGTGTGCCAGCAATTGTTCTCGGAGCTTCTGACCAAGGGCAAGATCCGCTTCGCGAACAGGCGCGCGGACATCGATCCTGACTCGGCCGGCATTCTCGATCGCCTCATCGAGACTGCGCTGCGCTGCCCCACCACCAATATCGAGGTCGTCGGACATACCGACGCCGATGGCGAGGATGCCTTCAACCAGGCCCTTTCGGAAAAGCGCGCGCAGGCGGTGATCGACTATCTGGTCAAGGCGGGCCTTCCTGCCAGCCGCTTCACCGCGGTCGGCCATGGCAGCACGCAGCCCGTCGCCGGCAACGACACCGATGAGGGCAAGGCGCAGAACCGCCGCATCGAATTTCTGGTGAGGTGACGATGCCTTATCTCGTCTCGTTCCATCTGGGCTGGCTGATCGGCTCGCTGCTGCTGGGCTTCTGCATGGGCTGGATCTCGGTGGTCCAGCGCGGCAACGGCACCTCGAAGGTGATTGCGCGGTGGCTCGCAGTGCTTGCCGCCGCCCTGGTCGCGGCCTCTCTCACCCATGTGGTCCCCGGTCGCTTCGGCTACTGGCTCGACCTCGGCCTGATCATGTTCGCCTGCTATCTCGTCGGCGGCACGATCGGAGCGTGGCTGCGCGATCGGGTGGTCTCGCGTACCGCGCCGCCAGCCGCTGTGTGATGTTGCTATGCACCCTCACGCGCGGGACGGGGTGTGCTCCGCCGCGGCCTTTCGGCGCATTGGAAAACCGGGACCTGGCCGCTCCAGTCACCCCTCTTTCAACAGGCAGGCCGGCTCCATAGATTGACGTTGGCTTAAGGCGTGACGGAACATTGTGCGGCCGAAATCATCAAAACTTCATGGCCCCTGCGCAGGATCGCCTGGAGATTCGCGCCAAGCCTTGCCGACGAAAGCGCCAAACCCTGCACTGGGAGCTGCAACCCTGCCTAAAATACTGAAGGCACGTGTTTTTGTTCGAATTGGCGAATTCCACTTCGGCCGAAAACGCGCTAGTGGAGGGGCAGGGGGCATGCGCGATTCCGGCGCCGGCGGCGAGGGTTCGTTGAATGCCTGCGCGTCCGCCTGTCCGCCGGCCACCCTGGCCGCTGAAGCGTTGTTCGAGGTCTAGATGCTGGAAGCCATACGCAGGGCGACGACGTTTCTGCGCCAGAAGCAAGTCCTGCATAAGCTTGGAGTCGTGATCAGCATCGCGGTCATCGGCATCGCTTGCTACGTGCTCTACCACATGCTGCGCGGCATTGATTTCAACGAGGTCCTCGAAGCGATCAAGAGCACTGAGCCGAGCCAGATTGCGATGGCGGCGCTATTCGTCACTGCGGGCTATTTCACGCTGACCTTCTACGACCTCTTCGCCACGCGCGCGATCGGCCATGCCCATGTGCCCTATCGCATCAACGCGCTCGCGGCCTTCACCAGCTATTCGATCGGCCACAATGTCGGCGCCTCCGTCTTCACCGGCGGGGCGGTGCGCTACCGCATCTATTCGGCCTATGGGCTCAACGCGATCGACGTCGCAAAAATCTGCTTTCTCGCCGGCCTGACCTTCTGGCTGGGCAATGCCGCGGTGCTCGGCCTCGGCATCGCCTACCATCCGGAGGCGGCAGCCTCGATCGACCAGCTGCCGGTCTGGCTGAACCGGACACTGGCGCTGATGATCATCGTGGCGCTGATCGGTTACGTGATCTGGGTCTGGAGCCAGCCGCGGGTGGTCGGCCGCGGCCCTTGGACGGTGGTGCTGCCGGGCGGCCCGCTGACGCTGCTCCAGATCGCGATCGGCATCGTCGATCTCGGTTTCTGCGCGCTGGCGATGTATGTGCTGGTCCCCGACGAGCCCAATCTCGGCTTCGTGATGGTCGCGGTGATCTTCGTCTCGGCGACCCTGCTCGGCTTCGCCAGCCATTCACCCGGAGGCTTGGGGGTGTTCGATGCCGCCATGCTGGTCGGGCTCTGGCAGATGGACCGCGAGGAGCTGCTGGGCGGCATGCTCCTGTTCCGCGTCCTCTATTATCTGTCTCCGTTCGTCTTATCTGTAATCTTGCTGACGTTTCGAGAGGTTATAATCGGCGCCCGATCGAAGCGCTTGCAACAGGCGGCGCTCAAGCTGGACCCCGGCCCGGCGCCTGAAGCCGCCTATGTGAGAGAGCGCAGCGACAGCGGCGCCTGACCGGTGTCAGGTCCTTAAGGACAGTCCCCAGGAGAAGTCCGCCCCGATGGCGATCGACGCCCCCTCTTCTCCCTCCGCCCAGCCCTGGTCCGATCGGCTGCGGCACTCGACCATCATCCTGATCGCCGCGGCGCTGGCGCTGTCCGTCGTGGTCTCGCTCGGCGAATTGTCGGCGCTGCACGCTGCAATCGTGTTCCTCTGCATCGCGGCGGCTGCCTTGATCCCGTGGCGGCTGCACGATCCCGCCACCTCCCGCGACGACGTCAGACGCATCAACCCGGTCGAGAGCGCGGCGGTGGCCGCGGTGGTCGCCGGCATGCCGGATCCGGCGGTGCTGCTCGACCGGGCCGGCCGCGTCATCCACCTCAACGCCGCCGCCGCCCAGCTCGCGCCGGCGCTGCGCAAGAACGAGCTCGCCCAGTTCGCGCTGCGCTCGCCGGAGATCATCACCGCGCTGCGCGAGGCCATCGCGACCACCGAGCCGCGGCGCGCGACCTATCTCGATCATGTTCCGGTTGATCGCTGGATGGAGCTGATCATCACGCCGGTACCGGTGCCGACCAGCTTCGGCGGCGCCGACAAATGCATGCTGATGACCTTCCACGACCAGACGCCGCTGCGCCGGGTCGAGGAGATGCGCGCCGACTTCGTCGCCAATGCCAGCCACGAGCTGCGCACGCCGCTGGCGGCGCTGTCGGGCTTCATCGATACGCTCCAGGGCCAGGCCAAGGACGATCCCAAGGCGCGCGAGCGCTTTCTCGGCATCATGCACAACCAGGCCACGCGCATGGCGCGCCTGATCGACGATCTCTTGTCGCTGTCGCGGGTCGAGCTGTCGGCCCATGTCCGGCCCGACACCCTGGTCGATCTCGTCCCGATCATCCGTCAGGTCGCCGACGGGCTCGAGCCGCTGGCGCGCGAGCGTCAGGTCGAGGTGGACATCCACCTGCCGGAGCCGCCGGTGATGATCGCGGGGGACCGCGAGGAGCTGCTCCGCCTGTTCGAGAACCTGATCGAGAACGCGCTCAAATACGGCGCCTCCGGCGGGCGCGTCATCGTGTCGCTGACCTCGAGCGCCGCCGCTGACGGAACTCAGGAAATCCGGGTCATGGTCCGCGATTTCGGCCCGGGCATCGCGCCGGAGCACCTGCCGCGGCTGACCGAGCGCTTCTATCGGGTCGACGTCGGCGACAGCCGCTCGCAAGGCGGCACCGGGCTCGGGTTATCGTTGGTGAAACATATCCTTAACCGTCATCGCGGCCGCCTTTTGATCGAAAGCGTGCCCAGGCAGGGCGCCACCTTCACCGCCTGTTTTCCCCAGATCAAGACTCCGGTTTGATTGGAAACGCAAGCAATTTCAATTGCTTGGTGTCGTCATCCAACTGTCACGAAACCTTCGTAAAAGCACAGCCGACCGCCCCTAAAGCGGCGGCGCGGGGAGCGCGATCGGGCGCGGATGGCGCTTCGCTCCCCTGTATGGAGACCAGCATGAATTTCCTCAAAACCATGGTCGCTGCCGGCTTGGTCGCCGCATCGACGACGGTAGCCTTTGCGGCCGACATCACCGGTGCCGGCGCGACGTTCCCGTTCCCGATCTATTCGAAGTGGGCTGACGCCTACAAAAAGGAGACCGGCAACGGTCTGAACTACCAGTCGATCGGCTCGGGTGGCGGCATCAAGCAGATCCAGGCCAAGACCGTGACCTTCGGCGCCACCGACGCGCCGCTCAAGGCCGAGCAGCTCGAGAAGGACGGCCTCGTCCAGTGGCCGATGGTGATGGGTGCCATCGTCCCCGTCGTCAACATCGAGGGCGTGAAGCCGGGCGAGCTGGTGTTCGACGGCGAGACCCTGGCCAACATCTATCTCGGCAAGATCACCAAGTGGGACGATGCCGCGATCAAGAAGCTCAATCCCAACGCGAAGCTGCCGTCAGAAGCCATCACCGTGGTCCGTCGTTCGGACGGCTCGGGCACCACCTTCAACTTCACCAACTATCTCTCCAAGGCCAGCGCGGACTGGAAGAGCAAGGTCGGCGAGGGCACCGCGGTCGAGTGGCCGGTCGGCGTCGGCGCCAAGGGCAACGAGGGTGTGTCGGGCAACATCAGCCAGACCAAGAACTCGATCGGCTATGTCGAATACGCCTATGCCAAGCAGAACAAGCTCACCCACACCGGTCTCGTCAACAAGGCCGGCAAGCCGGTGCAGCCGACCGTCGAGGCCTTCCAGGCGGCCGCCTCCAACGCCGATTGGTCCAAGGCTCCCGGCTATTACGTCATCCTGACCGAGCAGCCCGGCGAGAAGTCCTGGCCGATCACGGCGGCGACCTTCATCCTGATGCACAAGTCCGCCACCGACAAGGCGGCCGCGCAGGAAGCGATCAAGTTCTTCCGCTGGGCCTTCAAGAACGGCGGCAAGATGGCCGAGGAGCTCGACTACATTCCGATGCCGGACAGCGTCGTCCAGCAGATCGAGAAGACCTGGGCTGCCGAGATCAAGAGCTAAGGCGCTATATGTGTCCCGGACACGGTTCCGGGACGCTGCAAGATCTCCGCTCCGGATCGGCCTCCTGCCGCATCCGGAGCGCGCCACCAACAACAAGCGTACATAAAACGGGTATAGGGGATCGGCGTGGCTGAGATGGCTGTTGAGAGCAATGTGATTGATGCTGCCGGTCCATATGATCGCGCCAAGGCCTTGAGCGCGTTCAAGCTCGGCGACGTCACCTTCTACTGGATCACGCGGTTGTCCGCGATCTCGGTGCTGCTGATCCTCGGCGGCATCATCATCTCGCTGATCGTCGGCGCCTTACCGGCGATCCAGGAGTTCGGCATCTCCTTCCTGTGGACGCAGCGCTGGGCGCCCTCGGCCGATCCGCCGGTGCTCGGCGCGCTCGGGCCGATCTACGGCACGCTCGTCACCTCCTTCATCGCGATGCTGATCGCCATTCCCGTCGGTCTCGGCATTGCGATCTTCCTCACCGAGCTCTGCCCGCAATGGCTGCGCCGCCCGATCGGCATGGCGGTCGAGCTGCTCGCCGGCATCCCCTCGATCATCTACGGCATGTGGGGCTTCTTCGTGCTCGGCCCGTTCCTGGCCAACACCTTCCAGCCTTTCATGATCAGGGTGTTCGACGGCGTCCCCGTGCTGGGCGCGATCTTCGCAGGGCCCCCGTCCTATCTCAGCCTGTTCAACGCCGCGCTGATCCTCGCCATCATGGTGCTGCCCTTCATCACCTCGATTTCGGTCGACGTGTTCAAGACGGTGCCGCCGGTGCTGAAGGAAGCCGCCTACGGCGTCGGCTGCACCACCTGGGAGGTCGTCCGCAGCGTGGTGATCCCCTACACCCGCGTCGGCATCATCGGCGGCGTCATGCTGGCGCTGGGCCGGGCGCTCGGCGAGACCATGGCGGTGACCTTCATCATCGGCAACTCGTTCCGGATCTCCTCGTCGATCTTCGCGCCGGGCACGACGATTTCGGCGGCGATCGCCTCCGAATTTGCCGAGAGCGACGGCCTGCACCAGTCCGGCCTGATCCTGCTCGGCCTCCTGCTGTTCGTGCTGACGTTCTTCGTGCTCGCTGCCGCCCGTTTGATGCTGCTGCGCCTCGAAACCAAGGCCGGGAAGTGAAGCCATGAACCCGATCTATTCGCGCCGCCGCCGCTGGGACATCGTCATTCGCGGCCTCTGCATCGCAGCCGCCGCCTTCGGCGTCACCTGGCTCGCGCTGATCCTGGTCACGCTGCTCTACAACGGCTTGGCCGGGCTCAACCTCCAGGTCTTCACAGCTGACACGCCGCCGCCCGGATCGACCGAGGGCGGCCTGCGCAACGCCATCGTCGGCTCGTTGATCATGACCGTGATCGGCGTCGGCATCGGCGCGCCGCTCGGCCTGTTCGCCGGCACCTATCTCGCCGAGTACGGCCGCAACGACAAGCTGACCTCGGTGATCCGCTTCATCAACGACATTCTCCTGTCGGCACCCTCGATCATCATCGGCCTCTTCATCTATGGCGCGGTGGTGGTGCCGATGCGCGGCTTCTCGGCGATTGCGGGCGCGCTGGCGCTTGCCGTCATCGTGATCCCGGTCGTCGTGCGCACCACCGAAGACATGCTACTGCTGGTGCCGAATCCGTTGCGCGAAGCTGCCAGCGCGCTCGGCCTGCCGCGCTCGCTGGTGATCAAGCGCATCGCCTATCGTGCCGCGCGCTCCGGCCTCATCACCGGCGTGCTGCTGGCGACCGCCCGCGTCGCCGGCGAGACCGCGCCGCTGTTGTTCACGGCACTGTCGAACCAGTTCTTCAGCCTCGGCCTGAACAAGACGATGGCGAACCTGCCTGTCACCATCAACAACTTCGTGCAGAGCCCCTACGAGTATTGGAAGCAACTCGCCTGGAGCGGTGCGCTGTTGATCACCCTGACCGTGCTTGCCCTTAACATTGGCGCGCGCATCCTTGGCGCCGAGAGGACTGCAAAATGAGTGAAATGTCTGTTTCCGTCAGCGCACCGTCCGTTCATCCCGGCTCGCAGCCCCTGCCCGAGGCGCCCGCCAAGGTCACGGCGCGCAACCTCAACTTCTACTACGGCGACCACCACGCGCTGAAGAACATCAACCTGGCGCTCGGCACCAACCGCGTCACGGCGTTCATCGGCCCGTCCGGCTGCGGCAAGTCCACCCTGCTGCGCATCTTCAACCGGATGTACGACCTCTATCCGGGCCAGCGCGCCGACGGTCAGCTGTTACTCGACCATACCAACATCCTCGACCCCAAGCTCGACCTCAACCTGCTCCGCGCCCGGGTCGGCATGGTGTTCCAGAAGCCGACGCCGTTCCCGATGACGATCTACGAGAACATCGCCTTCGGCATTCGTCTCTATGAGAAGATCTCCAAGTCCGAGATGGACGACCGCGTCGAGAAGGCGCTGCGCGGTGGCGCGCTGTGGAACGAGGTCAAGGACAAGCTCAATGCCTCCGGCCTGTCGCTCTCCGGCGGCCAGCAGCAGCGCCTCTGCATCGCCCGCACCGTCGCGGTGCGGCCCGAGGTGATCCTGTTTGACGAGCCCTGCTCGGCGCTCGACCCGATCTCGACCGCCAAGGTCGAGGAGCTGATCCAGGAATTGTCCGAGAACTACACGATCGCGATCGTCACCCACAACATGCAGCAGGCGGCGCGCGTTTCCGACAAGACCGCCTTCATGTATCTCGGCGAGTTGATCGAGTTCGACGACACCAGCAAGATCTTCACGTCGCCGAGCGATCGGCGCACGCAGGATTACATCACCGGCCGGTTCGGCTGAGGAGACGGAACATGGGTTCTGAACATACCGTAAAGGCTTTCGACAGCGACCTTCAGGAGCTCACCCGCCTGGTCGCCGAGATGGGCGGCATCGCCGAGCGCATGATCGTCGATTCCGTCGACGCGCTGATCCGCCGCGACGTCGCGCTCGGCCAGCGCGTCGTCGCCACCGACGTCGAGCTCGACGCGCTGCAGAAGCGCATCGAGGAGCGCGCCGTGCTCACCATCGCCCGCCGCCAGCCGATGGCCGTCGACCTGCGCGAGATCGTCGGCGCGATGCGCGTTGCGACCGATCTCGAGCGCATCGGCGATCTCGCCAAGAACATGGGCAAGCGCGTCGCGGCGCTGGAGACGGATTTCCATCCGCTCAAGCTGTTCCGCGGCCTGGAGCACATGACCGACCTCGTGCAGCAGCAGGTCAAGTCGGTGCTGGACGCCTATGCCGCGCACGACCTGCCGGCGGCGATGGCGGTGTGGAAGGGCGACGAAGAAGTCGACGCCATCTGCACCTCGCTGTTCCGCGAGCTCCTCACCTACATGATGGAGGATCCGCGCAACATCTCGTTCTGCATCCACCTGATGTTCTGTGCCAAGAACATCGAGCGGATCGGCGACCACGCCACCAACATCGCCGAGACCGTGTTCTACATGATCGAGGGCCAGGCGATCACCGACAAGCGGCCGAAGGGCGACATGACGACCTTCGCCACGACGGTGCCGAACACCTGACGACTTAAGGAGCTACGACCACATGGGCGCACGCATTATGGTGGTTGAGGACGAGGAAGCTCTCACCGAGCTTCTTCGCTACAACCTCGAAGGCGACGGCTATGACGTCGAGACGGTGATGCGCGGCGATGACGCCGACACCCGCCTCAAGGAGCACATTCCCGATCTGATCGTGCTCGACTGGATGCTGCCGGGCCTGTCGGGCATCGAGCTGTGCCGGCGGCTTCGGACCCGGCCCGAGACCAAACAGCTGCCGATCATCATGCTCACCGCGCGCGGGGAGGAGAGCGAGCGGGTGCGCGGGCTTGCCACCGGCGCGGATGATTACATCGTCAAGCCGTTCTCGGTGCCGGAGCTGCTCGCGCGCGTGAAGGGCTTGCTCAGGCGCGCGAGCCCCGAGCGCCTCGCCACCGTGCTCGCCTATGGCGATATCGAGCTCGACCGCGACAAGCGCCGCGTGGCGCGCTCGGGCCGGCCGATCGATCTCGGTCCGACCGAATATCGCCTGCTGGAGTTCTTCCTGGAGCATCCCGGCCGCGTGTTCTCGCGCGAGCAGCTGCTCGACAGCGTCTGGGGCCGCGACATCTACATCGACGAGCGCACCGTCGACGTCCATATCGGCCGCCTGCGCAAGCTGCTCAACCTTGGCCGCGAGCAGGACCCGATCCGCACCGTCCGCGGCGCCGGCTACGCGCTGGACGATCGCTTCGCGAAGGCTGAGCAGACGTAAGATCGGGCGAGTTGTTGGTTCTCGGCCGCGGCAACAATCTCGGTCGTGATCCCGGGGCGCGCGCAGCGCGAGCCCGGGATCTCAGCGCGAGCGCGCGCGCTCGTCGCGATCAGCCACAGGACGTGGTTTGGCGAAGACTCGGAGTGACCATCTCGCGCAACGATTGCGTTATGGATCCCCGCCTTCGCGGGGATGACACCGGAGTGATTGGGAGCCGTCATCGTGTGACGGCTGCAGCCTTGGCGATCAAGCTTGGCGATCAAAGCTTGGCGATCAGGAAATTCCGCAACCTCACCGCGTGCCCGGTTTCGGTGCTGCGCGACGGCGATCCGCTGCAGGCTGATAGGCCACGCGCGAATGCTGGGCACAATAGGGCAGGCCGGAGAGCGCCTTGCCGCCGCAGAAGAAGAAATCCGGGCTCGAGGGATCGCCGACCGGCCAGTGGCAGGTCGCCTCGTTCAATTCCAGCAGCGACAGCCGCTGGCTCATCGGCACCACGTTGTCGTAGGTAACCGGCTCGGCTTCCAACTCGACCTCGAAGGCCTGCGCCAGCGCGGTGTTGCCGCGCGCGACGGGGCGGGTCACCCGCATCATATGCTGCGCGGGCCGTGCCTTGCGCGGCCGCGGCGCTGCCGATGAAGGGCTCTTGGCGCGGCCGGACAGGCCGAGCCGGTGCACCTTGCCGATCACGGCATTGCGGGTCACATTGCCGAGCTCCGCCGCGATCTGGCTGGCCGAAAGTCCGGCCTCCCAGAGCTTCTTCAGCTGCTCGACGCGATCATCGGACCAGGTCAAAACCGTCATTGCACCCTTTCCCTCGCTGCGCGCCTGCCATCCTGGGGCCTTCGCAGCGAATGCTTTAGCCTTGAAAAACCCGTGCCGTCAGAATCCCTTAAGGCTCGCCGGGCGCGCTCAAGACGCCCGAACGTTTACGCCGGTACATGAGGACTTCTGGGATCAGAACTGCTGCACGAGATGTCGTATCTGACAGTCCAAACGCTACAATATGGCGTGACTCCCGCGCAAGAGTCCGCCGACTCGCTTCCACATGTTCCGTGGTGAAAAACCCGCAAAATCGGCACCGCAAGACTACGGAATCAGCGTTTCGCGAGGCTTTCCGGGCGGCATTGACACCCGTCTTGCCAGGCATAAGATAGTGCCACGTGCCGCCCTTAAAAGGCGGCACGTTTCGTTTTCCGGGGCCGGTCGATGGTGCGTCGCGCAATGCATGCCTCACACCGTCCGCAACATTCAAGTGACGTCATGACTAACAGCGCAGCGCCGCATTTGCTCCCCGTTTTCGCCAGGGCCGACCTCGGTTTCGAGCGCGGCGAAGGCTGCTGGCTGATCGCGACCAACGGCGATCGCTATCTCGATTTCACCTCGGGTGTTGCGGTGAATGCGCTCGGCCATGTCCATCCCGCGCTGGTCAAGGCATTGCAGGAGCAGGCGACCAAGCTCTGGCACATGTCGAATCTGTTCCAGAGCCCTGACGGCGAGAAGCTCGCAAGCCGCCTCTGCAATGAGAGCTTTGCGGACTTCGTGTTCTTCTGCAATTCCGGCGCCGAGGCGCTGGAAGGCGTGATCAAGCTGGTGCGCCACCATCACTTCTCCAAGGGGCATCCGGAGCGTTACCGCATGATCACCTTCGAGGGTGCCTTCCATGGCCGCACGCTGGCGACGCTCGCCGCCACCGGCTCTGCGAAATATCTCGAGGGCTTCGGTCCGCCGATGGACGGCTTCGATCAGGTGCCGCACGGCGACCTCGACGCCGTGAAGAAGGCGAGTGGTCCGCACACCGCCGGCATTCTCATCGAGCCGATCCAGGGCGAGGGTGGCGTTCGTTCTGCACCTCACGCCTTCCTGAGGGCGCTGCGCGAACTCTGTAACGAGCGCGGCCTGTTGCTCGCCTTCGACGAGGTGCAGACCGGCATGGGCCGCACCGGCGAGCTCTTTGCCTACAAGCGCACCGGCGTCACACCGGATGTGATGTCGCTCGCCAAGGCGCTCGGCGGCGGCTTTCCGATCGGCGCGGTGCTGGCGACCGCGGACGCGGCGGCCGGCATGGGGCCCGGCTCGCACGGCTCCACCTTCGGCGGCAATCCGCTCGCGATCTCGGCTGCCAACGCCGTGCTCGATGTCATGCTCAAGCCCGGCTTCTTCGACCACGTGCAGAAGATGTCGCTGCTGCTCAAGCAGAAGCTCGCCTCCGTGATCGATCGTCATCCCGAAATCGTCAGCGAGGTGCGCGGCGAGGGCCTCCTGATCGGTATCAAAGCGGTGGTGCCCTCGGGCGATCTCGTCGCGGCGCTGCGCGCCGAAAAGCTGCTCACCGTCGGGGCCGGCGACAATGTCGTGCGCTTCCTGCCGCCCCTGATCGTCACGGAAGCGGAGATCGAGGACAGCGTCGGCCGGTTAGAGCGCGCCTGCGCTGCGATCTCCTCCAGCCAGACCAAGCGGGCGGCAAGCTGATGAGCACGACGCCCAACAAAGCTCCCAAGCACTTCCTGGACATCAACGAGCTGCCGCTCTCGGAGCTCAAGAGCATGCTCGCCGCCTCTTCGGCGATGAAGGCGAAGCAGAAGGCGCAGCAGCCGGTCAGGCCGCTCGAAGGCAAGACGCTGGCGATGATCTTCGAGCGTCCCTCGACCCGCACCCGCGTCTCGTTCGACGTCGGCATGCGCCAGCTCGGCGGCGAGGCGATCATGCTCACCGGCGCCGAGATGCAGCTCGGCCGCGGCGAGACCATCGCCGACACCGCGCGGGTTCTGTCGCGCTATGTCGACGCCATCATGATCCGCATCCTCAACCATGATGCGCTGCTGGAGCTTGCGGCCAACGCCACCGTGCCCGTCATCAACGGCCTGACGCGGCGTTCGCATCCCTGCCAGGTGATGGCCGACCTCATGACCTATGAGGAGCATCGTGGCCCGATCGAGGGCAAGACGGTGGCCTGGACCGGCGACGACAACAACGTGCTGGCGTCCTGGGCCCATGCCGCCGAGCGCTTCAAATTCCAGCTCAATGTCGCAACGCCGCCGGAGCTCGCACCGAAAAAGGCCATGCGCGACTGGATCAAGGCGACGGGCGCGCCGATCGTGCTCGGCACCGACCCCGAGGCCGCCGTGCGCGGCGCCGATTGCGTCGTCACCGACACCTGGGTGTCGATGGGCGACAAGGAGGGCGAGCACCGCCACAACGTGCTCAAGCCCTACCAGGTCAATGCCAAGCTGATGTCGCTGGCCAAGGCGGACGCATTGTTCATGCATTGCCTGCCGGCCCATCGCGGCGAGGAGGTCACCGACGAGGTGATCGACGGGCCGCAATCGGTCGTGTTCGACGAGGCCGAAAACCGCCTGCACGCGCAGAAGGGCATTTTGGCCTGGTGCTTCGACGCGGTGAAGTAGGCCCGCCAGAGGCCCCGCTGCGGCCTCACACGCAATTGTCGTCCCGGACAAGCGCGCCAAAAGCGCGCGCAGATCCGGGACCCATAACCACAGGAAGTCGTTTGGCGAAGAGTCGGAGTTGCCATCTCGCTCGATGACGTGGTCCTGTGGTTATGGGTCCCGGGCTCGCGCGTTGCGCGCCCCGGGACGACACCGAGCTTGCTGTAGCGTTGTGCACCCTCATCGCATCCGGAACGCGCCCCCTTCCATTTCCGCCCTCCGACCCCAGATAAAGCGCCATGGTTTCCCAGTCTCCTGACATGAACACCGGGCCTGAAGGCCCGGTTCGCGCGCCATCATCGGTTCCGATCGATGACGCCGTGCTGCCTTACGAGGTCGACGCGCTTGACGTGCGCGGGCGCCTGGTGCGGCTTGGCCCCGCGCTCGACGACATCCTCACCAAGCACGATTATCCCGCAGCCGTGGGCAAGCTGCTCGGCGAGGCCATCGTGCTGACGACGCTGCTCGGCTCGACGCTGAAATTCGAGGGCCGCTTCATTCTTCAGGCCCAGACCGACGGTCCGGTGTCGTTCCTGGTGGTCGACTACAAGGCCCCGGACCGCCTGCGCGCCTATGCGCGCTTTGACGCCTCGCGCCTGGGCACGGCCAAGGATTCCGGCACGCTGCTCGGCCGCGGCCATCTCGCCATGACCATCGACCAGGGCCCCGACATGAGCCGTTACCAGGGCCTGGTTGCGCTCGACGGCGGCAGCCTGGAAGACGCCGCCCACGAATATTTCCTGCGCTCCGAGCAGATCCCGACGCGCGTGCGCCTCGCGGTCGGCGAGGAGTGGCGCTCGAGCGACGGCGGCAAGCATCGCTGGCGCGCCGGCGGCATGCTGATGCAATTTCTGCCGAAGGCGCCGGAGCGCGCGCGGCAGGCGGACTTGCATCCCGGCGATGCGCCCGACGGCACCGAGGTGCACAGCGTCGCGGAAGACGATGCCTGGGTCGAGGCACGCTCGCTGATCGAGACGGTCGAAGACGTCGAGCTGATCGATCCCGAGCTCTCCGGCGAGCGGCTGCTCTACCGCCTCTTCCACGAGCGCGGCGTGCGCGTGTTCAATCCGCAGGTGCTCGAGGCGCGGTGCTCCTGCTCCCGCGATGCGGTCGCCGCGATGCTCAAGAGCTTCTCGCACGACGACCGCGCCGCCATGGTCAAGGACGACAAGGTCGTCGTCACCTGCGAGTTCTGCTCGTCGGTGTACCAGTTCACGCCGCACGAGGCGGGCGTCGAGGACGCCTGAGCCTACCCGCGTCGCTGCACTCGCAATGTCGAGTGGAGCAGTGCCACACGCGCGGTGTCATCGCCCGACTTGATCGGGCGATCCAGTACTCCGAGACGATGCTGATCGAAACGAGAGGCCGCGGCGTACTGGATGCCCCGGTCAAGCCGGGGCATGACAGTTGTGAGTGTTACGGCGAACTCGCCTCTCTAATTCAACACCCGCTTGTTGTCGGGGCTGTCCAGCGAAAACGTCGGCACGTCGATCTCGAAACGCTCGCCGGTTTCGCTGACCATCTGGTAGCGGCCGGTCATGAAGCCCGAGGCGGTCGAGAGCGGCACGCCGGAGGTGTATTCGAAGCGTTCGCCGGGGGCGAGGATCGGCTGCTCGCCGACCACGCCTTCGCCCTTCACCTCCTGCTGGCGGCCGGAGGCATCGGTGATGATCCAGTGCCGTGTCTTGAGCTGCACGGTCTCCTCGCCCGAATTGGTGATGACGATGGTGTAGGACCAGAAGTAGCGCGAGCGGTCGGCCGACGATTGCTCCGGAACAAAGTTCGGCTCGACGGTCACTTCGATCTGGCGGGTCACGGCGCGGTACATGGCTGTCATCATACCGAAATCCGCCCCGGGAACCAAACCCCCGCGGGCGCCTTGGCGACATCGTCCCGCCAGAATTGGCGGGAAAGCACACCATCGAGGGAGACACCCTGATGTGATCCGGACGCTTTGCGAGACGACAGCCGGACCATTACACTGCTTCAACGTCGCGATTTGCGGAAGGGTTTCCAGGCCCCGATGACCATTGCCGACCAAGTGACGGGATCGACCATCGCAGGAACCGCGGGCGCCAAGCCCGCAGGGACCAAGGCGCGCGCCGCAGCGCCGGCCATCACGCTGCCCGCCATCGGCGAGCGCGAGCTCCGGCTCGATCTGTTCCGCGGGCTCGCGCTGTGGCTGATCTTCATCGACCATCTGCCGCCCAGTCTGCTGACCTGGTTCACGATCCGCAATTACGGCCTCAGCGACGCCACCGAGATTTTCATCTTCATCTCCGGCTACACCGCCGCCTTCGTCTATGGCCGGGCCATGCTGGAGAGCGGCGTTCTCATCGCCACCGCGCGCATCCTGCGCCGGGTCTGGCAGATCTACGTCGCCCACGTCTTCCTGTTCACGATCTTCCTCGCCGAGATCTCCTATGTCGCGACCAGGTTCGAGAACCCGCTCTACACCGAAGAGATGGGCATCATGGACTTCCTCAAGCAGCCCGATGTCGTCATCGTGCAGGCGCTGCTGCTGCGCTTCCGTCCCGTCAACATGGACGTGCTGCCGCTCTACATCGTGCTGATGCTGGCGCTGCCGCTGATCCTGTGGTCGATGAAATGGCGGCCGGACGTCACGCTCGGGCTGTCGGTCCTGCTCTACGCGGTGACCTGGGAGTACGACCTTTACCTGTCGGCCTATCCGAACGGCTTCTGGGCCTTCAATCCTTTCGCCTGGCAATTGCTGTTCGTGTTCGGGGCCTGGTGCGCGCTCGGAGGTGCGCGTCGCATGTCGGGCATCCTGGCCTCGCCCGTGACGATGTGGATCTCGATCGCCTATCTCATCGCGGCGTTCTACGTGACCTTGACCTGGTACGTGCCCCAGCTCTCCCAGTTCATGCCGAAGCAGATCGAGCAATGGATGTATCCGATCGACAAGACCGACCTCGACGTGCTGCGCTTCGCGCACTTCCTGGCGCTGGCGGCGCTGACCGTACGCTTCCTGCCCCGCGATTGGCCGGGCTTGAAATCGCGCTGGCTGCGACCATTGATTCTATGTGGTCAGCATTCGCTCGAGATCTTCTGCCTCGGCGTCTTCCTGGCCTTTGCCGGCCATTTCGTCCTCGCCGAAATCTCCGGCGGGCCGGTCATGCATGCGTTGATTAGCCTCTCCGGAGTCCTGATCATGTGGGGGGTGGCCTGGGTCATTTCGTGGTACAAGCGTGTGGCTGACAAGAGCGGTGCGAAAACCAAAAACGCCGTCGGCAACGCCGATCTGGCGGGAGGGGGCTGATGAAGGCGAAGGTTCTCCTGAGCCTGGTCCTGCTATGCGGTAACCTCGCCGCGCCCACGGCGCGCGCGGGCGATGCCGCGTCTGCCGCATCCCCTATGCCTGCGGCCTGCGAACTGCCGTCCTATCTGCTGACCAGCGAAAGCCAGCTGCCCAAGGTCGCCGAGGCGATCAAGGCCGGCAAACCGCTCGACATCCTGGTGATCGGCAGCCGCTCGACCACGATTCCGTCGTCGGAGAGCAGCTCCTATCCGGCGCGCATGGAGGCGATCCTCAAGGAGAAACTGCCGCCCTCCGAGCCGGTGCACGTCTCCGTAGAAATACAGAGCAAGAAAACGGCAGAGGAGACCGCGTCCACCTTCGTTAAGCTGATGGAAGCAAAAACGCCTACTTTGGTCATCTGGCAGACCGGGACCGTGGATGCTATCCGATCCATCGATCCCGACGAATTTCGTAGCGCGGTGACCGACGGGGTTGTTGCGTTGCAAAAGGCAGGGGCGGACGTCGTCTTGATGAATTTGCAATATAGCCCGCGCACCGAGACCATGATCTCGGCGCAGCCTTTTCTCGATAATATGCGCGTCGTGGCACAGGAGCACGACATCCCGCTGTTCGATCGTTTCGCGATCATGCGGCAGTGGAATGAACAGGGTCAGTTCGACCTGTTCAACCCGTCCCGCGGGCCTGAGCTGGCGAAGCAGGTCCATGATTGCCTTGGCCGGGCGTTGGCACAGTTCGTGATTGACGCTGCTCATCTGGAGCCGGCCCAGCAGCAAAATTGAGGTCTAGCGTTAATGAGTTCTCTCCGCCCTTTTTGCCTGACGTCATGGCTAGCCGTGCCTGCAACAGCAGTGCTGTTGTTGCTGACGCCCGCCGCGCATGCGCAGACGCCGGCCGCTCAGCCGGCGACCCCCGCACCCTCCCAGTCGCCTGATCCCGCACCCGCTGCGCCGTCCCAGACCACCGTCGCCGCGAGGTCGCCCGAGCAGCGCGGCGTCACCTCGCGCGCCATCGACAAGGTGAAGGAGGTCGCGAAGTCCGCCGCCGACATCTTCAGCCGGGTGCCCTGCCTGCCGCCGAAGGGCGGCTCCAAGGCGATGGGCTCGCTGCCGCATGTCGCGAGCAAGCTGGCCGCCGGCCAGCCCGTCGTCATCGTCGCGTTCGGCTCCTCGTCGACTCAAGGGTTCGGCGCGAGCTCGCCGGAGTTCAATTACCCCAATCGTCTCGCCGCGCAGCTGCGCCGGCACTATCCGACCGCCGACATCAGCGTCATCAATGCCGGCGTCGGCGGCGAGGACGCCCCCGAGATGATGAAGCGTCTGCAGACGCAGGTGATCGACAGGCATCCGGATCTCGTGATCTGGCAAGTCGGCACCAACGCCGTGCTGCGCAATCTCGATCCTGCCGATACGGCCAAGCTGGTCGAGGACGGCATCAGCCGCATTCAGGCCGCCGGCGGCACCGACATCGTGCTGGTCGATCCGCAATATTCGCCGGCCGTCAACCAGCGCAAGGAGAGCGCCGGCAAGATGATCAAGCTGCTCGGCAACGTCGCCGAGCTCCGCAAGGTCGGCATTTTCCCGCGCTTCGAGGTGATGCGCGACTGGCACGAGAACCAGTCGATCCCGGTCGAGGGCTTCGTCATCGCCGACGGCCTGCACATGAACGATTGGGGCTATGCCTGCTTCGCCCAGCTGCTCGGCGACGACATCATCCGCTCCGTCGGCCAGATCAAGCTCGGTGTGAGCGTGCCCGCCGATGTGAGAACGTACCGGCCGATGTGAGAGGGCGCGTAGGGTGGGTTAGGCGAAGCCGTAACCCACCACTGTCTATCTCCGCGGATGCAGCAGAGGTGGATTACGCCTTCGGCTAATCCACCCTACGAGACCTCGCTTCCCTCACGCCTTCTCCAGCGCCGCGGTGAGATCCTCGATCAGGTCATCCGCGTGCTCGAGCCCCGCCGAGAAGCGGATAAATCCCTCGCTGATGCCGAGCGCGGCGCGGTCTTCCGGCTTGAGGCGCTGATGCGTCGTCGTCGCCGGATGCGTGACGAGGCTCTTGGCGTCGCCGAGATTGTTGGAGATCTTGGCAAGCTTCAATTCGTTGAGCACACGGAACGCCGCCGCCTTGCCGCCCTTCACCTCGAAGCCGACCAGCGTCGAGCCGCCGCGCATCTGCTTCTTCACCAGCGCCGCCTGCGGATGATCGGCGCGGCCGGGATAAACCAGCCGCGAAATCTTCGGATGGCTCGCCAGCACCTCGGCGACGCGCGCGGCATTGTCGGTCTGCGCGCGCACGCGCACGCCCAGCGTCTCCAGGCCCTTGAGCAGGACCCAGGCATTGAACGGCGAAATCGACGGGCCGGTCTGGCGCATGAAATTGTGGATGTGCTCGGCGATGAAGGCTTCCGAGGACAGGATGATGCCGCCGAGACAGCGGCCCTGGCCGTCGATGTGCTTGGTCGCAGAGTAGACGACGACGTCGGCGCCGAGCGCGAGCGGGCTCTGCCAGATCGGCGTCGCGAACACGTTGTCGACGACGAGCCGCGCGCCGCCCTTGTGCGCGATCTCGGCAATCGAGGGAATGTCGAGCACGTCCAGCGTCGGGTTGGTCGGGCTCTCCAGGAAGAACGTCTTGGTGTTGGGCCTCAGCGCGCGTTGCCACTGGTCGAGATCGAGCCCGTCGACCAGCGTGGCCTCGATGCCGTAGCGCGGCAACAGGTCCTGGATGACGTAGAGGCAGGAGCCGAACAGCGCACGGGAGGCGACCACGTGATCGCCGGCCTTGAGCGGCGCCAGGATCGCAGTCGTCACCGCCGCCATGCCGGTTGCCGCCGAGCGCGCGGCCTCGGCGCCTTCGAGCTCGATCATGCGGCGCTCGAACATTGCAATCGTCGGGTTGGAATAGCGCGAATAGATGAAGCCGGGATCTTCGCCCTTGAAGCGCGCCTCGCACTCCTCCGCGCTGGCGTAGACATAGCCTTGCGTCAGGAACAGCGCCTCCGAGGTCTCGCCATATTGCGAGCGCAGGGTGCCGGAATGGACCAGGCGGGTTTCGGGGCGATAAGTGGCAGACGACTTCGACATAGGACCCTCTCCGACATGACCGTCGAGGCGAAAACGGTCACAAAAAAACCGGCCTGGATATCTCCACGGGCCGGGATCACAGAGGTCCCCGGCCTGTTTAGCGACTTATTTAACGTGGCTGCAAGCCGGCCGGCTCAAATCACCACGGGATAAGTGATGCTCATATTCCGCAATGCCCTTTCCGTCAAGGCGTCCATCGGATAGCCGTAAAAGACTTGTATTTCCGGCATGTCCGGATGCATTCGGCCCCTGATGAGGACCCCCCGGTTGACGTTCACGGTCGCCGCCGACGCCAATGGTATCCTGCCCGACCGCATGATCGCGGCGATGGCGGAAGAAGGTCTCATCCTGCCCGCCTACGACTTCGTCGAGAGCCAGATCCAGCCGGCGAGCCTCGATCTGCGCCTCGGTGACATCGCCTATCGCGTCCGTGCCAGCTTCCTCCCCGGGCCCGGTGCCACCGTGGCCGAGCGCATCGACGAGCTGAAGCTGCACGAGTTCAGCCTCGCCGACGGCGCGGTGCTCGAGACCAACTGCGTCTACATCGTGCCGCTGCTCGAGAGTCTGGCCCTGCCGCCGGAGATCGTCGCTGCCGCCAATCCGAAGAGCTCGACCGGCCGGCTCGACGTCTTCACCCGCGTCATCGCCGACGGCACCCGCCGCTTCGACATGATCGGCGCCGGCTATCACGGCCCGCTCTACGCCGAGATCAGCCCGAAGACGTTTCCTGTGCTGGTGCGCGAGGGCTCGCGTCTCAGCCAGGTGCGCTTCCGCACCGGCGATGCCATCCTCAATGCCGACGAGCTCGATGCGCTGCACGCCAGCGAGCGTCTCGTCGACATCGACGATGCCGATCTCTCGGGCGGCGTTGCCGTCTCGGTCGATCTCTCCGGCGAGAAGGCGAGCGGCTTCGTCGGCTATCGCGCCAAGCGCCACACCGGCGTCGTCGATGTCGACCGCCGCGCGGGCTACGCGGTGGAGGATTTCTGGGAGCCGATCTCGGCGCGTCCCGACGGCAGCCTGATCCTCGACCCCGGCGAGTTCTACATCCTCGCCTCCAAGGAAGCGGTGCAGGTGCCGCCCGACTACGCCGCTGAGATGGTGCCGTTCGACCCCCTAGTCGGCGAATTCCGCGTGCACTATGCCGGCTTTTTCGATCCCGGCTTCGGCTATGCCGGCGCTGGCGGGCTGGGATCGCGCGCCGTGCTGGAGGTGCGCTCGCGCGAGGTGCCGTTCATCCTCGAGCACGGCCAGATCGTCGGCCGCCTCGTCTACGAGAAGATGCTGGCCCGCCCCGACGCGATGTACGGCCAGCGCATCGGCTCGAATTACCAGGCGCAAGGCCTGAAGCTCAGCAAGCATTTCAGGGTGTAGTGCTAACCTCACCCACCGCTGTCATTCCCCGCGGAGGCGGGGAATCCAGTACGCCGCGGCCTCTCGATTCAAGCATGACCATCTCGGAGTACTGGATCGCCCGCCTTCGCGGGCGATAACACCGAGAGCGCGTCCGGTTGCGTCACCCGATCCGCGATGACACACTCCCGCAAAACAACAAGCCGGGAGCGAACATGACTATCGCACCAGACCTCGCGCAGCACGCGCAATGGAAGCGCTGGCGCGCCGTCGCCGATCTCTATCACGCTTACTTCACCGGGCTGATCCTCACCGTCGTCACGCGCCGCGGCACGGCGGATGCCGCAGAATTCGTCTTCCGCGTGTTTCGTCGCCAGCAGCAGGAGCGTTTCCTGCCGGGGCTCAAAAAGCTCGGGATCGACCATCTGCCGCCGGCGGTCGCGGCTGCGCAATATCACTATCTCTCCAACTGGATCGGCGGCGTGCATGTCGAATACATGTACGAGAGCGACACCAAGGCTTGGATCCGCTATCCGCCGCCGCGCTGGATCTGGAAGGGCACTGCGATCTGTGGCGTGCCGGGCGAAGTCTCACGCGCCATGCTGCGCGGCTGGCACGCCAACAATGGCGCAGCCCTCGGCGATCTCAGGCTCGGCTTCGTCTGCACCAAGCAGAGCGTCGACGGCCAGGACGGGCTCGAAGGCTATTACCATCTCTACGACCATCCGCTCGAGCTCGACCAGCGCCTCGTATTCGCGCGGCACCTGGAAGCGCCTTTGTTCGATGCGAAGACGGCGCCCGCCTTGCCGGTCGCGAGCTGGCCAAGACCGCGGCTGGAAAAGGCCTATCGCAATTACGCGATGGAATATGTCCGCACCGCCGCGCCCGTGATGGTGCAGCTGTTCGGCCCGGAGGATGCCGGCTATCTGCTGCACCTCACCGGCAAGCTGATCGGCATGCAATATTTCAACGAGGTCGCCGCGGCGCTGGTGACGACCCGCGGCAGCGCGCGAGAATTCGCATCGTTCCTGAACGCGCTGCTCGCCGCGCAGGATGATGCGGCCGAGATGACGCAATCGGAAGGCACGTTCGAGATCCGCCAGCAGAGCTGGAAGCTGATGGACGACGTCGCCGATTATCATCGCGCCTGCGCCAAGGTGCTGGAGGGATTGTTCGAAGGGCTCGCCGCAGGCTGCGGCCGGCACATCGGCGTGCAGATGCGCACCGCGGTAGGCGGGCGCCCACCGCTGGTGTGGACCATCGGTTAGGCGACGGCCGCAGCGGGCCTCACCTCGCCCCGCTTGCGGGGAGAGGTCGGATTGCATCGAAGATGCAATCCGGATGAGGGGGAGTCTCCGCGAGTCCAGCTCTCGCCGTCTTCGCGAATAGAGCCCCTCACCCCGACGCTCTCGGCGCGAGCAAGGCTCGTCGCGGCCCCGTAAGAACGGGGAGAGGGAGAAGAACGAATTCCACCGCTTGAAATGCGCTGCCGCAGGGCACGCCTGCATCGGGCGCAGGCAGAATCGGAGCACGCCGTGCTAACACGCCTCAGCCGCGCCATTCGCGCGAACGACGCCATTGGCACACCAAGTGATTGCTGCGCTGCAAACGGCGCCTGCGCCCGGGAGAGGACATGTCCGACATCGCCGAAATCCCGGTCGATGAGCAAGAGCGCCCACTGCCGCCGCCTCCGCCGCCGATCAGAAGCGCCCTGACCGAGGGGCCGATTCTGCGCACGCTGCTGTCGCTCGCCTGGCCGAACGCGATCGGTCTGTCGGCCGGCATTTGCGTGGTGATCGCCGAGACCTCCTATGTCGGCCGGCTCGGCGTCGAGGCGCTGGCGGCGATGGCGCTGGTGTTTCCGACGATCATTCTGACCATGACGATGTCCGGCGGCGCCATGGGCGGCGCGGTGGCCTCGGCCATCGCGCGTGCGCTCGGCGCCGGCAATCGCGAGCGCGCCGGCACATTGGCCGTGCACGCGATGCTCATCGGCATCAGCTTCGGATTCGTCTTCATGCTGGGCATGTTGATCTTCGGGCCGAGGCTGCTCGAGATGCTCGGCGGCCGCGGCAATGTGCTGACGCATGCGATCGCCTACACGCAGGTGTTCTTCGGCGGCGCCGTGCTGCCCTGGCTGCTTAACACCATGGCGGGCATCTTGCGCGGTACCGGCAACATGAAGCTGCCGTCGTTCCTGATCCTCAACTCCGCGGCCTGGCAGATCGTGCTCGGCGGCACGCTCGGTCTCGGGCTCGGGCCAGTGCCGCAGTTCGGCATGCGCGGCGTCGCCGCTGGCGCGCTGATCGCCTACACTATGAACATCGGCATCATGAGCTGGTACCTGTTCTCCGGCCGCGCGCGGATCACGCTGAAGCTGCGCGGCCTGCGCATCCAATGGGCGATGTTCTTCGACATCCTCAAGGTCGGCGCCATCGCCTGCTTCTCGCCGCTGCAATCGGTGCTGACGATCTCGATCTTCACGCACATGCTGGCGCAGTTCGGCACTGCGATCCTCGCCGGCTACGGCGTCGGCGCGCGGCTCGAATTCCTGCTGACCTCGATCGCATTCTCGTTCGGCATCGCCTGCGTGCCGATGGTCGGGATGGCGATCGGCGCCGGCCGCATCGCGCGGGCCCGGCGCATCGCCTGGACCGCCAGCGTTGCTGCTTTCGTGGCGGTCGGCGTGCCGGCGTGCCTCGTTGCGATCTTCCCCGATCTCTGGGTCAACATGTTCACCGACAGTGTGGCGGTGCGCGCGGCGAGCCATCAATATCTTTCGACCGTCGGGCCGTTCTACGCCTTCTTCGGCCTGGCAACGACGATGTATTTCTCCTCGCAAGGCGCGGCCAAGGTGATCGGGCCCGTGCTGGCGCAGACCGCGCGGCTGATCTACATCGCCGGAATCGGCTGGTGGCTGTCGAGGCACGGCGCCAGCGCGCAGAGCTTCTTCTGGCTCGCCGCGAGCTCGATGGTCGTGCTCGGCCTCTTGTCGTGCTCCAGCGTCGTGCTGACACGCTGGGGACCGCGCGAGACGAAGCCTGCGATCAAGCCGGCGCTTTCGGCTGCGGACTAGCGACGCTTGTGGCGGCGATGGCCGCCGCCGTTATTGGCGAGACGCATCAATTGCGGGATCATCGCCATCATGTCGCTGCCGCCGCTGCCGCCGAGCATGCCCATGATGTCGCCGCCGCCCATGCTGCCGATCCCGACCGGCATGGTGCCGCCGCCCATCGGCGCGTAACCGCCGTAGCTCGGTGCACCGAATCCGCCGCCGAAATTGTCGCCGCCCATCATGCCGCCGAGCCCGCCGCCGCCGTTCTCCATCATGCGGCTCATCATCGGGCCCATGGTCTGCATCAGCATGGCGAAGCGGCGCTTGCCCATCTTCGCCTTCATCATCTCCAGCATCGGCGCCATCCGGGTCATCATGTCCTCGCCGCCGGCACCGCCGCCGCCGAGGAATTGCGCCTTTGCCGGCACGCTCGAGATTGAAAACAGCAGCAGCATCGCGGCCGCCTGGCAGATCACCTTGTCCGCACCTCTCATGGCATGCTCCTCGCGTGCGTGGCGCCGCCGGGAGAGCAGAGCCGACCGGACGCACGCGGGCATGGTTACGGCCGGCGAGGACGGGCTTCTGTGAGAAAACTCACAGTGAACGATCAGGCTGCCGCGGGCGGAAACGCCTTGTGCATGGCGGCCACCGCCTCCTTGGTTTGCCCCTGAACGTAGGGCGCGAGCTCGTTCGGCAGCATGTCGATGATCCAGACGAGGCGGCAGCTCGCCTCGCCCTCGGCAATGACCTGCACCGAGGCGCTGTAATGCCTCAGCCGCTCGTTGCTGATGGCATAGACGAGGCGCCGCCGCGTATCGTCGCAATCGACCAGCACCTCGCGCGCGACCGAGCCGTTGGCAAAGGTGACGATGCGCGCATCGCCGTCGAGCGTGCACGCGGTGACGAAGCCCGGCACCAGCCGCCGATGCAGCGCGCCGAAATCGCGCACCGCGTCCCAGACGTCGCGCGCGGAGGCGGGGAGGGAGATGTCGTTGTGGATGGAGGCCATGATCTCTCCTGGAATGCGTAGGGTGGGCAAAGGCGCGCTCTTCGCGCGCCGTGCCCACCATTCATCGGGCGTTGTCGCGAGCAATTGGTGGGCACGCTACGCTTCGCCCACCCTACGCGATCTCGCAATGACGGAGCGAGTGGCTAGCGCTCACACACAAACCGCCTCGACATTGTTGCCATCAGGGTCGATCAGAAACGCGGCGTAGTAGGTCGGGCTGTAATCCCTGCGTGGGCCGGCGCCGCCATTGTCGCGACCGCCGCTCTTCAGCCCTTCGCTATGGAACGCCTTGACTGCGTCGTGATCCTTGGCGCGAAACGCGATATGCGCACCATCTGCCTTGCGGCCCTTGTTCAGGTGCAGCCACAGCGCCGGCTCGCCCTTCGGCCCGAAACCGGCATAACCGTCGCCGCTCGAGCACAGGACAAAACCGAGCGGCGCCAGCACCGCGCTGTAGAAGCGCGTGGCGGCGTCGAGGTCGGCAACGCGCAATCCGATGTGGTCGTACATGTTCGTCTCCATTGCGAAGAAGCGTGCCGCGAAGGGCACGCGCCGGAGACGACCCTAGTCAGTTGAGGGCAAGCTGCTCTTGGAGAATCTTGCGCTCCCCCTTCGACGCCTGCCGGAACTTGGTCGGCGACACGCCGGCGGCGCGATGGAAGGTGCGGACGAAATTGGAGAGATCGCCGAAGCCGACGTCATAGGCGATATCGGTGACGGCGATGTCCTCGTCAGCGAGCAGCCGTGCCGCGTGGCGCAGCCGGGAGCGCACCAGATATTGATGCGGGGTGACACCGAGCACGGCCGAGAACAGCCGCAGGAAATGAAACGGGCTCAATCTCGCCTGCTTGGCTGCTTGCTCGAGGTCGAGCTCGGCATGCGAGTTATCGTCGATCCACAGCGCCGCCTCCACCGCGCGGCGGCGGTCGCGTGCGGTGGGAGTGGCCGGCTTGCGCGCTTTGCCCGAGACGGCGTCGACAAAACGGCCGGCCAGGATCTGGCCGATCTCGTCGAGGCCGAGATCGCTGTTGCCTTCTGCTGCCGTCTGGGCCAGCTCGCCCAGCACCATCAGCTCGGGCAGCGGCGGCGTTGCGCCGATCTGCCAGACCTCGCGCCGCCCGCCGAGGGCGTCGACCAGGTCCTCGCTGAAGAAGAAGCCGAGGCAGACGTCGCCGGACACGTGCTCATGCGTGCAGGTGTATTCCTCGCCGGGGGCGCCGATCAGCATCGAGCCCGCCACCAGCTCGAAGAAGCCGGCGCGGCAATGGCAGCCGAAGCTGCCGGAGCGCACATAGGCGATGGAATGGCCGGTGCGGCATTCCGCAAACGGCCTGTCGTCCGGTCCCGCATCGCAGCGAAACTCGGAAGCCGTGATCGAGGGCGTCGTCAGCAACGTGGTGGCGTGCATCCCGCGTATTTAGGTAGGCGCGCGGGGCGGAGCAACCGGCAGCAGCACCTCGAACAGCGTCTTGCTGGCGATGGGATGGGCCCCTTCCAGCGCCAGCAGCCGCCGCTTGGAGATCACGCCGCCATAGGGCGAGAGCCGGTCAGTGTAATTGCCAGCCTCCAGCACCCGGTGGCTGGGCACGATCAGCATGAAGGGATTTTTCGCAATCGCCTGCGCCACGGAATAGGACGCGCCGGAGGCGCCCAGCGCCCGGGCGACCTCGTGATAGGTGCGTGTCTCTCCGCGCGGAATGCTGCAGGTGTACTCGTAGACGCGCCGGTCGAAGCCGGGCACCCCGCCGGCGTCCAGGCTGACCTCGGAGAAGTCGGGATCGTGACCTTGCAGCAGGCCCGTGATGCCCTCGATCGCAAGCTCAGCGTTCTCGGACGGGCGCTGCTCCCGCGCCTCGGGATGGACCTGGAAAATCCGGCGGCGGGTGTCGATCTCCCGCGCCTCCGGCAATTGCACGGCGACCACGCCGGTGCCGCTCCAGATGATGCCGCAACGGCCGATGGCCGTATCGAATATCGCGTAAGCCCGCCCCACCATGCACACGCCCCACTCAGTGCACGTTTCTCTCCGGAGAAGCGATCATAACACCGCCACAATCCGGCGCACCTGGAATCTTATCAGGACGTTAACAACCGCCCCGCTGGTCGCGCCAAACCGCTTGGCGGCAGGCGCCGTCTCGGCTAATCAAGAGGGGCGCAAAGCGCACATCGCGGGCGTAGTTCAATGGTAGAACGGCAGCTTCCCAAGCTGCATACGAGGGTTCGATTCCCTTCGCCCGCTCCAGCCCTTAGTTCGGCAGGCTTCTCAGAAACTGGACGATCGCCGCGTTCACCTCCGCCGGCCGCTCCTGCTGCGTCCAATGTCCGCAGCCGGGCAGCATCTTGATTTCGCGCAGCTGCGGCACCCATTGCTTCATGTTGGCGAGATGTTCGGCGGCACCGGGGAAGGCGATGACCATGTCATGGTCGCCGGCGACGAAGAGCGAGGGCACCACCACCTGCATGCCCTCGAATGCTGCCATCAGCTCCCAATTGCGATCGATGTTTCGGTAGTAATTGAGCGGCCCGCGAAAGCCGCTGCGCTCAAATTCGGCAGCGTAGTGGTCGAGTTCGGCGGCACTCAGCCAGGACGGTAGCGGCACCGGCACCTTCGGCAGCATGCCGCTCTTGCGGGAGACCATGCCGACCGCGACGGTCCGCCCTTGACGCTCGGCATTGGCGCGGATCGCGGTCGCCCCTTCGCCGGAGCCGCCGAAGAGCATGGCGCCGAGCGTTGCGCGAGGATCCCGCTCGAACTCCGCTTCGGCGATACCTGGCTCCTGGAAGTACAGCTGATAGAACTGCGCATCCGCCGTCTGCGGCATGACGCTCGTCGGCCGCACGGGACTGCGCGGCCGATACGGTACGCTGAGGATCGCGGCGGCCCGGAAGCGATCGGGCCGCAGGCGCGCCGTGTGCCAAGCGATTGTCGCGCCCCAGTCATGTCCAACGATGACGGCGTCCTTTGCCTCGAACGCGTCGAGCACGCCGACGAGATCGCCGACCATATGGAGGATCGTGTATTGATCGATCGCTTCGGGCCGGTCGCTCTTTCCGTAGCCGCGCATATCCGGTGCGACCGCGTGGTAGCCAGCCGCCGCCAGCGCCTCGAGTTGATGCCGCCAGGAGTACCAGCCTTCCGGAAAGCCATGGCAGAGCAGCACCATAGGCCCGTCGCCCTGCTCGGCGACATTGAGGCTGATGCCGTTGGCTTTGATCCTCCGCTGCGTCGGGCCATCCATTCGTCGCCTCCGATTTTTTGTGGTTGGGGCGCATCCTAATCGGGCGTACGGCCTGCGCAAAATTTCTAATATATTGGACTGCCGCTCCCGGCGTGTGCCTCCGCGCGCGCTAAGCTTCTCTCACCCCGGCGGATGCGGTCCTTGTATCGGGCGATGTTCGGATGAAACCCATGGACCAGCAAAAACTCGATCGCGCCATCGGTCGGCGCCTGAAGACGCTGCGGACGCAGGCCGGAATGACGTTGAACGAGCTTGCAGGCCGCTCCGGCGTCAGCCGGGCCATGATCGGGCGGGTGGAGCGGGCACAGAGCAGTGCGACGGCGGCGCTGCTCAACAAGCTCTGCGCGGCGCTCGACGTCACGCTCAGCGATGTCGTCGCGCTCACCGAGAAGCCGCCGGAGCGCCTGGTGCGGCTGGCGGACCAGCCGCTCTGGCGCGACCCCGACAGCGGCTATCGCCGGCGGCACGCCTCGCCGCCGGATGCGGCCAGCGGCATCGAGATCATCGTGGTCGACCTTCCCGCCGGCGCGCGCGTCTCCTACAGCCCCTGGGGCCGCAACGCCTTCACCCAGCAGCTCCTGATGCTGGAGGGCGCCATCGCTGTGCATATCGACGCCAAGGCGGTGCGGCTGCGCGAGGGCGATTGTCTGGATTTCGACGTGATGCGCGCGGTGATCTTCGAGAACGAAACCAAGCAGGACGCGCGCTACGTCATCATCGTCAGGCGCGGCGCGTCCTACGGCAAGATGTGAGGGCAAAGCGTGGAGACGAGCACGATGCAGATCCGGACCGGCGACACCTCTGATGCGCGCGTCGTCGCGCTGCTCGATCATCACGTCACGGCCGCGCGGGCGCAGACGGCGCCGGGCAGCGCCCATGCGCTCGATCTCGCGGGCCTGCGTGCGCCAGAGGTCGCGTTCTGGACCGGCTGGGACGGCGAGACGCTGGTCGCCACCGGCGCGTTGAAGACGCTTTCGACTGGCCACGGCGAGGTCAAGTCGATGCACACGCTGCAGACCGCGCGCCGGCGCGGCTATGGCGGCCAGATGCTGCGCCACATCATCGCGGAAGCCCGCGGGCGCGGCATGACGCGGCTCAGCCTCGAGACCGGCTCGTGGGACTATTTCAAGCCGGCACACGCACTCTATCTGGCGCACGGTTTCGTCGCATGCGGCCCGTTCGAAGGTTATGTCGATGATCCCAACAGCCTGTTCCTGACGCTGGAGCTGTCGGCGCCAGGCCGTCGATAGCTCAAGAGCGCGTCTCCTCGATCTTGTCGAGCACGCGCTCGGGGGCGATGTCCCGGGCCGCCTCCTGCAGGTCGCGCTCCGCGTCCGGCTTGACGTCGAGCCGCTCGGCGACCTGAGTGAGCAGGCGGGCCACCTTGGTCAGCTCGTGCTCGGCGAGCAGGCTGATCTGGAGATCGAGATCGGCGCGCTTGTCGGCCGCCGCGGTCATGCGGTTCTGCGAGATCAGCACGAAGGTGGAGAGGAAGATCGCCTCCACCGAGGCGATCATCGCCAGCATGACGAAGCTCTCGTCCCAGGCCGGAATTCCCGGAATCCAATGCAGGTTGGCGATGATCCAGAACCCGAACAAGGCGAGGTGCAGGTAGACGAAGATCATGCTGCCGGTGAAGGCCGTGATCGCGTCCGCGACCTTGTCCTGGCCGCGTGCCGCCTGCTGCTCGCGGCGCCGCCGCGCCACCAGCGCCTGGATGTTGCGCTCGAGCGTCGGGCTCAGCCCCTCGCCGGGATCATGGGTGATGTCGTTATGCACGCCCCGGCAACGGTCCGCTCGCGGAGCCGTTCCTGGAAGGGGAAGCAAAAAGACCGACCCCCTCATCAAATGAGTTGCGTACCTCAAAACACCTCTGCTAGCCTTCAGCCATGGCCGAGACCTTGACCCCGACTGTGCTGACGCTGAAGGACATCGCCCGCGAGGCCGGTGTCAGCCTCGCCACGGTCGATCGCGTGCTGCACAACCGGCCGGGGGTCCGCCCGGATACGGTCCGGCGCGTCAAGGACGCCATCGCCCGCAATTCGTTCCAGCCGCATGTGGCGGCCGCCGAGCTCGCGCGCGGCCGGGCCCGCCGCTTCGCCTTCGTGATGCCGTCGGGCTCGAACCCGTTCATGCAGCAGATCGAGGCCTATCTCGGCGAGATGGCGGGCTGGCTGTCGGCCCGCCGCCTCAATGTCGAGATGATCGCAACCGACGTGTTCGAGCCCGCCGCGCTCGCGGCCTCGCTCGAGGCGCTGTCCGGCGACTATGACGGCGTCGCCGTGGTGGCGCTGGACCATCCGAGCGTCCGCGCCGCCATCAATGACCTCGTCGATGCCGGCGCCAAGGTCGTGACGCTGGTCTCGGATGTGCCGTCCTCGCGCCGCCACCATTATGTCGGCATCGACAACATCGCCGCGGGCCGCACCGCCGGCGCGCTGGTCGGGCGCCTGGTCGGCCAGAGGTCCGGCAAGGTCGCGATCGTCGCGGGCTCGCAGGGCCTGCGCGACCATGCCGAGCGCATCTTCGGCTTCAACCAGGTGATGGCGACGGAATTCCCCGATCTCAGCGTGCTGCCGGTGCTGGAAGGGCGCGATGAAGATGATCGTTCGGAGCAGCTGCTGGCGCGGCTGCTCGGCAAGCATGGCGACATCGTCGGTCTCTACAACGTCGGCGCCGGCACGCAGGGCGTCGCCAAAGCGCTGAACAGCAAGGCGTTGAACGACAAGGCCTCTGGCGCGGCCGGGCGTGACAAGCAGGTGGTGTTCGTCGGACACGACGTCACCGCGCTGACGCGCCGCTTGCTACTGCAGGGCGTGATGGATGCCGCGATCTCGCAGAACCCCGGACATGAAGCGCGCGCGGCCGTCCGCGTGCTGCTCGCGCTCGCCCGCGGCGAGCCGATCTTGAGTGAACAGGAGAAGATCCGGATCGACATCGTGATGCGGGACAATCTGCCCTAGCGGCAGGTGAACTTGGAAACGGGACCGCCAGCGGGGAAAAGCGACGCAAGATCGCTCTCCCGCGGCAGGCGAAAGGGAGGACGATTTGTATCTCGGGATCGACATCGGCACGTCCGGTGTGAAAGCGGTGCTCGTGAGCGAAGCCGGCGCGGTTGTCGCGACGGCGGCGCGCGAGCTTGCGCTGTCGCACCCGGCGCCGCTGTGGTCCGAGCAGGATCCCGACGCCTGGGTCGATGCGGCCGTCGGCGCCGTCGACGATCTCGCCGCGCGCCATCCGCGCGAGGTTGCGCAGGTGCGCGGCATCGGGCTGTCGGGTCAGATGCACGGTGCGACGCTGCTTGGCGAGGACGGCCGGCCGCTGCGTCCGGCCATCCTCTGGAACGACGGCCGCTCGCAGGCCGAATGCGCCGCGCTGGAGCGGCGCTGTCCCTCGCTGCACGCGATTGCCGGCAATCTCGCGATGCCGGGCTTCACCGCGCCGAAGCTACTCTGGGTGGCACGGCACGAGCCGAAGATCTTCGACCGCGTGGCAAAGGTGCTGCTGCCGAAAGCCTATGTCCGCTATCGCCTCACCGGCGAGATGGTCGAGGACATGTCGGACGCGTCAGGCACGCTGTGGCTCGACGTCGGCCTGCGGCGCTGGTCCGCGCTGCTGCTGCATGCCACCGGGCTCGATCTGCACCACATGCCGCGCCTCGTCGAGGGCAGTGCGGTGAGCGCGGTGCTCGCGCCTGAATACGCGCAGCGCTGGGGCATGGCGAAAAATGTCGTGGTCGCGGGCGGCGCCGGCGACAATGCGGCCAGCGCGATCGGGCTCGGCGCCATCGCGCCGGGCGATGCCTTCCTGTCGCTGGGAACGTCGGGTGTCCTGTTCCGCGTCACCGATCGCTTCGCCCCCGCGCCGGCTTCGGCGGTGCATGCCTTCTGCCACGCGCTGCCCGGCCTCTGGCACCAGATGGGCGTGATGCTGTCGGCCGCAGCTTCGCTCGCCTGGCTGGCCGGCGTGATGGAGACGCCGGCCGCAGCGCTCCTGGCGCCGCTCGGCGAGCGCGTCGATGCACCTGGCACGGTCCAGTTCCTGCCTTATCTCGACGGCGAGCGCACGCCGCACAACGATGCCGCCGCCAGCGGCGCTTTCGTCGGTCTGCGCGGCGCGACCGGGCGTTCAGAGATCGTGCAGGCCGTGCTCGAAGGCGTCGCCTTTGCCGCGCGCGACAATCTGGCGGCGCTGAGCGCAGCCAGCGGGCCGATCGCCGAGGTCGATCTCGTCGGCGGCGGCTCGCGCTCGCCGCTATGGGCGCAGATCTGCGCCGACGTGCTCGGCATGCCCGTCCACCGCGTCGAGGAAGGCGAGGTCGGCGCCGCGCTCGGCGCTGCGCGGCTCGGCCGGCTCGCCGCGACCGGCGAGAACCCCGCGGACGTCTGCACGCGCCCGCGCAGGCTCGCAAGCTTCACACCCCGCCCGTCCGTCGCTGCGGCCTATGACGAGGCCTATCGGCGATGGCGCGCGCTTTATCCCGCATTGAAGGAGCCTTAAGTGAACGCGCCAGCCAAATTCTTCGATGCAAGTGCACCCGTCGCCTTCGGCGGCAAGGAGGCCGAAGGTGCGCCCGCCTTCCGCTGGTACGACAAGGACCGCCTGGTGCATGGCCGCCGGCTTGAGGATCACTTGCGCTTTGCGGTCTGCTATTGGCATTCGTTCTGCTGGCCGGGCGGCGATCCGTTCGGCGGCGAGACCTTCTTGCGGCCTTGGCACCACGGCACCGACGCGATGGCGATGGCGCGCGCCAAGGCCGATGCCGCCTTCGAGCTGTTCCGCCTGCTGGACGTCCCCTTCTTCACCTTCCACGACGTCGATGCGGCGCCGGAAGGCGCCTCCCTCGCCGAGTCCGTCGCCAACCTCAATGCCATCGCCGATCTGTTCGAGCAGAAGATGGCATCGAGCAAGGTCCGCCTGCTCTGGGGCACTGCGAACCTGTTCACGCACCGCCGCTACATGGCGGGCGCGGCCACCAATCCGGACCCTGACATCTTCACCTATGCCGCCGGCCAGGTCCGTGCTGCACTGGAGGTGACTCACCAGCTCGGTGGGCAGAACTACGTGCTGTGGGGCGGACGCGAGGGCTACGAGACGCTGCTCAACACCGATCTCAAGCGCGAGCTCGACCAGCTCGGCCGCTTCGTCTCGCTGGTGGTCGAGCACAAGCACAAAATAGGCTTCAAGGGCCCGCTGCTGATCGAGCCGAAGCCGAAGGAGCCGACCAAGCATCAATATGATTTCGACGTCGCCACCTGCTACGGTTTCCTCGAGCGCTACGACCTGCTCAAGGACGTCAAGCTCAACATCGAGCAGAACCACGCCATCCTCGCCGGCCATTCCTTCCATCACGAGGTCGCGCTGGCCGAGGCGCTCGGCGTGTTCGGCTCGCTCGACATCAACCGCGGCGACGATCTGCTCGGCTGGGACACCGACCAGTTCGCGATGAACGTGCCGGAGCTGGCGCTGGTGTTCCACGAGATCCTGAACCGTGGCGGCTTCACCACGGGTGGACTCAATTTCGATGCCAAGATCCGCCGCCAGTCGATCGATCCCGATGATCTCATCCATGCCCATGTCGGCTCGATGGATGCCTGTGCGCGCGCCTTCCTCGCCGCCGCCGACATGCTCGACGCCGGCACGCTGAGTGCGCCGCTCGCAAAGCGCTACGAGGGCTGGGCGAGCCCGGAGGGCCGCGCCATTCTCGGCGGCCAGCGCTCGCTCGCCGATCTCGCCGACCGCGCGATGTCTCCCGGCTTTGATCCGCAGCCGCGCTCGGGCCGGCAGGAATATCTGGAATCCCTGGTCAACCGCTATGTCTGAGGAAACGCCGCTGATGACGAAGACTGACGCGACACCGGTGCTCGAGCTCACCGGCATCGGCAAGGAGTTCGGCGCGATCCGCGCGCTGCACGACGTCGATATGCAGGTCTGGCCCGGCGAGGTGGTCGGCCTGATGGGCGACAACGGCGCCGGCAAGTCGACGCTGGTGAAGATCATCGCCGGCAATTTCCGTCCCACGCATGGCGAGATGCGCTTTGCCGGCAGCGCGGTGCATTTCAACCGGCCGGTCGATGCCCGCGCCGTAGGCATCGAGGTCGTCTACCAGGACCTCGCGCTGGCGGATAATCTCACGGCCGCCGCCAACGTCTTCCTCGGCCGCGAGTTGAAGCGCAGGTTCGGACCGATTGCCTTGCTCGACCACAAGGCGATGGCATCGCGCGCGCTGGAGCTGTTCGGCGAGCTGCGTTCGGAGACGCGCCCGGACGATCTCGTCAGACAGATGTCGGGCGGCCAGCGCCAGGCGGTCGCGATCGCGCGTACCCGGCTCTCCAATGCGCGGCTGGTAATGATGGATGAGCCGACCGCCGCGATCTCGGTGCGCCAGGTCGAGCAGGTGCTCGGCCTGATCCACCGGCTCAAGGAGCAGGGCGTCGCCGTGATGCTGATCTCGCACCGCATGCCCGACGTGTTCGCCGTATGCGACCGCGTCGTCGTCATGCGACGCGGCGAGAAGCGCGCCGACAAGTCGATTCACCAGACCTCCCCCGAGGAGGTCACCGCCCTCATCACCGGTGCGAAGGAGGCGGCGTGATGGCCATGCCCTTGGAATCCCCGATCAGCTTCACCAATGTCGGCAAGATCAGGTGGTGGCAGCGCGGCATCTTCGCCTCGCAGACCGGCTACGTCCTGCTCGCGCTGGCGGTGCTGCTGGTGATCATGCATTTCGCCAGCCCCTACTTCTTCACCCAGGGCAACATGCAGAACGTGGCGAAGAACTTTTCCTTCATCGCCATCGCGACGCTCGGGGTCACCTTCGTGATCATCACCGGCGGTATCGACCTGTCGGTGGGATCGATGATGTGCTTTTCCGCCATGATCACATCGATGGTGATGACCGAGCTGTCGGCGCCCGGATCGCCGCTGGTGCACATGGCGGCCGACGGCAAGACCGTGCTCGCCAATGTTCCGGGGCTGATCCTGCTCATCTCGATCCTCGCCGGCCTCGGCGTCGCGCTGATTGCCGGCCTCGTCAACGGCTTCTGCATCGCCGTGCTCGGCCTGTCGCCCTTCGTCACCACGCTCGGCATGCTCTCGATCGTGCGCGGGCTCGGCTATGTCGTCTCCAACGGACGCGGCAGCTTCCCGGGAGGGCCGGACGCCGATTATTTCTACGCGCTCACGTCCGGTGACGTGCTCGGCGTGCCGGCGCCGTTCATCTACCTCGTGATCCTCGCGCTGACCATGGCCGTGGTGCTGCATCACACCTCGTTCGGCCGCCACGTCTTCGCGCTCGGCGGCAACGAGAAGGCGGCCGAGCTCACCGGCATTCCGGTGGTGCGGGTGAAGATCGAGGTCTACGTGATCTGCGCGCTCGCCGCGGGCCTGCAGGGCATCATCATCTCCGGCTGGCTCGGATCGGCGCCGGCCAACATGGCGATGTCCTACGAGCTCAACGTGATCGCGGCGGCCGTGATCGGCGGTGCCAATCTCGCCGGCGGCATCGGCGGTCCGCTCGGGGCCATCGTCGGCTGCGTGCTGCTGGAGGTAATCCGCAACGGCCTCGTGCTGGCCCAGGTCTCCTCGTACTGGCAGCAGACGTTGGTCGGCGTGATCATCATTCTGGCTGTGCTGGTCGACCGCGTCCGCTCGCGGATGACCTGAAATGACGACATCTCGGGAAGGCAAGGAAAACGTCGCCTATCCGCTTCCCGGGGGCTTTCGAGGGGATAGGCACCAACAAGAGTGGAGGAGACAATGAGGAAACTGCTTCTTGCCGGCATCGCGGTTGCGATGATGGCGACGCCGGCATTTGCTGCGAACTACCGCTTCGTCATCGTGCCGAAGGCGATGAACAATCCGTTCTTCGATTTTTCGCGCGACGGCTGCCTGAAGCGCGCCAAGGAGCTCGGCAACATCGAGTGCATCTACAAGGGACCGGTCGAGCATGAGCCGGCGAACCAGGCCCAGATCATCCAGGACTTCATCACGCAGAAGGTCGACGGTCTCGCCATCTCGGTCGCGGACGTCGCGGCCATGACCAAGTCGATCGAGGCGGCGACCGCCGCCGGCATTCCGGTCATCACCTTCGATGCCGACGCGCCGGGCTCCAAGCGCATCGCCTATATCGGCACCAACAACAAGGAGTTCGGCCTGGCCCTCGGCAAGGAATTGCTGAAATTGCGGCCTGACGGCGGCAAATACGCGATGGTCTCCGGCGGTCCCGGCGCAAAGAACCTGGCCGAGCGTGTCGACGGCGTGCGCGAGGCGCTGAAGGGCTCGAAATGGACCGAGGTCGCGGGTTCGCCGAGCTTCTGCAACGACGATCCCGCGCTCGCGGTCCAGCAGATGACGGACATGCGCACCGCAACGCCGGATCTCGCCGCCATCGTTCCGATCGGCGGCTGGCCGATGTTCGCGCCCGAAGGTTTCAAGGCCTTCGCCAGCAGGAACAAGAAGGACATCGATTCCGGCAAGTTCACGCTGGTCGTCGCCGATACGCTGAAGATGCAGCTCGAGCTGCTGCGTGACGGCTATGCCAATGCGCTGGTCGGCCAGCGTCCGTTCGAGATGGGCGAGAAGGCGATGGACACGCTGCTCGCCATCAAGAAGGGCGAGAAGGTGCCGGAGATCGTCTACACCGGCCTCGATCTCGTCACCAAGGACAACGTCGCGAAGATGTTGAAGTAGGAGCGCTGCCCAGCCCCGCGCTTCTGCATGCCTCTCCCGCTTGCGGTTTCCGCAAGCGGGAGAGATGATTTGGAATGGACGACGACTGCTGGAAGGCGATGGGAATGAAAAGGTCGCGGCTCGGCGCTCTCGATGTCACCTCGATCGGCCTCGGTTCAGCCCCGCTCGGCGGATTGTTCTCGCCCGTCAGCGATGCCGATGCGCAAGCGACGATTGAACGCGCCTGGTCGCTCGGTGTCCGATTCTTCGACACCGCCCCGCTTTACGGCTTCGGCCTCGCGGAGCGGCGGCTGGGCGCCTTCCTGCGGCAACAGAGGCGCGACTCCTACGCCATCTCGACCAAGGTCGGCCGCCTGCTGCGCGCACCGGACAATGCTGCGCCGGAGGACGAGCACTACAAGGGCACGCCGCGCGAGCGGCCGGTGTTCGATTTCAGCTATGACGGCGTGATGCGATCGGTGGAGGAGAGCCTGCAGCGCCTCGGCCTCGACCGCGTCGACGTCCTGCTCGTGCATGATCCCGACGATCACTATGACGATGCCGTCACCGGCGCCTTCCGCGCGCTCCAGCGCCTGCGCGAGGACGGCACGGTGAAGGCGATCGGCGCCGGCATGAACCAGTCGGGGATGCTGGCTCGCTTCGCCGAGGCCGTGCCGGTCGACTGCTTCCTGCTCGCCGGCCGCTACACGCTGCTCGACCAGGGCGCACTGGATGCGCTGTTTCCGCTGTGCCAGGCCAGCAATATCGGCATCTTGCTCGGTGGCATCTACAACAGCGGCATCCTGGCCAATCCGCGGGCGAGCGCGAAATTCAACTATCAGGATGCTGATGCTGCGCTCGTGGCACGCGCGCTGGAGCTCGACGAACTCTGCCGCAGGCACGGCACCGAGCTGAAAGCCGCCGCGCTGCAATTCTGCATGGCCCATCCGGCGGTGACGGTCGCCGTGATGGGCGCGCGCAATGCCGCCGAGGTCGCCGACAACATCGCGATGTCCGAGAAGGCGGTGCCGCCGGCATTCTGGCAGGAGCTGCGGGCACGAAAGCTGGTCGATGCGCGCGCGCCGCTTCCTGGCGGAGGTTGAGGCATGATCGTCGATGCCCACCAGCATTTCTGGGATCCGGCGCGCGCCGATTATCCCTGGATGGAAGCGGACGAGCTGGCGCCGATCCGCCGTGCCTTCGGCCCGGCCGATCTCGCGCCGCTGCTACAGGCGAACGGCATCGAGGCCAGCATCCTGGTGCAATGCCGCTCAGCGCTGGAGGAGACCGAGGAGTTCCTGCGTATCGCGGATGCGACGCCCTCGGTGATCGGCGTGGTCGGCTGGGCCGATCTCACCGATGCGGCGCTCGGCGAGACGCTCGACCGGCTGCGCGCTCTGCCTGGTGGCGACAAGCTGGTCGGCATCCGCCACCAGGTCCACGACGAGCTTGATGCGGATTGGCTGCTGCGCGAGGACGTCCAGCGCGGACTCACGGCCGTGTTCGCCCACGATCTCGCTTACGATTTCCTTGTCCGCAGCCGCGAGCTGCCCGCGGCGATCGCAACCGCGCAGGCCTTTCCGCACGCGCGTTTCGTGCTGGATCACGCCGCCAAGCCGCCGATTGCCGCCGGCGGGAGCGCGGAATGGACCGAGCGCATCGCAGCGCTGGCTGCCTGCGGCAATGTCTGGTGCAAGATCTCGGGATTGGCGACCGAGGCGGTCTGGGACGACTGGAATGCGGAACGGCTGTTTCCGTTCGTCGCGCACACCGCAACATGTTTCGGCGAGGACCGGCTGATCTTCGGATCTGATTGGCCCGTATGCCTGCTCGCGGGAAGCTACGGCGAGATCAAGACGGCGCTGGAAGCCTGCCTGGCGCGGCTCGGCCCGCGCGTGCGGGACAAGGCGTTCGGTGTGAATGCCAAGGCTGTGTATCGCTTGGGTTAATTGCAGTGGATGTGCGCTCTTACCCTCTCCCCTTGTGGGAGAGGGTGGCTCGCCGCGAAGCGGCGAGACGGGTGAGGGGTCTCTCTCCGCGAGCTCGCGTGTGGATAGATACCCCTCATCCGGCGCTTCGCGCCACCTTCTCCCACAAGGGGAGAAGGAAAAGGCGACGGGGCCCGCCTCGCTACTCCGACATCGGCTTGTCGGATATGTCCCAGTCCTTCCCGGTGAAGGTGGAGATGAACAGCGTCTTCATCGGCGTGTAGTCGTCGGGCGTGTAGCTGTAGGTGACGCCATCGAGGAAATACGGCGAGTGGAAACCTTGCAGGTTCGATGCCTGCTTCAGCACGTTGGCGCGGGTGAGCTCGTTGCCGCAGCGGCGCAGGATCTCGGCCATCGTGGCGGCCTGCCCGTAGCCGGCGAAGGCGATGGTGTTGTCGGGGTCGATCGCCGGCGTGTACTTCTTGCGCAGCTCCTCGAACGCAATCACGTCCGGGTCCTTCTCCCATTTGGGCAGGCCGACCTCCTTGTTGTAGCGGATCGCGACGATGCCGGTGGCGTTCTCGAGGCCCGCGGCATTGAGGATCGAGCGGCCGGTGGAGCCGGCGGAGAGGAGGTGCAGCGGCTTCCAGCCGAGCTCGGCCACTTTCCGGATCGACTGCGACGAGGCCTTGCCGGTCGAGATGTTGTAGAAGACGTCGGCTCCGGACTTGGAGAGATTGATGAGCTGGGAATCGACGGTCGGCTCGGTGAGATCATAGGTCTGCTCCATGATCACTTGCGCGGTGCCGCCGGCGTCAGCCAGCACCTTCTTGAAGGGACCGAGGAAGTCGCGGCCGAAATCGTCGTTCTGGTAGAGGATGCCGATCTTCGCGTTCGGCTTCACGCTGACGACGTGGCGCGCGAGGATGCGCGCCTCAGTCGGATAGAGCGGCAGGCCCGCCATCGTCCACTTGAACTCTTTCGGATTATTCCACTTCGACGCGCCGGTGTTGAGCAGGAGCTGCGGCACGCCCTTGGAGTTCAGGTATTTGTGCACGGCGGTCTGCGGTGCGGTGCCGAGCGAGCCGTACAGCGCGAGCACCTCTTCCTGCTCGACCAGGCGGCGCGTGGCCTCGACGCATTTCGGCGCGCTGTAGGCGTCGTCCATGGTGAGGAACTTGACCTTGCGCCCGTTGATGCCACCCTTCTCGTTCAGCATCTGGAAATAGGCTTCGCCGACGCGGCCGAGCACGCCGTACAGCGAGCCGGGGCCGGAATGCGGCACCGTCTGACCGATCTTGATCTCGGTGTCGCTGGCGCCCGCATCGTATTTCTTCTCCGCGGCCCAGACGTAGGGCGCGGGCAATGTCGATGCGGCGATGGTGGCGAGCGCGCCGGCGCTGAAATCGCGCCGCGATGGATTCTTGGTCATTGTTGTTTTCTCCCTGATGCGCGCATTGTGCTGACATCGCAGCTCGGCTCGCAAGTGGGAAGTCGCAGCTTTGCGACGCAATGACGCTCAAATCGCCAGGCGTTAGCGCCTAGACTCAAGTTTTCTCGGCGACGACGACGAGGCCACGCACCGGCTCGTTGTTCTCGTTGCGCGGCGAGGCCGGCTCCAGCGTCAGCAGCTTCATCCCCGTCTTCGCGATGGCGCTGCGCACATATTCCGCGGAATGGGCATAACGCAGGCCGTCGCCGAGCACGATGCCGTCGCCCGCATGCGTCTCCAGCGTGAAGGCGAGCACGCCGCCTGAGACGAGCACGCGCCTTACTTCGCTCAGTACCGGTGCGAGATCGGAGAGATAGACGAACGCATCCGCGGCCACGACGAGGTTCGCGCTGGCATCTGGCCTGCCGCGCAGGCCCTCGATCATGTCGGCCACTTCGAGCTCGGCATAGAGGTTCGTCGCCCGCGCCTCCTTGATCATGCCGGGCGACAGATCGATGCCGGTGAAATGATCGACCTGCTTGGCGAAGGCAGCTGCCGCGAGCCCGGTGCCGCAGCCGAGATCGATGGTGCGCTTGAAGTAGGCGGGCTTCTTGGCGGCGACGCGCGCCGCCAGCACCGCCTTGAAGATCAGCGTGGGCGCGCGATAGCCGAGATCGTTGATCAGCGCGTGCTCGAACCGCGGCGCGTACTGGTCGAACAGCGCCTGCACGTAGGCCTTGGGCATCTCCGCCATTTCGGTATCGCCGAGCCGCATCAGGTGCAGGCCGGCGCCGTGCTGATCCCCGGGGTCGCATCGCCGCGCTTCACGAAAGGCCGCGATGGCCTTGTCGCGCTGGCCGAGCTGCTGACGGATCTCGCCGAGCGTGAACCAGGCCGAGGTGAAGTTGGGCGCGAGCTCGATCGCCTGCTCCAGGAGGTCGGCCGCGGCGGGAAGGTCGCCCTTGAGCTGGAGATCGCGCGCGAACTCGAAACGGCGGTCGGCCATGAGATCGCCGGAGGTCAGGAACAGGCGGAGCGGCATTGAGGAACCGATTGTCATTGCCGGGCTTGACCCGGCAATCCATCAAAAAAGCAACCTTCTAAGGGGATGGATGCGCGGGTCAAGCCCGCGCATGACAGCTTAATTTGAAGCGCCCACTTCCTATATCATCACCATGCGCCCGCAAGACATCCTGCTGCCAAATGCTGCCGGCCTGTGCTGCAAGCCCGGCGGCTTCCATATCGACCCCGTCCGCCCCGTGGAGCGGGCCGTGATCACCCACGGCCATTCTGACCATGCCCGTGCGGGCCATGGCGCGGTGCTGGCGACGCAGGAAACGCTGGACATGATGCGGCTGCGTTACGGCGAGAACTTCGCCGGTTCGACCCAGGCCATCCGCTATGGCGAGGAGATCCGGCTCGGCGACGTCAAGATCAAGTTTCACCCGGCCGGCCACGTGCTGGGCTCCGCGCAGATCGCCGTCTCGTGCAAGGACACCTGCATCGTCGCCTCCGGCGACTACAAGGACGCGCCGGACCCGACCTGCGCGCCGTTCGAGCTGGTGCCCTGCGACGTCTTCATCACCGAGGCGACGTTCGGCCTGCCGGTCTTCAGGCATGGCGATGCGAGCGACGAGGTCAAGAAGCTGCTGGCTTCGGTCGCGCTGTTTCCGGAGCGCGCGCATCTCGTCGGCGCCTATTCGCTCGGCAAGGCGCAGCGCGTGATCAAGCTGCTGCGTCAGGCCGGCTATGATGCGCCGATTTACCTGCATGGCGCGATGGACACGATCACGCATTACTATCAGAGCCGCGGGATCGACCTCGGCGAGCTCAAACCAGTGAAGGGCATGAAGAAGGCGGCGCTCGCCGGCACCATCACGCTGGCACCGCCCTCGGCCACCTCCGATCTCTGGACGCGGCGCTTTCCCGATCCCGTCACCGCCTTCGCCTCGGGCTGGATGCGCGTGCGCGCCCGGGCGCGGCAGCGCGGCGTCGAGCTGCCGCTGGTGATCTCCGACCACGCCGATTGGGACGGCCTCACCGCGACCATCGCGGCGACCGGCGCCGGAGAGATCTGGGTCACCCACGGCCAGGAAGATGCGCTGGTGCATTGGTGCCGGAGCAAAGGCCTGAAGGCACGGCCGCTCGACCTCGTCGGCTATGGCGACGAGGAGGAGAGCGAGACGCCGATTCAAGCCGAGGCCGAAGCATGAACCGCTTCGCCGAGCTGCTCGACCGCCTCGCCTATGAGCCCGGCCGCAACAACAAGCTGCGGCTGATCACCGGTTATTTCCGCGAGGTCGGCGATCCCGACCGCGGCTATGCGCTGGCTGCGCTGACCGGCGCACTCAGCTTCAAGCACGCCAAGCCCGCGCTGATCCGCGACCTCATCGCAGCACGCACGGACGAGGTGCTGTTCGGGCTGAGCTACGACTATGTCGGCGATCTCTCCGAGACGGTGGCGCTGATGTGGCCGAAGGCCGCGCTCGCCGCCCACAACAACCCGCCGCCACCGAGCCTCACCGAAGTCGTCACCACGCTGCGCACGCTCGGCAAGACCGAGTTGCCCAAGCAGCTCGAGCGCTGGCTCGACGAACTCGATGAGACCGGGCGCTGGGCGCTGCTGAAGCTGGTCACCGGGAGCTTGCGCATCGGCATCTCCGCGCGCCTAGCCAAGACCGCGGCCGCAGCGCTCGGCGACAAGGACCCGCACGAGATCGAGCTGATCTGGCCGGGGCTCGTCCCGCCCTATCTCGACCTGTTCGCCTGGCTGGAAGGCCGCGGCGACAAGCCCGTCAACCGCGATCCCGCGCCGTTCCGCCCGGTGATGCTGGCGCATGCGATCGAGGATAACGATTTCGCCGCGCTCGATGCCGCCGACTACATCGCCGAATGGAAATGGGACGGCATCCGCGTGCAGGCGGTGGCCGGGCGCGACGAGCGCGGCCATATCACCGCGCGGCTCTATTCGCGTACCGGCGAGGACATCACGGGAAGCTTTCCGGATCTCGTGCCGTCGCTGCGCCTGCCGGGCGCGATCGACGGCGAGCTCCTGATCTTGCGCGAAGGCCGCGTGCAGAGCTTCAACGTGTTGCAGCAGCGCCTCAACCGCAAGGTCGTCTCGCCGAAGCTGATCAAGGAGTTTCCGATTCACCTGCGTGCCTACGACCTGCTCGGCGACGACGAGAACGATCTGCGCGAGCTGCCTTTTGCCGAGCGGCGCGAGCGGCTGGAGCGATTCATCGCAAAGCTCGACGATCCTCGCATCGATCTCTCGCCCACCGTACCCTTCGATAGCTGGGAGGCACTCACCGCCGCACGCGCGGATCCTGCGAGCGCCGGCGCCGGCGAGGACGCGGACGCCGTCGAAGGCGTCATGCTGAAGCGGCGCGATGCGCCCTATCTGCCGGGGCGGCCGAAGGGGCAATGGTGGAAGTGGAAGCGCGACCCGCACATCATCGACGCCGTCCTGATGTATGCGCAGCGCGGCCACGGCAAGCGCTCGTCCTATTATTCCGACTACACCTTCGGCGTCTGGACCGAGACCGAGAATGGCGAGGAGCTGGTGCCGGTCGGGAAAGCCTATTTCGGCTTCACCGACGAGGAGCTCTTGCAGATCGACCGCTTCGTCCGCCGCAACACCACGGAAAAGTTCGGCCCCGTGCGTCATGTCGTGCATGAGGGCGACAAGGGGCTGGTGCTGGAGGTCGCTTTCGAAGGATTGCAGCGCTCGCCCAGGCACAAATCCGGCGTCGCCATGCGTTTCCCCCGCATCAGCCGCCTGCGCTGGGACAAGCCGCCGCGAGAGGCCGACCGGCTGGAGACGCTGGAGAAGATGCTGAAGGCCGAGGCGGCGGAGATCGAGGTGTGAACTGTTGCCACGAGGACGGTGCGCTCCCTCTTCCGCCCGAATTAAACTCCCGTAACCCGATTGACGGCCCCTTGCGGGTTCCCCATGTCCCCCGCCGTGCCTATAATGGGGTCGAATCCCCGCGAGGAGTTTGCGATGGTCCAAGACGTCAGAGATTTGCCGGCCGGCCGCAGCGACGGCCTGCACCGCTTTCTCGGCGGCTCGCCGCTGGCGGTCGCGTTCCGCCTGGTGCTGCTCTCGATCCTGGTCGGCGTCGTGCTGGCGACGATCGGGTTCGACCCCTGGAACATCATCCACAGCATCCGCCTGTTGTTCCAGCGGCTGTGGGACCTCGGCTTCGATGCGGTGAACTGGCTGTGGCGCTACTTCCTGCTCGGCGCGGTCATCGTGATTCCGATCTGGCTGCTGTCGCGCGTGTTCGGCGCGCCGCGCGGCAGGTAAGGATCGGATTGAGGGAGTGCGCAGCCGATGCAATTGCGGTTCGTCGGCTGCGGTGATGCTTTCGGCTCCGGCGGCAGGCTCAACACCTGCTTCCACGTCTCGGGGCGCAAAGCGAACTTCCTGATCGACTGCGGCGCGTCGGCGCTGCCGGCGCTGAAGCGGCTTGAGATCGATCGGGGCGACATCGACCTGATCCTGATCACGCATTTCCATGGCGACCATTTTGCCGGTCTGCCGTTCTTTCTGCTCGACGCGCAATTCTCGCGGCGAACGCGGCCGCTGACGATCGCGGGCCCGCAAGGCATCGAGAGGCGGCTGCGCGAGGTGATGGAGGCGCTGTTCGAGCATTCCTCGAACACCAAGCCGCGCTTCGAGCTGAACGTGGTCGAGCTCGCGCCCGGGCAAAGCCAGAGCTTCGGCGCGGTGAATGTGACGCCCTATCCGGTCGTGCACGGCGAATCAGGCGGACCGTTCCTGGCCTATCGCGTCGCGGCCGAGGGCCGCACGCTCGCCTACACCGCCGATACCGAATGGACGGAGACGCTCATTCCGCTGGCGCATGGCGCGAACCTTTTCATCGCCGAAGCCTATATGTACGAGAAGGTGGTCAAGAACCATCTCAGCCTGAAGACCTTGGAACAGCATCTGCCCGACATCGGCGCCAAGCGGCTCGTCCTCACCCATATGAGCGACGACATGCTGTCGCGCCTGGGCGAGGTCGAGCACCTCGCCGCCGAAGACGGCATGGTGCTCGTGTTCTGAAAGATGCACGCACCCGTCCATCACCGCGTCGGTAGCCGGCAGGTCTTCGCCATTGCAGGTCCGGCGATGGTCGCGAACCTCACGACGCCGCTGATCGGCGTGGTCTCGACCACCGCGATCGGGCGGCTCGACGATGCCGCGCTGCTCGGCGGCGTCGCGATGGCCTCCGTCATCTTCGACTGCCTGTTCTGGTTGTTCGGCTTCCTGCGCATGAGCACGCTCGCCTTCACCGCGCAGGCGCTCGGCGCGGGCGAGACGCGCGAGCAGACCGTGATCCTGGTGCGCGGTTTCATCGTCGCCGGCCTGATCGGTGCGGCGCTGATCGTGCTGCAGCTGCCGCTGGCAGGCGCACTGTTCGACCTGATGGGCGGCAGCGAGGGCGTGACGCAGGCCGCAAAGACCTATTTCATGACCAGGATCTGGTCCTCGCCCTTCGCCTTCGCCAATTACGTCATCCTCGGCTGGCTGGTGGGGCAGGCCCGCGCCAATCCGGCCCTTGCGCTCCAGGTCGTCATCAACCTCATCAATATGGTGGCGACCATCCTGCTGGTGCTGGTCTACGACACCGGCATTGCCGGCGCGGCGATCGCCGCGCTTCTGTCCGAGACGATCGGCTTCATGCTCGGCGTGATCGTGTGCAGGCGCCATGCGCTCGGCGGTTTTGCCATACCTCGCGCAACGCTGTTCGATCGCGACAAGCTGATGCGGCTCCTGGCGGTGAATACCGACATCCTGATCCGCACCGCGGCGCTGATCGCCGTGTTCCTGTTCTTCACCGCCAAGGGCGCGCGGGCCGGCGACGTCACGCTGGCCGCGAACTCCGTGCTCAACAATTTCCTCCTGGTCAGCGCCTTCTTCCTCGACGGCCTTGCCAATGCGGCCCAGCAGCTTTGCGGCCGCGCCTTTGGCGGCCGCGACGCCAAGGGATTTGCGGATTCGACCAGGCTGGTGCTGCTCTGGGGGCTCGGCTTCGCAATTGTCGTCGCCGTGCTGTTCGCCGCGTTCGGCCCTCACATTATCGACGTCATGACGGCGAGCGAGGACGTCCGCCGCGCCGCGCGCGAGTTCCTGCCCTTCATCGTGCTGGCGCCGCTCCCCGGCGTGTTCGCCTTCGGTTTCGATGGCATCTATGTCGGCGCGACCTGGGCGCGGGAGATGCGCAATCTGATGCTGCTCTCGCTCGCGATCTTCTTCGCCGCCTGGCTGGCGCTGCAATCGTTCGGCAATGCCGGCCTGTGGAGTGCGCTGATCGCGTTCTACGTCGCGCGCGGCGGCTTGCAGGGCGCGAGGTATCCGGCGCTGTACCGGGCGACGTTCGTGAAGCCGTAGAAGAACCGTAGCCCGGATGGAGCGCAGCGTAATCCGGGGGCCTTCGTACCCGCCGATAAAATCCCGGATTGCGCTGCGCTCCATCCGGGCTACGCAGCCTCGCTACATCCCCGGCCAGTCTTCCGCCGTGAGCGTCGCGGCGTCGGCGCCTACGATCTCGGAGAGCGAATCCCGCCCCGTTCGCAACAGCGTCGACGTCAGGTCACGCTTGATTTCCTCGACGAGGCCGAGGCCCTTGTAGACCAGCGACGAATAGAGCTGGATCAGGCTGGCGCCGGCGCGGATCTTGGTCAGCGCGGCGCCGCCGGAATCCACGCCGCCGACGCCGATCAGCGGGAATGCGCCCTCGACGCGCACATAGGTTTCCGCGACCATGCGCGTCGACAGACGGAACAGCGGCCGGCCGGACAGGCCGCCTTGTTCCTTCGCCCGCGTCTCGTCACGCAACGTGCTCGGCCGCGCGATCGTGGTGTTCGACACGATCATGCCGTCGACCCGGCGCGAGCGCGCGACATGGACGACGTCGTCGAGCTGGGCGAGGCTCAGATCCGGCGCGATCTTGAGCAGCACCGGCGTGTCGCCGGCCTTCTGCCTGACACGCTCGCGGGCCTCGATCACGCGCGCGAGCAGATCGTCGAGCAGCGCGCCTTCCTGCAGGTTGCGCAGGCCCGGCGTGTTCGGCGAGGAGACGTTGACGGTGAAATAGCTCGCCACCGGCGCGAAGGTCTCGATCAGCTTGACGTAGTCGCCGACGCGGTCCGGCGAATCCTTGTTGGCGCCGACATTGACGCCGACGATGCCGCCGTGCTGCGCGCGCGCGGCAAGCCGGCGCAGAGCCGCCTCCGCGCCGTCATTGTTGAAGCCCATGCGGTTGATGATCGCCTCGTCGCGCTCGAGACGGAAGAGCCGCGGCCGCGGATTGCCGGCTTGCGGCTTCGGCGTCACCGAGCCGATCTCGACGAAACCGAAGCCGAGCCGCAGCAGTGCGTCGGGCACCTCGGCGCTCTTGTCGAAGCCCGCGGCCATGCCGATCGGATTGGGAAAGTTCAGCCCGAAGGCGCGCACCGCGAGCTTGGGATCATCGGCGCGCGGCTTGACCGGCGGCAGGAAGCGCAGGCCCTGGATCGCGAGGCGATGCGCGTCCTCGGGATCGAGCCAGCGCAGCACCGGCAGCGAAAAGGCGTCGAAAGCGCGGATCACGGCAACAGCTCCGGAACATCGTGACTGCCGTCAGAGCGCGTGTTGAGGTTCATCACCGCCAGGACCGCGCCGAGATCGAGCTCGCCATAGAGATGAGGGAAGAGCTCGTCATTGCGCGAGCGTTCCCAGCGCAACTCGCTGCCGAGCGCGTCGCCATCGACCTCGACCAGGAACAGCGCGCGCTGCCCGAAATAGTGCTTGCGCAGGGTCTCGGGAACCTGGGCCGCGGTCGAGAAATGGATGAACCCGTCGCGCGCGTCATCTGCGCTGCCCCGGTAGACCCCCTGCCGTTCCGCCTCGCGCCAGGCCGAGGCCGGACAGATTTTGTAGATCTTGACCACCGCTACCGCAGCCTTGTTTGTTCTTTGAGTCTCTTGGGTTTTTTCGCTTTTCGCGGGTCCTCGAAACCCGGGCGCGACCGTAAAGGCCGCCCCTTCCGAACTCAAGGCTTAGAGCCTTTTCCGCGCCGATGAAATCGGCACGGGGCTCCAGATTCCCGTTTTGCGCGCTTTCCTGACGCGAACGCTACCCGTTTCGTTTGCGAACGCCGCCTCGGTCGCCTCTTGCGCGAAAAACGGAAAACCGGTTGATTTGAGGACAGTTTTCCTGAGTTGCGACGGGCTGGGCCTTCCATGGTCAGACAGGCCAAAGCGCAGAGGATGCTGACTCACGACCAGATCTGGGCCGCGCTGGACCGGCTGGCGGCGCGCGCCGGACTGTCGCCGTCCGGCCTTGCCAAGCGTGCCGGGCTCGACCCCACCACCTTCAACAGGTCCAAGCGCGTCACCGCCGACGGCCGCGAGCGCTGGCCCTCGACCGAATCGATCGCAAAAGCGCTGGCGGCGGCCGACGCCTCGATCGACAGCTTTGCGAAGCTGATTGATGACGACGGTGGAAGCGGCCGCGGCTCGGTGCCGCTGCTCGGCTTTGCACAGGCCGGAATGAGCGGCGCCTTCGATGAGGCCGGTCTTCCAACCGGCAGGGGCTGGACCGAGATCGCGCTTCCGATCGGAGAGGACGGTCAAGTCTTTGCGCTGGAGATTTCCGGCGCTGCGCTACTGCCTGCCTATCGCGACGGTGACATCATCCTGGTCTCGCCTGCGGCGCCGATCCGCAAGGGTGATCGCGTGGTGGTCAAGATCAAGACGGACGAGATCACGATTGCGACCCTGAAGCGCCGCACGGCAAAGACCCTGGAGTTGGCGCCCCTCGATGCGTCACAGGCGGCGCGAACGGTCGCGGCGAGCGATGTCGCCTGGGTTGCGCGGATCCTCTGGGCGAGCCAGTGATGGCGCCGCTCACGCACTCCTCGCCAGCGCGCCGTCGATCATGTTGACCGCGTTCTGCACGCCGTAGACCGCGACGAAGGAGCCGAAGCGCGGGCCCTTCTCCTGGCCGAGCAGGACCTGGTAGAGCATGTTGAACCAGTCCAGCGTCACGCCCGGGCGGCCGTCCTTGCCCTTCTTGACCTGGTCGAGGAACGGCTCGCGGCGGCCGATCTCGTAGACGACGTTCTGGATGTCCTCGGCGGATGCGTCCTGCGCCAGCTGCGACAGCGCATCGCGCAAATCCTGCAGCGCGGCGCGCTCGCTGTCCGTGGGTACGCGGAACTGCTTCGTCGGCGCGACGAAGTCGCGATAATAGTTGATGGCATAGCCGACCATCGCATCCAGCTTCGGACGCGTCTGCGGACTCACGCCGGGCCGATAGCGGCCGATGAAGCCCCACAGCGTCTCGGCGTTCTCCGCGTTCGACGACGACACCAGCGTCAGGAGCAGCTGGAAGGTGACGGGCATGTCGCCCGTCGGCGGCCTGCCGTTGTGGATGTGCCAGACCGGATTGCCGAGCTGCTGCTTGCCATCCTGCTTCGGGAAGCCGTCGAGGAATTGCTGGTAATCGTCGACATTGCGCGGGATGACGTCGAAATACAGCCGCTTGGCCGCCTTCGGCTCGCGATACATGAACAGCGAGAGCGATTCCGGCGAGGCGTAGCGCAGCCATTCGTCGATGGTCAGGCCGTTGCCCTTCGACTTCGAGATCTTCTGGCCCTTCTCGTCGAGGAAGAGCTCGTAGTTGAAGCCTTCCGGCGGCGTGCTGCCGAGCGCTCTGGCGATCGCGCCGGACAGCTTCACGGAATCGATCAGGTCCTTGCCCGCCATCTCGTAGTCGACGCCGAGCGCGACCCAGCGCATCGCCCAGTCGGCCTTCCACTGGCACTTGACGTTGCCGCCGGTGACGGGCGTTTCAACTTCCTGGTTGGTATCGGGATCGACGTAGGTCACCGTGCCCGCCGCGACGTCGCGGCGGATCATCGGCACCTGCAGCACGACGCCCGTGGTCTTGCTGATGGGCAGGAACGGCGAATAGGTCGCGCGGCGATCCGGGCCCAGCGTCGGCAGGATGATCGCCATGATCTTGTCGTAGGCGGCGAGCATCTTCAGCAGCGTCGCATCGAAGCGGCCCGACGTATAATAGTCCGTCGAGCTCGCGAACTCGTAGTCGAAGCCGAAATGATCCAGAAACGCGCGCAAGCGCGCGTTATTGTGCGCGCCGAACGACGGGTACTCGTTGGAGAATGGATCCGGCACCCGCGTCAGCGGCTTGCCGATATGAGCGGCCAGCATCTCCTTGTTCGGAACGTTGTCGGGCACCTTGCGGAAGCCGTCCATGTCGTCGGAGAACGCCAAAAGGCGCGTCTTGACCTTGTCCTCGGTGAGCACGCGGAAGGCGTGGCGCACCATCGAGGTGCGCGCCACCTCGCCGAACGTGCCGATATGCGGCAGGCCGGACGGACCATAGCCGGTCTCGAACAGCACCTCGTCCTTCGGGCTTTTCTTCAGCCGCGCGACAATGGCCTTCGCCTGCTCGAACGGCCAGGCGTTGGATTGTTCGGCGAGCGCACGCAACTCGCTCGGGTTTGCGGCTAGATCAATAACGGACATCAGGGGCCTCCGGGCCGCGGAAAATAGCGATTTCCCGGCAGAATGCAAAAGCTGCGAGGTAATACCCCCAGCCGTCTACCGGTTGCGGTTGAGGGCCATCGGATAGCGTGCGCAGAATGCAGCGGCATCGGCAGTGGGCTCCCTCCCCCGCTTGCGGGGGAGGGTTGGGGAGAGGGTGTCTCCGCGTCGGGATTGTTGAGATAAACTGAAGATGTCCCTGCGTGGCGAGAGCCCTCACCCGCCGCGCTCTGCGAGCGCGTCGGCCTCTCCCGCAAGCGGGAGAGGCGAAGCAAGCCCGCAGACAGTCCTCGTGAAATCAATATGCGAGAGCCCAGCCGTGCGGGACGATGCATCGCATCGGCCGGCAGGTGGATTGAATGCGATGCGGCTCAATGCGCCGCTGAGGCCGAGCGTTTCGTCGCCACTTGCTTGGGAGCCGGCTTCGCGCTGGCTTGCGGTGCGCTGTCCCAGCCGCCGTTCGGGGTCGCAACGTTGACGGCATCGTCGGGCTGCGGCTCGGCGCTGAAGGTCTGGATCGCGAGCTTGGCGGCCGCCAGCGATTGCGGGTCGAGGCGCTTGGCGACGTCGTCGCGCTTGCCGGCGGCATCCGCATCGCCCTGGGCAGCTGCCAGGTTGAACCATTTGTAGGATTCGGCGAGGTTCTGCTCGACGCCGATGCCGCGGGCATAGAGGATGCCGAGGTTGAACTGGCTGTCGGCGACGCCGCGATCGGCCGCTTTCCGGAACCATTGCGCCGCGCTCTTGTAATTGGCGCCGCGACCGCCGCCGTCGGCATCGAGCACGGCGAGATTGTGCATCGCCTTGGCGTTGCCGCGCTCGGCGGCCTGGGTGTAGTAGCGGCGCGCGATGTCGGCGTCCTTCTTCACCCCTAGGCCCTTTTCGTAGAGCGTGCCGAGGCGGAAGATTGCGGGGACGACCCCGGCCTGCGCCGCGCGGTCGTACCACTTCGCCGCTTCGTCGTAATTCGTGGCAACGCCCTTGCCTTCGGCAAAGCGCACGCCGATCTCGTAGGCCGCGGTCGCATCGCCCTTCATCGCGGCGCTGCGCAAGGCCGGGCCGCCGATGCCGTCAGGGAGCTTCTCGCTCGGCGGCACCTGAACGACGCCGAGCTTGGCGCGACTCGTGCCCGACAGCGCGCCGGTGACGTCGCTTGAGGCCGGCGGCATCGCCGCGGCAGGCGCTTGCGGGATCTCAACGGAGGCCGAGCTGCCGGAACCGGGAAGAGGCGCCGGCGCGGCATTGTTCTGCGATTGCCGTCCGATCGGTGTCGGCGACGTCATCGACGGGGTGATCTGCTCGGGCGCGGCTGGCTTGGTCTCGACCGGCGGCGCCGCTGGCTGCGGCGCCGGCTCGCTCGGGATGTTTTGCATCGCCTGCGGCGTCGGTGACGAGCTGCCGCCTTCGAGCAGGTTCATCGCCATCTTGAAGGTGCCGAGCACGATCACGACCACGCTCGCGCCGACCAGCAGCGAGCGGATTTTTGAGGTGATGGTCGAGCCGCCTTCCTGGCCCTTCTCCTTGGCGCGGGCGATCGCGGCCTTGGCGCCGCGGGCCGGCTTCTCGGGCGGCTGTGCGGCGGCGGCTTGCGCCGCGCGGCGGGCGGCGGCGATGAAGCTCGACGACGACACCGGCTCCTTCGGCGCGGCGGCAATTCCGCTGATCGCGTCCTCGGAGGCGGCGATGCGCTCCGACGGCGTGGCGAGGCGTCCGCCCGGCCGTGTGCCCGGCTCGAGCGGGTGATCCGGCGGCAGTTCCGGCGCGAGTGCAGCGCGCGCCGTGTGCGGCTCCAGGATCTCGCTGATCGCGCGCGGGGGAACCGGCGGCGCCGCCGGCACGGGCGGCGGCGCGGCGGGGGTGGCGGCGTGGAACTCGCGCGGTGCGGCGACGAAGGCAGCCGGCGGCGCCTGCGCGGCAGCTGGATTGGGCAGCTCGGGCTTCGGATCGTATTTCGGCGGCTGTGCTGGCGGTTGCGGCCGCGGCTCGCGCGCCATCGGCGCCGGCTCCATCGCCGCCGCCATCGGCATCGACATCGTCTGTGGGGCGGGGGGAGGCGGCGCGGTGCGCACCGCGCGCAGATCGCCCTCGATCATCGAGAGGCGATCGACGACGTGACCAAGCGCGCTGTGGACGGCCTCGAGCGAGTCCTGGGTGTGCCGGTTGGTCTCGGCCTGACTGAAGCGGATGTCGGAGAGCTCGCGCTTGACGAGGTCGACCATGCCGGAATCGGGCGGCGGCGCGGAGCTGCGGCTCTCGGCGAGGGCCGCATAGGTCGCCTGCTGCCGTTCCAGGTGCCTGAGGATGTCGTGCAGCCCGTCCTCGACGCGGCTCAAATTGCCGTTGCGCGGATCGGCGGCGGCCTCGATCCGCTCCAGGAGATAGGAAACACGCTGCTCGAGATGGGCGAAGGTCGAGGCGGAATCGTTGCCGACCTGCATGCGGTCGAAACGGTCCGACAGCGCGCGGATCGCAGCTTCGAGATGCTCGGTGCTCTCGGACGGCTGCGGCCGCTCGCGGGTTTCCAGCGCCGCCGTGAGCGCCGCGATGCGCTGCTCCAGCGCCGCGAAGCTGTCGCCATGGCCGGAGGCGCGGGTGATCTGGTCGACCTTGGACGACAGCAGCTGTACGTCTTCGGATAGCCGTGCCAGCGCCTCGTTGGAGGCGACGTTGGAGACGATGGCGCGCAGCGCGGAGATCGCGCCTTCGAGCTGCTGCACGGTCGAGGGATCGCCATTGGCGCGCAGGATCAGGTCGAGCTTGGCGCCGAGATTGCGGATCGCCTCGTCGTATCCGGTGAGCTGCTCGGCCGGCGTCAGCGTGCGCAGTACCTGCTTGATGTCGGACAGTGCGCGCTCGATGCCGGCAAGAACCTGCCCGTCGGTGCCGTTGGAGCGGGTCTCGTCGATCCGGCGGTGCAGCGAGCGGATCTCGTTCTCGATCGATTCGATCGCGCGCCGCGGCATCGCCTCGGTGATGGCGGCGCGGATTTCGGCCAGCTCGCTGCGGAAGGCGTTGATGGCCTGCTCGGTATTGTCGGGCCGCTGCAGCGATTCGATCTGGCTCGTGATCTTGAGCAGATGGCGCTCGAGCGCGGAGAAATCCGGCCCCGGCTGCGGTGGCGGCGGCGCATAGCCAGGGGCGGGCGGCGCCATCGGCGGCGCGCAAGGAGCCGTTGGCGCAAGCGGCGGCGCGGCACGCGGCGGCATCTGCCGCGGCGCAAAGCCGTCGAGCTCGCTCTGGCGCGCGGTGATCTCGGCGACCGCGACGTCGAACGAAGCCGGGCTCAGGGGTGGTGAGCCGCGATAGACCTGCGCGGCGGCGCGCTCGACGGCATCGGCCTGGCGCTGGCGCGTCTCGGCCGGGGTGGGGCGAGGGGCCTGCGGCTGCGGCGCTTGCCGCTGTGGACGGGAGATCTGCGACAGGCGCGCGTCGAGCCGCGAGATCGCATCGTTGAGCTGGCGCGCGACGCCCTGCTCACGCGAGACGTCTGGTCGTGAGGAGTCTTGTCTTGAGGAGTCTTGGCGCGGCGCGGGTTTCGAGATCCGCTCGATCTGCTGGGTGATCGCGTCGAGCCGCTGGTGGATGTCGGCGACTTCGCGGCTCTCCTGACTCGGTCCTTGGCTCGGCACGTGCTGCGGACGCTGATCGTAGGATCCGCGGAAGTTGGGCGGGGCAGTATCGCCGAGCGTGGAGTTCAGCCAATCGTTGAGCGACATGCCGGCACGGCGCGCAGCAGCCTCGGCCCGCTCCCGGACGGATGGATCGATGCCGTCGACACTCCACGATACGCGCGAATTCATGACTCTGTCCGGTTCCGACTTCGGCACCCCACCCCGGCGCCTCCAGCTTCCCCACGCGTGCCGGTTGCAAAGACAATCGAATTTGGCGCGGGTCGTCTGCCTCGAAAACCGACTTTTTCCTGTTACGGTAAATAACGAGTTAAGGAATGCGGCGTGGCTGTCTTAAAGTTGGGCGGCGGGAACTGGGGGCGGTGTTGTGTCGCGCATCCGGGCCCCGAAACAAACCGGTGTCATGCCCCGCGAAGGCGGGGCATCCAGTACGCCGCGGCTCCTCGGTTCTAGCCGCGCCGTCTCTGGAATACTGGATCGCCAGCCTTCGCGGGCGATGACAGCGGGGAGGCGGAAAGGGCTCGCGTAACGTCGGCGCCCTCAGCCCTTCTCGCGCTTGCCATCCTCGATCGGCACCACCGTCGCCTTGCCGCTCATCGCCGACAGCGCTTCCAGCGCCTCCTCGCAGAAATCGGCCACCATCTGCTCGTGGCGGGCGCCGAGCTGGAGCAGCAGCAGATTGCCGAGATCGAGCCGTCCCTCCGCCGTGCCGTCGGGAAAGCGCTTCTTCAGGATGCGCTCGTAATTGGCGTGGCGGTCGCGGTGGTGCTCCAGGCGGGCCATCAGGTCGGTGCGCATGGGCTCGATGTCGATGCTGTCGAGCGCATGCAGCCGCACCAGGAGGTCGTCCTTGATCGAGGGCGGCGTGCTTGGCCGCGCGGCCCAGTGCCGCAGTGCTGTTCGGCCCTCGGGAGTCAGCGTATAGATCAGTTTATTGGGCTTGCCCGACTGCACGACCTCGCGGCCCTGGATGTAGCCGCGGTCCCGCAGCTTGGAGAGCTCGCGGTAGATCTGCTGATGGTCGGCCTTCCAGAAGAAGCCGATCGAGGAATCGAACGTCTTGGCGAGTTCGTAGCCCGTCATCGGGCGTTCCGTCAGGCATGCGAGGATTGCGTCGCCCAGTGCCATGACCGGCCCCCTTCTTTAGGTTTGACCAAGTTGCTTGACTTTATGCGCATCGGCGCATATGCGTCAATGTGCATATGAGGCAGCGTGCAGGCGGGCCACAGGCCCGACTGAATAATCAAGTGAAATCAATCTCCTCGCTACTGTGCATGGGGTTGTTTTCGCACTTTTGCCCTTAGCCTAGGGAGGCACCTGAGAATGACCGGCCTCGATTCCTGGTACGCCTACATGAAGTCTCACGACCGCACCGCGCTCTGGGACCTCCTGCATCCCGACGCCGTGTTCGAAAGCCCCGTCGTGCATACGCCGCAACGCGGCCGCGACATCACCTTCAAATACCTCTCCAGCGCCGAGAAGGTGCTCGGCGGCCCCGGCTTCACCTATGTCGGCGAGTGGCGCAGCGACAACGGCGCGGTGCTCGAATTCAAGAATGTCATCGACGGCATCGAGATCAACGGCGTCGACATCATCAGCTTCGATAGCGAGGGGCGCATCACCCACTTCAAGGTGATGGTGCGTCCGCTCAAGGCGATCAACATGCTGCACCGCCTGATGGCGGAGCAGCTTGCCGCCGCCCAATCATAAGCCCAACATCCTCCTCAAGCCCCATGCCGGGAGACCACTATGCCGATCTATAAAGCCCCCGTCGAAGACGTGAACTTCCTGCTCAACGACGTCTTCCAGATCGATCGCTACGACAATCTCGCCGGCTTCTCCGATGCGTCCAGCGACGTGCGCGAGGCCATCCTCGGCGAAGCCGCCAAGCTCGCCGAAGAGGTGCTGCAGCCGCTCAACCGCGTCGGCGATCTCGAAGGCTGCAAGCGCGCGGATGATGGCAGCGTCGCCACGCCGAAGGGGTTCAAGGAGGCGTTCAAGCAGGTCGCCGAGGGCGGCTGGCTCGGCCTTTCGGCGCCGACCGAATATGGCGGCCAGGGCCTGCCGGTGACGCTCTCGCAAGCCGTCAACGAATTCCAGATCTCTGCCAACATGGCGTTCTCGATGTATGGCGGCCTCACCATGGGCGCGACCGCGGCGCTCTTGGTGCACGGCACGCCCGAGCAGAAGAAGACCTACGTGCCGAAGATGGTGGCCGGCGAATGGACCGGCACCATGAACCTCACCGAGCCGCATTGCGGCACCGATCTCGGCATGCTCCGCACCAAGGCAGTGCGGCAGGCGGACGGCAGCTTCAAGATCACGGGCACCAAGATCTTCATCTCGGCCGGTGAGCACGACTTGGCCTCCAACATCATCCACCTCGTGCTCGCCCGCATCGAGGGCGCGCCGGCCGGCATCAAGGGCGTGTCGCTGTTCGTGGTGCCGAAGTTCCTGGTCAACGCCGACGGTTCGGTGGGCGCGCGCAACGGCGTCGTCTGCGGCTCGATCGAGCACAAGATGGGCATCCACGGCAATTCGACCTGCGTGATGAACTACGACAACGCCACCGGCTGGCTGATCGGCGAAGAGAACAAGGGCATGCAGGGCATGTTCGTGATGATGAACGAGGCCCGGCTCGGCGTCGCCGTGCAGGGCCTCGCGCAGTCCGAGGTCGCCTACCAGAACGCGGTCGCCTATGCCCGCGAGCGCATCCAGGGCCGCGCGCTGTCAGGCGTCAAGGCGCCGGACAAGCCGGCCGACCCGATCATCGTGCATCCCGACGTGCGCCGCACGCTGCTCTCGATCCGCGCTTTCAACGAGGCCGCCCGCGCCTTCGTGATGTGGACCGCGCTGAAGAGCGACGTCGCCCACCGCTCCGAAGACCCCAAGGATCGCCAGGCCGCCGATGACCACATGGGCTTGATGACCCCGGTGCTGAAGGGCTTCCTCACCGATTACGGCTTCGCCAACGCGGTCCAGGCGCAGCAGATGTATGGCGGCCACGGCTACATCGCCGAGCAGGGCATGGAGCAGTTCGTGCGCGATGCGCGCATCGCCATGATCTACGAAGGTGCCAACGGCATCCAGGCGCTCGACCTCGTCGGCCGCAAGCTGCCGCGCGACGGCGGCCGCGCCATCATGGCCTTCTTCGGCGAGGTCATGGCCTTCGCCAAGGAGAACGGCGGCGACGAGGCGCTGAAGCCCTTCATCGCGCCGCTCTCAACCTCGCTCGGCCATCTGCAGCAGGCCACCACTTGGCTGATGCAGAACGCGATGGCAAAGCCCGACAATGCCGGTGCCGCCGCAACCGATTACCTGCATCTCTTCGGCTTCGTCGCGCTCGGCTACATGTGGGCGCGGATGGCCAAGGTGACGAATGCCAAGATTGCCGAGAGCGGGGCGACGCCCTATCTCTCCACAAAACTCGTCACCGGCCGCTTCTTCATGGAGCGGATGCTGCCGGAGACCGCCGCCAATCTCGCGCGCATCCAGGCCGGTTGCGCCACCATCATGGAACTGCCGGCGGAAGCTTTCTGAGCCTGCTTCCGCTGCCTGCTCCCAATCGTACCGAACATCACATCAGGAGGGCGTCATGCCTGAGGCATTCATCTACGACCACGTTCGCACCCCGCGCGGCCGCGGCAAGGCAGACGGCGCGCTGCACGAAGTCACCGCGCTCGCGCTTGCGACCGTGCCGCTGAAGGCGCTGAAGGACCGCAACAACCTGCCCGAGGATTCGGTCGATGACGTCGTGCTCGGCGTGGTCGATCCGGTTGGCGAAGCCGGCTCCGACATCGCGCGCTTCGCGGCGCTGAAGGCCGGCCTCGGCGAGGCCGTGCCCGGCGTGCAGATCAGCCGCTTCTGCGCCTCCGGCCTCGATGCCGTGAACTTCGCCGCAGCGCAGATCATGAGCGGCCAGCATGAGCTCGTGATCGGCGGCGGCGCCGAGTCGATGAGCCGCGTCGGCATCGGCGCCTCCGGCGGCGCCTGGCCGATGGATCCTTCGATGGCGGTGCCGGCCTATTTCATGCCGCAGGGCGTGTCGGCCGACCTGATCGCCACCAAGTACGGCTTCTCGCGCGACGACGTCGACGCCTACGCCGTGCAGAGCCAGCAGCGCGCCGGCAAGGCCTGGGACGAAGGCCGCTTCAACAAATCCGTGGTGCCGGTGAAGGACATCAACGGCCTCACCATTCTCGCCAAGGACGAGCACATGCGCCCCTCGACGACGATGCAGTCGCTGGCGCAGCTGCAGCCGTCGTTCACGATGATGGCGCAGATGGGCGGCTTCGACGGCGTCGCGATCCAGTCGCACCCGGAGATCGAGCGCGTCAACTACGTGCACCATGCCGGCAATTCCTCGGGCATCGTCGACGGCGCCGGCGCCGTGCTGCTCGGCAGCAAGGAAGCTGGCAGCAAGTACGGCCTGAAGCCGCGCGCCAAGATCCGCGCATTCGCCAACATCGGCTCGGAGCCGGCGATGATGCTGACCGGTCCGGTCGACGTCACCGAGAAGCTGTTCGCGCGCTCCGGCATGAAGAAGTCGGACATCGACCTGTTCGAGCTCAACGAGGCTTTCGCCTCGGTCGTGCTGCGCTACATCCAGGCCTTCGACATCGACAATGCCAAGATCAACGTCAATGGCGGCGCGATCGCGCTCGGCCACCCGCTCGGGGCGACCGGCGCGATGATCCTCGGCACCGTGCTCGACGAGCTCGAGCGCGCCAACAAGTCCACCGCCCTGGTCACGCTGTGCATTGGCGGCGGCATGGGCACCGCGACCATCATCGAGCGCGTCTAAGGGTTGAGGAGCAACCAACATGTCGTACAAGAACTTCAAGGTTGAGACCGATTCCGACGGTATTGCGCTCGTCACCTGGGACATCCCGGGCCGCTCCATGAACGTGCTCGACGAGACCTCGACCAACGAGCTCGAGGCGATCGTCAAGGCGACCACGGCGGATGCCGCGGTGAAGGGCATCGTCATCACCTCGGCCAAGGAAGCGTTCTGCGCCGGCGCCGACCTGTCCATGCTCGAAGGCATGAACCAGGCCTATGCGAAGGTTTTCAAGGAGCAGGGCGAGACCGCGGCGAACCAGATGCTGTTCGACCAGAGCCGGCGCTTCTCGCAGGTGCTGCGCGGAATCGAAACCTCAGGCAAGCCGTGGGCGGCGGCGATCAACGGGCTCGCGCTCGGCGGCGGCTTCGAGATCACGCTGTGCTGCCATTATCGCGTCGCGGCGGAGAATCCCAAGACGCGCCTCGGCCTGCCCGAGGTCAAGGTCGGCCTATTCCCCGGCGCCGGCGGCACGCAGCGCGTGCCGCGCCTGGTGCCGCCGCAGGACGCCATGACCATCCTGCTCAAGGGCGACCCCGTCACGGTCGACAAGGCCAAGGCGCTGAATTTGATTCACGCCATCGTGCCCGCAGCCGACCTCATCAAAGCCGCCAAGGACTGGATCAAGGGCGGCGGCAAGGCCGTCGCGCCGTGGGACGAGAAGGGCTTCAAGCTGCCCGGCGGTCCGGTGTTCTCCAAGGCCGGTATGATGATGTTCCCGGCCGGTAACGCGATCTATCGCCGCGAGACCTACGACAATTACCCGGCCGCGCGGGCGATCATGAGCTGCGTCTATGAGGGCCTGCAGCTGCCGATCGACGCCGCGCTGCGGGTGGAGTCGCGCTATTTCACCTCGGTGCTGCGCTCCAAGGAAGCGGCTGCGATGATCCGCAGCCTGTTCCTGTCGATGCAGGAGCTCAACAAGGGCGCGCGCCGTCCCAAGGATGTGCCCGCCACCAAGGTGAAGAAGATCGCCGTGATCGGCGCCGGCTTCATGGGCGCGAGCGTCGGCTATGTCTCGGCCCGCGCCGGCCTCGACGTCGTCCTGATCGATCGCGACCAGGAGAGCGCCGACAAGGGCAAGGCGCATGCCCAGAAGGTGATCGAGGAGCAGATCAAGAAGGGCCGCGCCAAGCCTGCGGACGCCGAAGCGCTGCTCGCGCGCATCACGCCGACCGCAGACTACGCCGCGCTGAAGGACGTCGACCTCGTCATCGAGGCCGTGTTCGAGGACCGCAAGATCAAGGCGGAGACCTTTGCCAAGGCGCAGCAATATCTGAAGCCTGATGTGATCTTCGCCTCCAACACTTCGACGCTGCCGATCACCTCGCTGGCCGAGAGTTTTAAGGATCAGGGGAAGTTCATCGGCATTCACTTCTTCTCGCCGGTCGAGAAGATGATGCTGGTCGAGATCATCCTCGGCAAGAACACCGGCGACGTCGCGCTCGCGACCGCGCTCGACTACGTCCGCCAGATCGGCAAGACGCCGATCGTGGTCAACGACTCCAGAGGCTTCTTCGCCAATCGCTGCGTCGGCCGCTACGTCGCCGAAGGCAACGAGATGTTCCTGGAGGGCGTGCCGCCCGCGATGATCGAGAACTGCGCCAAGATGGCCGGCATGCCGGTCGGCCCGCTCTCGCTCTCGGACGAGGTCGCGCTCGATCTCGGCCTGAACATCATGAAGGCGACCGAAGCCGATCTCGGCCCCAACGCCATCAATCCCGAGCAGAAGAAGCTGATGGTGGAGATGGTCGAGAAGCAGGGCCGGCTCGGCCGCAAGAACAGCAAGGGCTTCTACGACTACCCCGAGAAAGGCAAGGGCCAGAAGAGCCTGTGGCCGGGCCTCTCCGCGTTGCAGCCGAAGCAGCTCGACCCCGACACGCTCGATATCGAGGAGCTGAAGCAGCGCTTCCTGGTGGTGCAGGCGGTGGAAGCCGCGCGCACGGTCGAGGACCACGTCATCACCGATCCGCGCGAGGCCGATGTCGGCTCGATCCTCGGCTTCGGCTTCGCGCCGTTCACGGGCGGCACGCTGTCCTACATCGACTTCATGGGCACGAAGAAGTTCGTCGAGCTCTGCCACAGACTGGAGGCGAAGTACGGCTCGCGCTTCACCCCGCCGAAGCTGCTCGAGGAGATGGCCGCGAAGGGCGAGACCTTCTACGGCCGCTTCGCGCCGAAGAAGGCGGCGGCCTGACGAGAGGCTTGTAGCCCGGATGGAGCGCAAGCGAAATCCGGGAGCAGTCCTTCAACGCGAGAACCCCGGATTGCGCTTCGCTTCATCCGGGCTACGCAAATAAAGGCCGGATCATCGATCCGGCCTTCTTCATTTTCCGTCGCCGAACGGCGAGAAGGCGCGCCCTCCGACGACATCGTCGTCGAGACGGGCCTTCCAGCTGCCCTCGTCGCCGCGGCCGATGCGCACCTCGAAACGCCAGCCATTCCGGTTGGTGAAGGCGACGTCCGCGCCGCTCTTCGTCCTGGCGTAGCGGCAGGGATATTCGGTCGGCCGGTCCGGAAAGACGATCTTTCCTTCCCTGCTCTCGAACACGGCCGAGGTGATCTGCGGATGGATCATGAAGATGCAATTGCGTTCCGGCGCGACCGGCGTCGAGAGTCCGAGCATCGCCAGCGGCGCGCCCGCGGCGGTCATGAGGACGATCATGTTCATGGAGGCAATTTTCTCCTGGAGATGCTCCTTCGAGGTCGCCGCGGATCAAGTGGTTCACAAAAGGAAGGGCTGGATCATCGCTTGGGCGCTCTGCCTTGAGCCTTGTCACATCGATTGATGCGCTTTCGTCTCACCCCAGCACCCAATCCTCCACCCCAGCACCCAATCCTCCACCCCGGCCACGCTCGCTTCGCCCTGGCACCGCTCTTGCTGATGATCCACCGGATGGCCCATCGACATTGAAGGTGTCTCGCAATGATCCCCACGGTGTCTCAAGACAGCGCAGCCGGCGTTGCGGTAAGATACGCCCCCTTGTTGCTGCTGGATCGGCCGTGGCGCCGCCGCAGGCTCCTCCGGTGGCGCAGAAAAATTCCTTCGTGGTTTGGCCTGGTCTTACTCGTCCTCGTCTTTGATGTTGCGCTGGCCGTGCTTGCCTGGTTCGCCGTCGATCTCGTCCTGCACTGAAAGCTCACCTCTGTGCACGTAGAACGTCGCCGCCAAATAGGCGACCTGGCCGGCAATCAGGCAGCCGACGATGATTGGAACGCCCGTCCAGAATCCAAAGCCCGAGGTCTGAAGCACCGTCGCGGCAAGGATCGCAGTCGCCGGCGAGACCAGCAATAGAGTCCAGACTCGGAAGAATAGACCCGTCGCCAAGCCGGTGATTGCGCTCGCGAGCAGGAGGAGGATTACAGTCGTCACAATAGCTTTCCGGTCCGACGGTTAGCGTCCTGTCCCGCGCTGAAGTTGAGGCACAGGAGGATTGCTCTCACAAGGATGGCGACGTCCGCGGAGCGCAAAAGGCGGAGTTATTGTTAACCCGGACAATGCTCGTAAAATCCCCGTCAGCGCATCGCGAATCATCGGATTAGCGAATGACGCAAGCAAAGAGCCGAATCATCGGTCCGGCTCTTCGTCGACCCCGCCCGTTACGCTTCGCGAACGGCGGACCAGAGCTGATCGGAGATCATCTGGACAATCACTTGGCCTTCAGTCACGATCTGATTGCCGTCGAGGCCCAGCGCAGGGACTTGGCCCGAAGGAGGCCCCACCTTCAGATAATCCTCACCATTTCGGGCTTCTTTGCGCCGCTACCGACCTCGACCAGGCCACAGAGCGGGCTGGCCTCCAGGAGCACGAGGCGGGGACGGCGGGCACACACCGGGGAAACCATCCGGTTTCGAGGAATTTCCTTCCCCTGACGCTTGGCTCGGCCGAAAGAACGACTACATGCACCTGCTTGAAATAGTCAAGATTGATGCAGGTGCATCGAATGGAGTAAGAGACGGGCGACGAGCTTGAGCGGGACCATGAAACGCAAACCATCGACCGAGGCAACCGCCGCCTGGATCCGCCTGATGCGGGTGCAGAGCCGCGTGCTCGATTGCGTCGAGCAGGACTTGAAGAAGGCCGGCTTCCCACCGCTGGCCTGGTATGACGCGCTGCTCGAACTGTCGCGGGCGCCCTCGGGCGAGCTGCGGCCGGTCGAGCTCGAGCGGCAGATGCTGATCCCGCAATATTCGACCTCACGCCTGATCGACCGCCTGGTCGACGAGGGCCTCGCCTCGCGGCGCGAATGCAAGATCGACAAGCGCGGCCAGTTCGTCGAGATCACCGAAGCCGGCCGCGAGCTGCAGAAGCGAATGTGGGGCGCCTATTCGGCCGCGATCGAGAAATATGTCGGCTCGAAACTGTCGGACGCCGACGCCGTCAAGCTCAGCAATCTGCTCGATCGCCTGGGCTGCTCGTGCGGCGAGATGAAACTGCCGCCCGCGGCCGCCAACGAAACCATGCCATCGCGATGATCGCGCGGCAAACCCGCTCGCCCGTGCAACCGGTGGGTTGGCGGGCCGTCCCTGTCACCCGCGCGCGTTCGGTCGAAGCGCTTTTGATTAGAGTTTGATATGGCGCGAGACCAGATCGACATGACGCCGCTGCAATCACGCGACGAGCTCGTCGCGTGGTTCGAGGCCGGCTGCAAGGACCCGTCCGAGTTCCGCATGGGCACCGAGCACGAGAAAACGCCGTTCACGCTCGACGACCATCGTCCGGTGCCTTACGAGGGCGCGCGCGGCATCGGCGCGCTGCTCGAAGGCATGAAGCTCCTGCTCGGCTGGGAGCCGATCATGGAGCAGGGCAACATCATCGGCCTCTACGACGTCACCGGCGGCGGCGCGATCTCGCTCGAGCCCGGCGGACAGTTCGAGCTGTCCGGCGCGCCGGTCGAGAACGTGCACCAGACCCAGAGCGAGCTGATGGCGCACTTGGCGCAGGTGCGCGAGATCGCAACGCCGCTCGGCATCGGCTTCCTCGGCCTCGGCATGACGCCGTCCTGGTCGCGCGCCGATATCCCGGTGATGCCCAAGGGCCGCTACAAGATCATGACCAATTACATGCCGAAGGTCGGTCAATACGGCCTCGACATGATGTACCGGACCTGCACGGTGCAGACCAATCTCGACTTCTCCTCCGAAGCCGACATGGTCAAGAAGCTGCGCGTCTCGCTCGCGCTTCAGCCGGTCGCAACTGCACTGTTCGCTAATTCACCGTTCACCGAGGGCAGGCCGAACGGCTTCCTCTCGTTCCGGTCCGAGATCTGGCGCGACACCGACAATGCGCGCGCGGGCATGATGCCGTGGGCGTTCGAGGACGGCATGGGGTTCGAGCGCTATGTCGATTATGCGCTGGACGTGCCCATGTATTTCGTCAAGCGCGGCGAGGAGTACATTGACGTCTCGGGCTCCTCGTTCCGCGCCTTCTTCGACGGCCGCAACAACAACCTTCCCGGCGAGCGTCCGACCTTGTCGGACTGGGCCAACCACCTCTCGACGATCTTCCCGGAAGTGCGGCTCAAGCGCTATCTCGAGATGCGCGGCTCGGACGGCGGCCCGTGGGGCCGCTTGCCGGCGCTGCCGGCGTTCTGGGTCGGGCTGCTCTACGACGATGCCTCGCTCGATGCCGCCTGGGAGATCGTCAAGCACTGGAGCGCGCATGAACGCCAGGCCCTGCGCGACGACGTGCCGCGCATGGGCTTCAAGGCGCGGATCAAGGACCGCTATCTGTTCGAGATCGCCAAGGAATGCCTCGTTCTTGCCCATGCCGGCCTGCGCCGGCGCGGCCGGATCGACCAGCTCGGCCGCGACGAAACCCGGCATCTCGAGCCGCTCGATCGCATCATCGATTCCGGCCGGACGCCGGCCGAGGAGATGCTGGATAAATTCAACGGACCCTGGAAGGGTTCGGTGGAACCGGCCTACGCGGAATACGCGTTCTAGACCTCTGAAGCCGGGCACCGAGGATTCAGTCGTTCATCGCCCATACAGGTTTGCGGCGATCAAATGATCGGCTGAAAAACCTGAGCGTCGTCAATAACTCGAAAGCTGTTCCGATGTGGAAGGGCCGCCTGTCCGGGGCCATCATGGCCAGCGCCGCGGCATGTGTCACGCTGCTTTCGCTTGCGTTTGCGAGCGCGCCGGCGCTTGCCCAGACGGCGTTCGACCGACCCGGCGGCGACTATTTCAGTACGCCCGTCACCTCCGGCGATCCCGAGGATTGCGCGCTGCTGTGCGAGCGCGATCGCCGTTGCCGCTCCTGGAGCTTCAACTATCCCGATGTCGAAGGCGGCTCGGCCGTGTGCTGGCTGAAGAACACCGTGCCGGCGCGCGTGCCGGGTAGCTGCTGTATCTCGGGCGTGCGCGGCGCCGGCGTGATCGAGCCGCGCGTGGAAGGCGTCGAGACGTCGATCGACCGTCCCGGCGGCGACTTGCGCAATTTCGAACTCAAGGATGGCGAAAGCGTCGAGGCGTGCAAGGCCGCCTGCATCGCCGACAACAAATGCCGCGCCTTCACCTATGCCCGCCCCGGCTACACCGGGCGCGAGGCGCGCTGCTTCCTGAAGAAGGAAATCAAGCCGCCGCGAAGGAAGGCGGGGTTCACGTCGGGCGTGGTGCGGTAGCATCCATACTCGTGCCCCGGACGCCATCAGCGCGTTTACGCGCGTCTTCGACGCGCTATGGCGGCGCTTCTTCAGCGCCGCACTGCAGAGACGGGACGCGTGAGGCACCTCACTCCGCCGCGATCACCGTGATCTCCGGCCACAGCGCTTTCCAGCGCTTAGCCTTCGCTTCGTAGTTCGCCGCGGAAAAATTCGGTCCTGGATTTGGCCGCGCGATCAGTGCCGCAATGTCGTCAAACCCGCGCGGTGCGTAGACCTCGTGGCCATCGCTTGCGCGCCTGACGCCGACCTGCGTGTTCTGCGTGAGGAAACGGTCGATGCCTTCCCTCGAGCTTCTCAGCGGCGGATAGGGCAGGCCGTGCTTGGCCGGGTACCACATGTGCACGCGGGCCTGGTTGCGGACCTCGATCTTGGCGCCGAGATGCGCGAGGCGCGCATGGAGGGTGCGGATCACCGCGTCCTCGGCCTCCCACGATGTGTCGGCGCCGAAATAGAACACGTCGTAATCGGCGATGCCGTGGTCGATCGGGCGCCCCGTGAGCACGTTCCATACCGTCTGCACCAGGCATCCCGACACCAGCCATGCATCCGGTAATGCAAGTCGATGCAGCTCGTCGGCGATCGCGGCGTTGACCGGATTGCGTAAGGCGAGCGCGAGGAATTCGTCCTTGCTCACCTGCGACCGGTCAGTGCACGGCGGTGAAGAACCGCGACAGCCTGAATCCGGACAGCCAGGTCCACACCGGCTGGCTGCGCATGCCGAGGTCCCAGGAGCCGACCACGGCGTCCGCACGTCCGATCAGATTGTCGATCGGCAGCAGGCCGACGCCGCCGGAGCGCAGCGGCACGCGGCTATCGGCGGAATTGTCGCGGTTGTCGCCGAGCACGAACAGATGCCCGGCCGGGACCGTCACCTCGGGCGTGTTGTCGAGCGGACCGCTGTCGCGCATTTTGAAGATCAGATGCGAGACGCCGTTCGGCAGCGTCTCGACATAGCGATAGGCGGGCTCGCTGCCGCCACGGTCGTTCTCGGCGGCACCGATGCCGTCGGGCTTCAGCTCGGCCGGACGGTCGTTGATGAAGAGCTGGCCCTGCCGCATCTGGATGCGGTCGCCGGGCAGACCCACGACACGCTTGACCCAGGCCTGCGAACGATCGCCGGGCCAGCGGAAGACGACGACGTCGCCGAGCTTCGGCGTCTCCGCGAACACGCGGCCGCTTTCCGGCAGGCTGATCTGGATCGGCAGCGACGAGGTGCCGTAGCCATAGGGGAATTTCGAGGCGAGCAGCGCATCACCGATCAGGAGCGTCGGCTCCATCGAGCCCGACGGCACGTAGAACGGCTCGGCGAGCGCACCCTTGGCGATGAAGACCGCGGCGACGATGCCGGCGAGCTGAGCGATCTGTCCGCCCCAGCCGCTGCTTTTGCGCTTGGGGCTGACCGTGACCTTGTCTTCAACGCTCATGCGCCGGTTCCACCCACGGTGATGCGTTCCATCAGCAGCGACGGCTGGCCGACGCCGACAGGCACGCCCTGGCCGTTCTTGCCGCAGGTGCCGATGCCGGTGTCGAGTGCGAGGTCGTTGCCGATCATGCGGATGCGATGCAGGTCGGTCGGTCCGTTGCCGATCAGCATGGCGCCCTTGAGCGGCGCCCCGATCTTGCCGTTCTCGATCTTGTAGGCCTCGGTGCACTGGAACACGTATTTGCCCGAGGTGATGTCGACCTGTCCGCCGCCGAAATTCGCGGCGAACACGCCGTTCTTCACCGAGGCGATGATCTCGGCCGGATCGCGGTCGCCGGCGAGCATGTAGGTGTTGGTCATGCGCGGCATCGGCACATGGGCATAACCCTGGCGACGGCCGTTGCCGGTCGGCTTCATGTTCATAAGCCGTGCGTTCTGGCGGTCCTGCATGTAGCCGACCAGGATGCCGTCCTCGATCAGCACGGTGCGATTGGTCGGCGTGCCCTCGTCGTCGATCGACAGCGAGCCGCGGCGCGAGGCGATGGTGCCGTCGTCGACCACGGTGACGCCCTTGGCCGCGACCTGCTGGCCCATCAGGCCCGCAAAAGCAGATGTCTTCTTGCGATTGAAGTCGCCCTCGAGGCCGTGGCCGACCGCTTCATGCAGCATCACGCCGGGCCAGCCGGCGCCGAGCACGACGTCCATCTCGCCGGCGGGCGCCGGAATCGACTCCAGATTGACCAGCGCCTCGCGCAGCGCGCCGTCGGCGGCCTCGCGCCAATTCCTGCTCTCGATGAACTCGGCATAGCCGGCGCGGCCGCCATAGCCCTTGCTGCCGCTCTCCTGGCGGTCGCCCTGGCCGGCGACGACGGAGATGTTGACGCGCACCAGCGGACGGATGTCGCGATAGCTCTCACCGTCGGGCCGCAGGATCTCGACGACCTGCCAGGTCGCGCCGAGACTCACGCTGACCTGCCGCACCCGCGGATCCTTGTCGCGCAGGTAAGCGTCGATCTCGGCGAGCAGCTTGACCTTGGTCTCGAAGCCCGGCGCATCCAGCGGATTGTCGTCGCCATAGAGGCGGACATTGGTATGCGGGGGCGGCGCCGAGAAGCTGCCGGAATAGCCGCCGCGCACGGCAGCAACCGCGTCCGCCGCGCGAATCAGCGCCGGCAGCGACACGTCGGAGGAATGCGCATAGCCGACCGCATCATCCTTGACGGCGCGCAAACCAAAACCCTGCGAGGTGTCGTAGGTCGCCTGCTTGAGCCGCCCATTGTCGAACATGAGAGCTTCGGTCTGGCTGTATTCCAGGAACAGCTCGCCGTCGTCAGCGCCGGAAAGCCCGCGCGCGACCTCGCTGCGAACCTGGTCGCGGTCGAGATTGGCACGGTCGAGCAGGGAGGTCGTGGCAGGATTGGTCATGCGTCCGTCCATTAGCCGGGGATGTGGGGCAAGATAATGGTTTCGGACCAGTTCCGCGAGAGCGCGAAGCCTCACATTACGGAAACAAAAGGATTGCCAAGGTTAGCCGCTGCTACGGCAGCTTGTCATAGCCCTCGCCGAGCCCGTTCAGGCTGAGCGGGAAGCCGATGCCTTCTTCCGGGGTCTCGAAGATGATGAAGGTCGCGGTCTTGGCGCTGCGGAGCTGACCGAGCAGCTTGTCCTCCAGGACGACCTCGGCGACGCAGCCGTTGGGCAGGCAGCGGACGAAGCCGGCGCGGCCGACGTCCTGGTTGTCGAGCTTGAGCCCGAGGCCGGAGGGCAACAGGACCCCGAGCGGAGCGACCACGCGCATCAGCCGGCTCTTCTGGTCGGCGGTCTTGAGCACGATCACGGTCAGGCCGGCATTGGAGCGGTCTTCCGCCACCACGCTCTGGATCAGGGCGCATTGCTCGGTCTGGGCGCCCGGCGGGGTGTCGCAGCGGATCTGCCAGTCGCCATGGACGGAGCGCACCGCGCCCTGCGCATGGGCGAGCCCCGGCAGCGCCAGCAGGACCATCGCAGCCACGAGGCCGGCGAGCGCCGGGAGGCCGTTCGCCGGCCTTGCCATCGATCTCGAAAGCCCCATCGGGTCGGTCCCTCTGCTCGCCTGGGTTGCTCGCGCTTGGCGGACTGATCTGGCGGACTGATACGGAATGACGGCGTCTTGAAGGCGATTCCCAAGCAAATTCCGCGCCGCCCACACCGCCATTGCCCGCACGAATCAGGCTGCCGCGTGGCAGTCTTCCAGTGCCTACCGCGGGCAATTCCGCTGTCAAGCCGCAGCGTCCCGGGAAACGGTATTTTTGTCTGATCTTGCTGGGAGATATCTTGCCGGTGATGGCTGGCAGGCGGGGCTCAAGACTGCATTGCGATAGATCAAGAATTATGGTTTGAGAGGCTTGATTTCGCGTTCTAGCGATCTGGCCCCAATTCCTCTTAGAGGTATTCTTGCGTGGCGGTTTGTCGGACTGGCGGATCGAATAAGCGTTTCCCGCAAGCAGGGGAATGCACGTGGGGTGATCTCGGAAGGGGAGCGCGAACGACATGAGGATGTCGATGGGTCGGGTGGGCCGGCAATTGCTGGGATTGGCCACCATCGCCTTGGTGGCGACTGGAGTCACGCTGGCGACGGGTGGTGCGGCCTTGGCCGAGCTCGGGCAGCCGGCGCCGTGGGAGTGGACGCTTCAGCAGTCCGGTTCCCCGGTGATGGACAACATCGTCTGGTTCCATAACTTCCTCTTCGTGCTGATCACTCTGATCACGCTGTTCGTCCTGGCGCTGCTCGTGATCGTGGTCGTCAAGTTCAACGCGAAGGCCAATCCGGTGCCGTCGCGGACCACCCACAACACGCTGATCGAGGTGGCTTGGACGCTCGTCCCGGTGCTGATCCTGGTCGGCATTTCGGTGCCGTCGTTCCGGCTGCTGTTCCTGGAGCTCGACATTCCGAAAGCGGACCTGACCGTGAAGGCGACCGGCAAGCAGTGGTACTGGTCCTATGCCTATCCGGATAACGGCAAGTTCGAATTCGATTCGCTGATGGCGCAGGACAAGCAGCCCCGTCTGCTCGGCGTCGACAACGAGATGGTGGTGCCGGTCAACAAGGTGATTCGCGTCCAGACCACGGGTGCGGACGTCATCCATGCGTTCGCGCTGCCGGCTTTCGGCGTCAAGATCGACGCCATTCCCGGCCGTCTGAACGAGACCTGGTTCAAGGCTACCAAGACCGGCATGTACTACGGTCAGTGCTCGGAACTGTGCGGCAAGGATCACGCCTTCATGCCGATTGCGATCCGCGTGGTGAGCGACCAGGAGTTCGCCTCCTGGGTCGAGACGGCGAAGAAGAAATTTGCGAGCGGCGGCACCAGCACCTACGCCTCCGCGGCCGGCCCGACGCAGTAAGCGCCGGGGGCGGCCTGAGGGACTGAAAGCGATAAGGGTGGGACCTCCAAAGGTCCGAATGGGACGCAAGGCAGGATTTGAAAATGGCAACGAGCGCAGCGGCACACGGCGATCACGCGCATCATGACGAGCATGCCCATCCGACCGGATGGCGGCGCTACGTCTATTCGACCAATCACAAGGACATCGGCACGATGTACCTGATCTTCGCGGTCGTCGCCGGCATCATCGGTGCGGCGATGTCGATCGCGATCCGGGCCGAGTTGATGTATCCGGGCGTGCAGGTCTTCCACGAGGCCCATACCTACAACGTGTTCGTGACCTCGCACGGCCTAATCATGATCTTCTTCATGGTCATGCCCGCGATGATCGGCGGCTTCGGCAACTGGTTCGTGCCGCTGATGATCGGCGCGCCAGACATGGCGTTCCCGCGCATGAACAACATCTCGTTCTGGCTGCTGCCGGCATCGTTCGCGCTGCTCTTGATGTCGACCTTCGTCGAGGGCGAGCCGGGCTCCAACGGCGTCGGGGCGGGTTGGACCATCTACGCGCCGCTGTCGACCTCGGGCCATCCCGGCCCGGCGGTTGACTTCGCGATCCTGTCGCTGCACCTCGCCGGTGCTTCCTCGATCCTGGGCGCGATCAACTTCATCACCACCATCTTCAACATGCGCGCGCCGGGCATGACCCTGCACAAGATGCCGCTGTTCGTGTGGTCGATCCTGGTGACGGTGTTCCTGCTGCTGTTGTCACTGCCGGTGCTCGCCGGTGCGATCACCATGCTGCTCACCGACCGCAATTTCGGCACGACGTTCTTCGCCCCCGACGGCGGCGGCGACCCCGTGCTGTTCCAGCATCTGTTCTGGTTCTTCGGTCACCCCGAGGTCTACATCCTGATCCTGCCCGGCTTCGGCATGATCAGCCAGATCGTCTCGACCTTCTCGCGCAAGCCCGTGTTCGGCTATCTCGGCATGGCCTATGCCATGGTCGCGATCGGCGGCATCGGCTTCGTGGTGTGGGCGCACCACATGTACACGGTCGGCATGTCCTCGGCGACGCAGGCCTATTTCGTCGCCGCCACGATGGTCATCGCGGTTCCGACCGGCGTGAAGATCTTCTCCTGGATCGCCACGATGTGGGGCGGCTCGATCGAATTCCGCGCGCCGATGATCTGGGCGGTGGGCTTCATCTTCCTGTTCACGGTCGGCGGCGTGACCGGCGTCGTGCTGGCGAACGCGGGTGTCGATCGGGTGCTCCAGGAGACGTACTACGTCGTCGCCCACTTCCACTACGTGCTGTCGCTCGGCGCGGTATTCGCGATCTTCGCCGGCTGGTACTACTGGTTCCCGAAGATGTCGGGCTACATGTACAATGAGGGCCTTGCCAAGCTGCACTTCTGGGTCACCTTCGTCGGCGTCAACCTGGTGTTCTTCCCGCAGCACTTCCTCGGCCTGTCCGGCATGCCGCGCCGCTACATCGACTATCCCGATGCGTTCGCGGGCTGGAACCTGGTCTCGTCGGTCGGCTCATACATCTCCGGCTTCGGCGTGCTGATCTTCCTCTACTGCGTGCTGGACGCCTTCATGAAGAGGGTGCCGGCAGGCGACAATCCCTGGGGTGCCGGCGCGACCACGCTGGAGTGGACGCTGTCCTCGCCGCCGCCCTTCCATCAGTTCGAAGTGCTCCCCCGCGTGCAGTAACCAATCCCCCGCGGCGCCCGTGACGGGCGCCGCGGCGCTGTAACGAAGCGAGTAGATCTAAGTGTCCGTCCTCGACCACAACGCCATCGACATCAATCCCCACATCTCCGAAGCGGAGGTTGGCGATTATCTCGCATTGCTCAAGCCGCGGGTGATGTCGTTGGTGATCTTCACTGCGCTGGTCGGGATGGCGATGGCCCCGGGGCATTTCCACCCGGTGCTGGCGATCACCTCGCTGCTCTGCATTGCCGTCGGCGCCGGTGCCTCCGGGGCGCTCAACATGGCGCTCGAAGGCGACATCGACGCCAAGATGTCGCGCACGGCGAACCGGCCGATCCCGCGCGGCCGCATCACCCGCCCCGAGGCGATGGCGTTCGGCATGACGCTCGCCTTCTTCTCGGTGATGACGCTCGGCATCCTCGTCAACTGGATCGCGGGTGCGCTGCTCGCCTTCACCATCTTCTTCTACGTCGTGATCTACACGATGTGGCTGAAGCGCTGGACCGCGCAGAACATCGTGATCGGCGGCGCCGCCGGTGCGCTGCCGCCGGTGGTGGCCTGGGCCTCGGTGACGGGCACGGTCGATGTCGAGCCGCTGCTGCTGTTCGCCATCATCTTCTTCTGGACCCCGCCGCATTTCTGGGCGCTGGCGCTGTTCCGCTCCGACGACTACGCGCGCGCCGGCATTCCGATGCTGCCGAACGTCGCCGGTCCCGACGCCACGCGTCTGCAGATCCTGCTCTACACCATCGTGCTGATCGCGGTCGCCGCCGCGCCCTGGGCGCTCGGCTATTTCGATGCCGTCTACGGCGTGGTTTCGCTGATCCTCGGTGCCGGCATGCTGGTGCTCGCCATCAACGTCTATCTCCGCCGCGAGCGCAGCCAGTCGCTGCGCGCGACCCGCAAGCTGTTTGCCTTCTCGATCCTGTACCTGTTCGCGCTGTTTGCGACCCTGCTGGCCGAGGTCGTGTACCGGGCGCTTGCTCCGATGGTTGGGGGCGCATGATCACCGCGATGGCCGACAAACCCGAGCCGGAAGGAATCGTCCTCACCGAGGCGCAGCGGAAGAGCCGTCGTCAGCGCTCCATCGCGATCGCTTTGGCGCTCGGCGTGCTCGTGGTGCTGTTCTTCGCCGTCACCATGGTCAAGGGGCCGGCCGTGCTCGTGCGGCCGATGTAGGAAATATGGATCACGAGCCCACCATATCGCAGGACGTCAGCGCCAAGCCGGGCCATCGCAACGTGGGCAAGGGCCGCGGGCTGGGGCGCGATGTGGTGGTCGCGTCCATCTGCGGCGGCGTGGTCGCGCTGATGGTCGGCGCCTCCTACGCGGCGGTGCCGTTCTACAATTGGTTCTGCCGCGCCACCGGATTCAACGGCACGACGCAGGTGGCGACCTCTGCGCCGGCCACGGGCCCGATCGCGCGGAAGATCTCGGTGCGCTTCGATTCCAACGTCGCGCCCGGCCTGCCCTGGAAGTTCGAGCCGGAGCAGAGCGAGATCGAGGTCAATATCGGCCAGGTCGTGACCGTCTTCTACACCGTGACCAACCAGGCGGCGCGCGCCACCGCGGGCCAGGCCGCCTATAACGTCGCGCCCCTGACGGTCGGCGCCTATTTCCAGAAGATCAACTGCTTCTGCTTCACCGAGCAGACCATGGCGCCCGGCGAGAAGCGCGAGATGCCGGTCGTGTTCTACGTCGACCCGTCGATCGCCGCCGACCACGAGAACGACGGGCTGAGCACGATCACGCTGTCCTACACATTCTATCCGGTGCGCGATCCCGTGGTGAAACCGCTGGCATCGGGCGAAGCCGACAAGCGCAAGGGAAATCTTTGACCGCAGGGCTCACGCGCAGGCGGTTGGACGCAAGGGGATAAGTGCCGGACAGGCACGGGATTGAGGAGAGAGACGGAAATGGCCACGGCGCACACCAAGCATCACGACTATCACCTGGTCGATCCCTCTCCCTGGCCGGCGGTCGGCTCGCTCTCGGCCTTCATCATGGCGGTCGGCGCGGTCGCCTGGATGCACCACATGTTCTCGGCGGCGCCGATCGTGTTCGGCGTCGGCACCGTGGGCGTGCTCTACACCATGGCGAGCTGGTGGGCCGACGTGATCAAGGAGGCCCAGTACAAGGGCGATCACACCCGGGTCGTGCAGCTGCATCACCGCTACGGCATGATCCTGTTCATCGCCTCCGAGGTGATGTTCTTCGTCGCCTGGTTCTGGGCTTATTTCAACGCGGCGCTGTTTCCGGCCGACGCCGTTCACGCCACCCGCGATGCGGTGTTCGGTTGCGGCCTCGGCACGCAGCCCGGCGCCTGCGCGGTCCCGGGCACCTGGCCGCCGAAGGGCATCGAGACCTTCGATCCCTGGCATCTGCCGCTGCTGAACACGCTGATCCTGCTCACGTCAGGTACCACCGTGACCTGGGCGCACCATGCGCTGCTCGAGAACGACCGCCAGGGCCTGAAGTATGGCCTGATCCTCACCGTCGTGCTCGGCGCGCTCTTCACCTGCGTGCAGGCCTATGAGTACGCCCACGCGGCGTTCTCCTTCGGCGGCAACGTCTATGGCGCGACGTTCTTCATGGCGACCGGATTCCACGGCTTCCATGTGCTGGTCGGCACCATCTTCCTGCTGGTGTGCCTGTTCCGCGCCTATGCCGGCCACTTCACGCCGAAGCAGCATCTCGGCTTCGAGTTCGCGGCCTGGTACTGGCACTTCGTCGACGTGGTCTGGCTGTTCCTGTTCCTCTGCATCTACGTCTGGGGACGCGGCGCCGAGACCATGGCCAGCGCCGCGCACTGAGCCCGATCGAACCGATCAGGAAGGGCGGCCGCAGGGCCGCCCTTTCGCTTTCCGGCCGCCCGAAGTTTCGTCGGAAACTGTGATAGAGTCCGCCATCATGAACGACAGTGCCGGCACACCCCCGTCCGAAACCACCGTCCTGCAAAGCGCGCTGCGTGGGCTTGCCTGCAAATGCCCGCGCTGCGGCCAGGGCAAGCTTTATGCGGGCTTTCTGACGCTCGCGCCCGCATGCGACCGTTGCGGGCTCGACTATGCCTTCATCGATACCGGCGACGGCCCGGCGATTTTCATCATCATGCTGGCCGGCGGCATCGTCGTCGCGTGCGCCCTCATCGTCGAAGTCAAATACCAGCCGCCATATTGGCTGCATGCGGTGCTCTGGCTGCCGCTCATCCTCGCCACCACGCTGTTGCCGCTGCGCTCGATGAAGTCGTTGCTGATCGCGCTGCAATTCCACCACAAGGCGGCGCCGGGCCGGTTGGTCGATCGCGCGAAATGAACGAGCCTGCGTCGCGCAAGGCCCCCGTGGCCGGCTTCGCGCTGTTCACGCTGTTCCTCACGGCTGTGTTCGTGGCGCTCGGTGTCTGGCAGCTGCAGCGCCGCACCGCCAAGCACGAGTTGATTGCGGCGCTCACCGAGCGGCTTGCGGCCGCGCCGGTTGCGCTGCCGCCGTCCGCGCAATGGGCCGCGCTCAATCCCGCCCGCGACGAATTCCGCCGCGTCAGCTTCACCGCGACCTACGCAGCCCTCCCCGATGCAATGGTCTATTCCTCCGGCTCGGCGGTGCGCAAGGACGCCTCCGGCCCCGGCACCTGGGCGTTCCTGCCGGCGCGGCTTCCCGGCGGCGAGATGGTCGTGATCGACGCGGGTTTCGTCGAGAACACGATGCAGGACCGCGGCGTCGAGGATCGCGCGGTGAACAAGCTCGTCACGGGCCAACCGGTTGAGCTCACCGGCTATCTGCGCTTTCCCGAGGCGCCGAGCTGGCTGACTCCGGCGGAGAATCGCGGCAAGCGGCTCTGGTTCGTGCGCGATCATCTGGCAATCGCAAGCGTGCTGGGCTGGGGCACGGTTGCGCCGTTCTATATCGATCTCGAACGGCCCGCGCCGGCGAACGGCATCCCGCGTCCGGGACCGCTCCAGGTGAATCTCAAGGACGACCATCTGCAATATGCAATCACCTGGTTCACGCTTGCAGGCGCCGTGCTCATCGCCTTCGGCGTGTGGGCAGGAGGCCGGCGGCAGAGCTGAGCTCATTGGCAGGTCCATCGAGGGAACCCGGTATCGCCCGGGGTTTATTATTCAGCGCATATTCACGAGGGTGGTTCTAAGCCGCCAATATTGTCCGCGGCAGATTGGGTGCGGCGTGAGTGATTTCGACCAGATGGGAATTATCGTCGACTGGGTGGATGCCTGCCGTAAGGGCGACCTCACAGCCCTGCTCGACCTCTATGCCGACGACGCGCAGCTCGAATGCACCTGCGACGGCGCGCGGCGCTTTCGTGGCCGGAGCGAGATCGAGGCCTATTGGCAGCCGCGGCTCAGCGCCTTCTCCTCGGCGGGGTTCGGGCTGGAAGAGATCAATCCCGCGCCCCACGGCGTCCACCTCGAATATTCCGTCGCCGGCGCGCTGCGCATTCAGGCCTCGTTCCGCTTCAGCCCGGATGGCAAGATCCGCAGCACGCTGTGCGAACCGGCGCGACAGAATGCGCATGATGGTTGCGCCTGCTGAATTAGCCTGGTGACGGAACGTCCCGCATCGTCTCCGCCGGAAGGCGGCAGCGCACGTAGGTTCGGTCATCCACGCGCAACAGCGATAGCGATCCGCTGAGCGCGCGCACGCGCTCATGCATGCCGGTCAGGCCCCGGCCGAAGACGTTGTCCGCAGGGAAACCGCCGCCATCGTCGGAGATCTCGACGACGAGCGTCTTGTCGGCAACCGTCGCCTGCACATGTGCGTTGCCCGCGTTGGCATGTCGCAGCACGTTGGTCAGTGCCTCCTGGATCACTCGATAGACGGTCTGCGCCAGCGGTCCGCCGATTGCGCTGAGATCGCGATCGATCGCATCCGTCAGCACGATATGAGGTGCCTGCTTGCGAAAATTCCGGAGCAGCGTTTGCACGCTGCTCGAAAGGCCGAGCTCTTCGATATAGAGCGGCCGCAGCCGGTCCAGGATGCGGCGGTTGGTCTGCTGCAGGGCCTCGACCGATTGCAGCAGGTCCTGTGCCGAATTGCCGAGATGTCCCGTTGGCTCGGAGGCATCGGTCAGCGCGATCGTGCCGGCGCGGATGCTGAAGAGGAGGGGTCCGAGCTCGTCGTGCAGTTCGCGGGCGAGATCGCGCCGCTCGTCATCCTGCAGCGACACCAGGCGGTGCATCAGATCGCGATTGTCCTGGCTGAGTTGCGCCAGTGTCGCTGCCAGCGCATTGGCTTCCTCGCAGCTCTGCCGGATCTCCGGCGGTCCTCCGACCGGGATCGGCCTTGCGTAGTCGCCGCGCCGAATCCGCGTAAGACCGTCGCCGAGATGTTGCAGGGGGCGCAGGGCCGAACCGGCGAAGACATAGGCAACGGTGCCGGTGAGCACCATCAGGACAGCGACCAGGCTGGTCAGCGCAAGGAAGCCGATCCACTTCTCGAACAAGTCGGCCGATATGTCCGGGAAGAACACGATATCGCCGACATGTCTGCCGTCTATGACGATCGGAAACGCCGCTTCCATCTCTGGTATGGTGATGAGGTCGACGAACCATTGCGGAACCTTCTTCAGGTTGCGCAAGTCTTTCGGAGAAGGCGGGGGACCTCCGTCCATGCGGCGGAATTGAATATTCGTGGAGGCGTCCAAGGACTGAACAAATGCATCGAGGGTCTTTTGCGGATTGTCCGATGCGCGCAGGGCGCTGTTGAGCGCGGCGGCGATGGTCTGGATCGAGCGTCGAGCCGGCTCGTGTTCATCAGCTACCTGACCTGGTGCAAATATCTGCAGTAATATGCCGCCCAGGATCAGGGCTGCGAGAAGGCTCGCGCCGAGCGGGAGAAACAATTGCGTTCGGAACGAAAGTCGTCGCCACATTAGGTCAATTCTAACGCGTATCGGCCGGATTTGCTCTTTCCATTTATTCCCGGCGGGCTATGAGTCGAAAAACAAGAGAGTGCGCGATGCAAGATACCGCCAAGCTGGCTACGAGGGTCCTGATCGTCGACGACCATCCCGTGGTGCTGTCCGGCTGCCGCACCCTGTTCGCATCCGACCATTCAATCCGCATTGACGAGGCGAGCGATGCCAAATCCGGGCATCGCGCCTATGTCAGCAAGCGGCCCGACGTCACCGTGATCGACATCAGCCTGCCCGACGTCTCCGGGTTCGAGCTGATGCGGCGCATCCGCAAGGACGACCCCGACGCCAAGATCATCATGTTCAGCATGAACGACGATCCGGCGTTCGTCGTGCGGGCCGTCGAGCTCGGGGCGCAGGGCTATGTCTCCAAAGGCGACGATCCCAGGATCCTGCTCAAAGCGGTGCGCAAGGTGGTCGCGGGTGACAACTTCATCTCGCCGCAGCTTGCGGAAGCCGTGACGTTTTCCGGCGCGGCGATCAAGGCCAACCCCGCGTCACAGATGACGCCGCGGGAGCTCGAAATTCTTCGCTTGCTCGGACGCGGCGACAAGATCGTCGAGGTCGCCGAGGCGCTCGGCATCTCCTACAAGACGGTCGCTAACACCACGTCCCTGCTCAAGCAGAAGCTTGGCGCCAAGAACCATTCCGACCTGATCCGGATCGCAGTGGAAATCGGGATGAACTGACTTTCGCCATCGACCGAACCGGCTGCTCCGGGATGCAGCGGTTCGGCCGACGGATCGACGCCGCCGTTGGCCGGGCAATGCATTGGACAACGGGCTGACACCCATCCGCCGACACAATGGGCCGAGGCTGTATTCGTTCCCGCGACTGATTCGGGAAAAAGCGGAGTTCAGGGTCAGGATCACGGCCGGGACTTGCTGCAACTGCAAAAAGCGAACGAGAGCCGGATCGGGAAGAATAGGAACATTTTCGACACGCGCGGGGTTTTGGACTTGACGATTTCGTGACAGGCGACGAAAGCTTGCCGGAACAGTTTTGAGGGTTCGGCGACCCCGACGAGGCAACTGGTCTGCACACAACGACAGGCCTTCCAAGAGAAGGGCTGCGGCAATGCCGCAGCCCTTTTTCATTGGGCGAGGGGGTACGCCGGAAGCGGTTTCCCGATGCCGCAAAACACTCTATGGTGGTTCAAAGCCACCGGCTGTTGACAAGTAATTACGTAAAATCAAAGGCTTAAGGGTCGAGCTCCGGCCCGGCCGCCTTTGGAGGGCAGTTTGACTCGCTATATCTCGACCCGGGGCGAAGCCCCCGAACTCGGCTTTTGTGACGTGATGCTGACCGGGCTTGCCCGCGACGGCGGCCTGTATGTGCCGGCGGTGTGGCCACAGCTTCCGAGCGAGACGATCGCCGGCTTCTTCGGCCGCCCCTATTGGGAGGTCGCGGTCGACGTGATTCGTCCCTTCGCCGGTGGCGAGATTTCCGACGCCGAGCTCGGGCGCATGGCGAACGAGGCCTATGCCACCTTCCGCCATCCTGCGGTGGTGCCGCTGCGCCAGATGTCCCCGCACCAGTTCGTGCTGGAGCTGTTCCACGGTCCGACGCTCGCCTTCAAGGACGTGGCGATGCAGCTGATCTCGCGGCTGATGGACCATGTGCTCGAAAAGCGCGGCCAGCGCACCACCATCGTGGTCGCGACGTCAGGCGATACCGGCGGCGCCGCGGTCGAAGCCTTTGCGGGCCTCGAGAACGTCGATCTGATCGTGCTGTTTCCGCACGGCCGCATCTCCGAGGTGCAGCGGCGGATGATGACCACGACGGGCGCGGCCAACGTCCATGCGCTCGCCATCGAGGGCACCTTCGACGACTGCCAGGCGCTCGTGAAGGGGATGTTCAACAACCATCGCTTCCGCGATGCGACCTCGCTCTCCGGCGTCAATTCCATCAACTGGGCGCGCATCGTCGCGCAGGTGGTCTACTATTTCACCTCCGCCGTCGCGGTCGGTGCTCCGGCGCGCGCGGTCGATTTCGTCGTTCCGACGGGCAATTTCGGCGATATCTTCGCCGGCTACGTCGCCAAGCGCATGGGGCTGCCGGTGCGCACCCTGCGCATCGCCGCCAACGTCAACGACATCCTGGCGCGCACGCTGAAGACCGGCATCTACGAGGTGCGCGAGGTGCACGCGACGGCATCGCCGTCGATGGACATCCAGATCTCCTCGAACTTCGAACGGCTGCTGTTCGAGTCCGGCCGGCGCGATGGCGCCGGCGTGCGTCGCCTGATGGAACAGCTGAAGCAGTCCGGCCGCTTCGTGCTACCCGATGCGACACTCGCCGCGATCCGCGAGGAGTTCGATGCCGGGCGCGCCGACGAGACCGAGACTGCGGCTGCGATCCGCGCCGCCTGGCGCGAAGCGGGCGAGCTGGTCGATCCTCATACCGCCGTGGCGCTCGCCGTCGCGGACCGCGACACCACCGATACGAAGGTGCCGAGCATCGTGCTCTCCACCGCCCATCCGGCCAAGTTCCCCGACGCCGTCGAGGCGGCTTGCGGCCAGCGGCCGCAACTGCCGGCCTGGCTCGACGGCCTGATGACCAAATCCGAACACATGAGGGTGATGAAGAACGATCAGGTCGAGCTCGAGCGGTTCGTGCTGTCCGCCAGCCGCGCCGCAAAGCAGGGAGTTGCCGGATGAGCGTCGAGATGTCCAAGCTTGCCTCCGGCCTCACCGTCGTCACCGACGAGATGCCCCACCTCGAGACGGCGGCGCTCGGCGTCTGGGCCGGCGTCGGCGGACGCGACGAGAAGCCGAACGAGCACGGCATCTCGCATCTGTTGGAACACATGGCGTTCAAGGGCACGACCAGGCGCTCCTCGCGCGAGATCGTCGAGGAGATCGAGGCGGTCGGCGGCGACCTCAATGCCGGCACCTCGACCGAGACCACGTCCTATTACGCGCGGGTGCTAAAGGCCGACGTGCCGCTCGCGCTCGACGTGCTCGCCGACATCCTTGCCAATCCCGCCTTCGAGCCCGACGAGCTGGAGCGCGAGAAGAACGTCATTGTGCAGGAGATCGGTGCCGCGCAGGACACGCCCGACGACGTCGTGTTCGAGCATCTGAACGAGCTCTGCTATCCCGACCAGCCGATGGGCCGTTCGCTGCTCGGCACCGCCAAGACGCTGCGCGCCTTCAACCGCGACATGCTGCGCGGCTATCTGTCGACGCATTATCGCGGGCCCGACATGGTGGTGGCCGCGGCCGGGGCGGTCGACCACGGCCAGGTCGTCGCCGAGGTCGAAAAGCGTTTTGCGAGCTTCGAGGGGACGCCCGGGCCGAAGCCGCAGGCCGCTCGGTTCGGCCAGGGCGGCGCCAAGGTGGTGCATCGCGAGCTCGAGCAGGCGCATCTGACGCTGGCGCTCGAGGGGGTGCCGCAGACCGATCCTTCGCTGTTCTCGCTGCAGGTCTTCACCAATGTCCTTGGCGGCGGAATGTCGTCGCGCCTGTTCCAGGAGGTGCGCGAGAAGCGCGGCCTCTGCTACTCCATCTACACCTTCCACGCCCCCTACACCGATACCGGCTTTTTCGGCCTCTATACCGGCACCGATCCCGCCGATGCGCCGGAGATGATGGAGGTCGTGGTCGACATCATGAACGAATCGGTGGAGACGCTGACTGAGGCCGAGATCGCCCGAGCCAAGGCACAGATGAAGGCGGGGTTGCTGATGGCGCTGGAGAGCTGCTCCTCCCGCGCCGAGCAGCTCGCCCGGCATGTGCTGGCCTACGGGCGGCCGCAGACAGTGCAGGAACTGGTTGCCCGGATCGACGCCGTCAGCATCGAATCGACGCGGGACGCGGCCCGTGCGCTCCTGTCGCGCAGCCGGCCTGCGGTCGTCGCATTGGGCAGCGGCAGGGGTCTGGACACGGCGGTGTCTTTTGCGGAAGGATTGACACGGGCGCGCGCCAAGGCGCGGCTGCATTAGGAGCCGCGCGCGGGCATCGCCCCGGGAAGCATCACATGGCCCTCTTTCGCCTGCCATCCAGTGGACCCGCCGCCCTGGCGCCGCGCGGCAACGGGCTGCTCCTGCGCGCGCCGCAAATGTCCGACTTCCTGCAATGGGCTCATTTGCGCGAGACCAGCCGCGACTATCTGACGCCTTGGGAGCCGATCTGGCCGTCCGACGATCTCACCCGCTCCGGCTTCCGCCGGCGCCTGCGCCGCTATGCCGAGGACATTGCCGCGGACCGCTCCTATCCCTTTCTGATCTTCCGCGAGCTCGACGGTGCCCTGGTCGGCGGCATCACGCTCGCCAATGTCCGGCGTGGCATCGTGCAGGCCGGCACCATCGGCTATTGGGTCGGCCAGCCTTATGCCCATCGCGGCTACATGACGGCCGCACTGCGAGTGCTGCTGCCGACGCTGTTCGGCGAGCTCAATCTGCACCGGGTCGAGGCCGCCTGCATCCCGACCAATGCGCCGTCGATCCGGGTGCTGGAGAAGTGCGGCTTCTCGCGCGAGGGCTTGGCGCGCCGCTATCTCTGCATCAACGGGGTCTGGCAGGATCACCTGCTGTTCGGCCTGCTGCACGAGGACTTCCGCGGCTGAGCAGCCTGATGGATGCGGCCAAATCCCTTTTTGCCGCCTTGGGTTCGCCGATATTGGCGATATAACCCGGCCGGAACATTGTCATGGAGTACGGGTGTTGATGGTGCAGGAGCTTCGGTCATCGCGGACGAGGTTGCGGCGGGGCGCAGCGGTCGTGCTGGCATTATCGGTCGGGCTCGCCTCCGTCTCGCCGGTGGCGGCACAGTCGTTGACCGACCGCTTCAAGAGCCTGTTCGGCGGCAAGTCCGACGAGCCGGCGGAGCCGAAGCCGGCGCCTGCGCCCGGGCAGCCGGCCGAAGACGACCTCGATTGCCCGCAGGTCACGGTGCGCGCGGGCGCCTCGACCTACGCGGTCGGCGCCAGCGGCAAGCCGGCGGTCGGCAATGACATCCGCTTCCAGGCCTCGATCACCAAGATGGCGCGCGAATGCTTGCGCAGCAGTGCCGGCATCACCGCCCGGATCGGCATCCAGGGCCGCGTCATCGCCGGCCCCGCCGGGGCGCCTGCCTCCGTCGAGGTGCCGCTGCGCATCGCCGTCGTGCAGGGCGGCGTCGGCGAGAAGGTGATCGCCTCGAAGGCCTACCGGACCACGGTGGCGATGTCGGAAGGCGGCAGCGTGCCCTTCACCTTCGTCGCCGAGGATCTGGCCTATCCGGTGCCGGCGCCCGCGGTCGCCGATACCTACATCTTCTATGTCGGCTTCGACCCGCAGGCGCTCTCGCCGGAGCCGAGAGGGAAGAAGAAGAAGTAGGGGAGATCTTGCGGCAATGTCAGCTGTCATTGCCCGCGAAGGCGGGCAATCCAGTATTCCAGAGGCCGCAGTGCTTGAATTGAGAAGCCTCGGCGTACTGGATCACCCGCCCCAGTGCGCAAGTGCGCACAAGGTGGGTGATGATACCGCACTTGTGGATGCTGTTACCCGACAGACAAAAAAGCCGGCGCTCGTCGCGCCGGCTTTTTGATTGGGTAAGGCAAATCCCTCAGTTCAGCTTCTGCCTGACTTCGTTGATGCCCTTGGCGAGCAGGTCGTCGGCGATCTGGCCCTTGACTGACTGCGACAGGATCGTGGAGGCAGCCTGCACGGCGGCTTCCGCGGCGGCTGCCCGGACGTCCGCGAGAGCCTGAGCCTCGGCGAGTGCGATCTTGCCCTCGGCGGTCTTGGTGCGGCGGGTGACGAAATCTTCCAATTTCGCCTTGGCCTCTGCTGCGATGCGCTCCGCTTCGGCATTCGCGTTGGCGATGATGTCGGCGGCCTCGCGCTCGGCACCGGCAGTGCGCGCCTTGTAGTCGGCGAGCACCTTGGTGGCCTCCTGCTTGAGGCGCGCCGCCTCGTCCAGCTCGGCCTTGATACGAGCGGCGCGATGATCGAGCGCCGACATCGCCGTCTTGAACACCCCCACATAGGCGAAGATCACCATCAGGATCACGAAGGCGACGGCGACCCAAAACTCAGGTGTGAAGAACATCGAGACTAACCCTTCAAGGTCGCATCAACGGCGGCATTGACCGACGTTGCATCCGGAACGACGCCCGTGAGCTGCTGAACGATGGTGCCGGCTGCATCGGCCGCGATGCCGCGGACGTTGCTCATGGCGGTCGCGCGGGTCGAGGCAATGGTCTTCTCCGCCTCGGCGAGCTTGGCGGACAGTTGCTCTTCCAGCGCCTTGCGTTCGGCTTCCGCCTGCGCATTCGCCTTCTCGCGGGATTCGTTGCCGATCGCCTGTGCACGTGCGCGCGCCGACGCGAGCTCGCCTTCATAGGCCTTGAGCGCCGCCTCGGACTGGTCCTTCAGCTTCTGCGCTTCGGCGAGATCGCCCTCGATCTTGTTCTGACGCGCCTCGATCGCACCCCCGACACGCGGCAGCGCGAACCGGGAGACGATCAGATACAGCGCGACGAAGGCGATCGCGAGCGACACCAGTTGCGAAGCAAAGGTGCTGCTCTCGAAAGGCGGAAAGCCACCGCCGTGGTGACCGCCATCGGCCTCCGTGTGAGCGCCGGTACCTTTGGCGCCGCCATGACTTTCAGCCATGGAGTTCTCCTGTTGCTGTCAGACGCGCCGCCTCCCACCTGGAAGCGGCGCGAAACGCGTTCAGAGCGGGACGAACAGCAGCAGCAGAGCGATCAGCAGCGAGAAGATGCCGAGCGCTTCGGTCACGGCGAAGCCGAAGATCAGGTTGCCGAACTGACCCTGAGCAGCTGCCGGGTTGCGCATGGCTGCGGACAGATAATTGCCGAAGATGAAGGCCACGCCGATGCCGGCGCCGCCCATGCCGATGCACGCGATGCCCGCGCCGAGAAACTTAGCTGCTTGCGGATCCATTTTTGACTCCTTGGAAGAAAGACAGGTGTGGGTGGAAAAGCACCCGGATCACTCAGTGTCCAGGGTGAATGGCGTCGTTGAGGTAGATACAGGTCAAGATCGCAAACACATAGGCTTGCAGGAACGCGACCAGCAGTTCGAGCGCGGTGAGCGCGACGGCGAGCGCCAGCGGCATGACACCGCCGATCCAGCCGACCACGCCAAGAGACGCGCCGAGCATGGCAACGAAACCGGCGAACACCTTCAGCGCGATGTGGCCCGCGAGCATGTTCGCGAACAGTCGAACGCTGTGCGAGACCGGCCGCAGGAAGAACGACAGCACCTCGATCGCCATGACCAGCGGCAGGATGTAGCCCGGAACGCCCGAGGGCACGAACACTTTCAGGAACTTCAGGCCGTTCTTGTAGAGGCCGTAGATCAGGACCGTGAAGAACACCAGCAGCGCCAGCGCCGCAGTGACGATGAGATGGCTCGTCACGGTGAACGTGTACGGAACGATGCCTACGAGGTTCGAGACGCAGATGAACATGAACAGCGAGAAGATCAGCGGGAAGAACCGCATGCCATCCGCTCCGGCAGTGCTGCGGATCATGCTGGCCACGAACTCATAGGAGAGCTCGGCCACCGACTGCAGACGCCCCGGAACCAGCTGCTTGCCGCTGGTGAGCAGAAGCAGCGCGATGATCCCCACCGCGACGAACATGTAGAGAGAGGCATTGGTGAAGGCGATCGTGTGATCGCCGATACGGCCGATCGTGAAGAGCGGTTCGACGTTGAACTGATGGATCGGGTCGATTTTCATCCGCGCGGCATCTCTCGTCTGCTGGACAAGCCGACCAGTGAAGATTGGTCGGCCGGCTGTGCCGGCGAGCGGCACGACAGTTAACCCGGCTAGGCCAATTACGAACCACCGCGCCTGTTCGGACCCGCGCCTGCCGTTCTCACCACATTCACCACGCCGGCGATGAAGCCCAGCAGCAGGAACGCGATGAATCCGAAAGGCGACGTCGACAGCAAGTGGTCGAACCCCCAGCCAATCCCCGCTCCGACAGCGACGCCGGCGATCAACTCCGAGGATAGTCGGAAACCAAGCGCCATCGCCGAGGCTCTGGCCGCTTTGTCTCCATCGTCACCTGCGGGTTGCTCGGTCTTGGCCCGGCGGTCGCGAAATTCGGACAACCGCTGATCAAGATTTCCGAGCCGATCGGAAAGCGCGGCTTCCTCGGGCGATCTATCGCGATCTCCATCCTCGCCGTGTCCCGTGCCCTGTGTCATGCAACGAAGACCCGAAACGCTGCGGCTGAATGGAAATTGCGCCCGTCACCCTCAAAAGCCGCGCGGACCATACTGATGGCCTATAATCAAGTCAAGCCAAGTCACGATTGCGTCCCTTCCGATTATGTATTTGATTTACTTGATGATATTGACGCGCACGGCAGCGCTGCACACAGCGTGACGCCGCACCGCAGCAGGTCTGCTTGCGAACGGCGGACGCAGCCGTGCTTTCGCCGCGCTCGCGGGATCAAAGAAGCCGCCGCGTTCGTTGATTTCGGGGGCGGCTTTTTGGCGGCGGATTGCCGGCTGGGGGTGTAGAATTGCAACCGCAGCCGCAGCAGTGCCGGGGCGGAGACAATGATGAGACCTGCGACGTCATCCACGACATCATGGCTCGCGGCGGCGGCCGCGGTGATGGTGGTCAGCGGCGGCCTCGTGGCCGCGCAAGCCGCGCCCGACGGCGAAAATGGCCGCTACAGCATGACGCCCATCCCCGAGGGCGTGCTGCGGCTCGACACGCGCACCGGCACGGTATCGACCTGTACCAGGAACGGCGCCGGTTGGGCCTGCTACGCGGTGCCCGACGAGCGGACCGCACTCGACACCGAGATCGGCAGGCTCCAGGCCGAGGTCGAGCGGCTGAAGGCACAGCTCGCGGCGGGGCCGACGGTATCGGGCAAGATGGACGAGGCGCTGCCGAAATCCGATCCACTCAGGAAACCCGAGCCCAAGGTCGCCGAGGGCGAGCGCAAGATCGAGATCCCGCTGCCGAGCGAGCAGGACATCGACCGCGTGATGTCGTTCCTGGAAAAGGCCTGGCGGCGGCTGATCGACATGGCCAACCGCGTACAGAAAGACGTGTCGGGGAAGATCTGATGCGTGCCCCTTCATGACATCAGCCAGATCCGTCACCCGCTCCGCACCATCGTCGGTGCAGGCAACCACCGTCACCTCGTCGCTGCTCACCGTGCAGACGCCTGGCCGCGGCTTCACCGATCTGACCAGCGAGGCCGCAAAGTTCATCGCCGAGGCGCACGCGGGTGAGGGCGCGCTGACGTTGTTCATCCGCCACACCTCGGCCTCGCTGACGATCCAGGAGAACGCCGACCCTTCCGTGCTGGTCGATCTCACGACGGCGCTGTCACGGCTCGCGCCGGAGAACGCCTTGTGGACCCACGACACCGAAGGCCCCGACGATATGCCGGCCCACGTCAAGACCATGCTGACGCAGACATCGCTCCAGGTCCCGGTCCTGAGCGGCAGGCTCGCGCTCGGCACCTGGCAGGCGATCTATCTGATCGAGCATCGCAGCCGCCCGCACCGCCGCGAGATCGTGCTGCAATTCATCGGCAGCAATCGGTAGCGTTTTCGAGCGAAGTGGGTGCCGGTTCGCGTCAAGAAAACGCGTCCAAGCAAGAACCACATAAAGCAAAACCGGCCGCGGAAACCGCGGCCGGTTCGTATCGTCGATTGTTGTTGCGATCAGTTCGCCTTGATGTCGACGTCCTTGGTTTCCGGCAGGAACAGGAAGCCGATCACCACGGTAATCGAGGCGAAGATGATCGGGTACCAGAGACCGGCATAGATGTCGCCGGTCGAGGCCACGATGGCGAAGGCGGTGGCGGGCAGGAGGCCGCCGAACCAGCCGTTGCCGATGTGGTAGGGCAGCGACATGGAGGTGTAGCGGATGCGGGTCGGGAACAATTCGACCAGCATCGCCGCGATCGGGCCGTACACCATGGTGACGAACAGGACCAGGACGAACAACAGTCCGATGATCGCCGCCGGCTGCGCACGGAAGACGTCGAACGGATGCGACATCTTCACGATGGCGGCGTCACCCGCCTTGGGATAGCCAGCCGCCTGCACAGCGGCGAGAACAGCCGGGTTGCTGTCCTTGGCGTTGGTGTAGGGCACGTCCTTGCCGTTGACCACGACCTTCACGTCCGAGCCGGCCGGACCTGGCGTCGTCGTGTACCTGACCGACGATTGCGACAGGTAGGCGCGCGCGGTGTCGCAAGGCGCGGTGAAGACGCGGGTGCCGACCGGGTTGAACAGATCGCCGCACTTGGCGGGATCGGCCACCACCTCGACCTTGACCGTCTCGATGGCCTTTTCCAGCGCCGGGTTGGCGTTGGACGTGATCATCTTGAAGATCGGGAAGAAGGTCAGCGCCGCGATCAGACAGCCGCCGAGGATGATCGGCTTGCGGCCGATCTTGTCGGAGAGCGCACCGAACACGATGAAGAAGCCGGTGCCGAGCAGCAGCGACCATGCAATCAGGAGGTTGGCGGTATAGCCGTCGACCTTCAGGATCGATTGCAGGAAGAACAGAGCGTAGAACTGGCCGGTGTACCAGACCACGCCCTGGCCCATCACGCCGCCGAGCAAAGCGAGCAGCACGAGCTTGCCGTTCTGCCAGTTGCCGAAGGCCTCCGTCAGCGGCGCCTTCGAACCCTTGCCCTCTTCCTTCATCTTCTGGAAGATCGGCGATTCGTTCAGGCGAAGCCGGATCCAGACCGAGATGCCGAGCAGCAGCACGGAGACCAGGAACGGAATGCGCCAGCCCCACGCTGCGAAATCGGCCTCGCCGAGCGCGGTGCGGGTGAACAGAATCACCAGCAGCGACAGGAACAGGCCGAGGGTCGCCGTGGTCTGGATGAAGGAGGTGTAGTAGCCGCGCTTGCCGTTCGGCGCATGCTCCGCGACGTAGGTCGCCGCACCGCCATATTCGCCGCCGAGCGCCAGACCCTGGGCGAGGCGCAGCACGATCAGGATGATCGGGGCCGCGATGCCGATGGTCGCCGCGTTGGGCAACAGGCCGACGATGAAGGTCGACAGACCCATGATCAGGATGGTGACGAGGAAGGTGTATTTGCGGCCGACGATGTCGCCGACACGGCCGAACACGACCGCGCCGAACGGACGCACCAGGAAGCCCGCGGCAAACGCCAGCAGCGCGAAGATATCGCGGGTTGCCGGCGGATAGGCCGAGAAGAACTGCGCGCCGATGATGCCGGCCAGCGAGCCGTAGAGATAGAAGTCGTACCACTCGAAGACGGTACCGAGCGAGGAGGCGAGAATGACGAACCGTTCGTCCTTCGTCATCCCGGCGCCGGCAGATGGTGCCGATGTTGCAGTTACTGTCGTCATTCAGATTCGCTCCCGCTTGTTTTCTTTTCAAGAACCGATTCGCGCCACGCGGGCGCGCCACCAATCGGGGGCGAGCAATTACATGCCTATCGCGTCCGGCCCAATAGTACTTTCGACGCGAATCGGAAGGATCGCGGAGATGTCGGACGGGAAATCACGGAGCCGCGGGAACGAAATACCGTGGGGTCTGCAGCCTCAAACTAAAGTCCAAGGACGGAAAAGCCCATCGCGACAATCCACATCACGACTGACACCAGGGCAGACCAGTATGCGAACACCAGATAGGTTTCTCGCATCACCGCCGAGACTGTTTTTTGTGCATGCGGCTGAGGCGGGCGTCTGTCTTTTGGAAGATACAGCCACATCTCGGTGCGGCGGTGGTCTTTGGTCCGCGCCTCCTGCGCTTTCAGGAGAAGCACCAGTGTCATGATCAGGCTCAGAAAGCCTCCCGCCTGAAACGCGGAGCGCGGCAGAAACGAAAGGCCGATCATGACGCAGAATATGGCGAGGGAGGCAAATCCGCACGCGCGCAGGACCGTTTCAAAGGCGATGCGGCGCATTTCTTCCATGAGGAGGAACTCCGTCGCCTGGCTCATTGGGATCGAGATGCGTCTAGGGTAGTCCCTGCGGGGCCTGCCTTCAATGGTTCCCGCCCGCCGTTCAGAGGCCGACGCTGATGAAATTGCCGGCGGCGGGGCGCGCCAGGATAGCCGTGCCGGCCAGCCAGATCCAAAGCGAGACGCCGTTCGACTCCTGTGCGCCGGTGACGCGTTCGTAGATGGCGGCGGGAATGCCGCCCAGGATCACGGTGGCGGTCGAGACCATCAGCGAGGCGAACATCAGCGTCAGCGACATGTTTCCGAACAGAAGAGGGCCTGCGAGCGGTTGGACGTAGAGCAGGGCGAAGATCAGCCAAAGCTGGTTGAAGAGGCCGTTGATCATTCCGAAGAAGGCAATACCGATCAGGAAGAAGTTGCGGTTCATGATCCTCCTCCCGCAAGCCGCGGCGCGAGGTTGAGCACGAGCAATGTGTAGTGGAGCACGATCCGCAACCAGAACATCCAGACAAAACCGAACAGCCACACGATGGCTGGAGGAACTGCCTTCGGCGTGACGGTTGCAATGGCGGTGAGCACCGGATCGGTGAGGCGGCAGAAGAAGCGCCAGATATAGTTCGGCGAGTCGGCGTCGACGAAGAGGCCGAGCAGGAAGCGGCCGAGCATGGTGTACATCAGAGCCGCCAGAACGAAGTTCGGCAGGTGGAAATACCAGTATCTGGCGAACGAGTCGGCAATGTCCAAAATCTGTCCTCCTCCGGACCTCGCTCTGGCGCAGTATGGTCTTGCGAGGGCTGCCTGCTCGGCCCGGGCCGTCGGGCATTCTGCACCGGCCGCCGCACCCAACAATGTCAAGGCAGACGGTTCTGGGCAAGCGAGCGCCGGCGGTCGCAAACAAGAACGGGGCCTCGCAAGGCCCCGTTCGTCGCAATCGATCCGATCCGCTCAGGTCGTTTTCTCTTCGAGCACCGTGCGGCCTCGCGGCTTGCGAATCTCGTCAACATAGGCCTGCATTTCCCGCGACGGCGCCCTTCCCAGCAGGCTCACGATGATGATCACCGCGAAGCCGAATGGCGTCCCCAGCAAACCGCATGCGATGTTGTTGAGGTTGAACCAACCCACCTTGTTGGCGAGCGGGTGGGCCAGCGTCGGCCAACTCTCCATGGCGTTGGGCAATGCCATGGCCTTGGCGATGTCGACCAGCGGTGCGCCGGTGACCGGATTGAGCAGCGACGTCATGCCGAAATACTTGACGCCCGCGCCAGGGAAATAGCGCGTGACGAGCAGGTAGAACATGCACAGCCCAAATCCGGCGATGATGCCGCAGATCGCGCCCGTGGACGTCGTGCGCTTCCACCACACGCCCATCACGAGCGCCGGGAAGTTGCCCGCCATCGCCAGGGAGAACGCCCAGCCGACCATGGCCAGGATATCCCCGGGCTTGGTGGCAGCCGTCGCCGCGGCAATGACTGCGACCGCCAGCAGCAGCACGCGCGCGATGATCAGCCGGCGTGCCGTCGGCGCGTTCGGATCGATCATCTTGTAGTAGACGTCATGCGACAATGCATTGGCGATCGCGAGCAGCAGCCCGTCGGCGGTGGACAGGGCCGCGGCCAGGCCGCCGGCCGCGACGAGGCCCGAGATCACGTAGGGAAGCCCCGCGATCTCCGGTGTCGAGAGCACGATCACGTCCGTGTTGATCACGAAGTCCTGCAGCCGGACCACTCCGGGGTGACCGGCAACGGCCTTGCAGGCGGCAATGACGGCGTCGATGTTGACGGCGTTCTTGCCGCAGATCTGGATCAGCCCGAGCTCGCCCCAGCTGAACAGCCAGGGCCTGATCGCGGACAGATCGCGCCCGATGATGTTCGTGTACACCTCCAGCTTCGAGAACGCCGCATAGGCAGGCGCGGAGAAGTACAGGAGGAAGATGAACAGCAGCGACCATGCCACGGATTGCCGCGCCTCACGCACCGACGGTGTCGTGAAGTAGCGCATCAGGATGTGCGGCAGCGAGGCCGTCCCGACCATCATGCACAGGATGATCGCAAAGAAGTTCAGCGGGCTATAGCTGAAGAACGGCTGAATGTGCGGCTTGAGGCTTGCCGCCGCCGCCAGTCCGTTCGCGAGCATGTCCTGTTCGCGCGCCGTGATGTCCGCGATCGCGTGCCCATAGGTCAGCTGCGGAAGCGGTATCCCGTAGATCTTGGTCGACAGGATCACGATCGGTGTCAGGTAGGCTATGATCAGCACGATGTACTGGGCCACCTGCGTCCAGGTCACCGCGCGCATGCCGCCCAGCATCGAGCAGACCAGGATGCCGACCAGTCCCGCGAAAACCGCGAGCTCGAACTGCATTCCGAGGAAGCGCGAGGCAATGATGCCCGTGCCGTAGATCTGCGCCGTGACATAGGTGAACGAGCAGGCGACGAGCACGACGACGCCCAGCGCACGGGCGAAATTGCCGCCATAACGGAAGGACAAGAAGTCGGGCACCGTATAGGCGCCGAATTTGCGCAGATAAGGCCCGATCAGGATGGAGACCAGCACGAAGCCGCCGGTCCATCCGAGCACCCAGGCAAGTCCGTCATAGCCGAGCAGGAACAGCGTGCCCGCCATGCCGACGAAGGACGCTGCCGACATCCAGTCGGCACCGGTGGCCATGCCGTTGTAGAACGCCGGTACGCTGCGACCGGCCACATAGTATTCCGAGACTTGCGCCGTTCGCGACAGAATGCCGATGATGGCGTAGACCGCGAGCGTGAAGAACACGAACAGGTAGCCGAGAACCTTGTTCGGCACCCCGATCACTTCGAGGGCGGCGAGCAGAAGGACGAATGCGACGAATCCACCGGTGTAGAAGCCGTAGATCCGCCCGAGGTTGCTGAGAAAGTCGGAGCCGCCGGTTGAGGCCTGCGTAGCCATGTTCAATCCCCCTAATCGTCTTCTGCGAAGCCGAATTCTCGGTCGATCTTGTCCTGCTGTCTGGCGAAGACGAACAGGATGACCACGAAGGCGATCAGCGAACCCTGCGCGGCCATATAGAAGCCGAGCGGGAAGCCAAGGATCGGCAGCTTGATGGCGTTGAGCGGAACCACGAACATGTGGATGACGTATCCGAAGAAGAACCAGATGCCGAGGTTGATCAGCATCAGGCGCGAGGTCTTGCGCCAGTGGGCTTCTTCTCGTTCTTTGAGATTTTGGGAGTCAGGCATGGGCTGCATTTCCTCTGTCAGCACTCCGGCATGCGAGCCGGAGGAATCGAGGGGTTGCATACCCGTCGCTGCGGCCCCCCCGTGCCGCCTTCCAACCGGTCTTTCGCCAATTTGGAATGTCGGAGGCTAACACTGGGAGTGCCGAGGTCTTTCTAATACTTTCGGAGGGAACCGATGTTGCGGATGCGAACGGCGCTGCGGCCGTTGACAATTCGGGCGCGGCGAGCGCGGGATAGCACGGCGATTCCGTTTGGCAGGATCGGATTGCGATGAAGCTGCTGCAGAAATTCTTTCGTCCCCGGCCGCCGATTGGCGATCGCAAGGCGCTTGCCGACTTCATAGACGCGCAGTCGGCATTCATCGTGCAAAAGGGTATTTACGAGTATTCGCGTGCCCGCGCGGGCCATTACGCCAAGGTGCTGTTTGCCGAGGAAGGCTTTGCACAAGCCGTCGAACGGTCGCGCTGGCAGGCTTATCCGCTCGGGCTTGCGATGGTCGGCGAGATGGTCGAGGGGGTATTGCGCCCACATGCCGGCATGCACCGCCGGGCGGTTCTCGACCAGATGATCCTCGTCGTCCTCTCGGTTTTCGACCGTTACCCCGTGCCGCCGTCGCTCGGCGAGGACGCCTGGCTTGAGGCCCGGCGCGAGCTGGAGCAGAGGCTCGACCTTGTTGGCGGGCATGCGCCCAAGCGCGTGATGGACATTCCCGAGCCGCTGGCGGAAACCTATTTTGCGATGATGCCGATCCACGAAAAGCTGCGCGGACGGGATTTCGAGACGATCCGCAATTACCTGCGCGTCAGCCTGTGTAACATCCATGACGAATTGGTCGATCGCATCGATGCGGCTGCCGTGACCAACAGGCTGCTGGCGTAGGATCGCCCGGCCTCTGCCAATGCCCGGTTTGCCGGCCAGCATCGCACGGTCCGGGCCTTCCGAGGGAGGACAATGGATACGACGAGTGGTGCTGCCCCGCTTTTGTCGCTCGACGCCGTTGTCATCGATGCCGAAACGACTGGGCTCGATCCGCGCAAGGCGCGGGTGATCGAGCTTGCCGGCGTGCGTCTGTCGGCCGGAAAGCTGGTCGACGGCGGTTCGTTCGTTCAATTGCTGCGGCCGGCCGATCAACCGATCCCCGCCGAAACGACGCGCATTCACGGCATCGATGATGCCATGGTCGCTGAATCGCCGCTATTCGTGGATGTGTGGCCGCGTTTCGAGGCATTCCTCGGCCGGACGGTCGTCATCGGGCACATGATCGGTTTCGATCTGGCCGTCCTGAAGCGCGAATGTGATCTGGCGGGATTGCCATGGTCCCGGCCTCGAACGCTCGATACCAGACTGCTTGCGGAGATCGTTGCGCCGGACCTCGGCGGATACCAGCTGGAGAATCTTGCGGCCTGGCTTGGCATTGACGTAGCCGGCCGGCACTCCGCTCTCGGCGATGCGATCACGACGGCACGGATCTTCCTTGCACTGCTGCCGAGGCTGCGCGAGCACGGCATCCGGACCGTCGCTCAAGCCGAGCGGGTCTGTCGCGCGCTCACCACGGTGCTCGACGATCAGGTGCGGATGGGTTGGGTCGAGCCGGTCGAAGCGACGGCTCGTATCGATGCAGAGCAAACGCTGAAGCGATTCGACGCCTATGCCTATCGCCACCGCAACCGCGACATCATGCGGTATCCCGTCATTTTCGTCGGTCCGGACGTTTCGGTGAGCGAAGCCCTGGCGCGAATGACCAGCGAGAGAATATCGGCTGTGTACGTCGGTGCGGCGGATGCGGCCGCCGACGATATCAAGGCCGTCGAGGCCGGGATCGTTACCGAGCGTGACGTGCTGCGGGCGATCGCCCGGCTCGGTGCCCCCGCGCTGGAGCTGCCGGTGCACCGCATCATGAGCAGGCCGCTGGCGGCGATTCCCGAGGACGCGCTTGTCTATCGCGCGATTGGCCGGATGAATCGCCTCAAGACCCGCCATCTCGGCGTCGTCGATGAGGCCGGCCGGGTGGTCGGTGCGTTGTCCGCGCGGGACCTGCTGCGTCTGCGGGCAGGGGAGGCCATATCGCTCGGCGACGAGATCGAGGATGCTGCGGATACGCAGGCATTGGCGCTGGCCTGGGCGAAGCTGCCGCGGGTTGCGGAGGTGCTCCTGGCGGAAGGATTGTCCGGGCGTCAGATTGCGGAGGTGATCTCCAGCGAGCTCTGCGCCCTCACCCGTCAGGCCGCTGTGATCGCCGAGCGGATCATGCGGGATCGCGGTCGGGGCGCGGCCCCCACGCCCTACACGCTGATCGTGCTCGGGTCTGCCGGGCGCGGCGAAAGCCTGCTGGCGATGGATCAGGACAATGCCGTGATCTTCGCGCAAGGCGAGCCGGGAGGCGACGAGGATCGCTGGTTTGAGACGTTCGCAGCGCACGTTGCAGATATTCTGCACGAGGCCGGTGTGCCTTATTGCAAGGGGGGCGTCATGGCGAAAAACCCACCCTGGCGCGGCTCTGTCGCAACGTGGCGGGACCGCATCGAGCACTGGGTCTGCCGCTCCAGTCCAAAGGATCTGCTGTCGGTCGATATCTTTTTCGATCTCCGGGCCGTTCATGGCGACGGCAGCCTTGCCGTCGCGGTCAGGCAGGCGGCTTTCGCGGCAGCCGAGGGGCAGGTCGCGTTCGCCAAGCTTCTGGTCGAGGGGATCAGCGTCCCTGCGAGCCTGAAATTCTTCGGCGGCATTCGCACTGACGGCGGTCGCATCGACCTCAAGGCGGCAGGGCTGTTCGGCCTGGTCGCTGCAGCGCGTGCGATGGCGATCCGTTACCATGTGATGGGCCGGTCGACATCGCAGCGCCTCGCGGGCGTGAAGGCCCTGGTTGGCCGTGGCCAGACCGATCTCGATGCGCTCGACGAGGCCCATGGTATCTTTCTGGAGCTGATCGTGTCGCAACAGATTGCGGATGTGGCGCAGGGGACGCCGCCCTCCAATGCGGTGTTGGTCAAGCCGTTGTCGGCCCGTGATCGCGAGCGATTGAGGGCAGCGCTTCAAGCGGTCGCCGTGATCGATGAGTTGACCCGGGACCTGCTGTTCAGGGATTGATGAGACTCGTCAGCGGCTTTTTGCGCTGCAACATCAGTTAGTTGACGCCTGTGATTAACCGCCTTGCGACTACGGGCGGAAGGTTGCCTTGCAAGACGGCTCCAGTCAGTAAACAATCGCAATTGCTGCTTGATCAGCAACGAGTTGAACTTCTTTCCCGATCTTTCGTCGGCCTGCGGAACAGATGACTGCAACAGCCAATGCAAACACCCATCTCGTCATCGCCGATGATCATCCCCTGTTCCGCGATGCGCTGCGGCAGGCGGTGGCGGGCGTTCTCCCCGCGGCTCGGATCGACGAGGCCGGATCCTTCGAGGATCTGACCAAGCTTCTTGAGCAGGCCTCCGAGGTCGACCTGGTCCTGCTCGACCTCTCCATGCCTGGGATCTCCGGCTTTTCCGGCCTGATCTATCTGCGTGCGCAATACCCGGCGATCCCGGTCGTGATCGTCTCGGCCTCCGACGACAGCGCCACGATCCGCCGTTCGCTCGATTTCGGCGCGTCCGGCTTCATCCCGAAGCGGTTCGGGGTCGAGACCTTGCGCGACGCCATCCTCAAGGTGATGGAGGGCGACGTCTGGGTCCCCGCCGATACCGACCTCTCCGCCGCCGCCGATCCCGACATGACCCGCCTGCGCGACCGCCTGGTGACGCTGACGCCTCAGCAGGTTCGCGTCCTGATGATGCTGTCGGAGGGCCTTCTCAACAAGCAGATCGCCTACGAGCTCGGTGTCTCAGAGGCCACCATCAAGGCGCATGTCTCGGCGATCCTGCAGAAGCTCGGCGTCGAGAGCCGGACGCAAGCGGTGATTGCCGCCGCCAAGATCGCCGGCGGCCAGTGGAAGCAGGGTACGCCGACGGAATAGGGCTGCTACAGCGTGGTCAGAAGCACGCTGGCCGCTTTGATATCCGCCGTATCGGCGCCCTCGGCAAAGCCCTCGAGCGCCGATTGGAGCCATCGCTTCGCCTCGTCGCGCTGCCCGCGTCCGGCAAACAGCCCGGCGAGATCGATCGCAGCGCGCAGCTCCCAGGCCGCGGCGCCTTGCCGGCGGCTGAGATCCAGGGATTGCATGAAGTGGGCTTCTGCCTGCTCGGCGTCGGGCTCCGGCAGCGACAACAGAACTCTGCCTTTCATCCGCAGCAACTCGGGCATGTAGAGATGATCGCCGCTCTGATCGACGAGGCGGATCGCATCGTCGATCAGGCGCGCACTCTGCTCGACCTGTCCAAGCGCCAACAAGCCTTGAACCAGTGCGATGTTGAAGGTCGTGGTGAGCAGTTCGTAGCCGGCCTCGTGGAGCTCGCGTAGGCAAGCCATGATCGTATCGACGCCTTGCGCGGCGTCTCCCCGACGGATCGCCAGTTCGCCCTTCACGCCGCGGCCCACCACGAGATAGGGACCCATCGATCGAGATTCGGCATGCGCGATGAATTGGTCGATGCTCTGCTCCGCGCCGTCGAGATCGCCGTCCCAGAGCGAGATCGAGACCGCCCAGATCAGGGCGATGCAGAGCGTGATCGGATGCTCCATCTGCGCGGCTTCAGTCACCGTCTGTTGCGCCAGCTGCCGCGCGTCCGCGGGCCGGCCCTGTAACCAGAGTTCGCGCGCCAGCGTGATGCCGGCCCGGTTGCGATGATCGAAGCCATGGATGGTGCTGATTCGTTCGGCGCCCGGCCCTTGCCATGCGACCTCCAGCATCTTCAGCGCGTCGCGGTGCTCGCCGGCCAGATGCAGCGAGACCCCGAGCAACGAATGGGCGAGGACGATCGAGCCGGGATCGCCGAGCGGCTGCGCGACCGCAAGGCTCTGCTGCGCATAGCCAAGCGCGGCATGGAACTGCCCCATCCGTTCGTGAAAGATATGCATGCGGCCGAGCAGCTGCAGCTGGTTCGGCGCGTCGCCGCGCGCCTCCGCGATCGCAAGGCTCCTGCTCAAGGCCACGCGCGCCGCCTCGCTGCCGCCGCGCGTGAACATCAGGGTCAGCCCGAGGGCAGCCTGGATGTGCATTTCATCGGCGCTGCCGCGCGCGGACGGGGTCATCGCAAGCAGTGCCCGTTCCGACCAGCGCCGGCATTCGATCAAGAGGGACATCGCGAGGAAGATCGGCGCTGCCGCGGCGGCGAGCGCAATGCCGGCGGTGGCGTCGCCGCCCGCGCCAAAGCACCAGTCCAGCGCGGCACGCACATTGTGGAGCGCGGAGAAGTGGATCGCCCGTTCGTCGGCGTTCGGCGTTGCCGCCCATGTGCTGCCGGCCTGCTCCAGCCATCGCCGGTAGTAGGTCGCGTGGCGGGCGGCGAGCGCGGCGTCGTTCGGCTCGATCTCGAGCAGATAGGCGCGCGTGGTATCGAGCAGACGGTAGCGCATCATGGCGCCGACCGGCCGCGGCGCGACCATCGATTTGGTGACGAGACTGTCGATGGCATCGAACAAATGGGAGCGGTCGGCACGTTCATCCGGGACGACCTCGAGGGCGGCGTCGATGGTGAAGTGACCTGCGAAGACCGCCAGCCTGCGGAGGACGAGGCGCTCGATGTCGGACAGCAGCCCGTAGCTCCAGTCCAGCGTCGCCCGCAACGTCTTCTGTCGCGGGGGCGCGGTGCGCTGGCCCTGCCAGAGCAGATTGAGACGCTCATCGAGCAGCGCGGCCGTCTGCTCCAGGCCGTAAGCTTCGACCCGGCCGGCGGCGAGCTCGATCGCCAGGGCCATGCCGTCGAGCTTGCGGCAGATCCTCGCGATAGTCGCGGCGTTGGTATCGTCGAGCGCGATCTGCGCGCCGCCAGCGGTCGCCCGTTCGATGAAGAGCTGAAGCGCGGGATAGGTTTGTGCAGCCGCCGCACTCAGCCCGGCACTATCAGGCGGTACGGCGAGCGGCGCCAGTCGATAGACCTGCTCGCCCTCGACGCGCAGGGCTTCGCGGCTGGTGGCGAGGATGTGGACATCAGGCGCAGCGTGGAAGATCGCCGAAGCCAGCGGTGCCGCCGCGGCGATGACATGCTCGCAATTGTCGAGGATGAGCAGCAACCGCTTGTCCCTGACATGCGCGAGCAGCGCGGGCAGGGGATCGTCGGTCTCGGCCGGCAAGCCGAGCATCAACAGGATCGAGGTGATCACGAGATCGGGATCGCTGAGCGCGGCAAGGTCGACGAAATGCGCGGCGTCGGAGAACGTCGCGAGCAGGTCGTGGGCGATCGCCACCGCGACGGCAGTCTTGCCCACGCCGCCCGGACCGACGATCGTGACGAAGCGCGAGGTGAGAAGCTTGTCGGAGATGGTGGCGACCGCCTGGTCGCGTCCGACCATCCGTTGCAGCCGATTCGGCAGCTTGACCGGCGGCAATTCCATCGGCGGGGACGAGCGCCGCGCCGCCGGAGGCTCCGTGTGCGAGATCGGCGCCACGAAGCAATAGCCGCGCCCGGAAAGCGTCGTGATGTAGCGTGCGCCGTCATTGCCGTCGCCGAGCGCCTTGCGGAGAGCGGCGATGTGAAAGCGCAGATTGGCCTCTTCGACGGTGATGCCGGGCCACACCAGCGCCATCAGATCCCATTTGCTGACGACCTCGTTCGGCCGCGACATCAGTGCGATCAGCGCGTCGAAGGCCTTCGCACCCAGCGGCACTGTGACGCCGTCGCGCGTCACGAGCCTTTCATGTGGCGCCACGGTGAATGGTCCGAACGAGAGTCTTGGCCCGGTCGGCGTGGTCATCGCGAAATCTTGCTCATTTGCGAACCGGATAGCCAGAGGGCAGCCATCCCGCAAGGCCTGCGTTGCATCGGCCTCAGACCTTGTTTGCAGGCCTCGCAACAGCTTCTGCGCCGGCCTCACAACTTCTCACAAGTCCAAACGGGTCTCCGGAGCGCGTCGCTGCTAGTCAGTTTGCGCGACTGCAAGGAGCTCTTCATGACGCAAACGGCAAAACTGCTCTACACGGCCCGGACCCACACCAGCGGCGGCCGGCACGACGGCATATCGCGCAGTTCCGACGGTCGCCTCGACGTCAAGCTGTCGCCGCCGGGCGGGGCCGGCATCGGCACAAATCCCGAGCAATTGTTTGCGGCCGGCTGGTCGGCCTGCTTCGAAGGCGCCATGGAACTCGCCGCGCGCAAGCAGAAGGTGACCCTTCCCAGGAAAAGCGCGATCGACGCGGAGATCGATCTGGTGCTCGACGAGGGCGCCTACGCGCTGAGGGCGCGCCTCAATGTCAGCCTGCCGGGACTCGACCCCGAGATCGCACGCGGCATCATCGATGAAGCGCATCAAACCTGCCCCTACTCCAAGGCCGTCCGCGGCAACATCGACGTCACGGTCGCGCTGATCTGACGCACCATCATAAATCACGACAAGGTCACATCATCATGAAGCAGCTCATCGATCAGCACCGCCGCCAGTTTCTCGGCATCGCCACCGGAGCCGCCGCCGCCGGCATCGGCGTGATCGCGTTCGCTCGTGCCGAGACCGAACCGCAGCGATCCCAAGCATCGAATGCGTCCTTCGGCGCGATCAAGCAGATCGATGCCGGCGTTCTCAACGTCGGCTATGCCGAGGCGGGTCCCTCGAACGGTCCGGTGGCGATCCTGCTGCATGGCTGGCCCTACGACATTCACGCCTTCGTCGAGGTCGCGCCGCTCCTGGCCAAGGCCGGCTATCGCGTGATCATCCCATACCTGCGTGGCTACGGCACGACGCACTTCCTCTCCAGCGAGACGCCGCGCAACGGCGAGCCTGTGGCCATGGCCGCGGACATCATCGCGCTGATGGACAAGCTCGAGATCAAGAAAGCCGTCGTCGCCGGCTTCGACTGGGGTGCACGCACCGCCGACATCATCGCCGCGCTGTGGCCGGACCGTTGTCGCGCGTTGGTAGCGGTCAGCGGCTATCTGATCTCGAGCCAGGCTGCCGGCAACGCGCCGTTGCCGCCGCAGGCGGAGCTGCAATGGTGGTACCAGTTCTACTTCGCGACCGAACGCGGCCGGGCCGGATACGAGAAGTACACGCACGATTTCGCCAAGCTGATCTGGAAGCTGGCCTCGCCGCAGTGGAAGTTCGACGACGCCACCTTCAACAGGAGCGCGGCGGCGCTCGACAACAGGGATCACGTCGCGATCACGATCCACAATTACCGCTGGCGGCTCGGGCTTGCCCAGGGCGAGGCGAAATACGAGCCTCTCGAAAAGAAGCTGGCCGCAGCTCCGCAGATCGAGGTGCCGACGATCACGATGGAGGGCGATGCCAACGGCGCGCCCCATCCCGAGCCGAGCGCCTATGCCAAGAAGTTCTCAGGCCGATACGAGTTTCGCCTGATCACCGGCGGCGTCGGCCACAATCTGCCGCAGGAAGCGCCACAAGCCTTCGCCAAGGCCGTCATCGACGCCGACGGCGCCTAGGCATTCGTCGGCACCTCCGTCCAGCCTCATTGATCGAGCCCGATGAAACATCATGACGATAGCCGAACCCGAAAAGAAGAAATCTCTCTACACCACGATGATCGCGCTGACCGTGGTCGTCCTCGTCGTGCTCCTGACCTGCATGCCCTACCTCGTCACGATCGCCTTCGCGGAAGGGCCAGCGGAACAGAGCGCGGCGGACGCCTCGCCGATCTTCGGCGTCACAATTCCAGCCGGCTATAAGCGGTGGGAGCTGATCGCGCCGGCCGAAGAGGCCGCGCCGCTCGACGAGCTGCGCGCTGTTGTCGGCAACCAGACCGCCATCGATGCCTATCAGGCCGGAAAACTGCCGTTCCCGGACGGCACCATCCTGGTCAAGCGCGCCTGGAAGCGGAAACAGTCACCCGAGTTTGCGTCCGCGACGATTCCCGGCGCCGCCACCACGGTCCAGGTGATGGTGAAGGATTCCAGGAAATACGCGGCTACCGGCGGCTGGGGCTTTGGCCGCTTCATCAACGGCAAGCCGGTGGACGAGGCGCAGCACCGCACCTGCTTCGCCTGCCACGAAGCCCGCGCCAAGAGCCGCGACTATGTCTTCACGCGGCTTGCGCCTTGAGACATACGGTGACTGGCTTGAAGACTTGGTTCATCAGCGGCAGCTCTCGCGGGCTTGGCCGTGCCATCACGGAAGCGGCACTCGCCGCGGGCGACCAGGTGGTTGCCACTGCGCGGACGCTCCAACCGCTTGAACCGTTGCGGGAACGTTTCGCTGAAAGACTGTGCCTTGCAACGCTCGACGTCACGGATGAAGCTGCCGCGCCGGCAGCCATCGCGCTTGCTGCGGAGACGTTCGGCGGACTCGACGTGGTCGTCAACAATGCCGGCTACGGCGACCTCGGATCGGTCGAGGATACTGGCCTGGACTCGTTCCGGCGGCAGATCGAGGCCAATTTGATAGGCACCATTATCGTCACCAAGGCGGCGATTCCGGTGCTGCGCCGGCAGCGCCGTGGCCACATCGTGCAAGTCTCGTCCGTAGGCGGCCGGATCGGCGCCCCAGCCCGCGCCGCCTATTCGGCCGCGAAATGGGGTATCGAGGGCTTTTCGGAATCGCTGGCGCGCGAGATGGCGCTGATCGGCGTGAACGTCACGATCGTCGAGCCCGGCGGCTTTCGCACCGGCTTTGCGCGAGCCGCACATGGGACCGGCGAAGGACGCCCGGAATACGATGCGCTCGTCGGCGCTGCCGTCAGGATGCAGCGCGATTACGACGGCCGGCAGCCCGGCGATCCAGCCAAAGCCGCGGCCGTGGTTCTGAAGCTTGCCGATATGGAGCGCCCGCCTCTGCGCATTGCGCTCGGAAGCGATGCCGTCGACGCCATCGCTGCGATCGATAAGCTCCGCCTCGAAGAGCTGGAGAGGTGGCGAGCGCTCAGCGTATCGACTGACTATTGACCCCGGGGGCCTCACTCCGCCGCCACCATTTGTTGCGTGCGCCACTGGCCCAGCAGGGCACGCAGCGAAGCCGGCTTCACCGGCTTGTTGAGCACCGCGATCTTCTCGTCACGCGCGGCGACCTGCACGGCGGGACTGCGATCGGCGGTGATCAGGATCGCAGGGATGCCATCGCCGAAACGGCGGCGGATCTCGCGGATGGCGGCGATGCCGTTGCCGCGATCGAGGTGATAATCGACCAGAAGGCCGGTGACGCGGCGGCCGGCGGTTTCGATCGCAGCGATCGCGCCTTCGGGATCGGCGACCGCGATCACCTCGGCGTCCCAAGCCTTGAGCAGCGTGCGCATGCCGTCGAGGATCGCCGCATCGTTCTCGATGCAGACGATCAGCGCGCCCGAGATCGGTGTGCGCGCCAGCGGCGTCGCGCTGGTCACGGCCGCGGTGTGGGTGACCGCCTTCGCCGTCGGCACCGTCACCGAGAAGACCGAGCCGCCGCTTCGATTGCCGTCGATGGCGATGCCGTGCTTGAGCACGCGGGCCAGGCGTTCCACGATCGAGAGGCCGAGGCCCAGACCGCGCGCGATCCGCGCCCCCTGCTCCAGGCGATGGAATTCCTTGAAGATCTCGCCTCGCTTGACCGCGGGGATACCGACGCCGGTGTCGTAGACGCAGATCTTGAGCGAGGCGCCGCGGCGGCGGCAGCCGACCAGCACGCGGCCGCGCGGGGTATACTTGATCGCGTTCGAGATCAGGTTCTGGAGCAGGCGCCGCAGCAGGAGCCGGTCCGACTCGACCGGCAACGAGCAGGGCACGAAGGCGAGCTCCAGGCCCTTGGCGCGCGCGATCGGCGCGAACTCGATTTCCAGCGACCGCATCAGATCGGCCATCTTGAAGCTCGAGATCGAGGTCGCCATCGCGCCAGCGTCGAGCCTGGAAATGTCGAGCAGCGCGCCGAGGATTTCCTCGATCGCCTGCAAGGATTCGTCGATGTTCTCGACCAGCCGCGTCTCCTCGCCATTGTGCTGGCGCTCGACGAGGCTGGTGACGTAGAGCCGCGCCGCGTTCAGCGGCTGCAGGATGTCGTGGCTGGCGGCGGCGAGGAAACGCGTCTTGGAGATGCTGGCGTCCTCCGCCGCGCTCTTGGCGATGGCCAGCTCGGAGTTCAGCCGCGTCAGCTCCTCGGTGCGGTCGCGCACGCGCTTTTCCAGCGTCGCATTGGCGCGCTCCAGCGCTTCGGCGGCTTCGAAGCTCGGCGTGACGTCGGTGAAAGTGATGACGAAGCCCCCGCCGGGCATGCGGTTGGTGAGCACTTCGATCACCATGTGGCGTTCCGGCAGCCGCTCGAGATAAGGCTCGCTGTCGGTGGTGTAGGCCGCAAGGCGCCGTTCCAGCAGGGCCTTGCGCTCGAGCGGATCGTTCGGATCGCCGAGGCCGATGAACTCCAGGATCTCGCGCAAGGGCGTGCCGAACTGGATCAGATGCAGCGGCACATTGAGGAGGTCGCCGAACTGCCGGTTGGAGCAGATCAGTTGCAGATCGGCGTCGAACACGGCGATGCCCTGGCGCACATGGTTGAGCGCGGTCTGCAGGATCTCGCGGTTGAAATGCAGCGCGGCGTGCGAATCGTCGAGCAGCTTCAGCGCGGCCTTGGCGGAGACCGTCCGCTTGCGCAGCAGCAGCGACATCACGAGGCGGGAGGAGGCCGCGCCGATCGAGGAGGCAATCAGATGCTCGGCGTGCTGCAGCAGCTCGAAATCGGCGGGCGCACCGGGCTCCAGCCGCACGTTGCGCCGCGCCGAGAAGGCCTCGAAGGAATGTCGCGCGCGGTCGGGCCCGAGATATTGCGCCACCGTGGTCTGGATGTCCTGCACGGTGACGGTGCTGCGCCAGCGGCGGAAGCTCGGGGAGATCGGTGCGAGCGTATTGGGCACGAACAGATCGGCTTGCAGCAGCTCGATGGAGGATGGCCGGCGTGCCAGCGACAGCAGCACATAGGTCAGGATGTTGAGGGACAGCGACCAGATCACGCCGTGCATCAGGGGCGGCAGGTCGGCGCCGAACAGTGCCTGCGGCCGCAGCGCCTCGATGCCGAACGGGCCGTGCTGCAGCAGCAGGATGCCTGACGTCGAGGAATCCATGAAGCTCGGCATGAACAGCGTGTAGAGCCACACCGCAAACCCGACCAGCATGCCGCCGATCGCCCCGCGCGCGGTCGCGCGCCGCCAGAGCAGGCCGCCGAAGAAGCTCGGGGCGAGCTGGGCGATGGCGGCAAAGGAGAGCAGGCCGATCGCCGCGAGCTGGGTGCTGCCGAGCGCGCGATAGTAGAAATAGGCCATCACCATGATGGCGAAGATCGCGAGCCGGCGCGAGCGCAGCAGGAAGTTGCTGAAATCGGCCCCGCCGGCGCGCCCCTCCGGCCGACGTTTCAGCACCAGCGGCACCACGAGGTCGTTCGAGACCATGATGGAGAGCGCGACGCATTCGACGATCACCATGGCGGTTGCCGCCGAAAGCCCGCCGACGAAGACGGCGACGCTGAGCAGGTTCGCGCCGCTCTCGATCGGCAGGGCCAGCACGTACATATCAGGGTCGGCCGTGCCGAACGGGAAGGTCACGAGGCCGGCGAGCGCGATCGGGATCACGAACAGGTTGATGGCGACGAGGTAGAGCGGAAACAGCCAGCGCGCGCGGCCGACCTCGGCATCCGAGGAATTCTCCACCACGCTGACGTGAAACTGGCGCGGCAGCAGCATGATCGCGCACAGCGACAGCAATGTCATGGTCAGGAAGTTGCCGATCGACGGCGAATAATTGATGGCGCGCACCGCTTCCGGCGTCCTCATCGCGCGCTCGATCAATTCATGCGGCGAGAACATCCAGAAGGTGACGAAGATGCCGGCGGCGAGGAAGGCGACCAGCTTGATGATGGACTCGGTCGCGATCGCCAGCATCAGGCCGTGCTGGTGCTCGGTCGCGTCGGTCTGTCGCGTGCCGAACAGCACAGCGAAGGCCGCCATCGTCAGCGTCACCATCAGCGCCATGTCGCCGAGGATCGGGATGTGCGAGAAGGCCTGGTCTTCGCTCAGGATTGTGCCCAGCGAGGAAGCCACCGCCTTGAGCTGGAGCGCGATATAGGGCACCGAGCCGATGATCGCGATTGCGGCGACGGTCGCCGCCACCGCTTGGCTCTTGCCGTAGCGGGCCCCGATGAAGTCGGCGATAGAGGTGATGTTGTGGGCTTTCGCCAGCTGGATCACGCGTCGGAGCACCCCGGCCCCCAACCCGATCATCAGGATCGGGCCGACATAGATCGCGAGGAAATCGGTCGAGGTGCGGGTCGCGAAGCCGACCGACCCGAAGAAGGTCCAGGACGTGCAGTAGATCGCCAGCGACAGCGGATAGATCAGCCCGGAGGCGCGGCCGCGACCGGCCGGCGAGCGGCGGTCGCCGTGGCTCGCCACCAGGAACAGGAAGCCGATATAGCCGAAGGCGGCGGCGATCACGCCCCAATCGTGCAGCATGGGTCGGGGGCTCTCTCCCTGGGCGCCGGCGGCGCCCGAGCTCATTTTCCTTGCAAACCTAGCGCGTTGAGCGGACGCAAGCGACAGCGAAATGCCGTGCGGCGGTAGGAACTGCCGGCGTCGTTAAGCGGTGGGGCGAGCTGTCCGCCCGCTCTTACCCTCCAGGGGAGGGTAAAAGAGGCCTATTCCGCGGCCAGCGACTTCGCGCGCAGCGGCAGGCCGAGGCGGTCCCACACTTGCAGCAGCGCTTCGGCGAGCTGATCGATCAGGCCGTCGTCGTGATAGGGCGAGGGCGTGATGCGCAGGCGCTCGGTGCCCTTGGCGACGGTCGGATAGTTGATCGGCTGGATGTAGATCCCGTGCTGTTCGAGCAGCAGGTCGGAAGCCTGCTTGCACTTCTCGGGATCGCCGACGAACAGCGGTACGATGTGTGTGTCGCTCGACATCACCGGCAGGCCGGCGGCATTGAGGATCGCCTTGACCCGGGCGGCACGGTCCTGGTGGCGCTCGCGCTCCCAGCTCGACGTCTTCAGGTGCCTGATCGCGGCGGTCGCGGCCGAGCAGACCGCCGGCGGCAGCGCGGTGGTGAAGATGAAGCCCGGCGCATAGGAGCGCACGGCGTCGATGATCTGGCCGTTGGCGGCGATGTAGCCGCCGAGACAGCCGAACGCTTTGGCCAGCGTGCCCTCGAGAATGTCGATGCGATGCATCACGCCGTCGCGCTCGGCGATGCCGCCGCCGCGCGGGCCGTACATGCCGACGGCGTGGACTTCGTCGACATAGGTCATCGCGCCATATTTCTCGGCGAGATCGCAGATCCTGGCGAGCGGCGCGACATCGCCGTCCATGGAATAGAGACTCTCGCAGACGATCAGCTTCGGCCGATCGGGACCGGCCGCTTTCAACAGCTCTTCGAGATGCGCAACGTCGTTGTGGCGGAACACGATCCGCTCGCAGCCGGACTGGCGGATGCCCTCGATCATCGAATTGTGGTTGAGCTCGTCCGACAGGATCAGGCAGTTCGGAATGAGCTTTGCGATGGTCGGGATGCCGGTCTGGTTCGAGACATAGCCCGAGGTGAACAGCAGCGCGGCTTCCTTGCCGTGGAGATCGGCGAGCTCGGCTTCGAGCTGCACCAGCGGATGATGCGTGCCGGCGATGTTGCGGGTGCCGCCGGCGCCGGTGCCGACGCGCGTGGCAGTCTCGACCATGGCGCCGACCACCTTCGGATGCTGGCCCATGCCGAGATAGTCGTTGGAGCACCAGATCACGACGTCGCGCTTGCCCTTGGGCGAGTGCCAGACCGCATGCGGGAACCGGCCGGCCGTGCGTTCGAGGTCGGCGAACACGCGATAACGCCGCTCGGTGTGGAGACGATCGAGGGCGGAATCGAAGAATTGGGCGTAATCCATCGGCAAACCTGCAACGGAACCTGACCAAGGGGACGGGTCTACTTAGAGCTTTTCCAGCTCCAATGTCTATGCGCTATCCCACATTTGGATCTGTGGGGCATTTGGGCAAAATGCCCTATCCGGCGCGTCTCAGTTTGATCCCGATCAATCCTGCGCGACATATAATGCTGCTCTGCACCATCTGCCGGGGCGACCCAGCCTATGGTCTTCCGTCGCGGCCCGGCGCGCGCTTTCCTTGCTCAACCAAGCTCTCGAAAGGACCCTTCCATGAAGCGCGTGATGATCCTCAACGGTCCCAACCTCAACATGCTCGGCATCCGCGAGCCGCACATCTACGGCACGACGACGCTGGCGGAGGTCAACGCGAGCTGCGAGGACGCAGCCGCCAGGCTCGGCCTCAAGCTCGCCTTCCACCAGTCCAACCACGAGGGCGTGCTGGTTGATCTGATCCAGTCGGCGCGGCAGGACGCCGAGGCCATCGTCATCAATCCGGCCGGCCTCTCCTTCACCTCGGTCTCGATCATGGACGCGATCAAGACGTTCGAGGGCCCGGTGCTGGAGGTGCACATCTCCAACATCCACGCCCGTGACGAATATCACCGGCATTCCAAGATCTCGTTCGTGGCGACCGGCGTGATCTGCGGGCTCGGGCCGTTCGGCTACATCGCGGCGCTGCACGCGATCGCGAATATGAAGTGAGGCGCCAGCCGCGCCGGAGGTCTGCTCCCTCGCCCCGTTCTTACGGGGAGAGGGTTGGGGTGAGGGGCTGTTTCGGCAATGATGGTGAGAGTTGGACTCGCGGAGACTCCCCTCACCCGCCACGCTTCGCGTGTCGGCCTCTCCCCGCAGGCGGGGAGAGGCGAATAACTCACGTCGTCCGAAACTGCAGCACGCCGTCCTGCATCTCGGGCGTGAGGCGGCCCTCGACGATCATGTAGTTGACGTGGGCGACGAGCTCGCCGGCGGCAAAGCCCATCTGGTGCTCGTCCAGCACGTGCTTGTTGAACACCACGGGCACCAGAGCGCGCGAGGTTTGCGGCACCTCACGGCAGGCTTCCGCGATCAATCGGCAGCGCTCTTCATGGTGGTCGGCGAGCTGCTTGATGCGGGTCTTCAATCCGTAGAACGGCACGCCATGGCCAGGCAGCACCAGCACGTCATAGGGCAGCGTCGTGGTGAGGCTGGCGAGCGAGGCCAGATATTCGCCGAGCGAATTCTGGTCGGGCTCGACCGCCCAGACGCTGACATTCGGCGAGATCTTGCTCAGCACCTGGTCGGCGGAGAGGAACAGCTTGTCGTCGGCGCAATACAGCATCACCTGGTCGAGGGCGTGGCCGCCGCCGGTGATGACCTTGAAGCGGCGCGTGCCGATCACGACGTCGTCGCCATGCGAGATGCGGCGGTAGGACGGCGGCAGCACCGAGACGCGCTTCAGATAGTCCTGGCCGCGGCCGAGCAGCTTTTCGGTGAGCGACTCGTCCATGCCATGGCGGCGGAAGAACAGCCGCTGCGCCTCGCGCCGCTCCTCGGTGCCGCGGTTCTGGTGATAGACCGATTGCAGATATTCGACCTGCGACATCACCAGCGGGCAGCCGAACCGCTCGACGATCCAACCGGCGAGACCGACATGATCCGGGTGGGAGTGGGTGACGATCAGGCGCGTGATGTTGACGCCTTTCAGCGGTCCGTCGAACAGCTTCGTCCAGGCCTCGATCGTCTCCTCGTTGCCGAAGCCGGCATCGATCATCGCATAGCCGTCGCCATCGGCGAGCAGGTAGATGTTCACGTGGTTGAGGCGGAACGGCAGCTTCAGCCGCGCCCACAACACGCCGGGCCGCACCTCGACCACCTGTTCGGGGCCGGGATGCTGTTCCCAGGGGTAGCGCAGGGCCTCGGCCGAGGACTGCGGGGTGTCGGTTTTCGAGCTCATGCTATCGGCTTAAACCCAGCGCGCGCGGGGCGCCAGCCGAAAAAGGATGCTGGGCGGCGACAGCATGGCGGTCATACCGAGGCAGTTTTCCGTAGCCCGGATTGCGCTACGCTCCATCCAGGCTACAGGACAGGGCCTTACGCCGCCCGCATATCGTTGAGGAAGGCGTCGATCTCCCCGCGCAGCATATCGGCCTCGCGGCGCAGCGCGTCCGAAGCGCCCAGCACCTCGGTGGCCGCAGCGCCGGCTTCGGCGGACGCGGTGGAGACGCCGACGATGTTGCTGGAGACCTCGCTGGTGCCGCCGGCGGCATGCTGGATGTTGCGGGCGATTTCGCGCGTCGCGGCGCCCTGTTCCTCGACCGCCGCTGCGATCGTGGTGGTGACGTCGTTGATCTCGCCGATGATCCGGCCGATGCCCTGGATGGCGCCGACCGCGGAGGTCGTGACTGACTGCATGCTGGCGATCTGGGTGCGGATCTCGTCGGTCGCCTTGGCGGTCTGGCTCGCCAGGCTCTTCACCTCGGAGGCAACCACCGCGAAGCCGCGGCCGGCCTCGCCGGCGCGCGCCGCCTCGATGGTGGCGTTGAGCGCGAGCAGATTGGTCTGCGAGGCAATGGTCTGGATCAGGTCGACGACGACGCTGATGCGGCTCGCGCTGTCGGCAAGGCTCTGCACCGTGGCGTCGGTCGCTCCCGCTTCGTCGACCGCCTTTTTGGCGATCTCGGCGGAGGTCACGACCTGGCGGCTGATCTCCTGGATCGAGGAGGACAGCTGCTCGGTGCCGGCCGAGACGGTCTGCACGTTGACCGACGTCTCTTCCGCCGCGGAGGCGACCGCGTTGACCAGCGCGTTGGACTGGTCGGCGGTGTTCGACATGCTCTGCGCGGTCGATTGCATCGAATTGGCCGATTGGGCCAGATTATCGAGCGCGGAGCGCACCGTGCTTTCGAACTGGGCGATCTTCGCCTCCATGCGCGCGGCGCGCTCGGCCTTGGCGATACGGTCCTTGTCCTGCTCGCTCGTCAGCGCGCGGGTCTCGATCATGCTCTCCCGGAACACCTGCAGCGTGTTCGCCATCACCGAGATTTCGTCGTTGTGATTCTTCGAGCGGTAGATCTCGGTTTCGAGATCCCCGTTCGCGAGCAGCTGCATCGACTGCTGCAAGGCGCCGATCCGGCGCAGGATGTTACGGCCGACATAGAGCCAGACGAACAGCGCCGAGCCGACCAGCATCAGCGCGCCCAAGCCCAGCATGACCGACGTCGCGAGCGAAATCTCCTGCCGCGCCTGGAGGGTCGAGGCGTTGGTCTCTTTCTGCACGCCGTCGACGAGCTGCTGCACGCTGATGCCGAGCCCGACATTGAGCTTGCGGGTCTCGTCCAGGATGGTCTGGCCGTAGTCGATGGAGTCGAGCTCTTTCTCGCGCAGATTGAACACGCCGGTCTTGCCGGTGCCGAGCGCGAGCAGCTTTTCCGCGGTGTCGCGCAGCATCTTGTTGCCCTGATTGTCCGGCAACAGATCGAGGTTCGACCGCAGGCGCCCCTGCGCCGTCTTGAATTCCTTCTGGATGTCATCGAGCTTGTCGCTGGTGTTCGCCGACAGCGCCGCGCTCATGTTGGCGGCGGCGAGATTACCGCTGGCGACGACGTTGCCGAGCTGACCGACGGTCTGCGCGGCGTCGGTCGCGTCTGCGGCTGACAAGTCGGCTGAACCGAGAATGGCATTGACGCGGGTCTGCGCGTCCAGCATCGCCGGACTCGCTGCGCCGACGAAGGCGCCCTGCGCGGCGCGAAGCGCGTCATATTGCTTGTCGTGCAGCGCCGCGATGTCGAGCCGTTCGCGGGCGGCTTTCGTCAGGCTCTGAGCCGCCTCGTTGATGCTCTTCATCGTCTCGCTGAGCCCGGAGACGACGCTCTTGTCGCCGCCGAGCTCGATGATCTCGTTGAGCTTCTGCTGCGTCTGCTCCTGTAATTCCCTGAGTTTCTTGGTGCGCTCGTTCAGAGCGTCCTCGCTCTGCGCCGCAAGCAGGGCCGGTCCCTGCGCCGCGAGGCTCGCACTCAGCGCCGACAATTGCAGGCTGGCGGAAAGGCGCGGAATGTCCCGTCCGCTCAGTTCAGTCATGCGTCCGCCGAGATTCTGCAGCGCAAGGCCGGCGCCGGCCGCGATCACGAGGCCCATGCCCGCGATGACCGCAAACGCCGCGAACAGGCTGCCGCGCACGCCCCATTTGGGCATTTTGAAACGCGGACGGAAACTGCCAAGGAAGCGGCCAAGGCCCAAACGGATCGGCATCGAAAATTCCCCCAATGTTCTTCTATTTGTGGCTGCAGTATCGGCAGCACCGGTTAAGGAATCGCAATGAGCCCAATCGGTTGACGTTGTTCCGCAGAGCGAAAAAAGAGGGGCCGGCAACGAGGCCGGCCCCTTCATCTTGATAAGGTCCTGGTAACCGATCAGTAGCGCGCCATGGCCGGGCTCGCCCAGTTGAAGCGGTAGTTGACGCCCGCCTTGAAGGTATGGTCGTCGGTGGTGAAGGCGCCGGTGCCGGCGAGCGGACCGGCGGTGAAGCTGGCGTCGCCGAAATTGTAGTACTGGTACTCGGCCTTGGCCGACCAGTTCGGGGCGAACATGTATTCGAGGCCGGCGCCGACGGTGTAGCCGTTGCGGTGATCGCCGGTGATGACGAAGGCGGCCGGCACGCCGCCGACGGTGACCCTCTCGTTGTTGTCCGAATAGGCGTAGCCGCCCTTCACATAGACCAGGCCGGGACCCCAGGTGTAGCCGACGCGGCCCGTGATCGAGCCGAGGCCGCGCTGGTCGTTGGTGTAGGCGATGCCGCCCGGGAACACGGCGCCGACGCTGCCGGAGAGCCAGGAATACTGGCCTTCGACGCCGACCACGAAGTTCGGGTGGAACTGCCAGTCCGCACCGACCTGCACGCCGCCGAGGAAGCGGCCGTTGCCGTTGTTGCCGGTGGAGAGGCCATTGAAATTGTTGTCGCTGGAGAACGCGCCGCCGACATGGGCGCCGAGATAGAAGCCCGTCCAATTGTAGATCGGCGCGGCGTAGGCCGGCGCGGGCGTCTTGTAATAATTGCGGTTGCCGAGATCGGCACCGACGGCCGGCGCAGCCGCGCCCAACACGAGCAGCGCCACGGTCGCAAACAGAATCTTCTTCATCGTCTTGAACTCCAACACGTAAGGTCCCCGGCAGGCGCGTTTGCTGCGCCGCATTGGTTTTGCAGATAGCTCGCTTTTGACGAAAATGCTGTCACATCCGTGGCACAGCGACGGCCAACGTAACTTGTTGGGCCGCAAATGATTTTCGTGCTTAATGGCAACTTAAGAAGTGGTGAAGGAAGGCTTAACCTGGGCGCCTCTCGGGTAACTTGCGCGGGCATCCTGTTAACCAAGACGCCGCCGTGCCTCATCGCGCATCTGCGCGCGAAAGGCGGCGCGCTTTGCCGGCCTGTCTTCCTCACGCACGTCGTGTCGATCGAAGATGTCGAACTTCTCCAGGATCGGATAGCGCTCGCTCGCCATCGCGAGCACGCGCAGTATCCTGGTCCCCTCCGGCGTCGGGCCGCTGACCTCCCAGCGCCGGATGGTGTCGGCGCCGCCTCTTTCCGGCAGTCCGCAAAGCTTGGCCATGTCGGCCGCGCTGAGCTTGCGCTCGAGGGCATCGGAGAGGTCGTTGCGAAGCTGCTTCAGTTCGGCGCCGGTCATGCTTGCGTCCAGGGAAGTCACTGAAAGCAATGCACTAGCGCTGATTCGGGTCCATCCGAAGACGGTGTGAGTCCGCCGCGCTCCGGCACCTTCGTCCGCACACGGAGTTATGAAGGGAGAACCCATGGAAATTTGCCGATGCATGAACACTTGGCATATCGGGGCGCGCAACGGGTGAAGGGATCAGCCATGAAAACCATCAGACTCGCCATTTCCGCGCTGATCACGACGGGACTGCTTGCCGCACCATTCGCAGCTGAGGCGAAAAAGGTCCGGTCCAGCCGGCAATACAGCACTGGTGTGGTGGCTCCGACCTATGGCGGAGCCGGAGCGCCGGCCGCGCAACCGAGGGCGGCCTACGGATCGTCGGGACAGACGGTTGGCACTGTCACCGCGCCGTCGATCGGATCATACAATTGGCCCTCGGTCGGCGTGACCAACTCGGCTCCCACCTGGAGCAACACCACGAGATAGAGGGCTCCGGCAAGGTGGAGGCCACTGGCGGATCAACGCATGCCGCTCGCCGATCCCGAGAGCAGATAAAGCGCGATGAGCAATGTCGCGACCGACAGCATCGTCGTGATCGAGACCGTGGCCGCAACCAGCTTCTCCTCGACCTTGTGTTCATGTGCGAGGACGTAGACGGTTTTCGCCGTCGGCACGGCCGCGCAGATGACCGCCGCAACCGTGTAGAGAGGGGTGAGGCCGATCACGACGCAAAGCCCGTAGACGATGAGCGGCATGACCACCAGTTTCACCGCGGCGAGCGCAAACGACGCTTTCAGGTTGGACCGCAAGCCCTCGATGGACAGGCCGAGCCCGATGGCGAATAGCGCGCACGGCGTGAGCGCGGCAGCGATCATGTTGAGATAGGCCGCGACCGGTGCCGCAATCGGCAGTCCCGTCACCGCCCAGGTGAGGCCGATGAACGTCGACAGCACCATGGGATTGAGCAGGATCTGCTTTGCCAGTCCCATAGAGCGCACGGAGGCCCCGCGTGCATCGCGCTTTTCCAGCAGGATCACCGTGATCGGAAACATCACCGCGGCCACGAACACCGTTGCGACGGCCGCGGGCAGGACGGCGGGTTGGCCGTAGATCGCATGCAGGATCGGCAGCGCAACGAACCCGGTGTTGGTCATCGCCGCCGCCATCCCGTGAATGGTGCTGCTGGCGAGGTCGTGTTTGCCGCCTGCGCGGACCGGCACGAACACGAGCGCGAAGCAGATCAGCGAGCCGCCGCCGAAGGCGAGCAGAAAACGCCATTCCAGGAGATTGCGCGCCGGCTCCTGGGCGATCGTGACAATCAACAGCGCCGGCATCGCCACGTTGTAGGCGAAATGCACCAGGGCATCGGCCAGCGCCCGCGAGAGATAGCCGAGTTCGCCGGCGAGCCAGCCGGTGACGATGATCGCGAATACGGGAAGAACGAGGCTGGCGACCTCCATCCGGCTTCCCCCTCATTTTCGAACAGGGAGGGTAGACCGGCAATGGACTGGCGTCACTCCGTGATTTGTGGGTCGCCTTGATTTGTCGGAGGAGAATCCGCCTCGCTAGATTCCCCGGCGCCCCTGGTCTCCGATCACGCAGCGCCAGGCCGCCAGGCGCTCGGCCGGATGCTGGTTCATCCATTCGGCAAGCTGCGGCGCGCCCATCAGGCAGGCCTGCACCGAAATTTGCGCAAAGTCCGACGTGGTGACGATCTGCTCGTGACAATTGGAGGGAGTGGTGAGGCTGCAAAGCACGGCGATGATCTTGATCACGATACGTTACCTCCGTCGCGGCCGATGAACGGGCGACCGATCGCCGGCTTTCCCTGGCCCTCGTCCGTCGGATCGACCGGCGGGAAGATGCTGTCGTAGATCGCCCGCGCTTCCTGGATGAGACGCGTTCGCTCGCGCTCGGACTTCGAGACAAATCGAATAACTTCGCCCATGTTGGCTCCGAATAACAGTGTGAGTCCGTCATGAGATGACGTCGATCATTCAAACGTCATCTATGGTCATGCCCTTAAGCTTTGAAGCGGCCGGTCCGGTCACGACCGGATAAAAAGCGCGTGACCAGGCTGCGCAGTTCCCAGCATCCCGGTGCGTCTTGCTTGCTGGGTTGTTGAGCTGCCCATCACACCACGTTCGTTGTACGGCGCCAGCCGCGACGAGCGACTATGGCGTCAAGTCACCCCTTGCCGACATGAGCAAGGATGATCTCACGAAAGCAAATGCCGCTGAATCGAATATGTTTCGCCTCGCTCGGCGTGCAAGTTTTTGGAACCATCACGGAAATCAATGAACGAGGACGAGCCGCCTCAGGCCGCCGGCGCGTGCTCCTTCCGTCCGGGCACGGCTGCGAGCAATTCGCGCGTATAGGCGTGCTCGGGCGCGGCGAACAGTTGCGCCGTCGGCTTCAGCTCGACGATGGCGCCGCGCTGCATCACCGCGATACGGTCGCAGATCTGGGCCGCGACGCGCAGATCGTGGGTGATGAACAGCATCGACAGGCCGAGGCGCGCCTTGAGATCTTCCAGCAACTTCAACACCTGCGCCTGCACCGAGACATCGAGCGCGGAGACGGCCTCGTCCGCGACGATGATCTCCGGATCGAGCGCGAGCGCGCGGGCAATGCCGATACGCTGGCGCTGGCCGCCGGAGAATTCATGCGGATAGCGCTCGAGCGCGCCGGCATCCAGCCCGACCATCCTGAGGAGATCGCGGGCGCGGTCGAACGCCACCTTCGGATCGGTCCCGGCTGCGATCGGCCCGTCGGCGATGATGTGGCCGATCTTGCGGCGCGGATTGAGCGAGGCGAACGGATCCTGGAAGATCATCTGGATGCGATGGCGCTCGCCGCGCAGCGCCTTGCCGGAAAGCGAGGTCAGGTCGGTCTCGCCGATCCGCACCGTGCCGCGGTCGGCTTCGATCAGTCGCATCACCAGGCGCGCTACCGACGACTTGCCCGAGCCGGATTCACCGACGAGGCCGAGCGTCTCGCCCTTGAGGATGTTGAAGTTGACCGCGCGCGCCGCATCGACGCGGCGGGCCTGGCGGAACCAGCCGCCCGACGTGACGTAGGTCTTGTCCAGCCCGATCACCTCGACGGCCTTGGCCCGATCGTCCAATGGCTCTCGCGGCGGCGGATCCATCGAGGGCACGGCGGCAAGCAATGCCTTGGTGTAGTCGTGCTGCGGCTCGTTGAAGATGGCCGCGGCCGGACCTTCCTCCACGACCTTGCCGTGGCGGAGCACCACGACCTGGTCGGCGATGTCGGCGACCACGCCGAAATCATGGGTGATGAACATCACCGCCATGTTGCGGCTCCGCTGGAGGTTGCGGATCAGCTTCAGGATCTGGGCCTGCGTGGTGACGTCGAGCGCGGTGGTCGGCTCGTCCGCGACCAGCACCGCGGGCTCGAGCGCGAGCGCCATCGCGATCATGGCGCGCTGGCGTTGGCCGCCGGAGAGCTGGTGCGGATAGGCGCGCACGATACGCTCAGGGTCGGGCAGGCCGACTTCGCTTGCCAGCGCCAGCGCCTTGGCCCGCCGCTCCTTCGGCGTGAGCAGGCCGTGCGCCTCGAACATCTCCGCCATCTGGTCGCCGATCCGCATCAACGGATTGAGCGCGGTCATCGGCTCCTGGAAGATCATCGCCAGCCGACGGCCGCGCAGATCGCGCCAGCCGTCGTCAGCGAGCTTGAGCAGGTCCCGGCCCTCGAACTGGATTTCACCGGAGGTGACCGAGACCGTATCCGGCAAGAGGCCCATCAGCGCATGCGCGCACATCGACTTGCCGGAGCCGGACTCGCCGACGACGCAGACGATCTTGCCGGGCTGCAGATCGAGCGAGACACCGTCGACCGCGAAGGGGCGCTCGGCGCCCTTGGGCAGCGCGATCCGCAAGTTCCTGATGGAGACGGCGGGCGAGGCGGTCATCGTCAGCGGCCCTCCCGCGACAGGCGCGGATTGAGCGCATCGTTGAGGCCTTCGCCGATCAGGTTCAGCCCGAGCACCGAGATCAGGATGGCGATGCCGGGAAACACGGTGATCCACCAGGCCTGCCGGATCACGGTGCGGCCGGCGCCGACCATGTAGCCCCAGGAGATCAGATTGGGATCGCCGAGGCCGAGGAAGGACAGCGAGGATTCAAGCAGGATCGCGGTGGCTACCATCAACGAGGCCAGCACGATCACGGGCGACAACGCGTTGGGCAGGATCTCGCGCAGGATGATCCAGCTGTTGCTCTGGCCGGTGACGACGGCGGCCTGGACATATTCGCGCGTGCGCAGCGACAGCACCTCGCCGCGCACGAGGCGAGCGACCGGCGGCCAGCTCACCACCGCGATCGAGGCGACGATCGAATAGATCGAGGGCTGCAGGATGGCGACCAGCACGATCGCGAGCGCGAAGCTCGGAATGGTCTGGAAGAACTCGGTGAAGCGCATCAGGGCGTCGTCGACCTTGCCGCCGAAATAACCGGCCATGGCCCCGATCGGCACGCCCACGATCAGCGCCGCCAGCGTGGAGACGAGACCGACCAGAAGCGAGACGCGGGCGCCGAAGATCATGCCGGCGAAGATGTCGCGGCCGAGCGCGTCGGTGCCGAGCGGCACGGCCCCGAGCGTGAACGGCGGCAGGAACGGCCGCTGCACCATGCGCCAGGGCGAGTTCGGGAACAACATCGGTCCGAACACCGCGACAGAGATTGCAACCAGGAGGATGACGAGCCCGATGACGCCGCTCGGGCTCTTCAGCATCGATTTCCAGAACTGTTTCATGCGGCGTATTCGATCCGCGGATCGACCAGGCGATAGACGAGGTCGGTGATGAGGTTGAAGGTGAGGACCATGGCGGAGCAGATCACGAACACGCCGAGCAGCAGATTGTAGTCCCGCTGCAGCAGCGCGTCGTACATCAGCCGCCCGATGCCGGGCCAGGCGAACACGGTCTCGGTGATGACGGCGCCGCCGATCAGCGTGCCGGAATGCACGCCGGCGAGCGTCACCACCGGCAGCAGCGCGTTGCGAAGCACGTGGCGGCGCTGGATCGCGGCGTCGGAGAGCCCCTTGGCGCGCGCCGTCTTGACGAAGTCGAGGCGTTTCACCTCCAGCATCGAGGCGCGCGTCATGCGGGTGTAGGTCGCCATGAAGAACAGTCCCAGCGTCATCGCCGGCATGATCAGGTGCTTTGCGACGTCGAACGCGTGGGCAAGGCCGGTGAGATTGGCGCCGACCGTCTCGTAACCGAAGCTCGGCAGCCAATCCATCGTGACCGAGAACAGGAGGATGCCCATCAGCGCCACCCAGAAGATCGGCATGGCGTAGAAGATCAGAGCGAACACGGTGATGGCGGTGTCGAGGAAGGTTCCGGCAAAGCGCGCGGCGAAGGTGCCGAACAGGATGCCGAGCGTGAGCGAGATCGCGAAGGCGGTCAGCGTCAACAACAGCGTCGCCGGCAGCCGCTCGCCGATCAGTTTTGCGACCGGAGCCTGCTGGCGGAAGGAAAAGCCGAGGTCGAGGCTGACGACGCCCTTGACGTAGATGAAGAGCTGCTCGGGCAGCGGCTTGTCGAGCCCGAACTTCTCCCGGAGCTGCTTGACGAAGACCTGATCGCTGGCCCCGGCCTCGCCCGCCATCACGATCGCGGGATCGCCGGGCGCCAGGCGGATCAGGAAGAAATTGAGAACGACGATCGCGAGCAGGACGATCACGCCCTTCAGGACGCGCTGAGCAACGAAGGAGAGCATCTAGTGAGTCATATTGGTGATGTGACCTGGCGCCACGGAGACGGAGTGACTCCCTCGCCCCGCTCTTGTCCGCCGAAGCCTCGGCGAAGGCGGATGCGGGGAGAGGGTTGGGGTGAGGGGGACTTCCCGCGAGCGTATCAGCAGTTGGACTCGTGGAGACTCCCCCTCACCCGAATGTGCGCTATGCGCACATTCGACCTCTCCCCGCAGGGGAGAGAGGTAAGAGGCTTCACTTGTCGAGCCATGCGTCCTTGAAGCCGTCATTGACCCCGATCCCCGTGGTGATCAGGTTCTTGACCTTGCAGCGCATGATGGTCGGAAATTGCAGCTCGAGCATCCAGGCAACCGGCACGTCCTCGACCAGGATCTTCTGCGCCTTCTCGTAGATCTCCTTGCGCTTGGAATCCGGCGTTGCAACCGCGCCCTCGGCGAACAGCTTGTCGATATCCGGGTTGGAGTAACCCTCGACGTTGTTGAACATCTGGCCCTTGGCGATGTTGCTGGAGATGTAGTTGCGTCCCACTCCGAGCGCGGGGTCGCCGTACTGGTAGAGATAGGTAAAGGCGATGTCGTAATCCCACTCGGCGATCTTCTGGTTGCCGCCGGCGACGTCGGTGGCGATCGTCTCGATGGTCATGCCAACATCCTGGAGGTTCTGCTTGACGGCTTCGCCCCAGCGCTGCCAGGTCTCGCCATAGGCGAGCGGCAGCAGGCGGATCTTTTCGCCCTTGTAGCCGGCTTCCTTCAGCAGTGCCTTGGCCTTGGCCGGATCGTAGGGGTATTTCTTCACGTCATCGGTATAGAACTTGATGGTCGAGGCCGACGGGCCGGTGGCGACCTTGCCGAGCCCGTTCCAGATCACGTCCTTGGCGAAGTCGCGGTCGACCGCATACATGATCGCCTGCCGCACCCGCTTGTCGGCGAGCGGACCCTGGCGGTTGTTCAGCCACAGCCAGGCCAGCGGCGAGAAGAATTCCCAGCCGGCGCCGGTGACGCAGGTGTCCTTCAGCTTGGACAGCCGCGGCACGTCGAAATTCTCGACCGAGCCGCCGGGCAGCACGTCGACCTTGCCGGTCTCGTAAGCCACCGAGCGCGCGGCGGCGTCCGGGATGATCTGCCAGTAGATCTCGTCGAGATGGGGCTTGCCCTTCTCGTGGTAGTTCGGATTCTTGACCAGGCGGATGAACGAGCCCTTCTGCCATTCCTTGAACATGAATGGGCCGGTGCCGATGGGTGCGTTGTTGTAGGGGTTGGTCTTCCAGTCGGTGCCTGCATAGAGATGCTTCGGCACCATCGGCATCGAGCCGACCTCGAAGATGCCGAGGAACGGGCCGAACGGCTGCTTCAGCGTGAAGACCACCGTATGATCGTCCGGCGTCTCGACCTTGTCGACCTGCGCCAAATTGGTGCGGGCGCGCGCATGGGTCTGCTTCAGCATCTCGATCGAGAACAGCACGTCGGCGGCGGTGAAGGGCTTGCCGTCGTGCCAGGTCACGCCCTTCTTCAGCTTGAAGATGTAGGTCTTGGCGTCCTCGCTGACGCTCCAGCTCTCGGCGAGCTCCGGCAGGGGATCGAGCTTGGGGCTGTAGCGCAAGAGGCCTTCGAAGATGTTGCCCGAGACCATCTGGGTCGGGCCGTTCTGGACCTGCGCAAGCATCAGGCCGGGCGGCTCGGGCTGAATCACGGCATTGATCACACCCCCCGTCTTCGGCTCTTGCGCCAGCGCAGGGGCCGCAAGGCCGCAAGCCAGGAGGAGACCAAGCAACACTCGTTTTGGCATGTCGTAATCTTTCTCAAGCGAGACCAGCCGGAAACGCTTCGCACGCGCCCTCGCGCGCAAAGCGACGGTCGGTCCATCCCAGTCCCCATCCGCCATCGAGGCTCACACAGTCCCGTTCGGCGCGGCAAGATGAAAGTCGCGACAGTGCTCGCACAAAAAATGTACAGCTCGTCCTGTTTCTCCGCCTGTGCGACGGCACGGCAGATCGGCCAGCTCCGAGGGATCAGGCGGCCTTCAGAAGTGAAGAGAGCATGCAGGGGCAGTGCACAAGTCCGCGCCTGCGACCAAAAGCATCAGCCCCTCATTTTGCGCCGAGCGCCCGCCGCAATTCGTCGAGCGCCTCTGCAAGCTGCTCGCGGTGCGCGATGTCGTCCTTGGGCAGCGCGGCGACGCTGCCGGCGAGCTCCCGCAGGATGCCGGCCAGCAGGCCGAAGTTGACGTGCAGATGCACCGATTTGCGTTCATCGGCCGCACCAGGATGTTGCAGCACCAGCGCAATGCCGCTGCCGTCGAGCTTCGCCTCGAAGCGGGACGAATGCTCGAAGGTGCCGACATAGAATTTGTCGGGATATTCGAGTGCGACCTCTGCCTTGTCGGGAACCGGCTTGGACATGCGAACCTCATCTATGCCCGCGCATTCTGGCCGGGAATGAGCCGGCCCGCCTTGCGCCAGGTCAGAGGCGGTCGACGCCAAATTTGATCCGGATCAAAGCCGGCCCGCCGCTTTTGCGATCGAATGGCAAGTAGCGGGAGGCGGCTGCGCATCCCGTTTGCTTGAGCCGTGAGACGATGGATGGACATTCAGGCCACGACTATCCCTGCGGATGACGACGGCGGACCCGATATCGCCGGTCTTGAGCCGTCGCCGGATGCGGGCGTGCAGCACTGCCTGCAATTGCTCGGCAATGCCGGCTTGCGCCCGACACGCCAGCGCGTGGCGCTGGGCCGACTGCTGTTCCTGGGCGGCCATCGTCACGTCACCGCAGAAAGTCTCTACGCAGAAGCGATGGCTGCGAACGCATACCTGTCGCTCGCCACCGTCTACAACACGCTGAACCAGTTCACCGAAGCGGGCCTCCTGCGCCGGATCGCGGCCGACGGCATCAAGTCGTTCTTCGACACCGACACGTCCCTGCATCCGCATTTCTATCTCGAAGGCGAGGACGTGCTGGTCGACGTGGCCGAGGGCCTCGCCTTCACCAAGATGCCCGAGGCGCTTCCCGGCCACGAGATCGCGCGGCTCGATGTCGTCGTCCATTTACGCCGGAAGCGAACCTAGCGCTTGCGCTGCAGGGAGGCTAAGACGCCTCACTGCAACCCGGCGCGGCGGAATCCCTCCAGATAGTGTTCGCGATCTCGCTCATTGGCCCACGGTAGCTGCGTCGCGATCCAGTGTAGCGAGATGCCCGGCTGGGTGCGGCGGAGCTCTCCGAGTGCCATTTCCGCAAGCGTGCCATCGCCGGTCATGCCGGCGGAGACGGCGAGCACGCGGTATGCGCCGGTAAGATCGCCGCGGTGGCGGATCGCCTCGCGCGCCAGCGCGATGGCCTCGCCATAGTGCCGTTCGGTGAAGCGCGCATAGGCGGCGATACCGTGATAGATCGCCAATGACGGATCGCGCGGCGACAGCCGGATCGCCTTTTGCGCGGCCTCGAACGAGTCGTTCGAGCGTCCGGCATAGGACAGTGCCAGCGCGTAATAGCCCTGCGCCAGTGAGAAGTTCGGATTGAGCGCGAGCGCCTGCTCGAACTCGGACAGCGCGTCTGGGAGCCTGCGGGTCGAGAAGCAGACGCTGCCGAGCGCGGCATGTGCCCAGGCGTCCTCATGGTCGCAGCGCACCGCTTTGAGCGCGGCGGCTTCCGCGGACGGCGCAACCGCGGCCAGCTCGGTCCAGCCGAGATGCACGCCGAACATGTCGTTCACGGCCAGCACCGACAACGCCTGGCCGTAATCCGGATCGATCGCGATCGCGCGCGCGAGCAGCGCCTTCGCGGCCGCATGGTCCTGCCGGGTCACGCGCCAATAATGCGACAGCGCGCGCATCAACAGGTCCCAGGCGTCGAGGCTCGCCGGCGGCTTACGACGGCTGCGGAAATTCTCGGCGGCGTGGATCTGCGGCTCGATCGCGGCGGCGATCGCGTTGGTGATCTCGTCCTGCACGGCGAAGACGTCGACGAGCTCGCGGTCATAGCGCTCGGCCCAGAGATGACCGCCCGACACGGCGTCGTTGAGCTGCGCGGTGATGCGCACCCGGTTGTCCGTCTTGCGCACGCTGCCTTCGACGATGTAGCGGACGCCGAGCTCCTCGGCGATCTGCCTGATATGGACCGCGCGTCCCTTGTAGGTGAAGGAGGAGTTACGGGCGATCACCATGAACCAGCGCTGCTTCGACAGCGCGGTGAGGATGTCCTCGCTGATCCCGTCGCCGAAATAGTCCTGCTCGGGATCCCCGCTCTTGTTCTCGAAGGCGAGCACCGCGACCGCCGGGCGGTCCGCCATGCGCGGGGGAGCGAGCCTGGCTTCGGTCCGCGCGGGCGATGCCGCCACCTCTTCCCGGACCTCGCCGACGAACCGAAAGCCCTTGCGCGGAATGGTCTTGATCAGGCGCTGGCTCGCGCCGTCGTCGCCGAGCGCCTTGCGCGCGGCGTTGATCCGGCTGTTGAGGGCGGAATCCGAGACGATGCGGTCGTTCCAGACCTGGCTGATCAGGTCATCCTTACTGACCACACGCGCCCGTTGCGTGACCAGATAAAGCAAGAGATCGAACACTTGCGGCTGCAACGGAACGGTTTCCCCGTCGCAAGTGAGCTCCCGAAGGTCACCGTCCAGCACGTTGTTTTCAAAGCGAAATCGCACGTTCTCGTCGTCTCAAGCAAAAATCAAAGTCGTCTCAGGCGAAAATCAATCGTCCGCGAAAGCCGCGGGACGTCCGATCCGGCATGGTGCGAAGACCAAACCGTGTCGATGCCTCGGCACAACGGAGTGTTTCATGACCCAAATTGATCATCAGGTTCATTCTCTCGGCCCGGAGGTTACGGGCTCTCGTATTTTCAGGTTCATCGCCTTTCTGTACGGAATTGCGGCATATCTCGTGTTTTTCGTCACCATTCTCTACGCGATCGGCTTCGTCATGGGGGTGATGGTGCCCAAGACCATCGATACCGGTGCCGAAGCGCCCGTCGTTCGCGCGGTCGTCATCAATCTGCTGCTGATGTCGCTGTTCGCGGTTCAACATAGCGTGATGGCGCGCCAACAATTCAAGGCATGGTGGACGCAGTTCGTCCCCAAGCCGGTCGAGCGCTCGACCTACGTGTTGTTCGCGAGCCTGTCATTGCTGCTCCTGTTCTGGCAGTGGCGTCCGCTACCCGCGGTCATATGGGAAGTCGAGAACCCCGATCTTGCCGTGACACTGGTCACGTTGTCCTTCGCTGGCTGGGTGCTGGTGTTCACCTCGACTTTCATCATCAACCATTTCGAACTGTTCGGACTGCATCAGGTGACGAATCATCTCGTCGGCAAGGAGATGCAGCCGCCGCGTTTCAAGACGCCGCTGCTCTACAAGTTCGTCCGCCATCCGATCTATCTCGGTTTCATCATCGCGTTCTGGGCGGCGCCGGTCATGACCGCGGGTCATCTGCTGTTCGCGGCCGTGACCACGCTCTACATCTTCGTCGGCATCGCGCTTGAGGAGAGCGATCTCGTCGATCTCTTCGGCGACGAGTACCGGCAGTACAAGCAACGCGTCTCCATGCTTATTCCCTGGCGCCGGTCAGTATAGTCTAGGCCAAGCCCCGCGCATCCAATCGAAACAGCGCGCGGGGCGCCGACGCGCGATAGCGATCCATCGGAAAAAGGGAGACGTCCAAATGAAATATGTCGGAAACTGCTTCTGCGGCGCGGTCACGGTCGAGGTCACGGGCGCGCCGGAGGCGATGGGCTATTGCCATTGCCGCTCCTGCCGCTCGTGGTCGGGCGGCCCGGTCAACGCCTTCAGCCTGTGGAAGCCGGAAGCCGTGCGCATCACCGAAGGCGCTCAGAATGTCGAGACCTTCGTCAAGACGCCGCTCAGCCAGCGCAAATATTGCAGGAAGTGCGGTGGCCATCTCATGACCAACCATCCGCCGCTCGGTCTGGTCGACGTTTTCGCCGCCACCATCCCCACCCTCGCGTTCACGCCCGGCGTCCACGTCAACTATGCCGAGACCGTGCTGCCGATGCGCGATGGCCTGCCCAAGCTGAAGGATTTTCCCGCCGAGTTCGGCGGAAGCGGCGAAATGATGCAGGAATAGCGGCGCGCCTTTGGCATTTTTTCGAGAGGGCGGCAGAGCGCCGCCCTCTCTGGCTTCTTCCAAGAGAGAAGGATGAAGGACTAGCCTCCGCGCGATTCGACCACCTTGCGGCAGGAATCGGACAGCTTCGACTTGTTCTCGCGCAGGCAGGCGTTCATCTGCGGCGGCTTGCCGATATGCTCGGCGCAGAATTTGCTGGCGTCGCCGCGGCAGGCCATTTGCTCCTGCACAGATGGACCGGACTGTGCGGCAGCAGGCAGGGCGGCAGCTGCGAGCAGCAGCGCGGCAAGAACCGAAATCTTCATAGAGCACCTCTTTGGAATTCTCGTTGGTCCCGACCGGGATCAATCGGGCCGGACCATTCCGCAAAGGCCGGGCGCCGGTCCATGCCATGTTCATGGCAGCGGCCAGTCCTCCCGCCCGCGGTACCCCCATCTTCATGGCATGTATCCGCGCGCCGACTTTTGTCATTCAGGCTGCACCTCGGCTGCGAGACCCGGTGATTGCGTCGGGACGCCGAACGGAACCAGGAGAGCAAGATGTCGAAGAGAGCTGGAGCGCTGGGCGCAGGGCTGACGGTCATGGCGCTGGCGGGCGCGGCGACGGTGTCGCTGGGCACGAGCCCGGCGCAGGCCGTGGTCTATTGCAAGACCGTTGGCGTGCCCAAGGGCTGCGTGGTGCGGCCGACTGGCGCCGTGGTGGTGGGAGCGCCGGTCGCGCGGGGTGCCGTCGCGACCCCCGGTGTCGGCGCGCCCGGTGTCGGTGTGCGTGCCGGCACGCCGATGAATCGCGGCGGCCCGGTCAATCGCGTCGGCGTGCGCTGATATTTCCGCTTCATTGAATTGATGCATCGCTTCGGGCCAAGGGGCCTGCGGACGAACCCCCCGTCCTCCGCAGGCAATTTTACCCGGCCCGTCCCCTCTCTCCGTGCGCCCCACACGTTCGGGGAGGGGGCCCTTTCAGCCCGCGGCCATGTCGCTGTCGGGAAAACGTTGCGGCAATTTCAGCCGCACGCGCGTGCCGGAGGAATCAGACGTCAGGTCGAGCACCGCGCCGCAGCGCGCGGCGCGGCTTTTCATGTTGCGCAGGCCGCGCGCGGTCTGGCCGGCCCCCGCGGCCTCGCCATTGCCGGCCAGCGCAAAGCCGCCTCCGTCGTCAGTCACGCTGATCACGCCGTACGGCCCCTGGCCCGCGTCGAACGTATCGATGGTTACCGCGATGCGGCGGGCCTGCGCGTGCTTGACCGCATTGGTCACGGCTTCGTCGAGGATGCGCACGATCTGGACGACGTGCCATGGCCTGAGCTCGGGATGCAGCGGCAGGCCCTGCGGCGTCGCCACGCGCCAGTCGAGCGTGATGTCGTGCGGCCGCAACTGGGCCGTGGCGCGCTCGCGCCAGGAGCCGAGCGCCAGCATCAGGTCGCCGCCGATGTCGTCCATGGAATCGATCACGAGACGGAGATCCTTCAGCGCCGCGCGGGCGGCGTCCGTGATGCTCGCGCTCGCGCTGCCGCGCTCGGACAGCGCGACGATGCTTACGAGCTGGCCGCCAAGGCCGTCGTGCAGGTCTCGCATCAGGCGCGTGCGCTCGTTGGCGAGCGCCGCCGCGCGGGCGCGCTCCTCCTCGCGGGCAAAGCTCGCCTTCAGCCGCTCCTCGGCCTCCCGCACCCGCGTCACCAACTGGCCGGCAAAGCTGTCGACCTGGTTCAAGGCGCGGGCAAAGCGCCAGGTCAGCCCGGCGCCGATCGCGACCAGCATCGCCGAATAGGACAGGCGCGAGACGAAGATGCGATCGTTGCTCACGATGTCGAGCACTGTGAGCATGTCCTGGACCCAGCAGACCAACACGATGGTCACCGCGCAGCCGATCGTGAAGCTCGCCGCGTCCTGCCGCCGCACCACCGCGGTTGCGGTGACGCAGGCCATCAGGAACAGGCAGAGCCCGACGGTGGGAATGCCGAGCACCAGGAACAGGATGCGCGGCAGCGGCGGGCCCCCGATCAGCCCGACCACGAACACGAGGACGCCGGGCACGAACAGCAGCGTGCCGTAGCGCGGCCAGCGCCAGCCGAAGAACAGCACGCCGAACACGACGATCAGCGCGCTCTCGATCGGTGCAGAGGCCAGCAGCACCGCGGCCAGGTGCGATACCGTGGCCGGCGGCACCGGCGGCGGCGCGAATGCCTGCACCACGCCGAGCACCATCGCCGTCGCCAGTACGCCATAGACCGGCTCGTGACGCCGCATCAGCCACATGATCGCGAGGATGACGGCAAGGATCGCCTGCCAGGCGGAAAACACCACAGGCAGCGTGACGAACAGCAGCGTGCGTGTCTCATAGGCCGGGCGCAAGGCGGCATCCGGCCCGACATAGACGGTGTCGAGGAAGCCCTTGAGCGGGCCCCATACGAACAGCCGCACCGTGATCTCGTTTCCGCCCTCGCGCAGCAGCGACGCGGGGATGGCTGCGATCTGCGGCGTGTTGCGGTCGGGCCGGTTGGCGTTGGTGTCGCGTCGGGAGTCGAGCACGACGACGCCGTTGACGGCGACCTCCACCGCGTTGCTGAAGCGCGGCAGGAACACCGACCAGCCCGAGGCCGCATCGCCGCTCCGGAATGTGAAGGTGCCGGCGTAGATCGGCGGGTCGGCCAGCGAATAGCGCGACGAGGTGAAATGCGGCAGCGTCACCGGGCGCGTCAGACCGTCCTCCCGCGCCGAGAAATCGTCCACCGCGTAGTCGTCGGGATCGCTCGGCTGCAGCAACCGAATCCCCAGGATCGTGACGATCACGATCAGCGCCTGAAGCAGCAGATAGGGCACGAGGCGCGAGGCGATTAGCCGGCGCCGCGGGCGTGTCGGTGCCTTCGTAGGTGCTTTGGCCGCGATCTCGCTCACAGCTTGATCAGGCCCTGCTGCACCGCCTCGAACACCGCCTCGCTGCGCGTATGCACCTCGAGCTTGCGATAGATGTTCTTGATATGCCCAGGCACGGTCTGCTTGGACAGGCCGAGATGGCTCGCGATCTCGGCATAGCTGAAGCCTTTGGCGATGCCCCACAGGATGTCGATCTCGCGCGGGGTGAGCCTTGCCGTGTTGAGCGCGGGGCCGGGCGGCGGCTCCGCCGAATTCTGCGCGGCACCTTGCGTCCTGCGCACGATGAAGCGGGCGATCGAGGCCGAGATCGGCGAATGTCCCGCGACCAGATCGCGCACAGTGGTGGCGATGTCGGTGGGGAAGGCGTCCTTGAGCAGGTAGCCGGTGGCGCCGACCGTGATCGCGGAGATAACGCTCTCCTCGTCGCCGAGCGCGGAAATCACCATGATCTCGGTGTCGGGGAAGCGCTGCCGCATCTCGCGGATCAGCTCGACGCCGTGGCCGTCGGGCAGTCGCAGGTCGGTCAGCAGCACGCGCGGCGCGCCGGCGGCGAGGGCTTGCCGCGCCTCTGCGAGCGTCCCTGCGCTGCGCACCTCGTAACCGGCCTTGACCAGCGCATCCTGGAGCCGCCAGCAGGTCGGCGCATCGTCCTCGACGAGGAGGATGGTGATGGCTTCACCCGTCTCGCCTTGTTCGGTCATGATCATGGTCCCGCGATCCGCGTGTCCCCCGCGGCGCGAGGCAAGTCTAACCGTAGCCCGAAGGCCGTGACACCCATAATCATGGGGGCGGGAAAGTCACGGGACTGCCATGTGCCGACCCAACGTTGCCGCGCGACGGAGTGCCGCCGCCAATCCAGCTTACGAAAGATCAACCCGCGGCGGCGGATATCGCCGCGCCAGGACCGATAGCGACAGCGGCCGTTCGTCTTCCGGCAGCTCCAGATAGGCCAGCACGAGCGGCCGCTTCCAATCGCCGACGCCGAAATCCATCGCCGTCCATTTCTGCGGCTCGGGCCCTTCGAGCCCCCGGACCCAGACGAAATAGCGGGGAAGGTCGTCCGTGTCCGTCGTGCGTCTCCTGGCCATCGAAGCGGTCCGCTGCGTCAAGATCGTTGCCGCACGATATAGGGAATATCTGGGGGAAGTCGAACGCCCCGGGACGATCGGGGAAGCTTGCCGCCCGCGCCGGTGCCGGTTGGCGACAAAAGCGCTGTCGTTGCCCGTTAAGGTTCGATCCGTTCGAGAAATGATCGCGTCAGCGCGACAACCTCATCGAGGTTGGTTTCGAGCAGCCAATGGCCGCCATCCAGGAGATGCAGTTCGGCATCCGGCAGGTCGCGGAGATAGGCCCGCCCTGACTCCTCAGGCATGTAATGGTCCTGCGGCCCCCACAGGATCAATGTTGGCGGCTTGTGCTGCTGAAGATATCGGCGGTGCTCGGGAAACCATTGGCGGTTCGCCTTGAGGCCAAACAGAACGTCTGCGGCGGCGTCTTTCCGCCGCTCGGTCATCAGCGACCAGTGCAATCGCCAAAGGTCCGGCGCGATCAGTCCAGCCATGTCCGCACGCACATCATTCAGGAACTCGTCCCGGAAATTCTCTTCAGTGATAGCTTCCCTCATCGCCGCACGCATCTCCTGATCGGGCAGTGACCAGGACTTCTCGATGTCAGCGTATGCCGGGCCAAGCGCATCTTCGTAAGGTATGTCGCCGTTTTGAATGATCTGGGCCACCACCCTCTCAGGCCGCATGATCGCCAGCCTCGCTCCGATCGGTGAGCCAAAATCATGAAGGTAGATCACGAAGCGTTCGATCTTCAGCTGCTTCACGAACTGGTCGAGCCACGCGGCATAGCCGTCGAAGCTGTAGTCGAAGTCATCAGGTGTCCCGCTATAGCCGAACCCGGGATAGTCGGGAGCAATCAGCCGCCAATTATCGGCCAGTCGCGGCATCAGATTGCGGAATTCGTAGGATGAACAGGGATAGCCGTGCGGCAGCAGAACGACGGGCGCGCGTTCAGGACCGGCTTCTCGGTAGAAGGTATCCACGGATCCGATCCGGACCCTGCAATGTCTGACGCGTGTGTCCATGTCTTGCTTCCTTTGTAGATAAAGCAACTTCGGGGGCGGGGTTCCCGGCATCTGCTTCGTGGTGGGTAGAACCGCAGGCGGCTCTGCGGAACAACGACCGGAAGCTCACCGTTACGAAGCAACACCGGAACGGGAGGTCGTTGTGATCCATCATGTCTCCGTCGGTACGAATGATGTTCAGCGTGCGAAGCGCTTCTACGATGCGGTCTTGCCGGTCGTCGGGATCACGCCGATGGCCGAGGACGAGGGTGGACTGGGCTACGGAAGCGGGACGTTTCACTTCAGCGTTCAAGTTCCGATCGATGGAAAACCCGCGACCGTGGGTAACGGCAGTCATATCGCCTTTGCCGTCGAGAACCGCGCGATGGTCGATCGCTTCTACGCAGCAGCATTAGGGCATGGTGGCAGCGACGCTGGCGCTCCCGGGCTGCGGCCGAGTTACGACCTCAACTATTATGGGGCGTTTGTCCGCGATCCAGACGGTCACAAGATCGAGGCCGTGACCTACTCGGCACAATAGTCGCGAGCGGGAAGGCGCCATGCCGACCATGCCCTATGCAATTATCGAAGCTCCTTCGACGCTCGGCCTTGCGACCGACGGCGTGGAGCGCTTGCCCGAACAGCTGCTGAAGCTTGGACTTGCGGAGCGCATCGGCGCACGCCGCGCCGGGCGGCTGGTGGTGCCTTCGAAAGATCCGGCGCCGGATCCCGAGACCGGCATCTTGAACGCCGGCGCAATAGCGGCGTGGTCGCCCCAGCTCGCCGACGCGGTGGAAGCGGTGCTTGTCGCGGGCGAGTTTCCGCTTGTGCTGGGCGGCGATTGCACGATCTTGCTGGGCTCGATGCTCGCGCTTCGACGGCGCGGCCGCTACGGCCTGTTGTTCATCGACGGCCACGCCGATTTCTTCCAGCCCGAGGCGGAGCCCAATGGTGAGGGCGCCTCGATGGACCTTGCCCTCGTTTCCGGCTACGGCCCGTCCCTCCTGGCCGACATCGAAGGTCGCGGTCCTTTGGTCCGCCCTGAGGACATTGTGGCGTTTGGATATCGCGATCACCAGGATCAGGCGGAATATGGAAGCCAGCCGCTTCCCGAAGAGCTCAAGGTGCTTGATCTTCCTGCTGTGCGGGCGCGGGGCATCGAGGCCGCTGCACGCGAAGCCGTCGATTACCTCACGCGAGCCGAGCTGGACGGCTTCTTCATCCATCTCGACGCCGATTGTCTCGACGATGCCATCATGCCGGCTGTCGATTTTCGCGTGCCGGGTGGGTTGTCGTGGGACGAGCTATCGACCGTGCTCCGGGTTGGCTTGGCGAGTGGCAAGGCGGTCGGCCTGGAGATCACCATTTACAATCCGGGCCTGGATGAAGACGGCAGCGTCGGGCGTGGCCTGGCCGATGTGCTCGCAGCAACGCGCGGGTCGTAGCTCGAGTTTGCTGAACCAGTTCGACTTCGCCAAGAGGCTTCGCCGGACACGCTTCGCCCTTCGAGCCCCGCCACGCGAAGCCCGAAGGGCGAAGCGTGGTGCCCCTGGCCGGAATCGAACCAGCACTCCTTGCGGAACTCGATTTTGAGTCGAGCGCGTCTACCAGTTCCGCCACAGGGGCCCTCGGTCGGCCCCATAGGCGGCGTCGCGAAGCCGGCGGACTATAGCCATGGACGGGACGGGGTCAACCCGCGCCAAAGTGATCCCGGCCGTTCTCGACAGCCGCATGGGCCGGGGCTAGAGGCTTAGGGCGCGCGAGATACGAAAGAGGCTGCCGTGACCACCCAGAGTGCCGCCATACCTGCGTTCAAGCCGGGCGCCACGAGCCCCGCGCTGACCGCCGCGGCCTTGGTCACGCTGATCGGCGCAGCCACGATTGCGGGCGCCTGGTTCTTCCAACTCGTCCTGGAGATCCTGCCCTGCCCATTGTGCCTGGAGCAGCGCTACGCCTATTACCTTGCGATACCGCTCGGTGTGCTGACGGCGCTGGCGGCGCGAAGCGGCGCGCCGCGGCCGCTGCTGCTGGCTGGGCTGGCGATCCTCACCCTGGCCACGCTCGCCAATGCCGGCCTCGGCGCCTACCATTCCGGGGTCGAATGGGGGTTCTGGAAGGGGCCGAGCGATTGCTCCGGTCCGGTCGTCAACCTCGGCAGCGCCGCCGATCTCTTGTCGAAGCTCGACACCGTGAAGGTGGTGCGCTGCGACGAGGTGCAATGGCGCTTCCTCGGCCTCTCGCTCGCCGGCTACAACGTGCTGATCTCGCTCGTGATGGCCGCGATCGCCGCGTGGGGATTCGTGCGGACCGCGAAGCGCTAAAGCTCAATCATCCACGTCGTCCTGCGTGCGCCCGAACAGGTGCACGATGCCCGGCGTTGCGATCGTCACGAAGACGAAACGCGACAGGTGGTGGGCGCCGACGAAGATCGGGTCGATGTGCAGCGTCAAGGCCAGCGCCAGCATCGCGTCCATCGCGCCCGGCGCGAAGGCGACGACGACGTCGGAGAATTTCACCGGGGTGGTCAGCGCCACGATGCCAACGAAGATGGCGGAGACGGCGATGGCCACCGCAAACGAGCCCAGCGCAGCGCGGAGGTGGCCGGCGAGCGTCTTGATCCGCATCCGCGCGAAACGGCTGCCGATCAGTGCGCCGATCCCGATCAGCGCAACGCCACGCACCCAGTCCGGCAGGCCGCCCTCGACCCATCCGGCACCATGCAGCACGCTGGAGGCGATCATCGCGCCGAACATCCAGCTCGCGGGAAACCTGATCAGCCGCAACACGAGCGCCGCGGCCAGCGACGCGGCGGCCAGCTCGAGCAGGTCGAGCGGCGAGGCGATGGTCGTTGTCAGCGACTGTGCAGCGGAGGGCGTGACGCCTGCAATCGCCAGCACCATCGGCAGCGCGGCGGTCAGGATCATGACGCGCATGGTCTGCACCACCGCAATGCCCGGCAGGTCGGCGCCGCGCTCGACCGCCAGGATCGTGATCTGCGACAGCGCGCCGGGACTGCCGGCCAGGAAAGCGGAGGTGCGGTCCCAGCCATGCATGCGCTGGAGGTAATAGCTCGACCCGAACGTGGAGCAGAACGTGGCGAGCGCAAGCAGGCCGATGGTGACGGGGTAGGCGCTGACCTGCTGAAGCAAATGGCGCGAGACGACCGAGCCCAGCGAGATGCCGAGCAGCACCAGCACGGTCTGGGTCAAAAACGGCGGCAAGGTCAGCTGGCGGCCGGCGATCGCGGCGATCCCGACCGCGATCATCGAGCCGGAGATCAGCCCGCCGGGAAGGCCGGCGAGCAGAAACACAAGGCCGCCGGCGGTGCCGATGACGAGCGTCTCCACCGTGCTCAGGATCGTGGCACGGCTCGGCCATTCGAACGACAGGGAGGCGGTGATGTGCTTCACGCCACCTTATCGCAAATCAGCGCGAGGCGCACAATTGCAGGCTCGTCATGCCGCAATGCGCGAGGCCTTCCGCGGAGGCTCGGAAGGAATCGTGACGGGGTTATTTCTTGTCGGCTGCGGGAGCGGCGGCTGCGCTGCCGGCCTTCGCCTCCTTTTTGCATTCGCGACGGAATTTCTTGCGCTCCTTCCCCTTCAATCCCTTGGCGTCTGCCTGCCTGGAGCATTCCAGCGATTCCGCCGATCGCTCCTTCGTTGCCCTCTTGTCGTCAACAGTGGCGGCAGTGTCGGTCTTGGCGGCCGGCGCGGCGGTCTGCGCGAAAGCGGTGCCGGTGACGAGCAGGGAGGCGAGAGCAACGGCGGCGAGGCGGGACGTGAAGGTCATGTGGTGCACTCTGCTTGCGAGAATTGCGAAGGGCTGGAACGTTGGCTCGCGTTGCTGAACGCGACATGAATGAAGTCGAGCGGCAGGATCACTATATTTTGCCGGCGCAACCCATCGCATCCTTGTCGCAAGCGGCCGGCACGCTAGGATAGCAATCCTCAATTCACTTCCGTCGGGGAAGATCAAGCAGGAGACCCAGGGATGACCATTCAGACGAAATTGTTGTATGCGATCGCAGCGTCCGGTGTCGCGGCATTGCTGACGAGCGCGCCGGCACAGGCACTGACAGCGCAGGAGTGCAGCGCGAAGTACCAGGCCGCCAAGAAGGACGGCTCGCTCGGCACCATGAAGTGGAATGACTTCCGCAAGGCCCAATGCGGTGCCGATGCGACGCCCGCCGCTGCGCCGACAGCGGCTGCGCCCACAGCTCCCGCGGAGCCGAAGCAGGCCAAGAAGGAAGAGGCACCCGCCGCCGCGCCGGCCCTGCCGGCCGGTCCTGCGGTCTACCCAAACGCGGTCGATCCGAAATATGCCAAGGAGACGCCCGGCAAGGCGCGCCTGCACACCTGCGTCGACCAGTACAATGCCAACAAGTCCACCAACGGCAACGGCGGCTTGAAATGGATTCAGAAAGGCGGCGGCTATTACAGCGAATGCACCAAGAAGCTGAAGGGCGCCGCCTGAGCTTCGCATTGCTGCGAAGGCCGGAGCGACGCTCCGGCCGATTCGCCTGAAGTGTCGCGCATGATCTTGTCAGAACACCTGCGCTCACCCGGCCCTTGGGGTCCGGATCATGCTCAGTCGAGCAGCTTCTCGGCAGATTTCGCCACGAGCTGCGACCGCTTGCGCGGACCGCTCTCGACGAACAACAGGCTCTGGCCGAAGATGAAGCAGTAGAACAGAAAGGCCTGCGCGTCGGCCTCCTCGGCCGCAAGGCCGGTTGCGCGATAGAGGTCGCCGACGTGCCTGAGCCGCGCCGCGTCGACGCTCGCCACCGCCGCCGCGGCGTTGTCCTCCGATCGGGCCCATTGCCGGATCGCGAGCTCGATCGCCATCCCTTCTGGATTGAGCCGCTCGGAATAAAGCTGGATCACCGCCTTCAGTCGCTCGCGGGGCGCTTGTCCGTCGAGGCTCGTCTGCTGCGCGATCGCGGCGATGCGGCCCTTGCGCCAGGCTTCGAGCATGGCCTCGAGCAGTGCGGCGCGGTCGGCGAAGCGCCGGTAGAAGCCGCCCTTGGTGACGCCGAGATTCTTGGCGAGCACCTCGACCCGCACGCCCTCCACCCCCGCGCGGGCGAGCTCGGCAAACCCAGCCTCGACCCAGACGTCGCCCTTGCCGTCGCTCATGAAGAAAGCCTCACCCGGTCTTGATACGGTGCCGTATTGCTAACGTGACACGGGTTTGATACGCTACCGTATCAACGAGCAAGGACGAAATTGCGGGAGGAAATGCGATGGAGCAGGAGGCGACCTATCGCGGCACGGTCTATCCGTGGCAATGCGACCATGTCGGGCACATGAACATCATGTGGTATGTCGGCAAGTTCGACGAGGCCAATTGGAATCTGTTCGCTCGTCTCGGCCTGACGCCGAGCTATTTGCGCATCTCCGGCCGCGGCATGGCCGCGGTACAGCAGAACATCGCCTACAAGCGCGAGCTGCTCGCCGGCGACATCGTCGAGATCCGCAGCCATCTGCTCGAGATCAGGGACAAGTCGATCCGCTTCCGGCACGACATGACGAATGCGGAGACCGGCGAGCTCGCGGCGACGTGCGAGATCACCGGCGTGCACATGGACCGTCAGCTCCGCAAGTCCGCCCCGTTCGCCGATTGCATTCGCGAAGCTGCCTTGAAGCATCTTGCCGAACCAGCCGAGGTGTGAGCCATGACTGCCTTCGAGCCGAAAAACCCGGGCTATCGCGCGGCGGCCATCGCGATGTTCGATGCCCAACCGGCCATGCGCACGCTCGGTATCGTGATCGTCCGGCTCGCGCCGGGCGAGGTCGAGCTGGCGATGCTGCATGCGCCGGCCCTCACGCAGCAGAACGGTTTCATCCATGCCGGCATCATCACGGCCGGGCTCGACAACGCCTGCGGCGTTGCGGCCTTCAGCTTGATGCCAGCGGAGGCCGGTATCCTCACGGTCGAATTCAAGACCACGCTGCTCGCGCCCGCCCGCGGCGAGCGTTTCGTCTTTAAGGCCGAAGTGGTCAAGCCCGGCCGCACGCTGACCTTCTGCGAGGCAAAGGCCTACGCCGAGCATGACGGCAAGACCACGCTGATCGCCATGATGAGCGGGACCTTGATGGCGATGCTGCCGGCGGCTTAGTCGAGCCGGACGCGATTCGCGTGGCAATCGCGCCCGCGGCATTCTATATGACCCGTAACAATGACCGGTGCGCGGGCGTATATCCGCAAGACGGGACCGGAACGGGACGATATGACAGGATTTGGGAATAATGGCCTTGGGCCGAGCCGGCGCGCAGCCTTGACGCTGATCGGAGCGGGCGCTCTCGCCGTGGGTGGGATCGTTTCGGCGCGCGCCGCCACCGGCGATGACGAGGTGCTGACCGAAGCCAAGGTGCTGCGCGATCCCGACACGCCGGTCGCAGGCAATCCCGACGGCAACATCACCATCGTCGAATGGTCCGACTACAATTGTCCCTATTGCCGCAAGCTCGAGCCCGAGCTGCGCCAGGTGGTCCAGGACGACGGCAAGGTGCGGCTGGTCATGAAGGACTGGCCGATCCTCGGGCCGGTTTCGGTCACCGCGGCGCGGAGCGCGCTGGCGGCCAAGTTCCAGGGCAAGTATCACCAGGCCCATGACGCCCTGATCGGCGTCAGCTCGCGCCTGACCGAGCCGCGCATCAACGAGCTGCTCGCGGCTGCCGGGGTCGACATGGACCGCTTGAAGCGCGATCTCACCGGCCACGCCAAGGACATCGACGCCATCCTCAAGCGCAACAACGAGCAGGCTGAAGCTTTCGGCTTCCAGGGCACCCCGTCCTTCATCGTCGGCAAGTATCGCGTGCCCGGCGCGCTCAGCATGACCGAGTTCGAGCAGGTCATCGCCGACGCCCGCAAGGCCAAGATGAACTGAGCCGGCGATATTTCAGGACGCAATACAAAGGCGCCGTCGCGGGTCTGCGACGGCGCCTCGTTCATGTCGATCGGACGAAATTACTTCGACGAGATCCGGACCCAGTCCTTGTGCGCGCGATCGCGCAGCGCATCCCAATCGGCCTTGGCGACGTCCCAGTTCACGATCGTTCGGTTGGTGGTCGCGATGTCGCCTTTGGCGACTGACGACGTCTGCATGGAATCATAGACGTAGACGCCGCCCGCAAGCAGCAACGCGCCCAGAATCATTCCGAAAAAAGTCTGCATGGCGAACCTCCGGTGACGGGCGATAACGTCGGCCCGGAGTGATGGTTCCGCGACTATGCGGCGCATCCAAGGAGAGGTTGTTCATTTTCCATTCAGCCACTCCATCAGCTCCGAATTGATCTCGCGCGGATAGGTGTGGCTGAGGTCGTCGATCTCGCGATAGGTAACTTGGGCACCGGCGGCGGACAGCGCCGCCTGCGTCTGCCGTGCGGTCTGCACCGGAAACATCCAGTCGAGCTTGCCGTGAGTGATGAAGACCGGCAAGCCTTGCAGGCGCGTTGCGTCGGCCATCTCCGCCATCAGCGGATGGAAGGTCGCCGCAACCGGGGCGAGATGCGTGAAGGGCGAGGCGCCGTCGAGGCCGGTGACGTAGCAGAAGGTGCCGCCGTCGCTCATGCCGGTCAGCAGCATGTGCGAGGGGTCGATGCGCCAGCGGCCGCGCACCTCCTCGAGAATGCGCATGAGGTTCGGCGTGTCGGTGTCCTCGCCCATCAGCGCCCAAGTCGGGCCGGTCGCGGTCGGCGCCACCAGGATCGACCCGAGAGTGCGGGCGTCGCGGAGCCAGCTCCACAGAAAGCCGCGTCCGTTGCCGCTGCCGCCATGCAGCGCCATCACCAGCGGCATGGCACGCTCGGGCGCATAATATTCGGGGACATAGACCGAGAAGCCGCCGCGGCTGCCAGGCTCGTTGTGGTCGTGGAAGATGCCGGTATCTTCGCCCGCGCTGGCTTGGAGCCGCGACAACAAATCCGCATTGTCGCGATTGGCGGCGTTGAGGAAGAAGCCGCTCACCGGCGGAAATTGCGCTGCCAGCGGATAGAGCGCCTCCTGCGCGCGCGGGACATGGCGCAGCGCGCGGAACACCGCGACGAGATCGCCATGGCCACGCTCGACCTCACGAATGCCGGCAAAGGCAGCGAGCGTCTCGCCGCAGGCGCGATCGAGCCGGTCGCGCAAGCCTCCGAACTGCTCCGGCCATTCCCCGATTGCGCCGTGCGCCGTCTGCAGCGCCTCGTCCGGCGTGCCGATCGCATCCATCACCGAGGCGAAGGCCGGTGGATGCAGATGCCGCTGGAAGAAGCCGAGCGCTTCCAGCGCATTGAGCAGCGGCGGCAGCACGGCCACGATGTCGTCCACCACGGCCTCGGTCATCGCCTGCTTTCCTCAAAGCCTTTTTGGATCAGTGCAGCTTCGGCGCCTTCAGGAGCTTGAAGCGATCGGTCGACGTCACGGTGACGTCGAAGGTGACGCCTTCATGATGAACGGTGAGCGGCACGTCGACGCCGGCGGCGCCGAGCGCCCACATTTTCTTGTAGAAGGCAGTCTGGCTCGTCACCCTGTCACCGTTCACGGCGAGAATGACGTCGCCGGTCTTGAGCTCGGCGCGGGCGGCCGGGCCATTGGCGGAGATCCCGATCACCACCACGCGGTTGTCGATCTCGGTCGAATAGAGTCCGAGCCAGGGTCGTGCCGGCTTGTTGACACGGCCGAACTTGCGCAAGTCCTCCAGGACCGGCTTCAGGAGGTCGATCGGCACGATCATGTTGACGTGCTCGGCCTCGCCGTCACGTTCGCGATCGAGCTGGAGCGAGCCGATGCCGATCAGCTCGCCGCGTTCGTTGAGCAATGCCGTGCCGCCCCAGTTCGGATGCGCGGGAGCGGTGAAGATGGCCTCGTCCAGCAGATATTCCCAGTAACCGGCGAATTCCTGCTTGGCCACGATCTGGCTCGCGACCGAACGCGTGCGTCCGCCGGCGCCGCCGACCACGACGCGGTCGCCGATTCGTGTCGCCGCCGACGAACCGAGCGGCAGCGGCGCAATGTCGAGCTGGCCGAGCGCCTGCACCAGCCCGAACCCGGTCTCGGAATCGAAGCCGAGCGCATGGCCCTCCACCACGCGTCCGTCGGCGCGGTGCAGCCAGACCGACTCTGCCTCGGTGATGAGATAGCCTATCGTGAGCACCAGGCCGTCATCGATCACGACGCCGTTGCCGGCGCGTTCGGTGCCCAGCGTCTCGGCACTGAAGGCGTCCGGAGGGATGATGGCGTGCAGGCCGACGACGGAGCCGAGCGCGCGGTCGAGATCGAAACCATAGTCGCTCGCCCGCGGCTGGTTCGCCGGCGGCACTCTCCATTCGGTCAGAGCGCTCATGGAGTTCTCCTGGCTGAGAGCATCGCTCCGGCAAGGCTGGCGGAGCGACGCGCGAAGCACGCCTAATTTAGGCCGGAGCAGGCCGTCTTGAAAGCCTCGTTCCCAACTATTCGGGAGAACGCCGCGTGAAATCTTGGAAAGGCCCGGAAACACATCGTCATCTGATCCGGCGCATGGCTGCTGTCCGGCGCAGTGCTAGGCGCCGTGCAGTGAAGCTGCTAACCATTGCAGCCTCGTTTGACCAAGGGATCACGGACGACAAGCATGGACAACCGCAGCGACATCTGGCGTGGCATCGACACGATCAAGGCACGCTTCATCGACCTCAGCGACAGGGTCTGGGGCATGCCTGAGGTCTGCTACACCGAGGCGCGGTCCGCCGCCGAGCATCTCGCCGAGCTGCGTCATCAGGGCTTCCGCATTACTGAGAACGTCGCCGGCATCCCGACTGCGCTGATCGGCGAGTGGGGCGAGGGCGGTCCGGTCATTGCCTTCATGGGCGAGTACGATGCGCTGCCGGGCCTCAGCCAGGAGGCGGGTGTCGCCGAGCATCGCCCGATCGAGACCGGCGGCCATGGCCATGGCTGCGGTCACAACCTGCTCGGTTCCGCAGCGCTGCTCGCCGCGACCGCGGTGAAGGACTGGCTGGCCGAGAACAAGGTGCCCGGCCGCGTGCGCTATTACGGCTGTCCGGCGGAGGAAGGCGGCGCGGCCAAGGCCTTCATGGTGCGCTCCGGCGCGTTCGAGGACGCCGACATCGCCATCACCTGGCACCCGCACAGCTTCTGGGAGGTGGCGGTAACGCCCTCGCTTGCGAATACGCGCGCGGATTTCATCTTCACCGGCCGCACTTCGCATGCGGCGGCCTCGCCGCATCTCGGCCGTTCGGCGCTCGATGCGGTGGAATTGATGAATGTCGGCGTGAACTACATGCGCGAGCACATGCCGAGCGACGCGCGCGTGCACTATGCCCTGCTCGACACCGGCGGCATCGCGCCGAACGTGGTGCAGGCCCATGCCCGCGTGCGCTATTCGATCCGCGCGCGCGATCTTCCCGGCATGAACGAGTTGGTCGAGCGTGTGTCCAAGATCGCGCAAGGCGCGGCGTTGATGACCGAGACCAAGGTCGAGATGAAGATCATCTCCGCGGTCTCCAACATCCTGCCGAACACGCCGCTGGAGCAGGCGCTGCATCAGGTCATGGAAGAGCTCGGACCGCCGCATTTCGACGATGCGGACAAGAGCTTTGCCGGCCAGATCCGTGCGACCTTGAGCGACAAGGATATCGCCTCGGTCTATTACGCGATCGGCATGGAGCCGACCGATCGGCCGCTGGCCGACTTCCTGGTGCCGCTCGATGCCAAGCGCAATCCGCTGGTCGGCTCCACCGATGTCGGCGACGTGAGCTGGGTGGTGCCGACCGTGCAGGTGCACGCACCGACGGTTGCAATCGGCACGCCCTTCCACACCTGGCAGGTGGTGGCGCAGGGCAAGAGCCCGCACGCGCACAAGGCCATGGTGCAGGCCGCCAAGGCGATGGCAGGCCTCGGCATCAAGGCGTTGACGGAACCGGAGCTGATCAAGGTTGCTAAGGCGGATCTCCAGACGCGGACGGCCCGCACTCCTTACGTCTGTCCGTTGCCGGATCACGTCGCGCCGCCGCTCGACATGTCCGTGGCGTAGGAATTCGCCTCGATACTTCGTCTGATCCAGCGAACAAATTTTCCGCAGTGCAGCGCGCAATCCAGCAGATTTTGATGCTGGATTGCCGAACGGATGGGCTGCGGAGCGCAATTTTGCCCAACGGACAGCCAATAGACCGTTTGCATACACACGGTCCCAGTTGACGTGCACGCCATTCGGTGTGCCATCTACCGCCAGCCAAACCCGGCGGTCGCGAGCGACCGCCTGCATCCATGTCGGAACCAGACGGGGGACAACCATGCTGGACAAAGAGCTGCGTTCGATGATCGGTCAGGTGAAGGACGGGCGGATGGACCGCCGCGCCTTCGTCAAGCGCCTCGCCGCGGTCGGTCTCACCGCTCCCCTCGCCAACCAGCTCCTCGCGCTCGGCGGCGTTGCCATGGCGCAGAGCCCCGCGGTCTACAAGCCGACCAAGCGCGGGGGTGGCGGTCCTCTCAAGGTGCTGTGGTGGCAGGGGCCGACGCTGCTCAATCCTCATTTCGCCACCGGCACCAAGGACCAGGACGGATCGCGGCTTTTCTACGAACCGCTCGCCAGCTGGGACGCCGACGGCAATCTCAACCCGATCCTCGCGGCAGAGATTCCCTCGCTTGCAAACGGCGGTCTCGCCGCCGATGCCAAATCGGTGGTCTGGAAAATCAAGCCGGGAGTCAAATGGCACGATGGCAAGCCGCTGACTGCCGACGACTTCGTGTTCACCTGGCAATACGCCAGCGATCCCGCCACGGCTGCCGTCAGCATCAGCACCTATGGTGACATCACGGTCGAGAAGGTCAGCGATCTTTCAATTCGCATCCTGTTCAAGACCCCGACGCCGTTCTGGGCCAACGCGTTCGTCGGCGCTTATGGATGCGTTCTCCCCAAGCATCTGTTTGCCGACTACAAAGGCTCGAAGTCCCGCGAGGCGCCGAACAATCTGGCCCCGGTGGGCACCGGTCCCTACAAGTTCGTCGAGTTCAAGCCGGGCGATGTGGTCCGCGGCGAGCTCAATCCCGACTATCACATGCCCAACCGTCCGCATTTCGACACGATCGAGATGAAGGGCGGCGGCGATGCCGTCTCGGCGGCGCGCGCGGTGATCCAGACCGGCGAATTCGATTTCGCCTGGAACATGCAGGTCGAAGACGACGTGCTGCTGCGTCTGGAGAAGGGCGGCAAGGGCAAGACCGTCTATGCCACCGGCGGCGACATCGAGTTCATCGCGATCAACTTCACCGATCCGAACACTGAGATCGACGGCGAACGGTCCTCGATGAAGACCAAGCACCCGATCTTCTCCGATCCGAACGTGCGCAAGGCGCTCGCCCTGCTCGTCGACCGCGACTCCGTCAAGAAGGCGATCTATGGTCGGGCCGGCCGCACCACGGCCAACTACCTCAACGGCCCCGAGAAGTTCGTCTCCAAGAACACCTCGTGGGAGTTCAACATCGAGAAGGCGTCGAAGATGCTCGATGACGCCGGCTGGAAGGTCGGCGCCGACGGCATCCGCGAGAAGGACGGCAAGAAATTCAAGCTTCTGTACCAGACCTCGACCAACGGTCCGCGCCAGAAGACCCAGGCCATCGTCAAGCAGGCCTGTCAGAAGGCCGGCATCGACGTGGAGCTGAAATCGGTCGTCGCCTCGGTCTTCTTCTCGTCTGACGTCGCCAACCCGGACACCTATCCGAAGTTCTATGCCGACATCGAGGAGTTCCAGATCCCGATGACGCAGCCCGATCCGGCCCTGCACATGCGGCGCTACATCTCCGCCAATGTGGCCACCAAGGAGAACAAATGGCAGGGGCAGAACTTCCCGCGCTACGTCAACAAGGAGTATGATGACGCCATTGCTGCGGCTGAGACCGAGACCGATCCAGTCAAGCGCGCCGCGCTCTACATCAAGTGCAACGACCTGTTGTGGCAGGACACCGTGTTCATTCCGGTGATGCATCGCCTGCTGGTGGATGCCTGCTCCAACACGTTGCGGCCGGCGCTCTCGGGCTGGGCCAATCGGACCGATAACCTTCAGGACTGGTACCGGGAGGCATGAGCGCAGGCTAGACGGGATTCTTCCCTATGAGTCAGTATGTCCTGCGTCGCCTCCTGATCGCCGTTCCGAGCCTGCTGGCGATTTCGCTGGTGCTGTTCGTCGTGCTTGCGCTCGCGCCCGGCGATCCGTTCTCCGAACTGGCCACCAATCCGAACGTGCCGCCCGAAGTGCAGGCGGCACTCCGGGCCAAGTTCGGTCTCGACGACCCGATCTACCTCCGCTACCTGCACTGGCTCAACGCCATGCTGCACGGCGACTGGGGCTTCTCCTTCGTCAGCCGGATGAACGTCGACACGCTGATCCTCCAGCGCCTGCCCGCCACGCTCTACGTGATCGGCTCGGCGCAGATCCTGGCGCTGCTGATCGCGATTCCGGTCGGCGTCTATGCCGCGACCAGGCCGTATTCGCTGTTCGACCAGATCGCGAATACGCTCGCCTTCGTCGGCTTCTCGCTGCCGACCTTCTTCACCGGCATCCTGTTCATCCTGATCTTCTCGGTCACGCTGGACTGGCTGCCTTTCGTCTACACCACCGACATCAAGGCCACCGGCATCCGCTGGGTGCTGGAGATGATCCGTCAGGCGATCATGCCGGTGGCGGTGCTCGGCCTGTTCCAAGCGGCGTCGATGACGCGCTTCGTGCGCTCGGCGATGCTCGACGTCATCCGGCTCGACTACGTCACCACGGCGCGGGCCAAGGGCCTCGGCCAGACCACGGTGATCATCAAGCACGTGATGCGCAACGCCATGATTCCCGTGGTCACGCTGATCGCGTTGCAGATGCCCGCGGTGTTCGGCGGCGCCATCGTCACCGAGCAGATCTTCCGCATTCCCGGCATCGGCTCGCTGCTGATCTCCTCCATCCTTTCCAACGACACGCCGGTGGTGATGGCCGTCACCTTCGTCTTCGCGTGCCTCGTGGTGCTGTTCAATCTCATCGCGGACGTGCTTTATGGCTGGCTTGACCCTCGCATCTCCCTCCGCTGAGCGGCGCGCCTATTCGCCCTGGCGCGAAGCATGGCGGCGTTACAGCCGCCACCGGCTCGCGGTGGTCAGCGCTGTCCTGCTCCTCATCCTGGTGCTCGCCGTCGTGCTTGGGCCGTTCGTGTGGCGTGTGAAGATCAACGAGATCGACATCGTCGCGGGCCTGCAGGGTCCGTCGCTCGCCCATCCCTTCGGCACCGACGATCTCGGCCAGGACATTCTGGCGCGCATGATCTATGGCGGCCGCATCTCGCTCGCGGTCGGGCTCGCCGCGATGCTGGTCGCTGTCATCATCGGCACAGTGATCGGCGCGCTCGCCGGTATGTCGCGCGGCGCGCTCGGACACGGATTGATGTGGCTCACCGACCTGTTTCTGTCGCTGCCGCAGCTGCCGCTGCTGCTGCTGCTGATCTATCTGTTCCGCGACGGGCTGAAGCAGGTGTTCGGGCCCGAAGGCGGCATCTTCATCTTGATCGTGCTCGTGATCGGAGGTCTGCGCTGGATGCCGGTGGCCCGGCTGGTGCGTGCCCAGTTCTTGTCGCTCCGCGAAAAGGAGTTCGTCGAAGCCGCCCGTGCGCTCGGTGCCAGTCCGGTGCGGCAGGTGGTACGGCACATCCTGCCCAATGCGGTCGGCCCGGTGATCATCGCCGGCACCATCGACGTCGCCGCCGCGATCATCGCGGAATCGACGCTGTCCTTCCTCGGCCTCGGCTTCCCGCCGGATACCCCGACCTGGGGCCGGCTGCTGTTTGACGCCAAGGATTTTCTCGACATCGGTCCGCACTGGGCGCTGTTTCCGGGCGGCGCGATCTTCGTCGCGGTGGTGGCCATCAACTTCATCGGCGACGGTCTGCGCGACGCGCTCGATGCGCGACGGGTGATCTGATGGCGCCGCTGCTCGAGATCAAGGGCCTGAAAACCCACTTCTCCACGGACGACGGCATCCTCCAGGCCGTCGACGGTGTCGACATCTCCATCAACAAGGGCGAGACGCTCTGCGTCGTCGGCGAATCCGGCTGCGGCAAGACCGTGACCGCGATGTCGATCCTGAAGCTGATCGCAATGCCGCCGGGCCGGATCGCGGCGGGCCAGATCATCTTCGAGGGGCGCGATCTGGTGCCGCTGACCAGCAACCAGCTCGACGAGATCAGGGCGAAGGAGATCGGCTTCATCTTCCAGGAGCCGATGACCTCGCTCAATCCGGTGCTCACCATCGGCGAGCAGATCGCCGAGAGCCTGCGACGGCACGAAGCGGTGACCAGGAAGCAGGCGCTCGAGCGCACCATCGAGATGCTGAAACTGGTGCAGATCCCGAACGCCGAAGGCCGCGTGCACAATTATCCGCATCAGTTTTCCGGCGGCATGCGCCAGCGCGTGATGATCGCGATGGCTCTCGCCTGCAAGCCGAAGCTGATCATCGCCGACGAGCCCACCACCGCGCTCGACGTCACCATCCAGGCGCAGATCCTCGACCTGTTGCAGGACATGAAGGACCGCTTCGGCATGGCGGTGATGCTGATCACCCATGCCATGGGCGTCGTCGCCGAGACCGCGCAGCGCGTCGTCGTGATGTATGCCGGCAAGGTGGTGGAGGAGGCGCCCGTCGACGATCTCTTCGGCGATCCCCGTCACCCCTATACGCAAGGCCTGATCCGCTCGATCCCGCGCATCGATCTCGACAGCGAGCACAAGACGCGGCTCGAGGCGATCGGCGGCTCTGTGCCGATCCTGATCAACCCGCCGGCCGGCTGCCGCTTCGCGCCGCGCTGCAAGTTCGCCATGAATGTCTGCACCGAGAAGGAGCCGCTGCTGCGCGAGATCGCGCCCGGTCACCGCATGGCCTGTCATCTCGGAGATACCAGCGTGGGAGCCGCGTCGTGAGCGAGCCCTTGCTCCGCGTTAGCGGCCTGAAGAAACATTTCCCGGTGCTCGGCGGCCTCTTGTCGCGCCAGGTCGGCACCGTCTATGCGGTCGACGGCGTGTCGTTCTCGGTCAACCGCGGCGAGACGCTCGGCCTCGTCGGCGAATCCGGTTGCGGCAAGTCGACGACCGGGCGCTGCGTGCTGCGCCTCATCGAGCCGACCGACGGCGAGGTCACCTTCGACGGCCAGGACGTACGCAAGCTCGGCGGCAACGATCTGCGCGCGATGCGGCGGAACATGCAGCTGGTGTTCCAGGATCCGTTCGCCTCGCTCAATCCGCGCATGACGGTCGGGGCCATTCTCGGCGAGGCCTTTACCATCCACAATCTCGCCTCCTCCTCGAAAGAGCGCGAGGAGCGCGTTGCGGGGCTTCTGGTCAAGGTCGGGCTCAAGGCCGAGCACATGCGGCGCTATCCGCATGAATTCTCCGGCGGCCAGCGCCAGCGCATCGTGATCGCGCGCGCGCTCGCGGTCGAGCCGAAGCTGATCGTCTGCGACGAGCCGGTCTCCGCGCTCGACGTTTCGATCCAGGCCCAGGTCATCAACCTGCTGGAGGACCTTCAGGCCGAGCTGAACCTGACCTATCTGTTCGTCGCGCACGATCTCTCGGTGGTCGAGCACATCTCCGACCGCGTCGCGGTGATGTATCTCGGCCGCATCGTCGAGCTCGCGAAAGCCAGCGACCTCTACCGCAACCCGCAGCATCCCTACACCAGGGCGCTACTGTCGGCGGTGCCGGTGCCAGATCCAAAACTCAAGCGCGAGCGCATCCGCCTCAAGGGCGACGTGCCGAGCCCGATGAAGCCGCCCTCCGGGTGTCACTTCCACACCCGCTGCCCGATCGCCCAGCCACGCTGCGCGGAAAGCGCGCCGCCGCTGAAGGAGGGCGCGGGCGGCCATTTCGTGGCGTGCCATCTGGCGTAGTGCTATGAATCCGTAGACGGCCGATCAGCTCACGCGCTTTTCGCGGGCCATGCTATCACCTGGCCCGACATCACCAGCCGGTCTCGGCCGCTCTCCTTGGCGACGTAGAGCGCACGGTCGGCGGCGGCGACCAGCGTACTAGAGTCCATCGCGGTCTGGGACGGAAGAGCCGCGGCGCCGCCGATGCTCGCAGTCACCAGCCGCGAAGGCGGATTTTGCGCGTGCAGCATGGCGAGATCGAGCAGCGCCTGGCGAATCGCTTCGCCGACCTCGGCGCAGCCTTCAGGACCGGTGTTCGGCAGCAGCACGGCGAATTCCTCGCCGCCATAGCGCGCCGCGAGGTCGGCCGGACGCCTGGCCTGGGCGGATAAAATCCGGGCCAGCGCGCGCAGGCAGGCGTCGCCCGCCAGATGCCCATAGAGATCGTTGAATTTCTTGAAATGATCGACATCGATCAGTAGCAGCGAGAGCTGGGTTCCGTCGCGCCGAGCCCGCGCCCATTCGTCGGCAAGGTGATCGTCAAAGGCGCGACGGTTGGCGAGGCCGGTGAGACCGTCAGTGGTTGCCAGCGAGGCGAGCCTGTCCTGAAGATCCTTCTGCTCGGTCATGTCGCGCACGACCGCGACGACGCCGTCGATCACGCCGCTGTCGGACGCCACGGTGACGTGTAGCGCCGCCTCGGCCCAGATCTCGCCTTTGTCGCGATGACGCTGCCGATAGACGAACCGCGCTTCCTCCGCCTCGCCATTCTTCAGCGCGGCGATGGCCTGCTCAACTCGTTCCATGTCGTCGGCGTGAATGCCGGCCAGGGCCGAGGTGCCCATCAGTTCTTCGGCCGACCAGCCGGTGATGCGCGCGCAGGAGGGAGAGACGTAGAGCAACCGGTTATCCAGCCCGATGCGGGTCACCATGTCGCTGGATTGCTCGGCCAGCAGGCGGAAATTGGCTTCCTTGGCCACCAGGGCCTGCGCCGTGCGCTGTCGCTGCAGCAGCTGACGGACGAGATAGTAGCCGATCACCGCGATCAAGAGGACGAGCCCTAGGACGAAGCTCATGCGTGCTGCTGCCGCGCGCCGCCAGGGGGCAAGCACGTCGTCCTGCGACTTGCTCGCCAGCACCATCAGCGGATAGCGGCTGCTGCGCTGGTAATAGCTCAGCCGCTCCACGCCATCGAGCGGCGATTTGAAGTAATAGACCGCCGCGGCGGGGCGGCTTTTCCAGCTCCTGAACAAGGGCGCATCGGACAGGTCGCGTCCGACGAAGGCGCCGCTCTCGTCGCCGCTGCGCGCCAGCATGATGCCGCTGCCGTTGAGCAGAGATGCCGAGCCGTTCGGTCCGATATCGAACCGCTCGTAGAACTTGACGAAATAGTTGACGTCGATCGTGAGCAGGGCAACGCCGGCAAAGCCGCCGTCGGAATCGTTGATCCGGCGGGATGCGGTGACGATCCACTGGCCGCCGGAGCGGCTCTTGACGGGCCGCCCGATCAGCGTGCCCCTCTCCGCAGAATCGCGATGGCGCTGGAAATATTCCCGGTCGCTGTTGTTGAGCTTGGAGAAGTCGAGCCGCTCCGTCGTGGCGAGCCAGCGGCCGGTCGCATCATAGATGAAAATGCCGCGGATGCGGTCCGATGATTTGCGGGTCGGCAGATAGGCCTGCAGTTTCGTAATCGTGTCCGCACCCGTCCCGTCGATTTCGAGCCGGTGGACCAGTCCGACGAGAATCGTATCGGCAAGCTCGAACGTGTCGTCGGCATGCTGAATCAGCGAATGAGCTACGTTGGCGACGTCGATCTCGGCGTTCCTCAGATCGGCGTTGCGCGCCTCCCATTCGCGCCAGGTGCTCAGGGCGAGGATGGCAACGCAAGTCAACACGACGAACCCGGCCGCCCAGAGCGGAAGGCGCGTCTTGCCGAGTTCGCGGCTTGTGACCATCAGGCTTGCTCCAAATCGGAGCAAACCTCTCACTTTCACCTTAACGGCCTGTTGCAATATCCGCGATGATTGTGCGGGGTCCGTACGGGACCGGGAACATGGCCGACATCGAGTTCCACTCTCGTCGGCCCGCTTTCATGGTGGTGTCGCCGCGCGATGGGCGGCCTGACGTCTCATCCTTCCAACGTGAAGCCGACGCGCAGCGTCACCTGAAAATGACGCACGGCGCCGTTCTCGACGTGGCCGCGCGTTTGCACGACCTCAAACCATCTTATTTCGCGAACAGTCTTGGAGGCGCGGCTGATGGCGTTCTTGATCGCATCCTCGATCGAGGTCTCGGATGATCCGACGAGGTCCAGGATCTTGTAGACGTGATCGTGCTCGGCTGTGGGCATGGCCTTCCCTCATTTGGTATATTGCCATCCGAAACATGCGTATGGCGGAACGTGCGCAGGCGAGCATGCCTGGCCCACGGTCTGAACGGTCGTGGGAGCTTCGGGTTCCTTGCTCCGCGATGGCCCGCATGCACCAGGCGAGGTGGAGCGGCCGGCGCTGGCCTGCTAAGCGCTGGGTATGGACACGGCGCGACGCGACAGGACGATCGGCTCTCTCTGCCTGTGCGTAACGGCGTTCGGCTGGGCGTTGAACTGGCCGCTGATGAAGCTGCTGCTGCAGCAATGGCCGCCTTTGTTCGCGCGCGGCCTTGCGGGTGTTTGCGCCTCGCTCATTCTCGGCACCCTGGTGCTGATCCGGAAGGAATCCTTCGCCGTCCCGCGCGAGGCGGTGCCGCCCCTCTTGTTTGCGACCTTCACCAACGTCTTGGCCTGGATGGGTCTCGGCACGGTCGCGATGAAATATGTAAGCGTGAGCGAGGGCGCGCTGCTCGCCTATACGATGCCGATCTGGGCGATGCTGTTCGCCTGGCCGGTGTTGCACACGCGGCCGGCGCGACGGGATGTTTTCGGGCTTGTCCTCGGCATTGCCGGCGTCACGCTGCTCCTGAGCGGCAACGGTCTTGCGTTCAGCACCGACAAGCTGGTCGGCATTGCGCTCGCACTGCTCTGCGCCATCCTGTTCGCGCTCGGCAATGTGCTCAACCGCAAGCCGCTGCCGATGCCGCCGCTGGTCGTCGTCGCCTGGCAGGTCGGGCTGGGCTGCGCCACGATGCTGGTCCTCGGCGTGCTGTTCGAGCGCCCTGACGTCACCGCCATCACTCCGCTGGGGCTCGGCTGCTTCGTCTACATGACGCTGGTGCCGATGGGCCTCTGCTACGTCACCTGGTTCGAGACGCTGCGCCGTCTGCCCCCAACCACGGCTTCGACCGGCATGCTGATCGTGCCCATGATCGGCGTCGTCTCAGCGGCGATCATTCTCGGCGAGCCGCTCGGCTATCGCGAATGGACGGCGATGGCGCTCACGCTCGGCGGCGTGACGCTGGCGTTGCAGCGGGGGTAGCAGAGCGCGCTGGCTCGCACCTACGGATCCAGCTCCGTATCCCAGTACAGATAGTCCAGCCAGCTGTCGTGCAGATAGTTCGGCGGAAACAGCCGGCCGTTGCGGTGGAGCTGGTGCACGGTGGGCGCGAACGCTGTCTGGCGCGGAAACATTTTGGACTGCGCCGGTGTGAGATTGCCCTTGCGCAAATTACACGGCGAGCACGCCGCGACCACGTTCTCCCAGGTGGTCTGGCCGCCTTTGCTGCGCGGGATGATGTGATCGAAGGTGAGGTCTTCGGGCGAGCCGCAATATTGGCAGGCGAAACGATCGCGCAGGAAGACGTTGAAGCGGGTGAAGGCGGGGTGGGTGGTCGGCTTGACGAAGGATTTGAGCGAGACGACGCTGGGCAGCTGCATTTCCAGCGTGGGACTTCGAACCGCCTGATCGTAATGTGCGACGATGTTGACGCGGTCGAGGAACACCGCCTTGATCGCGTCTTGCCACGACCACAACGACAGTGGGTAGTAACTCAGCGGCCGGAAGTCCGCATTCAGCACCAACACCGGCCAACTGCCTTGCGAGACATGTGCGTTCAAGTAACGCTCCCGGCCTCCAATATACGCTGCGAAGCAGCATGTAGTGACATACTACATGCAGCGTGACGGGATTGTGAAGCCCGTTGAGCGACTTATTCAAGCGCAAGCAATGCGGCGGCGGGGTGGCAAACGGGCTCAAAAAGCCGCGATCCAGGGGGCGCGCGGAACCGCCCCAGCATGGGCTGCCGTTGCCATGGCAGCTACTCCCGTACCCGCTCCAGCTTCTGCAGGCAGCGCGTCGCGCGCACCGCGGCCGGCATCTCCTCGTCCGGAAAGCTGGTCTCCCAATTGGTGACGCCGACCTCGCCGACATAGATATCGCCCTTCGAGTCCAGCGCGATGCCGTGCGGCGCCAGGAATTTGCCGCTGGCGACGCCCGGCCCCTCCTCGCCGCCGAGCCGCGCGATGCGATTTCCCTTGGTGTCCACGATCGACAGCCGCGGGCCGAGATTGGGTACATTGCGGTTGATGGCGAGGCCGGGGCCGAGCTCGCCGATCACGAAGGTCGGGCTCTTGGCCCCGCCGCAACAGCACAGCGCGCAGGGTCGGTGCAGATTGTTCCACTGCGTCTCGTATTTGCCCTCGCCGTCGAACACCTGGACGCGGTGGTTCTCGCGATCGGCGACATAGACCCAGCCGTCGGCATCGGTGGCGATATTGTGCACGATGTTGAACTGGCCGGGATCGGTGCCCGGCTCGCCCCAGCTCTTGATCAACTTGCCGTCGGGCGTGAATTTGTGCACGCGCGCATTGCCATAGCCGTCGGAGACGTAGATCTCGCCCTTCGGCGACAGCGCGGTGTGGGTGCAGCGGTGGAACGGCTCGCCGCTCATGAACGGCGCCGGCTTTGCAGGAATGCCGATCGTCAGCAGCACCTTGCCGTCAGTGGTGCATTTGCGCACGGTATGGTCGCCGTCGTCGGTGCAATAGAGATTGTCGTCGGCGTCGATGTGCAGGCCGTGCGCGCGGGAAAACAGTCCTTCGCCCCAACTGCGCAGGAAATTGCCGTCGCGGTCCAGCACCACCATCGGGTGGGCGCCGCGGTTGAAGACGTAGACGCGGTCCTTGCTGTCGACCGCCACCGAGGCGACGTCGGTGAGCTGCCAGCCGTCCGGCAATTTCGCGAAGTTGTCGACGACGCGGTAGCGGTGCTCGCCGGTGCCGAGAACGGCTGGCATTGATCTCTCCTCTTGTCATTCCGGGGCGCGCGAAGCGTGACCTATGATGCGCAATTGCGCATCTGAGAATCCATTGGGCAGCATACTCTGTGGTTAGATGGATTCCGGGTTCGCGCTTCGCGCGCCCCGGAATGACGGCTGTAGCTATATTCGTGCCAAAATCCCTTCCTCGATCGCCTTGATCTGCAGCGCCAGATATTTCGAGTTGATCCGGCATTGCGCCAGGCTCCCGGCGATGAACCAGAGGCCGGGCTGCCTGGTGCGCGCATACATGTTGCGCAGCTCGAAGCCGTCGCCAAAACCCCAGATCGGCCCGACGCGGTCGGCGATGCCGTCGCCGAACAGCTTGCGCACCAGATATTCCTGCGGCTTGTAGCCGGTCGAGAGCACGACCAGGTCGGCGGTAATGATCGAGCCGTCCTCCATCCGCGCGCCCTCAGCGTTGAAGCTTTCGATGTCGGAGAACTGCCTGAGGCTGATCTTGCCCTCGACGATCAGGTTGGAGCAGCCGACGTTGAAGTAATAGCCGCCGCCGCGGGTGAGGTATTTGAACTGCCAGCCGGTGCCGGCTTCGCCGAAATCGAGCTTGAAGCCGACGCGCGCGAGGCCGTCGAGTAGCTCCTTGTCGAGCTGCTTGGATTGCTCGGTCAGCATCACATGCGTCTTCTTCGCGAGCGGCGTCGGCATCGAGGCCGCAATCAGGTCGTTGTCCTCGAGCGTGCCCTCGTTGTAGGTCGCATAAGCGAGCTGCGCCGACGGTTCGATATTGGTCACGAGTGTGGGCGAGCGCTGCACCAGCGTCACCTCGGCGCCGCTGGAATGAAGATCCTGCGCGATGTCGTGACCGCTGTTGCCGGTGCCGAGGACGATGGCGCGCTTGCCGGTCCAGTTCTCGCCGTCCTCGTAGCCGCTGGAATGCACCAGCGTCCCCTTGAAATTGTCGAGGGTCGCAATGTCGGGAATGTTGGCGATGCCGCTGACGCCGGTCGCCATGATCACATGGCGCGGATGCATGGTGCGCTTGCTGCCGTCGGCGCGCCGCAGCGTGACGGTCCAGTGGCCCTTGGCCTCGTCATAGGCGCCGCCCTCGAACTCGGTGCCGGTCCAGAAGTTCAGCTCCATCGCATCGACATAGGCCTCGAACCAGTTGGCGAGCTTGTCCTTGGGGATATAGACCGGCCAGTTCGGCGGAAACGGCATATAGGGCAGGTGATTCACCTGCACCTGGTTGTGCAGGGTCAGCGCGTGATAGCGCTTGCGCCAATTGTCGCCGATCCGCATCTCGCGATCGACGATCAGGGTGTCGACGTTCAGCTGCTTCAGCCGCGCGGCAATCGCGAGCCCGGCCTGGCCACCGCCGACCACCAGCACGGCCGGATCGTGGTCGGCATAGGCGCGCGCAGCGTTGCGCTGGTCGAGCCAGTTCGGCCCGCGGAAGTCGCGAGAATAGGCCTGCCCCCGCGGCCGCGAGGTGCCGAGCTGTTCCTCGAAGCCTTTCAATTCGTCGAGCGCGGTGAGCAGCGTCCAGGCTTTCAGGCTGTCGTCAGGGCCGTCGGGAATGAGCCGGACAATGCCGCTGCCGCGGCCGAGCGCGGTCTCAAAATTGAAGATCGCTTCGATGTTGTTGGTGCCGGCGCGCGTCACCCAGCGCGGCGGCGCCCGGTTCGGCGCGATCTTGAAATTGCTGGGCGCCGCCTTGGGCGCGCGCGCCGCAAGCTCCTGCGCGACCGCATCGCGGCCCGCGATGGTCTGCAGGTTCCAGCTCAGCGCCAGCACGTCGCGCCAGAAGCCGTCGGCGAGGAAGAGCGGGCCCAGCGTCGCGGGATCAGGTCTGCTTAAGGTGCGCTCGAAGTCGTCGAGCCAGGCCTGTGCGGCGATGGAAATATCCTGCGTCCGGTCCAGCATGCGCGACCTCATGGCCGTCTTCGCGGCGTTTCCTCAGAGATCGAACGCTATACGGTTTCGCCGCCCGCCAAAAGCCGCGGACCTGAGCGAGGCCGGCATGCGGCCCTGCCCTGACGGAATATGGCCCGGAATTCCGCACGTGCGGACGCCGCCGGAGAACGGCTTAAGCGCCGCCCGGCCTCCGGTCCGCCCAATAGGGGTCGCGCAGCTTGCGCTTGAAGATCTTTCCGGTTGCCTCGCGGGGCAGCGCATCCAGGAACTTGACCTCCTTCGGCACCTTGAAGTTGGCCAGACGCTCGCGCAGATAAGCCTGCACCGCGGCGGCGGAGAGCTGCTCGACCCTGTCGGGCTCGATGCAGGCGCACAGCCGCTCGCCATATTCCGCGTCCGGAATGCCGAACACGGCGCAATCGCGCACGCCGGGCATCGCGATCAACACGTTCTCGATTTCGGCGGGATAGATGTTGACGCCGCCCGAGATCACCATGTCGCGCTTGCGGTCGCAGAGGAACAGATAGCCGTCCTCATCGAGATAGCCGACATCGCCGACGCTGACGAGACCGTCGCGCCCGGCCTCGGCGCGCGCCTGCGCCTTGCCGTGATAGTCGAAATCCGGCACCGCGGTCTGGCGCATGTAGATCTCGCCGACCTCACCAGCATCGCAGAGGCTGCCGTCGTCGCGAAAGATCTTGACGATGCCACCTTCGATGGCGCGGCCGACCGTGCCGGGCTTCTTCAGCGCCTCTTCGGCCGAGTGCCAGACCGGGATGCCGGTCTCAGTCGAGCCGAAATATTCGTTGATGACCGGTCCCCACCACTCGATCATCGCCCGCTTCACCTCGGGCGGGCAGGGCGCCGCGCCGTGCACGACGAAGCGCAGCGACGACAGGTCGTAGCGCTGCCTGACCGCTTCGGGCAGGCGCAACAGGCGCACGAACATGGTCGGCACCATGTGGATATGCGTCACACGGTGGCGCTCGATCAGCGCCAGCAGCTCCTCGGCGTCGAACCGCGGCTGAAGCACGATGGTGCAGCCGTTGCGGAAGGCCATCATGCCGTAGGAATGCGGCGCCGAGTGATACATCGGACCGTTGATCAGCACGACCTGGTCCTCGCGCGGCTTGATGCCGTAGGCGATCGCGCCGACGCGCTCCGAGGCGGCGGCCTGCTCCGGCGGCATCGGCATGCGCCGCACGCCCTTCGGCATGCCTGTGGTCCCCGACGTGTAGATCATCGCCGCGGCCCGGCGCGGCGGCTCCTCTGTTTCCGTGTGGCCGTCGCGCCAGCGGTCCCAATCGGTCAGGCCCGAAGAGACCTCGGTCAGCTCACGGGGAATGGCGAAGGTCGCCGCCAGCTCGGGCGGGGTTGCGACCACGAGCAGGCGGACATCCTCCGGGATGCCGCCGCGGATTTGTGGCAGCAGGTCGGCGTGGCAGATCAGGATCTTCGCGCCACTGTCGGTCAGGATGTAGCGGACCTCCTCGGCCTTCAGGTGCCAATTGATCGGCACCACGGGGCTGCCCAGTGCGGCCGAGGCCGCGACCACCTCGAACAAGGCGAAGTCGTTGCGCAGCATCATGGCAACCGGTGCGCCTGCGGCAAGGTCGAGGGCGCGCAGCCCGCTCGCCGCGCGTCTGATGCGCGCCTGGATCTCGTCATGGCCGATCCGGCGTTCGCCGCTGATGATCATGGTCATTCCCATTCCGTTGGAGTCAGCGATCGTCCAGCACGTCGCCGAAGCCGACCCAGCTCTTGCCGTTGAAGCGCCGCAGCTGCAGCTGCTGGAACGGCAGATAGTCGTCGGCGGCGGTGCTGACGGATATGCCGGGCAGCAGCAGCGGCAGCTTCACCTCTTTCAGCGAGGCGGACTGGCGCATGATGTTGTCGCGGCTGAAATCGTCCTTGCACGCCTTCAGCACCGTCATCAGCAGCGTCGCGTAATGGTAGCCGGCCGCATAGTTGGAGTTGGAGAGATCCGCGTTCGGCATGTACTGCTTCATGAAGGCGAAATACTCCTTCACGCCGGGATCGCTGGCCCATTGCGGGTCCATCGTGTCCTTCTGGTTGCTCGACGAGATCAGGCCGACGGCGTTGTCGAGCCCGGCCGGCTCCAGGAACGAGATCGACGAGGCCGAGGTCGGCACGAAGAACAGCTCGGGCTTCCAGCCGAGCTCGGCGACGCCCTTGATCATCTGCGAGGTGAACTTGCCGAGCACGACGCCGAACAGCACGTCGGCGCCCGATGTCTTCAGGGTCGAGAGCTGCGAGCTGATCGTCGGCGCGCTGGTCTCGTAGGTCGCTTCCGCAACGATCATGCCGGCAGCCTTGTCGCCGAGCGCGCGCTTGAAGCCGGCGACGTAGTCGCGGCCGAAATCGTCGTTCTGGGAGAGGATGGCGATCTTGGCGCCCGGCTTGGTGCGCAGCACGTGCTTGGCATAGACCACGCCTTCGGATTCATAGGCGGCCATGCCGGGCATGGTCCATGGATATTTCTGCGGATCGGCCCATTTGGTCGCGCCGGAAAGCACGAACAGCTGCGGCACCTTCTTGCCGTTGAGGTAGCGATGCACGGCGCTGTTGGTGGCGGTGCCGAGCGAGCCGAACAGCATCAGCACTTCGTCCTGCTCCACCAGCTTGCGGGTCTGCTCGACCGTCTTCGGCGGCGAGTAGGCATCGTCCAGCGTGATGAACTTGACCTTGCGGCCGTTGATGCCGCCTTCGGCATTGATCTTCTCGAAGAACGCCTCCTGCGTGCGGCCGATCGCGCCGAAGCCGGAGGCCGGGCCGCTATAGGGCAGGGTCTGTCCGATCCGGATCTCCGTGCCTTCGGCGTGGGTGCTGTCCGTGGCGAGCGCCAACAGGGACAGACCGATCAGTGCGGCTGCCAGCTTCATGATATCCTCCCGTTTGTCTTGTCAGTTGGAGACGTCAGGCGCTGACGCGCATCAGGAAATCCTGCCTCGCCTGATCGAATTCACGCTTCATGCGGTCGACGAGCTCCGCAACGGGCGGGGCATCAGTAATCTGGCCGATGCCCTGGCCCGATCCCCAGATGTCGCGCCACGCCTTGGATTTCATGTTGCCGCCGGAGCCGAAATTCATCTTCGATTTGTCGGCGGCGGGAAGATTGTCCGGATCGAGGCCGGCGGCAGCGATCGATGGGCCGAGATAATTGCCGTGCACGCCGGTGAACAGGTTGGTGTAGACGATGTCGTGCGCGGCGTGCTGCGTCAGCGCCGATTTGTAGGCTTGGTCGGCATTGGCTTCCTGCGTCGCGATGAAGCGCGTGCCCATATAGGCGAGGTCGGCGCCCAGCGTTAGCGCCGAGGCGATGCCATAGCCGTCGCTGATCGCGCCCGACAGCAGGACGGCGCCGTCAAACCATTGCTTGACCTCGCGCACCAGCGCAAAGGGCGACAGCGTGCCGGCGTGTCCGCCCGCACCGGCGCAGACCAGGATCAGGCCGTCGACGCCCTGTTCGGCCGCTTTGCGCGCGTGCTTGACGTTGATGACGTCGTGGAACACCAGCCCACCATAGGAATGCGCGGCCTCGACGATCTCCGCCGGCGGCCGCAGCGAGGTGATGATGATCGGCGCCTTGTGCTTGACGCAGGTCTCCATGTCCTTCATCAGCCGGTCGTTGGAGGCATGGCAGATCTGGTTGACGGCGTAGGGCGCGACCTTCTTGCCGGGATTGCGCGATTTGTACTCGCCGAGCTCGTCTTCGATCCGGCTCAGCCATTCGCCGAGCTTCTCGACCGGACGGGCATTGAGCGCGGGAAAGGAGCCGACGACGCCCGCCTTGCACTGGGCGATCACCAGTTCCGGGCCGGAGACGATGAACAGCGGCGAGCCGACCACGGGCAGCTCGAGCGAATCCTTCAAGAGATTGGGCAGTGCCATCATGTCCTCCCGAAACGCGGCCCCGCCGGCGGGCGGATGACGAGGCGTTTCCGTATTGATTGTCGCGCGGGCGGATGGGCCGCCCGTGGCCGCGGATTTGATCCCATTATAAGGTTGGACGGCGCCGCCCGGGCCGTTCAATAATGAACGGACGATCATTCAGGTATGAACAGGGCCGCCGATGGATTGGGACCTTTGCAAGACCTTCGTCGCGGTCGCCGATACCGGCAGCTTCACCGCCGCCGCCCGCCGCCTGCACACCAGCCATCCCACCGTCAGCCGCAAGATCGCGGCGCTGGAAGCCCAGCTCGGCACCAGATTGGTGGCGCGGGCTGCCGATGGCCTGGCGCTGACCGCGGATGGACGGACCTTGCGCGAGCACGCCGAGGCCATGGCGGCCGCAGCGCTGCGGGCCGAAACCGCAGTGGCGGCGGGTGGACACAAGGCGCGCGGCATCGTCAAGCTGTCGATCGGCGCGACGCTGGCCTCGCACTGGCTGATGCCGCGCTTGCCAGCCTTCCTGCGCGCGCACGATCATATCCAGCTCGAGATCATCACCCATCCATTTCCGGCGAGCGTGCGCCGGCGTGAGGCGGACGTGGTGCTGCGGCCCTTCGATACCGGGGAGGAGAACCTGGTCGGCCGCAAGATCGGCCGTCTCGGCACCGGCTTCTATGCCTCGCGCGATTATGCCGCCGGGCGGTCCCTGCCGGAAAGGCGCGGCGATTGGAAGGAGCACAGCGTCATCGGCTTCGCCGACCAGACGTCCAATGCGCAGCTTGCGCGCTGGAGCGACGTCGTCACGCGGCAGGCAAGGGTGGCGATGCGCTGCTCGTCCCAGGGGGACATGCTGGCGGCGGTCCGCGCCGGCATCGGAATCTCCGCGCTGTCGTGCTTCGTCGCCGAAGCCTATTCCGATCTCGTGCGCGTCGCCCCGCAGAAGCTCGCCAGCGTTGCGGATCTCTGGCTGCTGGCCCATCCCGACCTCGTCGAGCTGCCGGCGGTGCGCGCCGTAATCGAATTCGTCGCCGAATGCGCCCGGACCGACCGCGCGCGGCTGCGGGGCTAGCCCGATTCCGCGAGCACGCCCTCGCGCTTCTTCACCGCGCGGTAATAGCTCCACCACAGATGCGCCGCCGCACCGCGCAGCGGACGCCAGGGCTCGGCAATCGGCGCCATCTGCTTCTCCGTCGGCCGCGCCTTGAGGCCGAGGCCGATACGGATGCCTTCCTGCACGGCGAGGTCGCCGGCCGGCCAGGCATCGCCGTGGCCGAGGCAGAACAGCAAGTAGAGGTCGGCCGTCCAGGGGCCGATGCCGGGCAGCGCGATCAGGGTGTGATGCGCGGCGTCGGCATCCTCCTCGGCGAGCACGTCGAGATTCAGCCGCTGCGCGGCGATCTCGCGGGCGAGATGCTTGAGCGTCTTGATCTTGGCGGCGGAGAGGCCGAGCCGCCCCAGCCGGTCGGCGCGGGCGCGGCGCACGGCGTCATGGTCGAGCGGATCGAATGCGGCCGACAGCCGCCCCCAGATCGCCGCGGCGCTCGCGGTGGAGAGCTGCTGCCCGCAGACGATGTGCGCGAGCCCCGTAAACCCGGGCTCGCGCCGCCGCAACGCCGGCATGCCCGCGATCTCGAGCACGGGCTTGAGCCGCGGATCGCGCTTGATCAGCGCGTGGACGGCCTCTTCGAGATCGGACTGGGTTTCGAGGTGGATGGTCATGGCGGGCGGGTTCTCTCCAGCGTCATGGCGGGCTTGTCCCGGCCATCCACGTCTTTCTCACCGCGAGGCACTGTGTAGCATGAGCGGTGATCGTGGTGTTTGTTCGTGACGTTGACACCATCGGTCTGTGGTACCGAAGAACGTGGATGGCCGGGACAAGCCCGGCCATGACGAGATTCATGTGATGGCACCACCCGTTTTCCGATTCGCCCCGAGCCCGAACGGCTTCCTGCATCTCGGCCACGCCTATTCCGCGCTGCTCAATTTCGACCGAGCGCGCGAGTCCGGCGGCCGATTGCTGCTGCGAATCGAGGACATCGACGCGACGCGGTGCCGGCCGGAGTTCGAGACGGCGATCTACGAGGATCTCGCCTGGCTCGGGATTGTCTGGGAGACGCCGGTGCGGCGGCAGTCGGAGCATCTCGCCGATTATCGCGCTGCGCTGGAAAAGCTCTCTGTGCTCGGTCTCGTCTATCCCGCCTTCGAAAGCCGCGCCGAGATTGCAAGGCTGGTAGCGGCGCGCGAGGCCGCTGGCCCGTGGCCGCGTGATCCCGACGGCGCACCGCTTTATCCGGGCGAGGCCACATCACTCTCGGCTGACGAGCGCTCGCGGCTGATCGCCTCGGGCGCGCCCTATGCGCTGCGGCTCGACATGGCGGCCGCCTGCCGCCGCGCCGCCGGCCTGAGCTGGAACGAACTCGGCGAGGGGCCGGACGGCGAGCGCGGCATCGTCCCGGCGCGGCCGGAGGCCTGGGGCGATGTCGTCCTGGCCCGCAAGGAGACGCCGACCAGCTACCATCTCTCGGTGGTCGTCGACGACGCGCTCCAGGGCGCCAGCGAGATCGTGCGGGGCCAAGACCTGTTTTACGCCACGGCGGTGCACCGCTTGCTCCAGGTTCTGCTCGGCCTGCCCGAGCCGGCCTATCGCCATCACCGGCTGATTCGGGATGAGGCGGGCCGGAAGCTGTCGAAATCGAGCCGCTCGACCGGTCTGCGCGAATTGCGTTCGGCCGGCCTCACGCCTGCCGCGATCCGCCGGCTGGTGGGATTACGTTAAGTTTCTCTGGGGGTTAGCGAAACGTCGCCGTGACTCCGGGCGTTCCTCCGTGCCATGCTTGGCCAGCGCGGGGTTCGAAGAGGGTACTTCGAAGGGGATTCATGGCGGCGAAGACGCGTCCAGTACGCACCACCCGGACGTCCAGGCGGCGGCCGCTTCGGAAGCGGCCCAAGGGCGGTCAGCTGCGCAAGCGCAGCACCAAGGCGGTTGCGCCGGATGTCGTCCAGGCGGCGCTGGCCGCGTTTGCCCATGAGGTCCGCACCCCCCTGACCGGCATTCTCGCGATCAGCGACCTGCTCGCGACCTCCGACCTCGGCGAGCGGGAGCGGCGCTGGGCCGACACCATCAAAGCCGGCGCCGAGCACCTGGCGAGCCTCGCCACGCTATTCGTGGATGCTGCCAGAACGGGGAAGGGCGGCAGCACGCCGCGGCAGGACCTGTTCGATCTCAAGGCGCTCGCCCGCACCGCCGGCGATTCCCTGGCCGGCCGCGCCGCGGCCAAAGGTCTCCAGGCCAAGGTCGAGATCGCCGACAAGATCCCAGGGCTCGTGGTCGGTGATTCCGTCCGCCTGCGCGCCGCGCTTGAGAACCTGATCGACAACGCCGTGAAATTTACCGACCAGGGCGGAGTGGCCCTCGCCGTCGAGCCGTGGCGTCCCGCCAAAGGCAAAGCAAAGGGCAGGGTCGGCGTCGCCTTCGCCGTGTCCGACAGCGGCATCGGCCTGACCATGGCCGAGATCAAGCGGCTGTTCCGCCCGTTCACCCAGGCCAATGTCACCATTGCCGCACGCTTCGGCGGCGCCGGCTTGGGGCTCTCCTCGGTCAAGCAATTGGCGCGGGCGATGGGCGGCGACATCACCGTCGCTCCGCGCCGCGGTGGCGGCGCCACCTTCAAATTGACGGTGTCGCTGGACGCGGCGGGACCGGGCAAGGTCCGCAAGGCGAAGGACGGCAGCGAGCCCGAGGCGGCCGCTGCGCTTCGCGTTCTCAGCGTCGAGGACAATCCGTTCGGCCGGGTCGTGCTCAACACCATCCTGACCGAGCTGGGCCATCATGCCGAGTTCATCGGGCGCGGCGAGGACGCCGTGAACCGGCTGGCGCAGGGCGCATTCGACGCGGTGCTGATGGACATGGTGCTGCCGGGCATCGACGGCATCGAGGCCATCAGGCGGATTCGCATGCTGCCGACGCCGCTGGCTCGGATCCCGATCATCGGCGTGTCCGGCCGCGGCGAGGACGAGGCCGCCTCGCGCGAGGCCGGTGCCGACGCCTTCCTGGTCAAGCCTGTTTCTCCGCGGGCTTTAGCGACTGCGCTGCTTGAAGCGACACGCCGTGAGGAAGCCGCGACTTGATGATCGCGGCATTGAGCTCGCCGCCGTAAACGAAGATCGCGGCGATGAAATACAGAAACACCAGCGCGATGATCACCGAGGCGAGGCCCGCATACATGGTCACGTAGTTGTTGGCAAAGCGGGCCAGGTATTGGCCGAACACGATGCTGGAGATCAGTGACGCCACGATGGTGAAGACGATGCCGGGCAGTATCTGCAGGAAGCTGCGCCGTCCCGCCGGCAGCCAGGCGTGCAGGATGATCAGCGCCACCACCAGCGCGCCGATGGAGATGCCGTAGCGCACCCAGGTGAGGATGCTCTCGTTGGATTCGACGAACAGCGGAATGTGGCGCCGCGCCGCCTCGATAATGAGCGGACCGAGCACGATCAGGAACGCCATAGCGAGCGCCGTGAAGGCCGCAATGATCGTATAGGCAATCGACTCCAGCCGAAGCCAGTACCAGCTTCGCATCTCCACCACCGCATAGGCGCGGTTGAGCGCCACCCTGAGCGCCTCGACGCCGTTCGAGGCGAAATAGACCGACAGCGCCGCGCCGATGGTCAAAAGGCCGGTCCGGGTGGTGGTCAGCACGTCATGCACCTCGCCCGAGATCGAATCGGCGACCTGCTTGGGCCAGACCTGGAGCATCAGGCTGGCGGCCTGGTCGGCGAGTTCCTTGGAGCCGAAGAAGCCGGCGAGCGCGGTCAGCACGATCAGGAATGGGAACAGCGCCATCAGCGTCGAGAGCGCGATGTGGCTCGCGATCGCCCAGCCGTCATCGGCGAGGAACGTGTAGAACGCGTCCTCAACGACGCAGTAAATGTAGCGGATGGCTTTCACTTGGCACCTACACCGCTGCTCTCTCCCTCTGCACGTAGGGAGAGGCCAGGAGAACGAGCAATGGGCGCAAATCGAAAAATCATCGCGCTACCATCTGATATTCTTGGCCCAAAAGCCAGTTCGCGAAGCCCCCCTTTGTCATTCCGGGGCGCGCGCAGCGCGAGGCCGGAATCCATCTAGCCGCGGCGCAAGTGGCGCGATGGATTCCGGGCTCGAAGCGCCGGGTCTCGCTTCGCTCGATCCCGCCGCGTCGCCCCGGAATGACGAGCTGGGGAGATGGCGGACCGGCACACACGGTGTTATCTACCCTCAAATGGCATCTTTTCTGAGTACTTTCATCCTGCCGGCCGCAGCCGGCGCCGTGGCGCTGGTGCTGCTGCTCGGGCTCATCAACATGATGCGCGGCGGCTCGCCCAACACCTCGCAGAAGCTGATGCGTTGGCGCGTGCTGCTTCAGTTCGTGGCGATCATCGTCGCGATGCTCGCGGTCTGGGCGATGGGACGCTGATCATGGTGGTGCTGAACCGCATCTACACGAAGACCGGTGACGATGGCACGACGGCGCTCGGAACCGGAGAGCGCCGTCCGAAATACGATCTGCGCATCGAGGCCTATGGCACCGTCGACGAGACCAACGCGGCGATCGGCGTGGTCAGGCTCTACACCGCGGAGATGCCCGAGCTCGACGCAATGCTCGGCCGCATCCAGAACGATCTGTTCGATCTTGGCGCCGATCTCGCGGTGCCGGAACGGGAAGGCAAGGCGGAGCGGCTGCGGGTGGTGGCGAGCCAGGTCGAGCGGCTCGAGCGCGACATCGACGCGCTCAACGACAAGCTTGCGCCGCTGACCTCCTTCGTGCTTCCCGGCGGCGCGCCGGCCGCGGCCCATCTGCATGTGGCGCGCACGATATGCCGCAGGGCGGAACGCGTGATCGTGGAACTGGCGGCCCAGCCGGGCGAGCCGGTCAGCGCGGCTGGCATCCAATATATGAATCGCCTGTCCGACTTTCTCTTCGTGGCCAGCCGGGTCGTGAACGGCAATGGCGCCGGCGACGTGCTCTGGGTTCCCGGCCAGAACCGCTGACCCATCGCGCTCCCGCATTTCAGAAGGCCAAAATTAGACCCGTTCGCGCGTTGACCGGGGCAGATCGGGCCTTTAGGTTCCGCGCCAGTTGATAACCCCCCTCCCAAATTGAGTGAAAGAGGATCGATGAAGGTCTTAGTGCCGGTAAAGCGGGTGGTCGATTACAACGTCAAGGTCCGCGTCAAGGGCGATGGATCGGGCGTTGAACTCGCCAACGTCAAGATGTCCATGAACCCCTTCGACGAAATCGCTGTCGAGGAAGCGCTGCGCCTGAAGGAAGCCGGCAAGGCCACCGAGGTCGTGGTGGTCTCGATTGGACCTGCGCAGGCGTCCGAGACGATCCGCACCGGTCTTGCCATGGGCGCCGATCGCGGCATCCTGGTGAAGGCGGACGGCACCGTCGAGCCGCTCGCCGTCGCCAAGATCCTGAAGAAGGTTGCGGACGAAGAGCAGCCGGGCCTGATCATTCTCGGCAAGCAGGCGATCGACGATGACTCGAACCAGACCGGCCAGATGCTGGCCGCGCTGCTCGGCTGGTCGCAGGCGACCTTCGCCTCCAAGCTCGAGATCGAAGGTACCGACTTCAAGGTGACGCGTGAAGTCGATGGCGGTCTGCAGACCGTGAAGCTGAAGGGACCGGCGATCGTCACCACCGATCTCCGCCTCAACGAGCCGCGCTACGCCTCGCTGCCCAACATCATGAAGGCGAAGAAGAAGCCGATCGCGGAGAAGACGGTCGCCGATTACGGCGTCGACATCGCCGCGCGTCTCGAAGTTCTGAAGACGGCTGAGCCCGCGGGCCGCAAGGCCGGAGTCAAGGTCAAGGACGTCGCCGAGCTGGTGTCGAAACTCAAGAACGAAGCCGGGGTGCTCTGATGACGACGCTTCTGATTGCCGAACACGACAATGCGTCGCTCAAGGACGCCACCAACAAGGCCCTGACCGCAGCCGCCGCGCTTGGCGCGGATGTCGAGGTGCTGGTCGCCGGCCAGAACGCCAAGGCCGCGGCGGATGCCGCTGCCAAGCTCGCTGGCGTGAAGAAGGTGCTGCTCGCCGATGGCGACCTCTACGCGCACGATCTGGCCGAGCCGCTGGCTGCGCTGGTGGTGTCGCTGGCGTCCGGCTATGACGCCATCGTCGCGCCGGCGACCTCGCGCTTCAAGAACGTGATGCCCCGCATCGCCGCTCTGCTCGACGTCATGCAGGTCTCGGAGATCACCAAGGTGGTCGCGCCCGATACCTATGAGCGCCCGATCTATGCCGGCAACGCCATTCAGACGGTGAAGTCGAAGGACGCCAAGAAGGTCATCACGGTCCGCACCTCGACCTTCACCGCAGCAGGCGAGGGCGGCAGCGCCCCGGTCGAGACCGTGGCGGCGGCGGCCGATCCGGGCCTGTCGACTTTCGTCGGTGAGGAAGTCGCCAAGAGTGATCGCCCCGAGCTAACCTCGGCCAAGATCATCGTCTCCGGTGGCCGCGCCATGCAGAGCCGCGAGAACTTCGCCAAGTACATCGAGCCGCTCGCGGACAAGCTTGGGGCCGGTGTCGGTGCCTCGCGCGCCGCGGTCGATGCCGGCTATGCGCCGAACGACTGGCAGGTCGGCCAGACCGGCAAGGTGGTGGCCCCCGAGCTCTATGTTGCGGTCGGCATTTCCGGCGCCATCCAGCATCTGGCCGGCATGAAGGACTCCAAGGTGATCGTTGCGATCAACAAGGACGAGGACGCGCCGATCTTCCAGGTCGCCGATTACGGCCTGGTGGCCGATCTCTACCAGGCGGTTCCGGAGCTGACGGCCGAACTCGGCAAGCTCGGCAAGTAAAAGGCATCGAAAACACCGGCCGGAGGTATAAACTCCGGCCGGTGCTGCGTTTCTGAGGCGTTTTCTTTGGCGTGGGCGCGCCTTGGAGACGATCCAATCTAGGTTTCGAGCCAAGGTTCTGATTAAATCGGACCTCCCGGCTCGAGGGGAAAGGCAGGGCGCGCCCCCCGCGCGCCGTTCCGGTGGATGACAATATGGCGGCAGTGATCAAGAAGGTCGGCGTGATCGGCGCGGGTCAGATGGGCAATGGCATCGCGCATGTCGCGGCGCTCGCTGGCTTCGACGTGGTGCTCAACGACGTTTCGGCCGACCGCCTCAAGTCGGGCATGGCCACCATCAACGGCAATCTGGCGCGTCAGGTCTCCAAGAAGGCCGTCACCGAGGACGACAGGGCCAAGGCGATTGCGCGTATCAAGCTAGCCGAGAAGCTGGACGATCTCGCCGATTGCGACCTCGTCATCGAGACCGCGGTCGAGAAGGAAGAGGTCAAGCGCAAGATCTTCCACGAGCTCTGCGCCGTATTGAAGCCGGAGGCGATCGTCGCCTCCGATACGTCCTCGATCTCGATCACGCGCCTCGCCGCCGCCACCGACCGCCCGGAGCGCTTCATCGGCATTCACTTCATGAATCCAGTGCCGTTGATGGAACTGGTCGAGCTGATCCGCGGCATCGCCACCGACGACGCCACCTTCGAGACCGCCAAGGACTTCGTCGGCAAGCTCGGCAAGCAGGTCGCGGTCTCCGAGGATTTCCCGGCCTTCATCGTCAACCGCATCCTGCTGCCGATGATCAACGAGGCGATCTACACGCTGTATGAAGGCGTCGGCAACGTCGAGGCGATCGACGCGGCGATGAAACTGGGCGCCCACCATCCCATGGGTCCGCTTGAGCTTGCCGATTTCATCGGGCTCGACACCTGCCTCTCCATCATGCAGGTGCTGCACGAGGGGCTAGCCGACTCCAAGTACCGCCCGTGCCCGCTGCTGGTCAAATACGTCGAGGCCGGCTGGCTCGGCCGCAAGACCCAGCGCGGCTTCTACGACTACCGCGGCGCCAAGCCGGTGCCGACGCGGTAAGGTGGCCTTGTGCCCCGGACGCAGCGCGGAGCGCCGCAGAGCCGAGGCCCAGGAACCGCGCGCTGAAGGCTAGGTCCCGGCTCTGCGGTGCGTCACTTGCGTGCCGCCCCTTGTCCGGGACACGATTGCCCGTACTGCTCCATGACAATTCATGTCGCGTTAACCTCTCGCGCCTAGGTTACGGCCGGTACGAGGGTTCGCGTAATGGACATGATGGCAATGGTCAGCAGCATGCTGGCCGCACAGCAAGGCGCGCTGCAGTCGAATATCGCGGCGACGCTGACCAAGCAGAACGCGGATATGGAGAAATCCACCGTCCTGACGCTGCTCGGCACCGGCCAGCCCTCGCTCGCCAATGTCGCCCCCGGCGTCGGCGGCAATCTCAATGTGACGGCCTAAACCCTTAAAGCGCCGCGGCGGCCTTGCCGGTTGCCGCGCGGATCAGCTTGAGCGCGTCCTCACTCGCCCATTCCGCCGGCCCCGCGATCGTCGCGATTTCACACCCCTGCGGGTCGACCAGCACGGAGGTGGGCATGCCCAGTGCCCGTCCCACGGCCTTAAGATCCTGGAACACCTTGGCTTTCTGGTCGCTGAAATAGGCGAGCCGGGTCAGGTTGGCCTCTTTCAGGAAGGTTTTCGGCTTCTCCAGGTCGCGGGTGTCGATGTTGATCGCCACCACCTCGAAATTCGGGCCCGATAGCTTGCCCTGGAGCTCGTCCAGCGCCGGCATCTCCTTGCGGCAGGGCACGCACCAGGTGGCCCAGAGGTTCACCAGCAGGGTCTTGCCGCGGAAGTCGGACAGCTTCTTCGGCTTGCCCTCGGCATCCTCGAAGGTGAGGTCGGGCAGCTTCAGCGGGGCGCTTGCCATGGTCAGCGCCGCCACCTCGCCATGGGCGAGCGGGGCGATCTTCTGCGCCGTCGCCACCGCCGCCTTGCAGGTCGGATCGCCCAAGGGCGCCCGGCTCGGGCCGAGCCCGTACAGCGCGGCGAAGCCGGCCAGCCCGACGATCGCCACGGCGGCGATGACGAAGGGGATGCGGCGCGTGGCGGAGGGCTTCTGGTCGAGCATATCGTTTGTCATCCGGTCGCAGATATGGCTATCAGGGGCCTCTTAATACGGCTGGCCGCGGCCAGCAAACGTGCGGCAAATCAGGCGTGAGCAGGGGATCATGAGCAACAAGATGTGGGGCGGCCGGTTCTCGGAACGCCCCGACGAGATCATGGAAGAGATCAACGTCTCCATCGACGTCGATCGTCACCTCTTCGCCCAGGACATTGCCGCGTCCAAGGCCCACGCCGCGATGTTGGCCAATCAGGGCATCATCACGGCTTCTGATGCGAAAAATATCGGCAAGGGTCTAGACACAATCCTGTCAGAGATCGGCAAGGGCGGCTTCGAATTCAAGCGCGCGCTCGAGGACATCCATATGAATGTCGAGAGCCGCCTGTCGGAGCTGATCGGCCCGGCCGCCGGAAGGCTGCACACCGCGCGTTCGCGCAACGACCAGGTCGCCACCGACTTCCGTCTGTTCGTCCGCGACGTCATTGACGAGACCGATGCCGCGCTCGCCGCGTTCCAGCAGGCCCTGGTGGACCGCGCGCTGGAGCACGCCGCAACCGTCATGCCCGGCTTCACGCATCTGCAAACGGCGCAGCCCGTCACGTTCGGCCATCACCTGCTGGCCTATGTCGAGATGGCGGCGCGCGACCGCGGCCGCTTCCAGGACGCCCGCAAGCGCCTGAACGAATCGCCGCTGGGCGCGGCTGCGCTCGCCGGCACCTCGTTCCCGATCGACCGCCATGCCACCGCGAAGGCGCTCCTGTTCGACCGCCCGATGGCGAACTCGCTCGATGCCGTCTCCGACCGCGATTTCGTGCTGGAGACGCTGTCGGCCGCCGCGATCTGCGCCGTGCACATGTCGCGCTTTGCCGAGGAGATCGTGATCTGGACCTCGCCGCTGGTCGGCATGATCCGGCTCAGCGACAAGTTCACCACGGGATCCTCGATCATGCCGCAGAAGCGCAACCCGGATGCCGCCGAGCTGGTGCGCGCCAAGACCGGCCGCGTCATCGGCGCGCTCAACGGCCTCCTGATCGTCATGAAGGGCCTGCCGCTCGCCTATCAAAAGGACATGCAGGAGGACAAGCAGGGCGCCATGGAGGGTTTTGCCGCGCTGTCGCTGGCAATCCGCGCCATGACCGGCATGGTCCGTGATCTCGTTCCGGACGAACCCAAGATGAAGGCGGCCGCGGGCGAGGGCTATGCCACGGCGACCGACCTCGCCGACTGGCTGGTGCGGACGCTGAGGATGCCGTTCCGCGAGGCGCACCACGTCACGGGCCGCATCGTCGCCAAGGCCGCCGAGGGGGGCGTCGCGCTGCACGAACTGCCGCTCAAGGAAATGCAGGCGATCGAGTCCAAAATCACCAAGGACGTGCTCGGCGTGCTCTCGGTCGAATCGTCGGTGAAGAGCCGGACCAGCTTCGGCGGCACCGCGCCGAAGAACGTGACGTCCCAGGCCAAGGCCTGGGCGAAGCGGCTGGAAAAAGAGCGAAAATTGGGCTGAGGGCAAAATTTCGCTTATGTTTCATGGTCATCCGGCCCTCGCCAGAACGCGCCAATCTCTGTATGGTGCGCCGCGCGTAGTGGGGATTTCGTCGTGACGTCAAAGTTTCGCCCGGCCGGCTCGGGGTGGGCCATCATTGTCTTGAGCCTGACGGCGCTCGCGCTTGCAGGTTGCGGCCGCAAGGGCCCGCTGGATCTGCCGCCGACCGCCTCCAACGCCCCCGCAGCCACCGGCGCCGCACCCGTCGAGCCCGAGACCGCGGCCCAGAAGGCGCCGAGCCTGTTCGAACCCACGGCCAGCGCGGATGCTGCGCCCGCGGCGGCCAAGGGCCGGAAGAAATCGTTTATTCTCGACCCGCTCCTGGACGAACCTCCCGGCAAGAAATAAGCCGGGACAACCGAGCCTGCGCCATGAACCATTTCGACTATCGCAACGGCGTGCTGCACGCCGAGGCGGTGAACCTGTCCGAGCTGGCCGCCACCGTCGGCACGCCGTTCTACTGCTATTCGACCGCAACGCTGGAGCGGCATTACCGCGTCTTCACCGAGGCCTTTGCCGGCGAGAAGGTGCTGGTCTGCTACGCCATGAAGGCGAACTCCAACCAGTCGGTGCTGCGGACGCTGGCCAAGCTCGGCGCCGGCGCCGACGTGGTTTCGGGCGGCGAGCTGAAGCGCGCTTTGGCCGCCGGCATTCCCGCCAGCAAGATCGTGTTCTCCGGCGTCGGCAAGACGGAAGCAGAGCTGCGCGCGGCGCTCGCCGCCGACATCCTCTGCCTCAACGTCGAATCCGAGCCGGAGCTCGAGCTGCTGTCGCGCCTGGCGACCGAGATGGGCAAGACCGCGCGCATCTCGCTCCGCGTCAATCCCGACGTCGATGCCGGCACGCACGCAAAGATCTCCACCGGCAAGTCCGAGAACAAGTTCGGCATCCCGATCGTGCATGCCCGCGAGGTCTATGCGCGCGCGGCGAAGCTGCCCGGAATCAAGGTGACCGGCACCGACGTGCATATCGGCAGCCAGATCACCGACCTATCCAGCATGGAGACCGCGTTCCGCATCCTCTCCGAATTCGTGCAGACCCTTCGGGCGGACGGCCACGACATCAGCCACGTCGATTTCGGTGGTGGCCTCGGCATCCCCTATTACATGGATCGCGAGGCGCCGCCTGCGCCCGCCGCCTATGCCGCCATGGTCAGGCGCGTCAGCCACAATCTCGGCTGCACGCTGATGTTCGAGCCGGGCCGCATGATCGTCGGCAATGCCGGCATTCTGGTCGCCAAGGTGATCTATGTGAAGCACGGCGACGGCAAGAATTTCGTCATCATCGACGCGGCCATGAACGACCTGATCCGCCCGACACTGTACGAGGCGCATCACGACATCCTGGCGGTGAAGCAGCCCGCCAAGGGCGCCGCCACCATCAAGGCCGATGTCGTCGGCCCGGTCTGCGAGACCGGCGATTATCTCGCCCTCGACCGCACGCTGCCGACGCCCGCGCCCGGCGATCTCCTCGCCATCATGACCGCCGGTGCCTATGGCGCCGTGCAGGCCGGCACCTACAACACCCGGCCGCTGGTGCCCGAGGTGCTGGTGAAGGGCGACCAATACGCCGTGGTGCGCCCGCGCATCGAGGTGGAGCAGCTCATTGCAATGGACACGCCGGCGCCGTGGCTGTGAGGCCGCTACCAAAACCTGCAAAACAACCCCATGCACAGTAGACTGGGGGTTTCGGAATGATGCGTGGCCGTCGGGCAAAACCGCTTGAACTGTCGAGCAGATTCAGCACGACCGCGCTATTTCGCTGAACGTCAGTTTTTTCCGCCTACGATCACACCCGCTTTCTTCTCGATCGGCTTGATGGCCGCGGTGAAATCGGACTCGGCGCCTTCTGCGCGGATCACGGTCTCCCACAGCCGCCCGACCGCGTCGGCGACCTCCATCGACAGGCCGAGCTGCTTCATCTCCTCCAGCGCCAGCCGCACGTCCTTCACCATCAATCCCGTGGCGAAGCCGAAGTCGAAGGTGCGCGGCAGCACCGCGCGCGGAAACTTGTCGCGGCTCGCGGTGTTCATGCCCGAGCCGGCATTGATGACGTCGATCATCACGGCGGGATCGAGCCCGGCCTTCACGCCCATCACCACGGCTTCCGACGTTGCCACGATCGCGGTCGCCGACAGAAAATTGTTGGCCAGCTTCATGGTCTGCGCCGCGCCCGGCTTCTCGCCGATGAAGAACACCTTTCCGATCACCTCGAGCGCGGGCTTGAGCAGCTCGAACTCGGCTTTCGGGCCCGACACCATCACGGCAAGCGTGCCCTTCTCGGCGCCGCCGACGCCGCCGGAGACGGGACAGTCGATCTGCACGATGCCGCGCTCCGCGAGCAGCCCGTGAATCTTCACAGCCATTGCCGAGCCGACGGTGGAGAGATCGACGAAGCGTTTGGCGCGCCTGCCCTCGATCACGCCGTTCGCTCCCGTTGCGACGTCGAGTGAAGCCTGCAGCGAAGGCAAACTCGCCATGACGGTCTCGGCCTGGTCAGCGACGTCCTTCGGCGACGACGCGGCAAGGGCACCGCGCGCGACCAGCTTGCCGATAACCTCCTTGCGCGTGTCGAATACGACGAGCCTGTGCCCCGCCTCGATCAGCCGCCGCGCCATCGGGAAACCCATGTTTCCGAGCCCGATGAATCCGATGTCCATGGTGTTTCCTTATCTCTTCGTCGTTGTACGTGAAGCGGCGATCGTTCTCCGCTCGTCGTCCCGGGGCATCGCGAAGCGATGAGCCCGGGACCCATGAGATGGGCGCTGGGTCTCACGCCTTCCCGTCGATCTCCGCGAACACCTCGCGCGCGATGCGGAAGCTGTCGACCGCGGCGGGCATGCCGCCATAGATCGCGACCTGCATCAGGATCTCGCGGATCTCCTCGCGGGTGACGCCGTTGGTCAGCGCGCCCTTCAGGTGCGCGCGAAACTCGTGCTGACGGTTGAGGATCGCGATCATGGCGATGTTGAGCATGCTGCGGGTCTTGCGCGGCAGCTCCTCGCGGCCCCACACCGTGCCCCAGCAATATTCGTTGAGCATCTCCTGGAACGGGCGGTTGAAATCGTCGACGTTCTTCAGGGCGTTGTTGACATAGGCCTCGCCCAGCACAGCTTTGCGGACTTCCAGGCCCTTGTCGTGCATCTTCTTGTCCATGGCGTTTCCTTCGTTTCCCTCGAGATTGGCGCGCGGAAATTACGGGGTTGCACCCGGCCAGTCACGTCCTCGTGTTATGCGGGAAAAGGAGGCGCTCCCGTACGGGAACGGATGCCTCAGTGCTGCCGTTGTGATAGGCTCTGCTCTACCGGGCAACCTGGAGAGTTGATTGAACGGCGTCACCCCCGAGCCGTCAGACCCGATCCGCAACGGCGATGCGCTGTCGCGGCTGAAGCTGGCGCAGGCCCTTGATCGGGCAACTTATGCCATCGCGTGGGAGCGTGCCTGGCCCAATGCGGCGCGCCTTCTGACCGTCGTCGGCCTGTTCCTGGTGGTGTCCTGGGCCGGCCTCTGGCTGGCGCTGCCGTTCACGGCCAGGGCCGTCGGCCTCGCCCTCTTCGCCGCGATCGCGGCGGCCGCCCTGTTCCCGCTGATTCGCTTCCGCTGGCCGAGCCGCGAGGAAGCGCTCGCCCGGCTCGACCGTGGCTCCGGCATCCGGCACCGCCCGGCCACCACGCTCACGGACACGCTGACCTCACAGGACCCGGTCGCGCAGGCGCTGTGGCAGGCGCAGCGCGAGCGGACGCTCGCCTCCATCAAGCGCATTCGCGCCGGTGTCCCGCAGCCCCGGCTCGCGCTTCACGACCCCTGGGCGCTGCGTGCCCTCGTGATGGTGATGCTGGTCGCGACCTTCTTTGCCGCGGGTGACGAGCGTGCGATGCGCCTTGGCGCCGCCTTCGACTGGAACGGGGTGCTGGCGCCGGCCAATGTTCGCGTCGATGCCTGGGTCACGCCGCCGCTCTACACCGGCAGGCCGCCGGTCATCCTGTCGGCCGCCAACAAGGAAGCCGCGGCGCTGCCCGCCAGCGGCCCGCTTGCCGTTCCCGCCGGCTCGACCCTGATCGTGCGCTCCTCCGGCGGCAACCTGGATGTCGCCGTCTCCGGCGGCCTCAAGGAGGTCGCCCCGGCCGAAGCCAGCCCCAAGGGGACCAACGAAAGGCATTTCGCGATTTCCGGCGACGGCACCGCGCATGTCCGGGCGCCCTCCGGCCAGCCGCAATGGGCCTTCGCCGCCACGCCGGATCGTCCGCCGACGATCGCGCTCGCGAAGGACCCGGAGCGCCAGGCGCGCGGCGCGCTCCAGCTCTCCTACAAGATCGAGGACGATTACGGCGTCACCGGCGCCGAGGCGAAATTCGCCCCGCGGCCGACCGACGCCAAAGATGGTGCCAAGGATGGCCCCAAGGATGGTCCGAAGGCCGCCGCCGGTGATGGCGACAGCAGGACGGCGCCGCGGCCGCTGTTCCAGCCGCCGAAATTCCCGCTCGCGCTGCCGAATGCGCGCACCCGCAACGGCGTCGGGCAATCCGTGAAGGATCTCAGCGAGGATCCCTATGCCGGCGCCGAGGTCACGCTGACGCTCACGGCCAAGGACGAGGCCGGCAACGAGGCCGCCAGCGAGCCGTTCAACATGCGCCTGCCCGAGCGGCTCTTCACCAAGCCGCTGGCCCGTGCATTGATCGAGCAGCGCCGCATCCTCGCGCTCGACGCCAACAAGAATTCGGACGTCTTTGCCGCGCTCGACGGGCTGATGATCGCGCCCGAGATGTTCACGCCGGAGCCGGGACAATATCTCGGCCTGCACAGCGTGGCCCGGCAGCTCGAAGCGGCGCGTACCGACGATGCCTTGCGCGAGGTCGTGGCGAGCCTGTGGGCGCTTGCGGTGACGATCGAGGACGGCAAGATCTCCGACGTCGAGAAGGCGTTGCGCGCGGCCCAGGAGGCGCTGAAGCAGGCGCTGGAGCGCGGTGCAAGCGACGAGGAGATCAAGAAGCTCACGCAGGATCTGCGTCAGGCGCTGAACGATTTCATGCGCCAGCTCGCCGAGCAGTTCCGCAACAACAATGACCCGCAGCAGCTGGCGCGGCCGCTCGATCCGAACACCAAGGTCCTGCGTCAGCAGGATCTGCAGAACATGATCGACCGGATGGAGCGCCTGTCGCGCTCCGGCGACAAGGATGCCGCCAAGCAATTGCTCGACCAGCTCCAGCAGATGCTGGAAGGCCTGCAGATGGCGCAGCCGGGGCAGTCCGGCGAGAGTGACATGGAGCAGGCGCTCAATGAGCTCGGCGACATGATCCGCAAGCAGCAGCAATTGCGCGACAAGACGTTCAAGCAGGGCCAGGACTCCCGGCGCGACCGCTCGCGCGGCAAGCAGCAGCAGGGCGATCAGTCCATGTCGGAGCTGCAGCAGGACCAGCAGGGACTGCGCGACCGCCTGAAGAAGCTGCAGGACGAGCTTGCCAAGCGCGGCCTCACCCAGAAAGGGCAGAAGGGTCAGCAGGGCCAGCAGGCACAGAAGGGCCAGAAGGGGCAGCAAGGCGAACAGGGCCAGCCCGGCCAGAACGGCGATCAGGACGGCGACCAGGGCGATGACGGCAGCCTGGACGCAGCCGACGGTGCCATGGGCGATGCCGGATCAAAGCTCGGCGAGGGTAATGCCGACGGCGCCGTGGACTCGCAGGGCAAGGCACTCGACGCCATGCGCAAGGGTGCGCAGAAGATGGCCGAGGCGATGCAGCAGGGCGATGGCGACGGCCAGGGCGACGGCCCCGGCCAGCGTGCCGGCCGGCAGCAGAGCGGCGGCAACCAGACCGATCCGCTCGGCCGGCCGCTGCATGGGCGCGAATATGGCGACGATTACACGGTCAAGATTCCCGGCGAGATCGACACGCAGCGTGTCCGCCGCATTCTCGAAGAGCTCCGCCGCCGTCTCGGCGATCCCTCGCGGCCGCAGATCGAGCTCGATTATCTCGAGCGGCTGCTGAAGGAGTTTTGAGGGACGGCTCAGGTCTCGTAGCCCGGATGAGCGCAGCGACATCCGGGGCATTGTTCCCGCATATCGCTGAGCTGATGCGGGCTACGATCGCGCCACAGTTTGCGTCATAGCGAGCGCAGCGAAGCAATCCAGAGCCTTTCCGCAACGGCAGTCTGGATTGCTTCGCTGCGCTCGCAATGACGATGTGGGGATACCGCCGACGCTAGCCCTTCTTCGCCGCCAGCGCATCGGCGACCGCCGTGCGGATATCGGCGACCGAGAACGGCTTGGTCACGACGTCATGCACCAGCGCGTTCAGGTTCGAGGCGCGCTCGCGCTGGTCGGCAAAGCCGGTCATCAGCAGGATGGTCAGGTCGGGAAAATCGCGCGCCGCGGAGAGCGCCAGCGCGATGCCGTCCATCACCGGCATCTGGATGTCGGTGAGCAATAGGTCGAAGGCGCCATCCTCGCGGGTCAGGATCTCCAGCGCCTCTGCACCGTCCTGGGCGGTGACGGTCTCGTGGCCGTCCATGGCAATGGCGCGCGCCACCAGCGCGCGCATCGAATCCTCGTCGTCGGCGATCAAGATCTTCGGCATGAGACGAACCTTGGTATCAACCTCCCCTGGGGGGCGATTATACGCTGCCGCCGGCAATGTCGCGCCGGTTGAAGAAACGAACGTCGATGTTGCGGCCTTCCGGCGGCGGTGAGGCCAGGCGCGAGCGGAAGAAGGCGCGCTCACCTGGCCGCAGCACGGTCTGCTCCAGCACCGCATTCCAGGCATAGATCTCCGCGCCCTGGACGTCGCGCACGGCAAAACGCAGCCGCGGAATGTCGAGCGGCTTCTTGCCCTCGCCGACGATGACGCCCTCGATCACCAACACCTGTTTACCGTCCACGGTCTCGCTGGAGAGCTTGACGTCCTTGAAGGCGAGACCCCGCAAGTTCACCTCGAGCCCGACCATCTTGTAGAACGCTGCCGTCTGCGGCAGCAGCCGCACCACGTCGCCGCGCCAGAGCACCAGTGCCAGCACCAGCGCGCCCATCGCGGCGCAGGCGGTCGGCAGGCCAAGATAGGATTTGCGCGGAGCTGTGGTGGCGACCGGGCGGCTCACCCGCGCGCCGCGGCGGGGGAACAGGCTGCGGAACCAGGACTGGTGTTGCGCGCCGACGGCCTCCTCTTCGGCCTGCCGGGCCGCTGCCGACCATTCGTCCTCGGTCTCGCGGGTCTCCTCATCCGGCCAGTCGCTGGCGATCGAGGGACTATCGACGACCGGCGTATCAGTGGCGCCGTCGTCCTTGGCATAGGAGTTCCATTGTTCGGCGAGGTCGGACTGGTCGTCGGCTCGGCTGGCCGCGGCCATGGCCGGAACGGACGCCTCCTCGATGGCATCCTCGGCGTGGGCGATCCAGGTCTCCTTGCAGCGGGAGCAGCGGACCGCCCGCCCGTTCGCCCCAAGGCTCGCGAGCTTGATGGCGTAGGATGTCATACAATGGGGGCAGACGATATGCATGGACGAGCCTTGATGCATGAACGAAGGTCTTGACGATGCCACGGTCGCGGAGACCGGGCGCCCCTTATGCTACTGGGCGACCGTTAACGAACCGGAAACCATAACGGCGGCAAAACCCGTTGATCGCGTATGGCGGAGCGCCGCAAGGCGGCCCGCGCCTCCTCTCGAACGGAGCTGAGCTTGGTTCGGTTCGAAAATGTCGGATTGCGTTACGGTCTGGGGCCGGAGATTTTGCGCGACCTCACCTTCCAGATCCCCGCGCATTCCTTCCAGTTTCTCACCGGACCGTCCGGCGCCGGCAAGACGTCGCTGCTGCGCCTGTTGTTCCTGTCGCATCGACCGACGCGGGGCCTCGTCAATCTGTTCGGCCACGACATCTCGCAGCTCGGCAAGGACGAGATCGCAGACCTGCGCAAGCGCATCGGCATCGTACTCCAGGATTTTCGCCTGCTCGATCACATGACGACCTATGAGAACGTCGCGCTGCCATTCCGCGTCATGGGCCGCAGCGAGTCGAGCTACCGCAAGGAGGTGATCGATCTGTTGCGCTGGGTCGGCCTCGGCGACCGCATGGACGCGCTGCCGCCGATCCTGTCAGGCGGCGAGAAGCAGCGCGCCGCGATCGCGCGCGCCGTGATCTCGCGGCCGCAGCTGCTGCTCGCGGACGAGCCGACCGGCAGCGTCGATCCGACGCTCGGCCGTCGGCTGCTGCGGTTGTTCATCGAGCTCAACAAATCAGGCACCGCCGTCATCATCGCGACCCACGACATCGGCCTGATGGACCAGTACGAGGCGCGGCGCCTGGTGCTGCACCAGGGACGGCTGCACGTCTATGAGTAGGCTGGACGAGCGCGGCGTGCTGGTCGATCTCGGGCAGGAGCGTCCGCAGCTTCCGGCCAAGGCGCGCAACATGTCGCCGATCGTGCCGCGCGCCTCGATCCACGGCAGAGCGCTGCTCGCGGTGGTCGCCATCATGACGTTCCTCGCCTCGATGGCCACGGGCACGGTGCTGCTGGTGAGTGCCTCCGCCGCCGAATGGCAATCGGATGTCGCGAGCGAAATCACCATCCAGATTCGTCCGCAGGCCGGCCGCGATCTCGATCGCGACACCGCCGCCGTGGCGGAAGCGATGCGCACGCAAGCCGGTATCGTCGAGGTCAAGCCGTTCACCAGGGACGAGAGCGGCAAGCTGCTCGAGCCCTGGCTCGGCACCGGCCTGTCGATGGACGATCTGCCGGTGCCGCGCATGATCATCGCGCGCGTGCAGCCGGGCACGCCGCTCGATCTCGGCGCCTTGCGCGCGCGCGTGGCGCAGGTCGCGCCGGGCGCCAGCGTCGACGATCACCGCGCCTGGATCGAGCGCATGCGCCTGATGACGAACGCCACCGTGCTGGCCGGCCTCGGCATCCTCGCGCTCGTCATCGTCGCAACCATCATCTCGGTGTCGTTCGCGACGCGCGGCGCAATGGCGGCGAACCGTCCGATCGTCGAGGTCCTGCATTTCGTTGGCGCCGGCGACCGCTACATCGCCAACCACTTCCTGCGTCATTTCCTCAGGCTGGGCCTGGAGGGCGGCGTGATCGGCGGCGGTGCCGCCATGCTGATGTTCGGCTTCTCCGAGTCCATCGCAGGCTGGTTTTCCGGGACTCCCGTCGGCGACCAGTTCGCCGCGCTGCTCGGCACCTTCTCGCTGCGCCCCTCCGGCTACATCGTGCTCGCGGTTCAGGCCGTCCTGATCGGCGCCATTACCGCAGTCGCCTCGCGCCAAACGCTGTTCGCGACATTGAACGATGTTGATTGAGTTTCTTTTCTTCCCTTCTCCCCTTGTGGGAGAAGGTGGCGCGAAGCGCCGGAGGAGGGGTTCTGTCCACGCGTACAAATGTCGAGGTGAATGCGCGGAGAGAACCCCTCACCCGTCTCGCCGCTTTCGCCATAGCCGATGCAAAGCATCGGCGTTCTTAAGAACGGCGGCCGGCGGCCGCCTATGCGACCCTCTCCCACAAGGGGAGAGGGTGAAGAAACCGGACTCCACTTCGCCTCAAAACGTCATAAAATCAGATCGGGAAGGGATCACTGACATCGCATGAGCTCGCCGACCGACGATCGATCGCCGAAACTGCCGCGCGGCTGGCTGCGCGCGGCAATCGTGTCGACGATCGCGCTCGCCTTCGTCGGCGCGGCGGCGGGCTTCATTGCGTTCCTGGCGCAATTGCGCGGGGCCGAGAAAGTACCCGATCGCAAGGCGGACGGCATCGTGGTCCTGACCGGCGGCTCCTCGCGGGTATCGGACGCGATGGAGCTGCTGGCTGCCGGCTACGGCAGGCGGCTCCTGATTTCCGGCGTGCATCCGACCTCGACGGCGAACGACATCTCCCGCACCTTGCCGGAGAATCAGTCCTTCATGACCTGCTGCGTCGACCTCGACCGCACCGCGCTCTCGACCCGCGGCAACGCCGCGGAGGCGCGGCGCTGGGCCGAGGGGCGCCGGTTTACGTCTCTGATCGTGGTCACCTCGAACTATCACATGCCGCGCGCGCTGGTGGAATTCTCGCATGCGATGCCGCGGACGACGCTGATCCCGTTCGCGGTGGTCGGCGAAAAATGGCGCGAGGAGCCGTGGTGGATCTCAGGCTCGACGCTGCGGCTGCTCCTGTCCGAATACGTCAAGTACGTTGCGGCCGAGCTCAGGGTGCGGCTGGAGGATTTCGGGATTGACCTTTGGCCTGAGATGTCGGAGCAGCCTGCAGGTCAGCAACCGAAGCGGCCCGCCACCGCGCAGGCCAATTGATCGGACCATCGATGTTCCTGATTTTCCTGCGATCGCTCGTATTCAACGTGCTGTTCTACGCCGTGCTGGTCTGTCTGGCGATCGTTGCGCTGCCGACCTTTGCACTGCCGCCGCGCGCCATGCTGACGGTGGCGCAATGGTGGGCCAACGCCACGCTGGTCCTGATGCGCCTGGTCTGCAACATCAAGGTGGAATTCCGCGGGGTGGAGAAGATCCCGACAGGACCGCTGCTGATCGTCGCCAAGCATCAGTCGTTCTGGGAGACCTTCGTGCTGCCGGGCTTTTTCAATCGCCCGATCTTCATCCTCAAGCGCCAGCTGATGCAGATCCCGGTGTTCGGCCAGTTCCTGGTCAAGACCGGGATGATCGCGATCGACCGCAATGCCGGCGTGAAGGCGCTGCTCGATATGACGCGGCGCGCGCGCGAGGCGGTGCGCAGTGGAAAGCAGCTCGTGATCTTTCCGGAAGGCACGCGCCGTGCGCCGGGCGCGCCGCCCGATTACAAGACCGGTTTTGCGCAGATCTATTCCTCCTGCGGCGTGCCGTGCCTGCCGATCGCGCTCAATTCCGGCCTGTTCTGGCCGCGCCGCACCTTCATGCGCTACCCGGGCACGCTGGTGGTCGAGTTTCTCGAACCGTTGCCGCCGGGCCTGCCGAAGGACGAGTTTCTCGCACGCGTGCAAGCGGCGATCGAGGACGCGACCGCCCGGCTCGTCGAAGCAGGGCGGAAGGAGCAGGAGCAGTTGATCGGCTCGGCGCCGAGCTACGCGCCGACCGGCTAAAGCGCGATGAGATTGGGATGAATCTTCATCGCGCTTTAGGTTGTTGTTTACGCATGATCTTTCCGGAAAACCGCTTCGCACTTTTCCGGGTCATGCTTTAGCGGCTTTCCCGATCCTGGTCCCGAGCCGCCGCGTGCAGGGAATGCGCATCACCATGCAGCATCAATGCAAGCTGATGCAGCTGCGTGTCGCGAAAGCCTTCGGCCTCGATCGCCTTCACCGTCGCGGTGACGTAGTCGCGGTTGGCGCCGGACTGGCCGTGGCCCTGGACGACATGGCGGTGCTGCTCGGCCAGCGAGAGGCGGCCGGCATATTGCACATGACCGCGGTCGACGACGTAAGCGAGAGCGGCGACGCGCTGGCGTGCATCGTTCTCCAGCCACACCGAGCGCATCACCTCGCGATAGACCGAGGTGACCTGCTCGCGTGCGCGCAAATATGCGACCACTTCGGCACGGTTCTTCTCGGCGACGCGGAAGGCGATGCCGCGGCAGGCGCCGCCGCGGTCGAGTCCGAGCACCAAGCCCGGCTTCTCCGGCGTGCCGCGATGCACGAAGGAATAGACGCAGAGCGCGCGATGCTCGCCGACCAGCCGCGCCGGGACGCGCTCCTCGAAATCGAAGCCCGGCCGCCACATCAGCGAGCCGTAGCCGAACACCCAGAGGTCGCCCTTGGCTGTGGTGACGGAGGGGAGGGTGATTTCGGACATTTCGGGGACGGCTACCAGAACCCTGCGCCCAAGCGAAGCGATTTCTGCGCCTTTCGTCGCAGGCCCGCCCCGCTTACATTTGCCTGAATCTGGCGTCAAAGGGTCGCCGCATGTCCAATATGACCGTTGCCACTGGCCGCCGCTCCCGCTGGGGCCTTTTCATCGCCCCCGTTCTCGTCCTGGTCCTCGCCGTCGGCTGGACCTGCTTCTGGTTCTATGCGGCGTGGCAGGCCGAAATCGTCGCCGACGCCTGGCGGGCGCAGGAGGCCAAGGCCGGCCGCATCTATGATTGTGCCAAGCGCTCGATCGCCGGCTTCCCGTTCCGCTTCGAGGTCCAGTGCTCCGGCGCCAGCGTCGCCCTGGTCTCGCAGAACGCGAGCAAGACGCCGTTCACGGCCAAGCTCGACAACATCCTGGTCGTGGCCCAGGTCTACGACCCCAAGCGCATCATCGCCGAATTCGCAGCGCCCGCCACGCTGATCGACGGCATTACGCAAAACACCTTCACCGTGAATTGGAGCAAGGGCCGCGCCAGTGTGGCGGGTCTGCCGGCTGTGCCGGATCGGGCTTCCATCGTGTTCGACGACCCCAGCCTCAACCGTCTCGATGGCAGCGTGCAGGTGCCGCTTGCGCGCGCCAAGCAGGTTGAGCTGCACGGGCGCCTTGCCGATGGCTCGCCGGCCGATCATCCGGTGATCGAGACCGTGCTCCATGTCGCGCAGGGCAGCATCCAGGGCGTGCATCCGCTGCTCGCCGAGCCGTTCGAGGCGGACACCCGCGCCAAGATCACCGGCCTCTCCGACCTCACGCCCAAACCGTGGCCGCAGCGCTTCCGCGAGATCCAGGCCGCCGGCGGTCACATCGAGATCGTGCAGTCGCGCATTCAGCAGGGCGAGATGATCGCGGTCGCGGCCGGCACGCTCGGCCTGTCGCCCAACGGCCGGCTCGACGGCGAATTGCAGATGACGGTGACCGGCCTCGAGCGCGTGATCCCGGCGCTCGGCATCGAGAAGATGCTGGAGGAGGGCGTGCCGCAGGCCACGCTGGACCGCGTTGCGCCGGGCGTGAAGTCGCAGGACCTCAACAATCTGTTCGGCGCGCTCGACCGCGCCGTGCCGGGCCTCGGCAAGGTCATCAAGCAGAACGCCAATGCCGGCGTTGCCGCCGGCATCAATTCGATCGGTACCGAGAGCACGCTGGAAGGCAAGAAAGCGCGGAGCTTCCCGCTAAAATTCGTCGACGGTGCCGTGCTGCTCGGCCCGGTCAAGGTCGGCCAGATCCCGCCGCTGTATTAGTTGGCTCCCGTAGCCCGGATGGAGCGCAGCGCAATCCGGGGTTCTTGATCACAGCTGGCACTGTCCCGGATTACGCTTGCGCTCCATCCGGGCTACGCAGCATTGTCCGGGCTACAGGCTCACGGCTTCTTCAGCGCCGCATGCGGCCGTCCGAAATCGGGCGCGGCGGAATCCTGGCCGATCTCGACGATGCCGCGGCGGATGGCGCGGGTGCGGGTGAAGTGGTCGAACAGCGCCTCCCCGTCGCCGCGGCGGATCGCGCGGGTGAGCTTTGCCAGATCCTCGGTGAAGGTGCCGAGCATCTCCAGCACGGCCTCCTTGTTGGCGAGGAAGACGTCGCGCCACATCGTCGGATCGGACGCCGCGATGCGGGTGAAATCGCGAAAACCGCCGGCGGAGAATTTGATCACCTCGGATTCCGTCACCTGCGCCAATTCGTCGGCGGTGCCGACGATGGTGTAGGCGATCAGATGCGGCAGGTGGCTGGTGATGGCGAGCACGAGGTCGTGATGATCCGGCGTCATCACCTCGACCTTGGCGCCCATCGCCGCCCAGAACGCGCGCAGGTGCTCCGTCGCCGCTGCGTCGCTGCCATCAGGCGGGGTCAGGATGCACCAGCGGTTGATGAAGAGCTCGGCGAAGCCCGAATCCGGGCCGGAATGCTCGGTGCCTGCCACCGGATGCGCCGGCACGAAATGAATGCCGCCCGGCAGATGCGGGGCCATGTCGCGGACCACAGCGCCCTTGACCGAGCCGACGTCGGAGACGATCGCACCCGGCTTGAGATGCGGCGCGATCTCCTGCGCTACGGGTCCGCAGGCGCCGACGGGAATGCAGAGGATGACGAGATCGGCATCCCTCACGGCCTCCGCATTGGTCGCCACCACCTGATCGACGATGCCGAGCTCGGCGACACGCGCGCGTGTCTTCTCCGAGCGTGCGGTGGTGACGATTTCACCGGCAAGCCCCTGGAGCTTCGCAGCGCGGGCGATCGAGCCGCCGATCAGGCCGAAGCCGATCAGCGCCACGCGCTGGAAGTGCGCCTGCGCGCTCATTTGCCGCCCATGAAGTCGCGCAAGCCTTCGACGACGAGGCGGTTGGCCTCCTCAGTGCCGATGGTCATGCGCAGCGCATGCGGCAGGCCGTAGTTCTTCAAGCCGCGCAGCACGAGCCCCCGCTTGGTCAGGAACGCGTCGGCGTCATCGGCGGTCGTGCCCTTGTCCGTCGGGAAATGGATCAGCACGAAATTGGCGACGCTCGGCGTCACCTTCAGCCCGAGCTTGCCGATCTCCTCGGTGAGCCAGTTGCGCCAGGTCTCGGTGAACTGCTTCGACATCGCCTGATGCGCGGTATCCTCGATCGCGGCGACCGCGGCATACATCGCCGGCGTCGACACGTTGAAGGGACCGCGGATGCGATTGACCGCATCGATGACGTGCTCGGGCCCGAACATCCAGCCGATGCGCAGCGCTGCAAGACCGTGGATCTTGGAGAAGGTGTGCGTCACCACCGTGTTCTCGGTGGTGGCGACGAGCTCGATCCCCATCTCATAGTCGTTGCGCGAGACGTAGTCGCAATAGGCGGCGTCCAGCACCAGCAGCACGTGCGAGGGCAGGCCGGCGCGCAGCCGCTTGACCTCGTCGAACGGAAGATAGGTGCCGGTCGGGTTGTTGGGGTTGGCGAGCCAGACCAGCTTCGTCTTCGGCGTCACCGCCTTCAGGATGGCATCGACGTCGGCAGTGAGATTGGTCTCCTGCGCGACGACGTTCCTGGCGCCGACCGCCATCGTCGCGATCGGGTAGACCAGGAAGCCGTGCGCGGTGGAGATCGCCTCGTCGCCCTGGCTGAGATAGGTGTGCGCGAGCAGATTGAGGATCTCGTCCGAGCCGGCGCCGCAGATGATGCGGTTGGGATCGAGCCCGAACGAGCGGCCGATCGCCTCGCGCAGCACGCGCGAGGTGCCTTCCGGATAGTCTTCCAGATGATCCGCCACGCGCTTGAAGGCTTCGATCGCCTTGGGCGAGGGGCCGAACGGCGTCTCGTTGGCGGAGAGCTTGAACACCTTGCGGCCCGGCTCCGGCACCGGGCTCTTGCCGGGCGTGTAGGGCGCAATATCGAGAATGCCGGGATTCGGCACGGGGCGGGACATCTTGGACTCCGGATAGGCTGGGCTGCTCGCGATTTTACGATTTCGGCCCGGTCGGGGGCACCGTATAGCGCGTTGCGTGGCTGCCGACGAGGGCCACAGAGCGCACCGAGGCCCCCGCCTCGATCAGGGCAGCCCTGATCTTGTCGATGCTGGTCGCGCCGGTGACCGAGACCAGCAGCGCCGCGCCGTCGAAGGCGGTATCGGGCACGGCCACGATCTCGGCGAGCGGCGACAGCGCGCGGGCGACCTCGGCGTTCCATCCGGAGACGCGCACGCTGAACGTCTCGACCTCCGTCACCAGGGCGCTGTCCGCAACGCGCGAGATCGCGAACACCGGCAAGGCGGCCGGATGGTCGGCGCGCTCGATGAAGGGCATCCGCGCGATGATCTTCGGTGCGCCGTCCGCTTCCAGCTCCAGCCACCATGGCGTGCGGCTCGAGGTCGCCGAGACCATTGCCAGATCACCCTTGGATTTCGCTACCGCCTCGACCGCGGCCTGTGCGCTGAAATGCGCGACGTAAGGCACGGTGAAGCCGAAATTGAAGCGCACGGAATCGCGCATCGCCGCCTCGCTGGCCGAGATGTCGGCATGCACCGAGAACGGCGCCTGCACATAGGTGAAGGTCGAGATGATGACGCGCCAGATGCTCTCGACCGTGTCGAGCGGCAGGAGGCCGCGATGACGCTGCACGATCTCGCGCATCATGGCAGCCTCGCGCGCGGGACGGAACGCCGAGCCGACCTCCTGGGTCTGCTTCACCTGGATCAGGCGATCGATGATCTCGCCGCGCTGCATGAGGAGGCGATGCATGCCCTCGTCAATCGCGTCGATCTCCTTGCGCAGTTCCTGCAGCGATGGTGGCGCGGGCGGACGTTGGGACATGTCTGGTCGTCGATCGTTCCGATGGGGATGTCCTGATTAGGCAGTCGTGGCGGCGAAAGCAAAGAGAAATGACGTGCTTTGCAGGCGTTGCGGCAGAGGCGAATTGGGCCGATCCGGGCCGCGACTTGACGAAAACCGCCCAAGACGGTAGCTTTTGCCCGTTCCGTGGTCATTTGAGCCGGCCGGCTTGCAGCCACGTTAAAAAACTCGCTAAACAGGCCGGGGACGCTTCCGATCCCGGCCGAACCTATCGTTCAGGCCGGGTTTTTCATGGCCTGATGTCAGCGGCGCGGTCGAGCAGCCAGTCGCAAACGAGGTCGATGTCCGAGATGGGTAGCGTCAAGTCGATACCGAGTCCTGCGATCAGCGCCGATGAGCGATCGCACGAGGTGGATCATCCAAGCTCGCTGGTTGCGCATTTCGGCGCCGAGCAGCCGCTGCGGCTCGATTGCGGCGTCGATCTCACCCCGTTCCAGATCGCCTACCAGACCTATGGCGAGCTCAATGCCGATCGCTCCAATGCGGTGCTGATCTGCCATGCGCTGACCGGCGACCAGCATGTCGCCAACGTACATCCCGTCACCGGCAAGCCGGGCTGGTGGGAGACGCTGGTCGGTCCCGGCCGACCCATCGATCCCAAGCACTACTTCATCATCTGCTCCAACGTGATCGGCGGCTGTATGGGCTCGACCGGGCCGGCGTCGATCAATCCCGCCACCGGCAAGGTCTGGGGCCTGGACTTCCCCGTCATCACCATTCCGGACATGGTGCGCGCGCAGGCGATGCTGATCGACCGGCTCGGCATCGACACGCTGTTTGCGGTCGTCGGCGGCTCGATGGGCGGCATGCAGGTGCTGCAATGGACCGCCGCCTATCCTAGCCGCGTGTACTCCGCGCTGGCGATCGCCTGCGCGACGCGGCACTCGGCGCAGAACATCGCCTTCCACGAGCTCGGCCGCCAGGCCGTGATGGCCGACCCCGACTGGCACGGTGGCGGCTATGCCGATCGCGGCATCCATCCGCATCGCGGGCTCGCGGTGGCGCGGATGGCGGCGCACATCACCTATCTCTCGGATGCGGCGCTGCACCGCAAGTTCGGCCGGCGCATGCAGGACCGCGAGCTGCCGACCTTCTCGTTCGACGCCGATTTCCAGGTCGAATCCTATCTGCGCTACCAGGGCTCGTCCTTCGTCGAGCGCTTCGACGCCAATTCCTATCTCTACCTGACGCGGGCGATGGACTATTTCGACATCGCCGCCGACCATGGCGGCGTGCTGGCCAAGGCCTTCGCCGACATCAAGACCCGCTTCTGCGTGGTCTCCTTCACCAGCGACTGGCTGTTTCCGACCTCGGAATCGCGCGCGCTGGTGCACGCGCTGAACGCTTCGAGCGCGCGCGTGTCATTCGCCGAGATCGAGACCGATCGCGGCCACGACGCCTTCCTGCTCGACGTGCCCGAATTCTTCGACATCTCCCGCGCCTTCCTGCAATCGGCTGGCAAGGCGCGCGGGCTCAACCTCGAGGACCGTTAGCGATGTCCGTGCAGGAAGTGTTGCCGCTGGACGGCGTTGCCGCCAGGCCATCCGGTGATTATCGCGCCGATCATCGGCTGGTCGCCGAGATGGTCAAGCCGGGCTCGAAGGTGCTCGACGTCGGCTGCGGCGACGGCGATCTGCTTCAGCTGCTGGAGACCCGCGGCATCGACGGCCGCGGCATCGAATTGTCGCGCGAGGGCGTCAACCGCTGCGTCGCCAAGGGGCTCGCGGTGGTGCAGGGCGATGCCGACACCGATCTCGTCAACTATCCCGACGATGCCTTCGACTACGTGATCCTGTCGCAGACGCTGCAGGCGACGCGGCAGCCGAAGGTCGTGCTGGAGAACCTGCTGCGCATCGGCCGCCGCGCCATCGTCTCGTTCCCGAATTTCGGCTTCTGGAAGATGCGGCTCCAGCTCCTGATCGGCGGCCACATGCCGCGCACGGAGAATCTGCCGGCGACCTGGTACGACACCGCCAACATCCATTTCTGCACCATCAAGGATTTCGTGCAGCTCTGCGACGAGATCAACGTCAAGATGGAGCGCTCGGTCGCGCTCGATCTCTACGGCCGCCCGGTGCCGCTGAACCTGCCCTGGTGGGTGTGGAACATGTTCGGCGAGCAGGCGGTGTTCTTGCTGAGCCGCGGCGGGGGGAAGTAGTTTCTCTCCGTCATTCCGGGGCGATGCGAAGCATCGAGCCCGGAATCCATCGTCCAACAGCGCCTGCAGCCCGATGGATTCCGGGCCTGCGCCTTCGGCGCATCCCGGAATGACAGCTAGTGGGAAACCAGCGACCGCGGGTCCCGCACCGGCCAACGTCCTGCTTCCACCAGCGTCACGAACCGCTCGACACTCTCGTTGAACAGCGCGGGCTCCTCCAGGTTCAGCACGTGGCCGGACTTCGGAAACATCGCGAGCCCCGCCGCGGGCAGGTGCTTCTTCAGGAACAGGCTGGCGCCCATGCAAGGCTCGTCCTCGTCGCCGCAGATGATCAGCGCGGGTGTTGCCGCGCCTCTGATCGCGTCCGTCATCGTGTAGATCGAGGGACGGCCGCCCTGGAATCCGCGCATGGTGCGCGCCGATCCCATGGCATCGTGCCGCGCCAGTGCGGCGTAGAAATCGGCATGCCCGCGTGGATCCTTCACCAGGAACGGAATCCGGCTCGGCGCCTCGCGCGTGACTTTCGCGACTTCCACCGATCCCAGCGTCTCGAACTGCTCGGCATTGGCGCGGCACTGCGTGCGCCAGGTCTCCAGGTTCTCGAGCTCCGAGCCGGAGCCGACGCCGGCCAGCGTCATCGACAGTGCGCGCTGCGGCGCGTTCAACCCGATCTGCAACGAGGAATAGGCGCCCATCGAAAGACCGACGAGATGCGCGCGCTCGATGCCGAGATGATCGAGCACCGCAAGCCCATCGGTGTAGAAATGCGTGTAGGTGTAGACCTCGCCGTCAGGCACGTCCGACGGCGTGTAGCCGCGCGCCGAATAGGTGATGCAGCGATGGCCACGCGAGAAGTAGCGCATCTGCGGCTCCCAATTGGTGTAGTCGGCCGCGAACTCGTGCAGAAAAAGTATCGGCGTTCCCTGGCCCGCCTCCTCGAAATAGATGCGGACGCCGTCCCTGGTCGTGGCGTGGGGCATTAACCGTTTCCCTCTGTTTCAAGCCGTGTTCGAGGATCGCAGTTAATTCTGTTGTCGGCAATGCGGCAGCAGCGCCGAGCACAAACACAAAATCATTGCAGCCATTCGCGGGCGTTGCGTCTTTTTCTCGCCACATCGGGCGGCTTAACGGCCAAACGGATGTCGGCCATTGCACGGGCCGGCGGGAAGTGGGGGTGTCAAGAAGGATGAAGAATGTTCGAGTTGTTTGCGTCTCGCCTGTCGCGTTGTGTTGTCGCGCTGGCGCTGTTCTTCGCGGCGTTCGCCGTGTTCGTTTCTCCGGCCTCGGCACGGCCGTATCATCGTCATAGCGCAGAGCGGCACGGTTACGTGCATCACGCCAGACATCATCACCACCGTCACTATCGCCATCATGCCCGCAGTTCGCGCTTCGAGCGCAGCGCGGCGCAATTGCAGGCAAGCGGCTTCGCCGACACCCGGGCGAGCTATGATCCGAATGCCAATGCCAGCGGTGCCGGCATGAACGGAGGCTTCAGCGGAGGATCGGGTCTCGTCTCCGAGGCACGCCGCCATATCGGCGGCAATCCGACCGGGCGCGGCCGCCTGTGGTGCGCGCGCTTCATGAACATGGTGCTGGAGCATACCGGCCATCGTGGCACCGGCTCCGACATGGCGAGCTCGTTCGCGCGCTACGGCACGCGCATCTCGGGTCCGCAGGTCGGCGCCATCGCCGTGATGTCGCGCGGCCGCCGCGGCGGTCATGTCGGCATCATCACCGGCATCGACGCGCAGGGTAATCCGATCATGATCTCCGGCAACAACGGCAACCGAGTCCGCGAAGCCCCGGTCTCGCGCGGCAAGATCTATGCGTATGTGATGCCGAATTGAGGCTCGTCATTGCGAGGAGCGAAGCGACGAAGCGATCCAGACTGTCTCAACGGATAGATCTCTAGATTGCTTCGCTGCGCTCGCAATGACGGAGTGTGTTGAGCCGGTGCCGACTCACAGCAGCTTCGGCTCTTCCACCGCCACCACATCACCGACGCCGACGTCACCGTCGGCGATCACCTCGGCATAGATGCCGCAGTCCATATGGCCGAGATGGCGCGAGAGCGTGGGCGGGATTTCGAGATCGCGCTTGGCGGTCTCGGGGTCGACATTGGTGGCCGGGCAGCGGACGATGCGCTTGATCACCTTCAGTCTGGCCTGCCCGATCGCGAGCGTCTGGCCGACGAGGTCGAGCTCCGACCAGGCCGGCCAGCCTTTCACGTAGAGATTGGCGCGGAAGCGCAGCGGATGCACGGCGACGCCGCCGAGCATGGTCTCGATGGCGCGGACGCTGTCGAGATTGATGATGGAGACGACCTTGCGGGCGACGTCGGAGAAGCTGTGGTCGCGGCCGGAGAGAATTTTGGGCGGGCCCTTCAACTCGGGCTGGAAGTTCTCGCGGAAATAGGCCTCGATGGCGGCGCGCCCGGCGGCGGTCTCGAGATCGCCGCTGGCGACGACCTGGCCGTCCTTGCGGATGGTCAGCAAATTGGTTTCGTCGTCGAACCGGCTGTCGAGCGCGGCCAGCCGCTCATTGCGCGCCAGCATCAGAAACTGGATTTTCGGCTTCCATTCGGGCGCTTCGGGGTTGAACCCGCTCGGGCCGTTCTCGATAGCGTAGCGGCGGTCGGCTGGCAGGGTCTGGCCGACCCGCAAAGGAACGTGCGACAGGCGCTCCGGCGTCAGGCCCTTGATCGGGTAGCGGTAGAGGCCGGTGATCTCGGCGGTATGGCTGGCTGTCATGCCGCTACTTAAGGGATTCGGCCCGCGACCGCCAAGCCCGCCCGTCCGCGCACGAAATTGTGAAGTAGCCTCTTTCGCATCCGCAACCTGCTTCCCACATCTGGCTCAGGTCGGCGGCAACGCCGGCAAAAGACGACCGTTACCGGTTGAGAAACGTCAATGCGGTAATTGGAAACCCAATGAAGATGCCGTTTGGGGTGCCTGAGAGGGCCCCGAGGGCAGGCCGAGGGACAGAAAAGATGAACATCGAGAAGTATACCGAACGCTCCAGGGGCTTCATCCAGTCCGCGCAGTCGCTCGCGATGCGCGAGGGGCACCAGCAGTTCTCCACCCTGCACGTGCTGAAGGTCCTCTTGGACGACAATGAGGGGCTCGCTGCCGGCCTGATCGACCGCGCTGGCGGCAATTCCCGTGCAATCCTGAAGGCGACCGAGGACGCCCTCAACAAGGTGCCGAAGGTCTCCGGCGGCGGTGCCGGGCAGATCTATCTCGCGCCCGAGCTGGCCCGCACTTTTGATGCCGCCGAAAAGGCCGGCGAGAAGGCCGGCGACAGCTTCGTCACGGTCGAGCGCCTTTTGCTCGGGCTGACGCTGGAGAAGACCAGCGAAGCCGGCACCATCCTGAACAAGGGCGGCGTGACGCCGCAAAACCTCAACGCCGCGATCGAGGCGCTGCGCAAGGGCCGCACGGCCGATTCTGCGACCGCCGAGAACGCCTATGACGCGCTGAAGAAATATGCCCGCGACCTCACCCAGGCCGCGCGCGACGGCAAGCTCGATCCGGTCATCGGCCGCGACGAGGAGATCCGCCGCACGATTCAAGTGCTCTCGCGTCGGACCAAGAACAATCCCGTCCTGATCGGCGAGCCCGGCGTCGGCAAGACCGCCATCGCCGAAGGCCTCGCGCTGCGCATCGTCAACGGCGACGTGCCGGAGAGCCTCAAGGACAAGAAGCTGCTCTCGCTCGACCTCGGTGCATTGATCGCCGGCGCGAAATACCGCGGCGAGTTCGAGGAGCGGCTGAAGGCCGTGCTGCAGGAAGTGACCGGCAGCGAGGGCACCTTCATCCTGTTCATCGACGAGATGCACACGCTGATCGGCGCCGGCAAGGGCGACGGCGCGATGGACGCCTCCAACCTGCTCAAGCCGGCGCTCGCGCGCGGCGAGCTGCACTGCATCGGCGCGACCACGCTCGACGAATATCAGAAGCACGTCGAGAAGGACGCCGCGCTGGCGCGGCGCTTCCAGCCGATCTTCGTCAGCGAGCCCTCGGTCGAGGACACCATCTCGATCCTGCGCGGCTTGAAGGACAAGTATGAGCAGCATCACGGCGTGCGGATCACCGATTCCGCGCTTGTTGCGGCGACGACGCTGTCCAACCGCTACATCACCGACCGCTTCCTGCCTGACAAGGCGATCGACCTCATGGACGAGGCCGCGGCGCGGCTGAAGATGCAGGTCGATTCCAAGCCGGAAGAGCTGGATTCGCTCGACCGCGAGATCATCCGGCTCAAGATCGAGCAGGAGGCGCTGAAGAAGGAAAGCGATGTCGGCTCCAAGTCCCGGCTCCAGACCCTGGAGAAGGACCTGGCCGAGCTCGAGGAGAAGTCGGCGGCGCTGACGGCGCGCTGGAGCGCGGAGAAAAACAAGCTCTCCGACGCCCAGAAGCTGAAGGCCGAGCTCGACGGCTTGCGTGTCGAGCTCGCCAATGCGCAGCGGCGCGGCGAATTCCAGAAGGCCGGCGAGCTGGCCTATGGACGGATCCCGCAGCTCGAGAAGCAGCTTGCCGATATCGAAGCCAAGGAGAACTCGGGCGAGATGATGGAGGAGGCGGTCACCGCCAACCACATCGCGCAGGTGGTCTCGCGCTGGACCGGCGTGCCCGTCGACAAGATGCTGGAAGGCGAGAAGGAGAAGCTCCTGAAGATGGAGGAGCAGCTCGGCAAGCGCGTCGTCGGCCAGGCCGAGGCCGTGCGTGCGGTCGCAACCGCCGTGCGCCGCTCGCGTGCCGGCTTGCAGGACCCGAACCGCCCAACGGGCTCGTTCATGTTCTTAGGGCCGACCGGCGTCGGCAAGACCGAGCTGACCAAGGCTCTCGCGGAGTACCTGTTCAACGACGAGACCGCGATGGTCCGCCTCGACATGTCCGAATACATGGAGAAGCACTCGGTCTCGCGGCTGATCGGCGCGCCTCCCGGCTATGTCGGCTATGACGAGGGCGGCGCGCTCACCGAGGCGGTGCGGCGCCGGCCCTACCAGGTCGTGCTGTTCGACGAGATCGAGAAGGCGCATCCTGATGTCTTCAACGTGCTGCTGCAGGTGCTCGACGACGGCCGCCTGACCGACGGCCAGGGCCGCACCGTCGACTTCCGCAACACGCTGATCATCATGACCTCGAACCTTGGTTCGGAATATCTGGTGAATCAGCCGGAGGGCGAGGACACCGCGGCGGTGCGTGAGCAGGTGATGGGAATGGTGCGGGCGCACTTCCGCCCCGAATTCCTCAACCGTGTCGACGAGATCATCCTGTTCCACCGGCTGCAGCGCAGCGAGATGGGCCGCATCGTCGAGATCCAGTTCGCGCGGCTGCAGAAGCTCCTGACCGATCGCAAGATCGTGCTGAGCCTCGATGCCGCGGGCCGCGACTGGCTCGCTGCCAAGGGCTGGGATCCCGCCTACGGCGCAAGGCCCTTGAAGCGGGTGATCCAGCGCTACCTCCAGGACCCGCTCGCCGAGATGATCCTCGCCGGCGACGTCAGGGACGGCGACAATGTCGCGATCTCGTCCGAAGGCAATGTGCTGACCTTCAACGGCAAGGCGCCGCAGACCGCCGAGATCACCCAGTTCGAGGCGCCGGTGGCGAAGCGGAAGCTGAACTGATGAAATACACGCCCTCCGCGCCAACCTCGCGGAGGGCGTTTTCAATCCGCTAAGAACGCGTCCACCACTGCCTGATCGCGGTCGTAGACCCAGCATTCGCTCAGCAGGCCTTCACGCACGGCATAGACCAGCAACCGTTCCAATTCAGCCGTGCGACCGTCCCGGCTGAATGATTCCCGTGCGAGAATGGCGCCGCGCCGCGGCCCGGCCATGACGTCATCGATGGCGAGCAGTTTTCGGTTGGAGCGGCGTGCGACCTCGGCCAGAGTGGCAAGCGCGGCCGCCTTGCCGCGGTGAGTGCCGGCGAGCGGATTATGGCCGGCATAGTGCAGCATGAATTCATCGTGGTAGCAGGCGGCGATCGCGGCGCGGTCACCGGCCTGCCAGGCGGCCGCGTAGCGCGTCACGGCGGCGCGGATAGCGGCGATTTGTGCGGCGTCGTCTACCAGAACTCTGTCCATCGATATGATCTCCCGGGTCATCGGCAGCGCTGTGCCGGTGCGCTATGATGAGGCATGACCTCGCCTTCCGGCTTTCAGGAACTGGCTATCAGCACGCCGCCCAGCGGCGGACCAAAGAGGGCGCGGATGCTCGATTGGGACGCGCGGGTGCTCTATCTCGGTCCAGCCTTCGGGCTGACGCCCCACCGCAATGCCACCGGCGTGCTGGCCGTCGCGCTCGACGGGGCGATAGGCGTAGCTAACGATCCGAGGGCGCGCTCACCGTCTTATCGCGAGACCCGCAGCGTGCTGATCATGCCCAACAGTCTGCACCATCTCCGCACCGATGCTGGACGGATGGCCTTCCTCTATGTCGATCCCCTCGGCCGCGATATCGAGGCGCTTCGCTCACGAATGAAGGAGGTCGGATCGAGGGCCGCGTTCGACATGATCGACGAGAGGTCGGTCGTCGCGCTGTTTGGCGCCATCGCGGAGCGACGCCTCGCATCTGAGGACGCGCAGCAAGCAGCCCGCGATATGCTTGGGATCGGATCAAGTCCGCAGCCAGATGCAAGAATTGCCGCCGCCATCGAGCGGATGCGCGAGCAGCCCAGCGGTTCGCACACCCTTGCTGAACTCGGCCGCAGGGCCGGACTTTCGTCCTCGCGCTTCCTGCATCTTTTCAAGGACGTCACGGGTGTGCCGCTCCGCCGCTACCGGATCTGGTCCCGGATCGGCGCTGCCGCGCGGGCGGTCGCACAAGGCCAATCGCTGACCGAGGCCGCGCATGACGCGGGCTTTTCCAGCTCCGCGCATTTCAGCACGGCCTTCCGCGACATGTTCGGTATGATGCCGTCGGAATTGTTCGCACGGGTGCGTGCGGGTTAATGTCTTCAACGTGCTGTTGCAGGCGCTCGGCGACGGCCCGCTGGCCGAGGGCCAGGGCCGTACCGTCGATTCCGCGACATGCTGATCATCATGGCCTCGAACCTCGGTCCGAGTATCTCGTGAACCAGCCGGAGGGTGAGGATCTGAAATGAAAGCCGCCCCGGAGGGTCACCTCTCCGGGGCGTCCTGTTTTGCTGTCTGGCTAGTTGCCAGGGGCCGAGGCGGAGCGCGGCTCGACGCCGTCCTCCTCGTCCTCCTCCAGCTCCGACAAAATATCCACCAGCTCGCGCACCCGGCCCTGCGCCAGCGGGCGCAGATCGTTGATCATCGGCTCATCGTTGGCGAGCCAGGCCTGGGCCTCAGCAAGCTCCTCAGCGGTCGCGCCGGTCCCGATGATCTGGGCAATGGTGACGTCATCGGCGCGGTCCACGGCCTTGACGACATCGTCGCGTGAGAGGCGCGTCATGAGCGATCCTCCTGCTGGCTTCCGTCAGCGTCTAACCGGGGAACCGGCGTGACGGTTCCCGCCAGTCCCGTGCACGTAGCTCCTACTTCTTCACCACCTTGTAGATCGCATTCTCTACATCCGAGCTGACGTAGATCGCGCCCGTCGCGCCGACTGCGACGCCGGTGGGGATATGCGTCGGCAAGCCGCCGGGGGCGCCGGTCAGGCCGATCGGGAGATTGGCTGCGATTTCGGTGACCTTGCCGGATTCCGGCACGATCTCGATCAGCCGCTTGGCGCCGACTTCGGCGACGATCAGCTTACCGTCGCCGGTGCGCGCGATGCCTTCTGGCATCTTCAGATCCTTGGCGATCACGGTCTTTTCGCCGGTGCTGTTGATTTTGGAGATGATGCCAGCAAAAGCCTCGGTGACGTAAACCTCGTCGCCGGCCCCGCGGACGAGACCCATCGGACCCTCGAGCGCGCCGATCAGCGTGGTGCGATCCTTGCCGTGCTCGCCGCTCACCTTGACCAGCGACTTGGTGCCGAGCTCGGCTACCAGGATGCTGCCGTCCGCGAGCACGACCGCGTCATGCGGCGCCTTGAAGTCGTGCAGCATGTCGCGCGTCGCGCCGGTCTTGCCGTCGATCACCTGCACGGTGCCGGTGAACCAGCTCGACAGGACCACGTCGTTGCCCTTCGCCGTCGCGCTCATCGGATATTCGAGCGTCGTGCCAGCGGCGTGCATGCGCGCCTTTTCGGTGACCTCGCCGGTCACGCCGTCCACCGTGCGATAGGCGAACAGGTCGGCGACGTGGATCGTGTCCTTGCCGTTCTCCGAGGTGACGCCGATGCCGCCGGGCAAAGCGAGCTTGCCGATGATGATCTGCTTGGCATGACCGGTCGCGGGATCGACCTCCTGGATGCCGTTGTCGGCCATGTTGGAGACGTAGATGCGGTCCTTGTCGTCGATGACGAGATTGTCCAGCGACGGCTTCAGCTGCGCGACCATGGTCTTGGCGCCCGATTTGGGATCGACCCGGACGAGCTGGCCGAGCGCGGTGTCGATCACGACGAGATTGCCCTTGGAATCGAAGTTCACGGCGGCCGGGATCTTGAAGCCGTCGGTGACGACACTCAGCTCGGCCTTGTCGACGTCGACCCTTGCGACCTGGCCCTTGAACCACAGCGGACCATAGAGCTTGTCGTCGGGACCGAACTCGAAGCCGTTGAGGCCGCCCATCTTCTCCATGATCTGGCGGGGCGGTTTGACGCCCTCGACGTCGATCTCGTAGAGCGCATCGCCGAGGAAAACGGTGGTGGCGTAGAGCCTGCCGTCCTTGCGGAAGGCGAGCGAGTTGATGCCGGGCAGGCCGCTCGCGAGCTTCTTGATCGGACCGTCGCCCTTGCGCGCATAGAGATCGCCGGCGAGGAAGCCGGTCCAGGCCATGGTGCCGTCGGGTGCGAACGCAATGTCGTCGGCCATCCCCACCGGTGCCGGGATCGCGACCTTGGCGCTGCCGCCGGCAATGTCGACCTCGTAGAGCGCAGCGCCCGCGACGCTGCCGGCAAACAAATGGCCGGCCTTGTCGACACCGAGCCCGTGCACACCATGTAATGCCGAGCCCGGCACGAGTCTCGTGACCTCCCAGCTGTCGGCCGATGCGCTCGTTGTGGCGAACAGCGCAGCAATCAGGGCTGCGCAGGCGAGCCTGTTTCTCATGGCGTGACCTCCCATTTTTTGGAAAGTATTCGCCCGTCCTGCGGCGTTGGCAAACAAAACTTGACGTTGTGTCGCCGCGAAGCGGCCTCGCTGCGTAGCGTGCTCGTTTGAAATTCTGTTTGAAAACGCCGGCCGATATCGGCGCGTTGCCGGCTTACCGGTTGGTGACCTGCAGCGGCCCGCCGGTGGCGTCCGACATCCGGGCGATGGCGCCGCCGCGGCCGCTCATCATGCCGTCGAGCCGGTCGCGCTCCTTCTCGAAGCTTGCCAGCATCGGGCCCTCCAGCGAACGGCCGCGCGGCAGCTTCACGCGCATCGGATCGACGAAGCGGCCGTTGACGAGGATCTCGTAGTGGACGTGCGGGCCGGTCGACAGGCCGGAGGAGCCGACGAAACCGATCACCTGGCCCTGCCGCACCTTCTTGCCGGGCTCCATGCCCTTGGCGAAGGCCGACATGTGGCCGTAGGCGGTCTCGTAGCCGTTGGAATGCTTGATGCGGATGTACTTGCCATAGCCGCCCTCGGGGCCGGCCTTCTCGATCATGCCGTTGCCGGAGGCGAAGATCGGCGTGCCGTAGGAGGTGGACCAGTCGACGCCGGTATGCATCTTCACGTAGCCGAGGATCGGGTGGCGGCGGCCGCCGAAGCCGGAGCGCATGATGGCGTTGTTGACGGGCTTTCTGACCAGGAACTTCTTCGCGCTCTTGCCGGTCTCGTCGTAATAGTCGACGAGGCCGTCGTCGGGGCTCTGGTAGCGGTAGTATTTCTTGGTCTCGCCGCCGACGGTGAGCGAGGCGAACAGCACCTCGTTCTTCTCGGTCGCGGTCACGCCCTCGTCCTCGCCCGCGTAGAACACGTCGAATGAATCTCCGGGCTGCACCTTGCGCTGGAAATCGACGTCGTAGGAGTAGATCTTGATCATGTCCTCGATGACGGGCATCGGGACCTTGTTGCGGATCGCGGTCTCGTAGATGCTCTGGTAGAGCCGCACGCCGGAGCCGTCATCGTCATCCTCGTCGTCGCTGCTGGCGTTGGCCGCAGTATCGGCGACGGTATTCATGCTGGAGACGTCGACGGCGACGTATTTGCCGAGATCGGACAGCGCCGCGATCGCTTCCACCATCGTGTCGTTTGCAACCACGACGCGATAGGGCTGCAGGCGGGCGCCGGGGCTTGCGGGCGCCATCAGGATGCGGAGCTTCTCGCCTTCCTTCAGGCCGCCGTCGCGGCCGCGCGGTCCGAGCGTCGCGGTGATCGCCTTGATCTCGTCGGCATTGGCGCCGAGATCGCGCAGCACGCCGGCGACGCTGTCGCCCTTCTTGACCATGTGGACGCGTTCGCCGTTGGGATTGCCGCCGGTGATCTGCTCCTTGGTCTTGGGCAGCAGCGTGACGTTCTCCGGCACCACGCGCGTTTCGAAGCCGGCATAGGGATCGGACGGCGAGGCCTCGGCGGCGTAGGCGGTTCTCATGTCGGAAGGACCGGTCGCGCCGGAGATGTCGGCAGCCGTGTTGGCGAGCGAGGCGTAGCGCACCCCGCCATTGCCGCGCCAATTGGCGGCATCGCGCACCCGCATCAGGATGTCGTCGAGTGCCACCACCGCGGAAATCTTGGCCTTCGGCAGCACCGGCGACAGGTCCTTGGTGACGAAGGACACTTCCGCGTCGGGCTCGACGGCTTCGGGATTGTTGGGATCGTCGGACGCCGTCTTCGGGTCGGAGCCGACATCGGTCAGCAGGCGCTGGGCGTTGAACGGCGGGATCTTCGCCGACAGATCGCTCGTCGTCATCGACAGATTGCCGGCGATCCGCACGAACGGACGCACCCGCATCACGTCACGGTTGCCGACGCGGGCAACCGTCGAGACGCGCATCACGTTGCGCGAGGCGGTGGATTCGCTCGGCGGCGGCAGGCGATCGCTCTTGTGCAGCGTGGCGGCACGATCGGCGGCGCCGAATGCTCCGCGCAGCGCGCCTTCGACCCGCTCCGGCACCTTGGCGAAGGTCATCTCGCCGTCGAGCGAAGCGAAAACGGCGCCGCCGATCAGGGCTGCGCCGCAGAGTCCGGTCAAAATTGTCCCGCTGAACCATTGCACCGAGACGCGGCGGCGGTCGATCACCGCGGCTTCAGAACCATCGACGGACAGCGGCGGCTCGTGGCCGAGATCGATGATCCCGGTCTCACGCCCGTAAGTGCCGCGTGACGTCCTGTGGTTCAACCCAAGTCCCCCAACTCAACGACCCAAGATGCCCGGTTTCGAACCTGTCCCAGGCTGCCCTCTTGAACGGGGATCGCCGGAGCAGGCAAGCCGCACAACTGTCCGCGCCCAGAAAGCCCCTTGATGGGGCCGGCCGAAATTACGAACAGCTGGACGGGTAAAGCTCTCTCGATGTCTTTCGAATGCCGAAGGAAGGTCGCGTCATTTGCAACATCGCCTTCCTCTGACCCCATGAAAATCGCCGGCAGCCCCCACAGGCGTCCCCGCGATTCAAGCTTGTCTCTTATCAGAACGCCGCGGGATTGTGGCTCAAGTACGGCGCCAAATATGGAAAAAGTTTCCTAAATGCCGAGCCGTAAAGGCCCCCGTCAGATCACGGGCTGAGCTCGGGCGGGGTGGGGGGAC